>NZ_CP116967.1:2709028-3323704 GCF_032050975.1 Candidatus Nitrospira allomarina | reverse complement strand
GCGCCTGAAGCACTCTGGATTACCCTATGTCGAACCGTTAGGAATGTGGCAGGCGCTTTTTGGCGACCTTATTCTCCACACACCGGTTCCGGTCATGGCCGCACGGTTTCATAAGGGGCTTGCCAAGGTGATTTGTCACATGGTCACACAGTGCTCACAATCTCCTGACGGTCATGACCGGCATCAAACGGTGGTCCTTTCAGGTGGCGTGTTTCAAAATCAGGTGTTGTTTGAACTTGTGAAGGCCAAGTTGACGGCAGAAGGATTCACCGTCCTTTCCCACAAACAGGTTCCAATGAACGATGGTGGCATTGCCCTTGGACAAGCCGCGATTGCCGCAGCTCGTTCCTTGAAAAGGACCAAGGAGGTTCGATCCACATGTGTTTAGGCATCCCTGGGCAAATTGTAGAAATCAGCAATGAGGAGCATAAGCTCGCAATCGTGAATGTGGGTGGTGTTCGACGGGAAGTGAATATCGCCTGCATTGTCGATGAGGAGCATTCTCCTGCATCCTGTGTCGGGGATTGGGTGCTGATTCACGTGGGGTTTGCCATGAGTCGGATTGACGAAAAGGAAGCTAAGCGGACAATAGAGTTGCTGACTGAAATGGGAGAAGTGCAAACAGAAATCCAGGCGATGCGTCAGTCGAATACCTCCTAAAGGATGGCCGCATGTCTAATCAAAAAACATTAGCCTCCCTCTATCCCTTCCTGCAGCCGTCCCCGAAAGATTCGGCACCCGTAACATCCGGATTGCTTGAATCGGTGCGAATGAAATCGCAAGATAGCACCCAGGTCATCCAAACATTTTTTGACGCACAGGCCGAAAAAGTTGTGGCCGCTGCCATGGCCGTAGCGGACATTTATCAACATGAGGGACGGCTGTTTACGATGGGCAACGGCGGATCGAGCTGTGATGCCGCCCATATTGCCGTCGAATTTTTACATCCCGTGACCACCGGGCGCCCTGCGCTTCCTGCCGTCAATCTTGCGGCGGATCAGGCCATGATGACCGCTGTAGGAAATGATGTGGGGTTTGATCACATTTTTGTGCGCCAGCTGATCGCACAGGGAAAGGCCGGGGACGGGGTGATCGGCGTGTCCACGAGCGGCAATTCCGAAAATATTATGCGGACCTTTAGGAAAGCTAAGGAGATGGGGGTGACCACCATTGGCCTCACCGGGGGACTTGGGGGAGCCATGGCAACCTCTTCTGCCATTGATCATTGCCTGGTTGTGCCTACTGAGAGTATTCACCGGATCCAGGAATGTCACGTCCTGATCTATCACATTCTTTGGGATCTCGTGCACACCCTCCTGGCTGCTCATCGGGGCGTGTCGGCCGCGAAAAAGGACACCCCATGAAATTCGTCGATGAATTTCGGGATCCCCAAAAAGCCCGGATCCTTCTCCAGGAAATTGAGAGACTGGTGAAACGGAGACCCATCTGCCGCGATCGGCCCATTGGGATCATGGAGGTCTGCGGCGGGCATACTCACACGATTTTTCGCTATGGCCTCAATAAAATGCTCCCGAAGGAAGTCGAATTCATTCACGGACCGGGTTGTCCGGTTTGCGTCCTGCCACGAGGCCGCGTGGATGACGGTATTGCTCTGGCTGAACGGGACGAGGTGATCATGACCACATTCGGGGATGCCATGCGGGTGACCGGCTCCAAAAAAAATCTCCTACAGGCCAAAGCCGAGGGAGCCGATGTGCGCATGGTCTATTCACCATTGGATGCCCTGAATCTTGCGCGAGTGAATCCTGACAGAGAAGTGGTCTTTTTCGGGCTTGGGTTTGAGACCACCATGCCCAGTACGGCGTTGACCATACTCCAGGCCAAGCAAGAAGGAATCAAAAATTTCTCGATTTTTTGTAACCACATCACAATCATTCCCACGATCAAGGCCATCCTGGATTCTCCTGATCTTCAGCTTGACGGCTTTTTGGGCCCGGGCCATGTGAGTATGGTGATCGGAACCAAGCCCTACTCATTTATCGCTGAATATTATCGAAAGCCCATCACCATCGCCGGGTTTGAACCACTGGACATTTTACAATCCGTGTGGATGGTTCTGAAACAATTGGCGGAGGGACGCTGTGAAGTCGAGAATCAATATACACGGATTGTTCCTCCTGATGGGAACACGCAATCGTTAGAGGCTATTCAAGAAGTGTTTGAACTGCGGGAGTTTTTTGAATGGCGGGGGTTGGGGTCTATCGATCACTCCGGGGTCCGAGTCCGTGAGGAATTTTCTGCGTTTGACGCTGAACGAAAATTTCCTCTTCCCAATCTGAAAATTGCCGATCCCACGTCCTGCCAATGCGGGGAAGTGTTGAAGGGGGTGATTAAGCCGAGTCAATGTAAGGTATTTGGCACGGCCTGCACTCCTCAAAATCCCTTGGGAGCGTTGATGGTTTCCACGGAAGGCGCCTGTGCCGCCTACTACAACTACGGCTGGATTCCCGAAGAAGATCTGCATCCGGCAAGAAGCCCAGTGTAAGCCATAATAAGAATGTAAAGAACCGGTTGAATATGATAAATCCTGAATCGCTTACTTCTCCTCAACCGGATTTCGTCAAGACCAAGCCCATGCTGAACCGAACTACTAACGATGAACGGATTACCCTGGCTCATGGAAGTGGCGGCAAAGCCATGCGAGATCTCATTCAGAATCTGTTGGTCCCAACCTTTAATAATCCCATCCTCGATAACTTAGAAGATCAGGCCACGATTCCGTTGGGACAATTGCTCCAACATGGTGACCGGCTGGCATTTACGACGGATAGCTATGTCGTGGATCCGTTGTTTTTTCCGGGAGGCAACATTGGCGAATTGGCCGTGAACGGGACGGTTAATGACCTGGCGGTCAGCGGAGCACGCCCGCTATTTTTGTCATGCGGGTTGGTGATTGAAGAGGGTTTTCCCTTGGACACGCTCGCCCTCATTGCCTCGGCTATGAAACAGGCGGCTGATCGGGCAGAGGTCTCTATTGTTACGGGAGATACCAAAGTCGTTGAAAAAGGTTCCGCGGACAAGCTCTTCATTAACACCGCAGGAATCGGCGTAATTCGAGAAGGGGTTGCCATGGCCGCAACTAGGGCTCAGGCCGGGGATGCCATCATTACGAACGGTTTTATCGGTGACCACGGCGTGGCCATTCTTCTGGCTCGAAACGAATTGGCCCTGGAAGCCGATGTTCAAAGCGACACCCAGCCAGTCCACGATCTGGTGTCCCATATGCTGGATGTCTGCTCCAATATTCATTGTTTGCGGGATGCCACGCGCGGCGGATTGGCCACCGTCCTCAATGAATTCGCCTCGGCCTCGAAGGTGTCGATTCAGATCAACGAAGCCCATGTGCCTATTCGAGAAACCGTTCGAGGAGCCTGTGAAATTCTCGGCCTTGATCCCCTGTACCTGGCCAATGAGGGAAAAATTGTGGCAGCGGTCCCATATGAAAACGCTCACGAACTTATTGAGGCCATGCGGGACCATCCCCTAGGCAAACACAGTGCCATCATCGGGAGTGTCAACGCCTCACCGGCGGGAATCGTAATGCTTGCCACTACCTTCGGAGGTACACGAATCGTGGATACGCTGGTGGGGGATCAATTGCCGCGAATCTGCTAGAAAAGAATAGTCATGAAATTATTGACTTCTGAAATACTGGAAATCCTTGAAGACGGGAAACTCCAACGGTTGACCTATGCGGGGCTTCTTGCGTTTCATCAGGGCGATGCAGTGTGGGGAGCCAGCGTCGGGTATCGCGCCATGCAAGCGGCGGGTTGGGCTCTGTCTCATGAGCAATTATGGGATCGAAAGGGTTTATTCGTTGTCAGCGCCCATCCGGGTCCTGGTGTCCGTGATGCCATCGAGTTTGTGACACGGTGTGTGAGTCGAAAGCGGTTTCAATTACTCGATCCTCACCAACCTGCTGTATGCAATCAGCCAATGCAATTCCGTTGGTGGGTCACCCATCACGATCGAACGGTTGACGTGGAACTCAAAAAGGGATTTGTCCCTGCACAATTTTTCGAACTCCTGGAGCGGGTGGGATCGGACCGGGAAACGCCTTCAGACTCTCTCAATCTCGAAAAACTAAAAGCCGATCTCACGGAGCGGCTGTGGGATGAACCCTTCACGGCTCCTTTTGACCTGACCGCCAGTGGAAAATCCACTGTTCTGGACCGGTTCGCATGCACGAATTAGGGATCACTCGAAATATTGTGTCCATTGTCACAAAAAAGGCCGGTGGAGAACCGGTGAGGCGCGTGACGATCGCCATCGGTAAACTCAGTGCGGTATTGCCCGAAGCCATCCGGTTTTGTTTCGACATTGTCAGTCAAGGAACCGTGGTGGAAGGCGCTGATTTGGAGATCCTTGAAATTCCGGGAACAGCTGAATGCCGAACCTGTGGAACGCATTTTGAACTCGAGCAACTCTATGACCGATGTCCGTGTGGTTCTGTCGACATCACGCGGCTCACGGGAGAGGAACTGCTTGTGAAACACATGGTGACAGCCTGATGTGTACGACCTGCGGATGCTCTGATTCAGCCAATCCAAGAGTGACAAACTTGCAAGCCGGGCATACCGATAAAACCATCCATTCTCATTCCGATCACTCTCATTCCCATAATGCCCATGATCATGGGCACCACCATCACGAGCATGAGCTTGATACTCACCATGACCATCAACAGGAACACGAAACCACGGTTCACCTGGAACAAGCCATTTTAGCGAAAAATGATCGCCTGGCTGAACGAAATCGTGGATGGTTTCTCGGCAGAAATATTGTGGCCCTCAATCTCGTGAGTTCGCCGGGCTCAGGTAAAACGACCCTACTCGAACGCACGATTCATGATTTGAAAGATGCCATGCCCATTTCGGTGATCGAGGGGGACCAGGAAACCCAATTTGATGCCGAGCGCATACGAAAAGCGGGGTGCCCGGTCATACAAATTAATACCGGAGCCGGGTGCCATTTAGAAGCCGACATGTTGGCACGAGGCCTGGAATCGCTGCAGCCTCCATCCAATTCACTCGTATTGATTGAAAATGTCGGCAATCTGGTCTGTCCTGCATTATTTGATTTAGGGGAACAGGCAAAAGTCGTGGTTCTTTCCGTCACAGAAGGGGAAGACAAGCCGTTAAAGTATCCGCACATGTTTCAACATGCCAGCGTCATGATCCTGAATAAAATCGACCTTTTGCCTCATCTCACCTTTGATGTCGCAACATGCCTGGAATTTGCTCATAAGGTGAATCCTAATCTTCAGGTGTTTCAGGTTTCGGCCACGACTGGCAAGGGTCTTCATCACTGGTATGACTGGGTGACTGCACAGATCAACGCTTCAAACCGGCAGGTGTTCGCTAATGGTCAGTGTATTGGGGCTCGGGTTTCTGGTGGGAATGGGACATGCGATCGAGGCCGATCACGCGGCGGCGGTCTCCACACTCCCGACCAAAAACTATTCGGTGGCGAACACGCTTAAGCAGGGATTGACCTGGGGCTAGGGCATACAATCACTCTTCTGTTGTTTGGCTCGATGGTATTCCTCCTGGAAGCTACGGTTCCGGAACGACTCGCCAACTGGCTGTAATTGGCCGTGGGGGTGATGCTGGCAGGGCTGGGAAGCGATGGGTTACGGAAAATCATACCAGGTCGCATTCATATTCATGTTCACCATAAGTTGGCTTCACAACGGGCTGCAGGTCTCCATCGCCGCGCTCACGATTGTCCTTGGGCTGATGCTGATTTACACGACAGGCTCCAGCCTCCTGATTTAACATTTCGTTCCCTCCCAAAAATCGGACATTATTCTCTCCTGACCGTAGGTTCAATTTTTTTGTGAGCTTCAGCGGGCTCAGGTAAAAGGATTTAATCTAAGAATACGCAATCCGTAATCAGAATTTACTCCTCGAGTGTTGAGATGTCTCCGGGATCCTGTCCGAGCTCCTTGGCCTTTAGGACGCGGCGCATGATTTTCCCGGAACGGGTTTTGGGAAGCGACGGGACAATTTCAATTTCCCGGGGGACGGCGATCTTGCCTAATTCCCCTAAAACATGATCCTGCAAGCTTTTGATGAGATCGGGCGTTTCCTGCTGCCCTTGCTTAAGGATGACAAAGGCTTTGATTTGTTCTCCGGCGGTCGGATGCGGTTTGCCGATAACGGCGGCTTCCACCACCGCTTCATGGCTGACGAGGGCGCTTTCGACTTCTGCGGTACCGATCCGGTTCCCGGCGACTTTCACGACATCATCCGCCCGGCCCATAAACCACAGGTAGCCATCTTCATCTTTATGGCAGACGTCGCCGGCGGTGTAGACACCGGGGATGGTATTCCAATACAGGAGATAGCGGTCCGGCTCGTTATAGATGGTACGCATCATCGATGGCCAGGGTTTTTTAATGACGGCAAAACCACCCCCATGCTCCACCGTGTTGCCTTTGCGGTCCATGACATCCGCTTCGATGCCTAGAAACCCACGGGTGGCAGAGCCTGGTTTGAGCGGAACGCAGGGGAGGGGTGTGACCATGATCATGCCGGTTTCCGTCTGCCACCAGGTATCCATGATGGGTTTGGTTCCACCGGTCACCCGATGGAACCATTCCCAAGCTTCCGGATTGATCGGTTCACCCACCGACCCTAAAATCTTGAGGGAGGAGAGGTCGTATTTTTTCGGCCAGTCTTCTCCAAATTTCATGAGCAGCCGAATGGCCGTTGGAGTGGTATAGAAAATCGAGACGCCATAGCGTTCAATGAGATCCCACCAGCGCCCGGGATTGGGATAATCGGGTTTGCCTTCTGCCGTTAAAATCGTGGCTCCGTTTAAGAGCGGTCCATAGACGATATAACTATGGCCGGTGACCCACCCCGGATCCGCCACACAAAAATAGACATCTTCGTCTTTAAGGTCGAAGACATATTTGGTCGTGATGTAAGTGCCCACCATATAGCCGCCATGAGCGTGAACGACCCCTTTAGGTTTCCCCGTGGTTCCTGAGGTATAGAGAATGTAGAGCGGAGTTTCGGAATCAAGCTGTTCGGCATCACATTTTGGAGATTGGTCTTTGAGCCAGGCTTCCCAATCCAATTCTTTCGGGGCTTGTAGAGGGGAGGCTGATTGTTCCCGCTGAACCACGATGACTTTTTCCACGGTCGGGCATTTGGCAACGGCTTCATCGACGACCGGTTTGAGGGGAATTTTCCGACTGCGGTCATACCCCACATCCGCGGTGATGACCACCCGCGCTTCGCATGCCTCTATGCGAGCCGCTAATGCTGTGGCACTAAAACCCGAATACACCACCGTATGGATCACTCCGATGCGAGCGCAGGCCAGCATGGCCACAATTTGCTCGGGGATTTTCGGAAGATAGATGGTCACCCGGTCGCCCTTGTTGAGGCCCAGGCTTTTGAGGGCATTGGCGCACTTGTTGACCTGCCGGTATAACTCGCCATAAGTCAGAATTCGTTCCTGGCCTTCTTCTCCGACCCAGATGACGGCCACTTTGTTTTTTCGCCAGGTTTGGACATGGCGATCGAGACAGTTATAGGCAATATTGCAGGTACCTCCCACGAACCATTTGGCCCAGGGATAGTTCCACTCCAGGACTTTATTCCAGGGGGAAAACCAGTGGAGTTCCTTGGCAATGCCGTCCCAGAATTTTTCAGGATTCGCAATGGACTGCTTGTAGGCGCTTTCATAATCTTGAATATGGGCGTTAGCGGTGACGTCGGGTGAGGGAGGAATAACCCGGGTTGATCGTTGCAGTGTTTCAATATTTTCACTCATCAGGTTTGTTCCTCCTTAGTTACGCACTTGGGACACCATCAAGGACCTGTTTTCTCAGCGAGAATGCTGATAAGCCCATTATGCTGTCCTTGGCTCGTTGCTTCAAGAGGGCAGGGATTAAAGACCGTGAAAAAGTGGTGAGCATTGAAAAGGGTTTGGAGGCTATGAATAGGAGAATCGTCTCTGACCGCAGGGCGGTTGGGACTTTTATTTAAAATGGCATTGAGATGGATGAGAGGAGTTCAGATGGATTTTTTTAATTAAGTGCATGGCGGGGTTTGGCGAGTTGGGCTTGGAGATGTCCATATTTCGCAGCGTAATCCTGTTGACTCCGGCGAATGACCTCATGGGCTTCTTCGCGGCCATACACATGTGTAATTTCGCAATTCTTTTTTTGGGAGCCGGGAGCATCTTTGTAAGTCAGGAAGTAATGCATGAGCCGTTCCACAAAGTGGACCGGACAGGCTTTGATATCTGTCCATTGTTCATGGAGCGCATCACCCTTGAGGACGGCCACAATTTTATCATCGGCTTCATCCCCATCGATCATACGCAAGCCACCAATCGGAATGGCTTGGAGCAAAACATCTCCATGGATAATGCTTTTCTCAGTCAGAACGCAAATGTCTAATGGATCCAGATCACCGACGAGGCCAGGCCGATTGGTACATTCGGCACTGAGTGCTGCGACAGATTGCCCGCAGTAAGTTTGAGGAATTAGTCCATACAGCGTGGGGCACACATTGGAATAGCGCTGGGGCCGGTCCACTCGTAAATGGCCGGACTTTTTATCCAATTCATATTTGACCGTGTCCGTGGGCACAATTTCGACATAGACCGTGACGGTGAGTGGTGCCTCTTCTCCTATTTCGACACCGTGCCACGGATGGGATTTGCAGGGGAATCCAAAATTTTGCCAAGGGGAGAAAAATTCCTGTTCGTTCATGAAAATTTTTCCAGGTTTGGGATGAGTGAGTCCGGTAAAGGCGCAATGACTTCCACTAGGTTTCGGTCTGAACCTGCTTCATCTTAACCGGCCACCCCTGCCGGGGAGGTGCAGTTAAGGATTGAACAGGAACCAAGAAAAACAAAACAGACGGGTACCCTATCGGGAGCAGAGTTACGGCTGGTTTGTCTGAGGTTGATGGGCGGGGTGAAGCCAATCAAGGAAGGTTTTGACGGGATTAAAATTGGCGCGGGGAATTTCTACGAAGATGGTAATCCAATGGGCCATTCCTCCATTCCACAAGCCTGGCCATTCCAGGGCTTTGAGGGGACGACCCTGGTAGGATTTCATGCCGATGAAGCCGGTTCCGGGATCGACGTACTCCAGGAGGTTAAAAGGATTACCTTGAAAATCACGAACTCCGCAGACCAGATCAACCGGATTGAAATGTGTTCCGGAGGCAAAGAGTTTTTGTTGGGCTTCAGAATCGGGATTGACTTGGGATTGCTCGACGATTTGCCTGGACGGGGCGTCCTCGGGATGCGCAACCCAAAATGGCCCTCCGCCCGGATCGCCGGTATTGGGAACA
This sequence comes from Candidatus Nitrospira allomarina, assembly GCF_032050975.1. NCBI lineage: Bacteria > Pseudomonadati > Nitrospirota > Nitrospiria > Nitrospirales > Nitrospiraceae > Nitrospira > Candidatus Nitrospira allomarina. Next base: position 3,314,360 of record NZ_CP116967.1, on the reverse strand, counting down.
ACACCACAGACACGGATGGGCCGATCTAGATACTGCTTTAATAATGTAGCTTGATCGGGAAGCGCCAATTCTCGATACGACTGGGGAAGTGGAAGAAGGAGTTCTTGCAGGATACAGGCTTCCGCCTGATGGACGCTTTTCGCATCTGCGGGGAGCGAGCTGAGTTGGGCTATATGGTGAAACACCTGTTGTTGTAGCTCAACCAGGTAGCCTGCCAATGCCTTTCTCCATGTGACAATCGGATCTTTCAAATGATCGGGGACGACGTTGTCGATATTGGAAATGAAAACGATGTCTCCCTGGTGGTCATTTAAATTTTCCAATAGCGCACCATGCCCTCCCGGTCGAAAAACCAGAGTGCCATCTTCGCCACGAAATGGCTGGTTATCAGAGCCCAGAGCGACGGTGTCGGTCGACGGTTTTTGGAAGGAGACCGTGCAATCAAGTTTCCACCCCTGTTTTCCCAACCTCTGTTGAATGGTATGCAAATGGGTTTTAATGGCCTGTTCATATTGCGGAGAAACGGTCAAATGAATCTTTATTGAATTTAGTTGATTGGGATGATATCTGATGGCTTCGTAAATATGTTCTTCGAGTGCAGTTCGGGGACCTTCCGGATAGCGATGGAAGGAGAGGAGGGCCTTAGGCAATTCGGCATAGCCAAGGCCTGGTGTCTTCAGGACCGCTTGAAGAATCGTATTGATATCATGTGTATGCTGATCCGTTGGAGGGGGTTGTCCCTGCCCATGGAGATACTGTTCTAAATCAGGAATAAACGGGAAATCCTGTAAGCGCGTCCAAGCCTGATCGACAGCGTGGGGAAGAGTGGGTGTCTGATTTGAAGGGGATTCGGGTGAGGCCTCCTGGGACAAATATTTGAGGAGGTCATTGAACATCCGGGTGGCGGCTCCGGATGCAGGAATAAATTTACTGACTCGGTCCGCCTGACGGGCCGCTTCAAATTGTTGTTGGTATTGGGAGAAGTGTTCCGGCCGGAGTTGGACAATACCATCGTTCAACTGGCATGGACGAATGATGGTGATCGGAGGGACTCCATGACGCAACCGCTGAAGTTGTGATTCCACCTGGAACGTGGAAATCCCGCGGCGTATTAACTCAAGATGATCCTCAGGTGTAAGCATAGTGTTTTTTTTTAATCCCGTTTGTACTGTGCCTGCTTAGAGATCACACCAGACAAGAGTTGTGTTTCATGATGAAAAATGTCAAAGTTTTGATACACTCGATTTGACAAAACTCCAATTGTAAAGTCTCATGACGTCTCTGTCATGCTCATGAACTCATTCAAGGAGAACTATCATGATACAAAGCGTTAAAACGTTTCAAGGTCTTGCGGCATTAGGAGTTTTTCTGTTGGGGATTTCTTCCGGTTGTACCTTCAAGGCCACACTCGATACCACTTCGGATACCGCCACCAATTTTTTGTCCTCCACCTCCGGCAAAGCCTGGTGGACGGAAGATGGGCTTGTCAAACATGGCGAACATGCCCGAGCTTTTGTGGTGACCAACCATGACGTCCTCCTTGAAGAAATCGCCCAAGGGCACGGGGAATATGTCCAGGCCTTCGGGACCATTTTAGGTGTCCCATCTCATTACCAGGCTCACTTTCAGGAATTGATTCAAAACGAGTATCCCGTCCTGGTTGAGATACCCATTTTCCTTGGAGATGATCAATTAAACAGGTTTATCGGTCATGCCAAGCAGGCCGGAATTGATTCTTCGTCCTCAAACCTTTAACCCGGGTTGGGTTAACATCCCGGGCACGGGGTGTTGGCCGATTGAGACATTCATCATGAGCTAAAAAAGCACCTAGGCTATTAAAAGGATGGAGGACAAGGTCAAGGCTCTGCCCCTCCTTTTAAAAAGCCCAGGCCAATCTTTACCGCACGTCTGGTGATTTCCGCCCATTTGGCTTCTGGATATTCCGCCAAGGCCTTGGCGGCTTTTCCATCCTGAATGTCGAGTTCTTTCACCCGGATAATGCCATCCTCAATTGTTACATCAGCCACAATACATCCTCCTTGGTTTCCTGCATGTCTCGAATAATGATGAATGAAATTCGATGTGAGGCAGGGTGAGATGGTAAAAAGTTCAATTTTCTTGACAGGTTGTAGGTCCAATGCTAGCATTTTCTTAGCCCGTCTGACAGGAAACTCTGATAAAAATTTTCTTAAAAAAGGTTAGGGTACCCTAATGAATGAACAAGGCCATGATATGCGTCGAATTGTTCTTCGCATCGGAGGGTGTGCTCTTCTCGCTTTCATGCTTGTGGCATGTGGAGGTCCTCCCAAGTGGGTCCAGGAAGGATCGGGTGTGATGAATGCCGATGATTCCAAGTCTATTTATGGTGTCGGGGCTGTCGTCGGAGTGAAAAATGAACCGCTCGCTTGGGAAACTGCTGAAAATCGCGCGCGCGCCGAGTTGGCAAAAACTTTTCGTACCTATACCGCCTATTTGATGCAGGACTATGCCGCTTCAACCTCTGCGGGGAATTTCACCAAATCAACGGAAGAGCAAAACGTAGAACGGGCGGTCAAGACCTTTTCGGCTGTGACCCTAAATGGAGTTCGTCCCATTGACCGTTACAAGGACGACGAGACTTCCACATATTATGTGTTGACCAAGCTGTCTTTTGCGGAGATGAAGGAAGCGCTGCAACAAGCGCAGGAACTGGACGAAGAGGTTCGGGATTTTGTCCGCAAAAACGCTGAAAAAGCCTTTAAAAAACTGGAGCAGGAAGAAGCCAAGCGCCCGGGAGGGCTTTGACACAGATAATTGGCGGCTTTTGGCCTTCTTGGTTCATCATCACAAAGGAATCATCTTGCTCCCCATCACTCGATTGATCAAATCCTGCGCGGTTGTTGTCTCCTGCCTCTGCCTTCTCTTATTGGGCGGATGTGGAAAAGAAAGAAAGGTGACCAGAGTAGACCCCGGGGTCGTCACCGATTTTAGTGGTCGGTGGAATGATACGGACTCAAAGTTAGTGGCCGAAGCCATGATGAAGGAAATGGTGAGCAGGCCCTGGTTGGAAAACTTTACGAATCAACACAATCGAGTCCCGACGGTGATTGTCGGGACGATCCTCAATAAAAGCCATGAGCATATTGATGTGGGCACCTTTGTGACGGACTTGGAACGGGAAATGACTAATTCCCAACGAGTGCTATTTGTGGCAAGTCAACGGGATCGCGATGAAATTCGTCAGGAACGACAAGAGCAAGCGGTTCATGCCAGGGAAGATACCCAGAAACGCCCCGGGCAGGAACTGGGGGCTGATTTTATGATGAAGGGCACGATTAGTACTATCGTGGATGAATCTGATGGGGTCAAAGGAATTTATTATCAGGTTGATTTAGATCTCATCAATGTTGAGACGAATGTGAAATCCTGGTACGGACAGAAAAAAATCAAAAAAGTCGTCGAGCGGAAACGGCTCCTCTTTTAACGTAGGGTCATCCAATCCCCTTCCGTGACGTGCGGTTGGTTGTTCGGTCCTTCTCTCCCCTTGGCTTTAATTGTCAGGGGTCTTGTGTTTCACTAGCCCACCTTGGCCAACGTGCCCTCTTCCCCATGAGAGTTGAACCGAGAATCCTCTTGCTTGCCCTCGGAGCTATCTTGTTTGTCGGGTGTAGTGGCCCTATGTCCCACTATGCCAAGGTAGAGCGTAGTCTGGTGGCAGGGAATTCAGCCCAGGCTGTTACGATTATTCAATCGGCAGAGGCAGACTATGGAGACAAAAATCACTTGCTCTATTTACTGGATCAGGGCATGGTGCTCCATTTGGCCGAACAGTATGTTGAAAGCAATAAAGTCCTGGAAGAGGCGTATACTCTGGTTGAAGACTTATATACCAGGCATCTGCGAGACGAGGCCTCGGCCCTGCTCGTGAATGAGGCTCAACGGCCCTTTGAAGGGGCTCCTTATGAACATGTCATGATTAACGTGGTGAAGGCGCTGAACTATGCGGCCCTCCAACAGTGGAATGAGGCGTTGGTGGAGGGACGGAGGATTGATCACCGTCTCAATGTGCTTCATGACAAGGAAGAGGGAAAGGAGACCTACCAAGAAGATCCGTTTGCTCGGTATTTGGTCGGGCTGCTCTATGACATTACCGGCGATCTCAATAATGCCTATGTCGGATATCGAAAGGCTGAACAAGTTTATGAGGACAGTCGGGCGTGGTCCCATGTTGTTTTTCCGGATATTCTGAAAGCTGACCTGATTCGAACGGCCGAACGATTGGGCTTGTCTGATGAAGTCCAACAATATCGGGAGAAATATCCGGAAGTCAGTATTGCTTCAGTCTCAGATGGCCTCTACTCCCAGGCCCAACTCATTGTGATCAGTTACCATGGCCAGGGACCTAAGAAAGAAGATGTCATTATTGATGTTCCTGTGAGTCTAGACGCCTTGTACCTGGTGGCCCTTACCAAGCCCTGGTTTGGCCGGAGTACTCGGGACACCAGAGGCGGGGAGTCTCTGTTGTATGGCATTCACGGACAAATCGCGCGAATTGTCTTGCCCCGGTTGACGGTGAAAAAACCCTCGTTAGCCCATGATGTGATCGAAGGCACAAATCAGACTGCCAGTTTTAAAACCCAATCGGAGCGCGTATATGATATTGCCGCCGTAGCCGAAAAAAACCTGTCCGATGATTATAATGGACTCGTGCTCCGGGCAGTTGCCCGATCCGCCATGAAAATGGCGGCGGCTGAAGGCATCACCATTGGGGCCAGAGCGGCCGCTGGCCGGAACAATCAGGATTGGGTCGGCTTGTTAGTGGGGTCGATTGCCAGAATTTTTGCCCTGGCCACAGAAGAAGCCGATATTCGATCGTGGCGAACTCTTCCAGGCGAGCTTCAGTTGACACGACTCTGGGTTGAACCGGGTGACTATTCCGTGGCTATCCAGTCCATGGATTACCGGGGACGGAAGGCTGGAGAGTCTCAACATCATCGGCTTCAACTTATGAAAGGCGAAACCACGCTTGTCATTCACCAGAGTTTCCAATAAGCAATCATGAATATCCTGAGAATAGTGATATGGAGTGGAGTATGCATCCTAGCCGGAGGCTGTGCCTGGTTTGGCAGGGAGACTCCGCCTGAATGGATCATGTCGCCTCACCAATCATACCCCGCTGAACGATATCTGACCGGTATTGGAGAAGCCGAATCCCGTGAGCAAGCTGAAAAAAGGGCGTATGCCGCCGTTGCCAGAGTATTTTCTGCGCAGGTGAACACCAAATCGATGGACCATGAAACGTATTCCATTCAAGAGTCCGGGGGGGGGAGTCAAACTCGACGGGAGTTACAACTCGACCAACGGACACAGGTGACGACCAGCAAAGCCCTGGAAAATGTGCAGATATTGGACCTCTGGTATCAGCCGTCTACCAGACATTTTTGGGCTTTGGCGGGCCTCGACCGGCAACAAGCTGAGAAAGCCATTCTGGAACGTTTACAGGAATGGGATACGAAGATTGAGAATATGATGCATCAAGGCCGAACGCATCCTCAGAAAATTCAACGCATCCGAGGCTACAAAGAGGCCATGATTTTATTAGCTGATCGGGATGCCCTCAATACAGATCTCCGGGTGATCCGTACCAGTGGAGACAGTCTGCCACCGTCTTATCGTATCCCACAGGTCCAACGTGAATTCATGGATTTTGTTGCCCAAAATTTGGTTATTTCGGTAGCAATTGAGGGAGAATTCCATGAGGACATTGAACGGGCGATCTTGGAGGGGCTTAAGCAGGAAGGCTTATTAGGCCGTCCCGCCGATTCAAAGTCCTCGGAGATTGCGGATCTGGCTATTGTTGGGCAAGGACAATTTTGGACCGTGAATTTACCGGATCCCTTGTTCAAATATGTGCGATGGTGTGGCGATATCGATATCTATGAAAATCCTTCTCATCGACTTATCGGGGTGATTTCGGAGACGGGGCGGGAAGGGCATGTGACCGAAAAGGAAGCACGGATTCGTGCCAGCAAAGTCATGCAGGAAGTCATCTCCAAAGAAATCGCCCGTCTGCTCACTCGATCCGTGTTCAGTGTCGAACCGGATCCGTCACTGAGTCAGAGAGTTCCCAACGCCTGTTCTCACTAACACACGGTCTTATTGGTCCCTTTAAAGACGGCTCTTTTTTCTTTGTGAGGATGGGAGTAGATTTGGTGAGTCAGATAAATTGAGAAAAGGCTAACACGACAAATCTTGTTCCAGGCCCTGGAGAAGTCTTTCCCATTCTTGGGTCTTTCCGATGTGCCGGGACCGGCGGTTCCTCAACGATTCAATTGTGAAATCGGGCAAGGCCCTGAGCTCCTCCTGCGCTTCTTTCACCTTTTCATCAGCCTGTGCGAGGTATTGGCATACACCCTTGGAGGCCGGAGGCTGTCCTCCCGCTCGTTCAAAGAGTGCGAAAGCACGAAAGCCCTGTTCTTGGCCTCTAAAGAGGGTTTCTGCTGCTTGGAACAGAGACCGAGTCTGTTGGTGCTCTTCCTTTTGAGCGAGAATTTTTGCCATGAGAGCGGCCTTCCCAACGGAGAGTGCGGCCCCCTCAGGGTCTCCATTCGCAATCGCGTCTTCGGCACGTTGCTCAAGGCGGTCCATTTCCCCGAGCTCTCCGGTCATTTGTGTGGCCCCTCTTTCCGCATAGCCAACCATAAGGACCATAAAGAAAAGACCAATGCAGGTAAGTTGGGTGGGGACCAATCTCATGACGTCAGCTGATGGCCGTCAAGATGAATCTGGTTGATGGGGGAGGTTGGCTGAGATTCAAAATAGCTCTGTCTACTGAACCTGCCAATCCATATCGATTTGTTTATAGGTCCAGCTCGTGGCCTCGCGTAACTCAGCCATTTCTTTCGAATTGTCAAAAATCACCCAGATTTTGCTTTGTAGCTCATTAATCGGCCCGATAGACTTTTCATTTCGCAGTTTGCCCAAGCTCCACACGACCTCTGTCAGAACCGGGAAATCGATGTCCGAAGATGATTTAAGGTGGGGGAGGTTTTCAACCACATAACCAAGCATTGGCGGGGTGACTGAAGGGTCTCCGGTATGGGCACCAATTTCACCTAATCCTTTAGCTGCGGCCGCTCGAATCTTCGAGTCTTTCTGGGTTTGAAAAATATCCGTTAAGAGGGGAATGCCTTCGCTCCCCGTGCTGGAAAGCGCAACGATGGCCTCTTCTGCCAGTTCAGGATCCTGAATGAGTTCTTTTAATAGAGGCAGGGTATCGTGAGATTCCACTTGAGGCAGCAGGGATAAAATTCTTAACTTGCGTTTATTTGACGTCTGGGGGTTATTGAGTAGCTTGAACAGGCGGGCATCATGCCCCCATTCCGCAGCGAGCATAACAGGAAAATCAAATTCTTGAATCCGTTCGGCTAATTGTTGAATCGCATAAAGACCGGATTTTGGAGCGTGAGCGACCTTAGCGGCTTCGCCCGGATCCTCAAAGCTGGTTCGTGCTTCTTTGTACCACCCTAAGTCTCGTCCATCTAATTGATAGGAAAAGAGACAGGCCGGGCCTTTCCAGAGACGGGATGGGGCGCCGGAATGGTCCGCATCACCGCCCCCGCGAGTGGTTCCCGACCATTTTTTTACTTCTTCGCATTTGACGTTTACCCTTACATCGAATGGAGCATCGCGATTGCTTACCACGGTATAGCCCAATTCTTCTAAACGTTGCTTCACCACATTTTCAATGACTGTTCCATCGACTTTGCCCCGTTCCGTCAACGCCAGGACGTGAATCATAATCGTTTGAATGGCCTCGAGTTGCGCCTTTTGTTCTTGGTCGAGATACGTCCGTCGGGCAAAACCCTCTGAACCGAAAAGCCCAACGAGCAATACTATGGAGATGAATCCACATGCCGCCCATGTCCTCATGCCTGATCTCCCACCATATAATATTGTGAGGTATTAACTGAGATGGCCATCCAAGTCTATTTGTTTATAGGTCCAACTCGTAGCCTCCCGCAGTTCGGCCATTTTTTCCGAATTGTCAAAAATCACCCAAATCTTTTGCTGAAGCTCTCTCATGGGTTTTAGGGAACCCTCCCATCGTTGTTTGCCAATTGCCCAGACCACTTCAGTAAGAACAGGAAAATCTATATCTTCCGAAGTTTTTAATTGCGGTAATAGCGTAGACACATACCGTACTAAAGGGGGAATCGGACGGGGGTCTCCTGTTTTGGCCGCAATATCCCCCAAGGCTTTTGCCGCTTCGGCTCGTATGCTTGACTGCCGGCTGGTTTGGAATAAATCGATGAGCAAAGGAATGGAATGTCCTCCAGCGCCTGAAAGCGCATTAATAGTTTCTTGCTGCAAGTCGGTGGACTCGAGAAGTTTGGTCAGTTGCGGCAGTGCCTCCTCGGCATGCACGTCGCTAAGGACGGAAAGAATTTTCACCTTCCGGAGTTTAGGCGTGTTGGGATCATCCAACATTTTGAGCAGACGATCGATTTGACCCCATTCGGCCGAGAGCATAACAGGGAAGTCATATTCCGCGAGCCGTTGGTTGAGCTGGTCCATTGCATAGGCTCCGGCATCGTCAACCTCTGCCTTTTGAGCAGCCTGTCTGGCATCGGCAAATGTCGTGCGTACCTCTTTTTTCCATTGCAAATCATTGTTTTGGAGAAAATACGTCAAGAGACAAGCCGGCCCTTTCCAGAGTCGGTCAGGGGCATCAGCCAGTTCTACGTCTCCTCCGGTGGGGGAGGTGCCGGTCGAGGTTTTAGCCTCTTCACATTTAACTTTCACTGCCACATCGTGCGGCTGGGAACGGTCCGTGGTGACCATATACCCAATGTCTTCCAAGCGCGCCTTGACCGTGGCCACCAGGGGACCGGGGTCATACGTTCCTTTTTCCGTGAGGGCAAGGACCTCCACCAACACGGTCTGAGCCCTCTCTAATTGCGTTTTTTGCTCTGGTGTGAGGTGAATTCGGCGTGCCTCGGATTCAATGGCCCCGACACACAAAATTGCGAAAATGAGAAAAACAGGCCAGCGTGTCATGAGTAACCTCCTTACATTATCGCCAAGTTCAAACCCTCATGAGTCTCATGGGGGTATGACTTGGTTAACAGGAAGTTGAACGGAATTTCTTAAATTGTACCGTATATTAGCAATACGAGGGCAACATGGCAGCATCTTGCAATTCTATTGCTTTATAGGTCCAATTGGTGGCCTCTCGCAACTCAGCCATCTCTTCTGAATTGTCATGAATCAGCCACACTTTATCCTGTAGCTCTGCTATTGGCTTCATAGAGTGGGCCCATCGTAATTTGCCAATCGCCCAGACCACTTCAGTGAGGAGGGGAAAATCTATATCTTCAGAGGTTTTCAATTGAGGTAAGACTTCGGAAACATATTCCACCAATGGGGGAATCGTACGGGGATCTCCCGTCCTGGCTGCAATATCCCCCAAGGCTTTTGCCGCTTCCGCCCGCATGTTGGATTGAGGACTGGTTTGGAATAAATCGATGAGGACCGGTATGGAATCGGCTCCGGCGCCTGAAAGCGCATTGATGGTTTCTTGTTGCAAGTCGGTGGACTCGAGAAGTTTGGTCAGTTGCGGGAGGGCGTCTTCCGCATGCACATCGCTGAGGACGGAAAGAATTTTCACTTTCCGCAGCTTGGGTGTCTTGGGGTTATCCAGCAGTTTGAGCAGGCGGTCAATTTGACCCCATTCGGCCGAGAGCAGTACGGGGAAGTCATATTCCGCGAGCCGTTGGTTGAGCTGGTCCATTGCATAGGCTCCGGCATCCTCAACCTGGGCCTGCTGGGCCGCCTGCCTGGCATCCGGAAAGGTCGTGCGCACTTCCTTTTTCCATTGGAAATTGTTCTGTTGGAGGAAATACGTCAACAGACAGGCCGGCCCTTTCCAGAGACGGTTGGGTGCATCAGCCAGGTCCACATCCCCGCCGGAGGGAGAGGTGCGGGTCGACGTTTTAGCTTCTTCACATTTAACTTTCACTGCTACATCGTGCGGCTGGGAGCCGTCCGTGGTGACCGTATACCCAATGTCTTCCAGGCGCGCCTTGACCGTGGCCACCAGAGGACTGGGGTCATACGTTCCTTTTTCCGTTAGGGCAAGGACCTCTACCAATACCGTCTGGGCCGTTTCTAATTGAGCTTTTTGCTCTGGGGTGAGAGGAATTTGGCGGGCTTCGGCTGCCATGCCCCAGACACCCATAATCGCGAAAATGAAGAAAACAGGCCAGGCTTTCATACCTTCCTCCTTGCTTCTAATTTTAAATCATTGTGGACTGCAACGTAAGCGAAATGGCAACGGAACAAACGGGTCTAAACCAATTTACAGGGTTTCATAATATACTCTTCACCTAAAGGGAGGGGCAACTCAATGCCGCCCGGAAAACTATGCACCGGGTAGCCCGGGCAAGCGACTAATGCGCTACCCCCAAGCAGGGGGGCGTATTTGAAAAGGGTTGTTGTTCAAATGGATATTTTTTTTGAAGCCGTTCCTAAAGGGCATTGAATTGTGGGAAATATTGTTAAGAGATTCTGTTCATATTCTCTGGAGTGAAGTTGAACCGCTTTCAGCCTCCGGCTATACTCGGTGGATGGGGCAATCACCAAAGTTTGTATTTTTAGGGGCAGGCAACATGGCGGATGCCTTGGTGACCGGAATTTTGAAAGCCCATCTTGCGTCTCCTGCCAATATTTCTGTTACCGATATTTCCTCAATCCGGTTAGAACATTTTCAGAAGACCTTTCAAGTTCATGTGGGATCTGAAAACGCTGATGCAGTGAAATCAGCCGATATCATTGTTCTCTGTGTGAAGCCTCAGGTTATGGATACAGTGCTGGAAGAGATCAAAGAGCAGATTTCTCAGGATCACTTACTGATTTCCGTCGCAGCGGGGTATCCTTTAGCACGCATTCAAGAGCATGTTGGGAGAAACATTTCCCTAATTCGTGCGATGCCCAATACCCCTGCGCTCATTCAGGAAGGTGTCACGGCTTTGGCCGGAAGTTCAGGGATCTCCCCGGACCACCTTCACCTAGCTCAATCAATCTTTGAATCGGTTGGCAAAGTCGTCATGGTGGAGGAATCCTTAATGGATGCCGTGACGGGCTTGAGCGGAAGTGGCCCTGCCTACATCTATCTGGTAATTGAAGCACTCACAGACGGTGGGGTCCTGGTCGGTCTTCCACGAACAGTAGCCAGTGTCCTTGCGGCACAAACAGTATTAGGAGCGGCCAGGATGGTAATTGAAAGTGGCGAACATCCTGCCGTACTTAAAGATCGGGTGACGTCACCGGGTGGGACAACGATCGCGGGTCTTCAACACCTAGAAACAGGGGGGTTACGGGCGACCTTAATGGAAGCCGTCAAAGCTGCTACGGCTCGATCTTATGAGCTGGGTCAATAATGATCTGGGGGGCGCTGACGTTTTCCGCGTACATTCTCATAATGTTTTATTGAAAGGAGTCTACGGTGCAGTATTGGGTCAAGGTTACCTTTGTTGATAATAAAGAATTAGAATTCCAGGATGCTATTCGCCATACTATCAGCGATGATATGGAAATTCTTGAAATCGATACTCCCAAGGAAGTCACCATCATCCCCTTGAGGCAAATTAAGTATTTTTCTTGTGACGCTGGTGTCTTTAACAAGTCATAAGGTAGAAACCGTTCGATGGGATTAGAAGTCTCTAAATATTCTGATTGGATTATCCGAAAAGATTAGTAAAGTAATGTTTGGATCCTATCCGTTACATAATCGAATTTCTTATTTAAAGGAAAATGTAGCAAATATTGATATCGATTCGACAACAGAAGCCGATAGGTTGTGTTTTTTTATAAGGGATATCGGGGGAAATTCTCCTTGCCTAATTCCCCTCTTTATGCCACCATAATCTTATCCTGTAACCCAACGTGGATATTCTTCCATCAATACACCCAGCACAATTGTTTAGTATGACGATTCGTTGTAGATGCGGAAGGAATAATGGCGGTCATGGAAACAATTAAAAAGGTCGGTAAACAAATCGGTCTGGTTATGGCCTTTTTGGGAGTACTGTTGATCCTTTGGGAGCTTCCCCATCATGATCGGAATTTCCTCTCCCATCAGGAGCGTACTGCGCAATTAGGAACAAACCTGCCCGCGTATGAGGTAAAGACCTTTTTGCGGCATATTGAGACTAGGCTGCCTTCCTACCGTGAAGAATTTCAGGAAGCTGAAAAAAAGTCAGGTATTTCATGGATGTTGTTGGCGGCCATGGCCTACCAAGAGTCTCAATGGAATCACAAGGCCGTCAGTCCCACAGGGGTTCGAGGAATTATGATGCTCACACGTTCCACGGCTTCGGATCTGGGAATCAAAAACCGGCTTGACCCGTCCAAAAGCATAGCAGGTGGGGCTCGCTATCTGTCTTATTTGCAGAAGCGGGTTCCTGACCACATTCGTATGCCGGATCGCATGTTTTTTGCTCTTGCGGCCTACAATGTCGGTATGGGACATATTAACGATGCTCGATTGCTTGCTGAGCGTTTAGGTAAAAACTCCAATCAGTGGGATGACATTAAAAGCATTCTTCCCCTCTTAGCCCATAAGGAATATTATCAGGACCTGCCCCATCGTTATGCCCGGGGCTGGGAGCCTGTAAAATATGTCAAGCGGATTCGAGCCTATCGGAACATCCTTCAACAGGTTGTGAAACGTGAGGCAAAAAGCTCGCAAGTGGATATTTAACTCCTTCATTTTCAGCGTCTGATATTTAGCCTTACTCCTTGGTCTATTCCCCTTGTTTTAGTCTTTTCCATTCACTTTTCTCCAGTTGGTTCGCCCATCCAGAGATTCTGAAGTGAAGCCATGCCGGGCAGACAGTTTTGCAAAAACAGAAAACAGTTGTTTCGAGATCTTGAAAAATGAAACGATAAATTATTCGGGGAAAAGAATCTGAAATTTAGGGCGTCTGGGTCCCAAGTGATTCATCTGGCCGGGCACGTTCAATGGATAATGCGGTATCATTTGGCAAAACTTTGGCCTTAATCCTATCCCCAAATTTAAAGGACTCAGAGAGGGTTGTTTCAGCAGTAACTTCGATACGAATTTCTCCTCGATCCCCTCTGACAACATAAAGGTTTCCATCAATCATTAGGATCTCGGCCACAATCGTACGAACTTTTGGAGACACCTTTGGAGCAGTCGTTGCTGTGTCCTTTTTGGAACCTGTGGGTTCTGTTTCGGGGGTACTTACAACCGGAGGTGCCGTCGGAATCGAGGCCATAGGGCTTTCCTCCAAGCGAATCCCAGGAGAATCATCTGGGCTCGCGCGAACAATTGATAATGCCTGATCTTGTGGAGTGACCCTTGCTTTGATCCGATCCCCAAACTTGAAGGACTCGGATAACTGGGTTTTGGGAGTCACTTCAATTCGAATTTCTCCATAGTCGCTTCTGATGATATAAAAATTTCCATCAACCATTAAGATGTCAGCAACGATAACCCGCACATTCGGCGATACTTTTGTCGGGGGGGGGGAGGGTTTCGATTTAGCGCCGGGAGATGGAGTGGATGGAGGAGCCGGGGTGACGGGAGCTTTACTTGTTGTCCCAATCGGTTCCCCTGGTTGTGCTCTAGTGATGGCAATAGCCTTGTCGTCCGGTAAAAGCACTGCTTTGATACGATCACCAAATGTGAATGACTCCGCCAGTTGAGTTTCCGGGGTGACCTCGATACGAATTTCTCCACGTTCCCCTCGAACCACATAAAACCCGCCATCGACCATTAGGAGGTCCGCAACAACGGTTCTGGTTTTTGGAGGTGGGGAAGGTTGAGAAGAGACTTGCGCTAATTTTGCACCATCACCTTCAGTGGCAAAAAGGGCTTGAGGGCTTAGCAATACAAGAGAGGTTACAAGAATCAACAATGATTCCGTAACAATGCGAAGAGGCCTGAATGTCGGAAAGTTCAAAAGCTTCATGCTGGTGGGTCAGGAGGACATGTGAAGTTTTTGTTTTCGTGGTGCCGAGGCGCAGAATCGAACTGCGGACACCAGCCTTTTCAGGGCTGTGCTCTACCAACTGAGCTACCTCGGCACACTCCTAGAACCATTAACTTCGACCAGATTTTATAACACAAAGGCTTCTTCATTTTCCAATTAATTATATCAACTATTTCCTGTTTGGAGGATTTGAAATTGGAAAAATTTATAAACATCACGCCCAAGGTGGCGCGGGCTCAGAGTCTTATGTTTGTGAGGAGTGACGCGATTTTTATTACCAAGTGAACCGGAGGAACCCTCCGTTGTAATCCGGGGCATTGATTGAGGGAGGGAGAAGAAGAGGTTGTTCCCGCTTGAGTTCCAGGGCTTTTGGCAAATTCTCTGAAGGAACGACCGATTGAAAAGCCTGAATGCTATGCATTTCGAATCCGAATTCGATGCCTGGCAGTTTTCCTGGTGATTTCAGATGAAACAGAGAGCTGTTTTGCGATTGATTTTTTTGGAAATGGTTCTGAGAAAAGGTTTCGCCCAATAACCTTTTCTCCCAACCTTGCGTCTTTCGCCAGTCAATTGACCTTTTTCTAGTCGAATTGTCCACTGAAACCTGGTCACCAGCAATCATTTCTTCAGAATTCAGGGCTGCCTCAACCGTTGAAACTTCCACAGGAAAGAGGATAGAGCATGAAGTAAATGAAACGAATGTGCTTGCTAGAAACAAAAGATTGGGTATTTTTTCTTTCACCATAATGAAACTCCCAAATTCTTCGATGCCCAAAGGTACTCTACCATAAAATTAAGGCCATAGTGATCGGCACCGTTAATTTCTTGCGGTTTTCAAGAAGGTGCCCATATCTTGCTCAATTGTGCTTTCGCCGCACGCAGGCTTTTCAGGAGCCCTTTTTTTCTATACCTCAATGCTCGGATTCAGAGGGTTTCGACTTCTTATGAAGGTTTCTGGACAAATTCGAAAAAAAATGATCCGGATTTACCCGCTAGGCGGGAGACAAAATTTGTGGCAACGTTGGCTGCTAGCTTTAAAAGTGGCGAGATGCGTTATGAGTTGCATGGATGAGCGAGTAAAATAAACCGTTATCTTAAAATTTCAGGTGACACGTTTTGATTCCCTGATATCAAATATTTTAATAATAAACCGGGAAGGTTCCTGGCAAATCATCTTTCTTCTCCATGGCCGCCTTTACCGAACAAGGACGGATATTTCTATGTAGGATTAGGCCTCACGGTACGCGATAGGAGGAACGTGTGGATCAACTCCACTCCAATGTTTTTTGAACAGAGGTTAACCCTTCCCTTAATTTGATACATGCTCGATCGGGTCGTGCACAATTGTTCTTCAGGAGGAAGTCATTGTCCGCTCAGTCCAATCCTCGCTTCCTTGACGGTTTTTATAACTGCCAGGTATTCTCAACACTGTTCCGTCCATAAAATATTGTTACCTCCGGAAAACATAAGGCTATGCAAACCAATAAATCTCAAGATGAGCTTGAAGTTTCGGGAGAAGAGGCAGAGCTTTCCCCTGAGGAATACCTGAAACCCTTGCTTCAACGAGCCAAACAGGCTGCCCGTCCATTGAGTGGACTGAATGCCTTGAAAAAGAATGCGGCGTTAATGGCTATGGCTGATGGGCTGGAGGCTGAAGAAGAAGCGATCCTTAAGGCCAATGAAGAAGATCTTTCAGCATTCGAAGAGAATCCCTCACGAACGGCTATGGCTGATCGACTTCGCTTAACTCCAGCCAGAATTGCCGATATGGCGGCGCACATTCGCGAGATTGCGCAGCTACGGGATCCAGTTGGCGAATCGATGGGGTTCTGGCAACGACCCAATGGAATGAGAGTCGGTCGAGTGCGTGTGCCGATTGGGGTAATCGGGATCATTTATGAATCACGCCCCAATGTGACCGCTGATGCGGCGGCCCTCTGTCTTAAATCCGGCAATGTGTGTGTGCTGCGAGGGGGGTCCGAGGCGCACCATTCCAATTTGGCTCTTGCGACGATTCTTGGGGAAGCGGCCCAAAAGGCTGGAATTCCAGAAGGAGCCATTACCTTTATCGACAAGACTGACCGCGAGGTCGTTCTTGCTCTGCTCAAAAGCCACCGGTTTGTTGATCTCATCATTCCTCGTGGTGGCGAGGCGCTGATGGACACGGTCACGCAGCACTCTACCATCCCGGTGATCAAGCACGACAAAGGCGTTTGCCATATTTATGTGGATTCAGATGTGGATCTGGCCATGGCCCAACGAATCAGTTTCAACGCAAAGGCTCAGCGTTGCTCGACCTGTAACAGCATGGAAACTCTTCTGGTGCATGAGAAAGTGGCCAAAAAATTCTTGCCGCCCTTAGCCGAAGAATTTATTGAGGCAGGAGTGGAAATGCGGGGATGTTCGAAAACCTGCCAAATCCTTTCTCAGGCCAAACCTGCCCAAGAAGACGATTTCGGCAAAGAATTTTTATCGCTCATTGTGGCGATCAAAGTGGTGAAGGATATGGAAAGCGCCATGGACCATATTCACCAATATGGTTCACGTCATACGGACTCTATCTTGACCAATGATTATGATCGGGCTCTGCGATTTTTGCGAGAGGTGGATTCCAGTACCGTGATGGTCAATGCCTCGACCCGCTTGAACGATGGCTATGAGTTTGGGTTGGGTGCCGAAATTGGGATTAGCACAACCCGGATCCATGCTCGTGGTCCCATGGGGTTAGAAGATTTAACCTGTTCGAAATATGTGGTATACGGTTCCGGTCAAGTCCGGGAGTAAGGGCCCGATCGGTTCGATGCAGTGTTCTCAACATTTGTTTCTCACACCAATCCCGTCTTCCGTTTTTAATTTTTTTAGAGTCAATCTGCCTTCTATGCTTTTCCATGCCTCATTATGAACCTTCAATGCGTATTGAACCATCCCCAAGCCCTACGGTTTCCTGCCAATCAGATCTATAGACAGGAATGGGATTCCGCGGGTGGGCGGATCCTAGAACAGCCCACTGGTCATTGTGTGTTGTATGGCAAGCATGGGCAACGGATTCTTTTGGCAGATCCAGAGGGAAATCCTCTCCATGAATGTTTGTGGGAGCAAAAGCCAACGGGGGCGCTCTCCCTTGTCTCTGCCCGTCTTCGATTGGATTGGGGTCAATGGGTCGGGATTAAACCGGGAGGGTTGGTCAATACCATTTCCTTAGATTTATCTCGGCGGCCAGGCTGGGAACAGATCACCCAAGACGACCTGCGTCAGATGGCAGCCCGGTCCTTGCATTCCGACTTGGCAATGGTCCGATTTTTCTATCGGGATGAGGACGTTGTCCTTCATGGTAACGGGCAAGCCACGATTCACCAGGTTAAAGACGCGTTTTATGTGTTACCCAATGGATCCTTTGAAGAAGCCAAGTTCATGTCATGTATGAGTCGGATGGAGTGGAGCCGGATTGACTATCTCCCAGTGGTAGAATTGTTTTTATCCCTTTTGCCGGGAACCGGTAGTGCGACCTTTGAATTCATTCGAGGTCTCTATGACGATCAAAATAGTAATGGCGGCCGTGCCCTGCAATACCGCGGTATTCCGGCATATCCCTCCGAGGCGGCGTTCCGACTCTTCAGCCTATTTTTTGCCCCTTCCGTTTCTTCGAGGCAATCCCCGCTGGAAGTGTTTTTGGATATTGAACGATCCCATGAAGTTCATTGGCTTCCCGCTTCCGATTTTCCCGTTCGCTATATGGATGAAGACCAGCATGTTTGCGTGACGGTCAGAAACCAGATGATTCAAAAAGTCACATGGTGGGATGATCCTTCCGGCCTATCGTTTAACCGAATACCCGAGTCAGGTCTGCCGGTGTCGGACAATCGGGGAGCGGGGGTCACGGCGGACGGCCTGGTGTTATTTGATGGCCCTAGCCAAAAGGAATTAACCGTTCGACCCTCCTGGCAGCTGTCCAAACCGAACCATTCGATTTCCTGGAAGCCTCTCGCCTGCACTTGGCGGGCCGGTTTTCCCATCACCCCCCCTATGCTGACTCCCCAGGAAGCCTTCTCTTCGGTTTTACTGTATCCTGATAAATCTGAAATGGTCGGGGAAAAGGAAAGTCAACCTTTCGTTTTTGATTTTTTGGATGATTATTTTGAGGAACATCAGGATCTCTTTCACTTACGATCTCACGCGAAACAGGTCTTGCTTTCACATTGCGAAGCGGGATTGGGTTCATGCCTTCAGTTCCAGGAAACTCAAATCCATACCATTTGGTACACCTGGCCACAATTTGCTCAAAAACATGCCCAATCTATATGGAATAGCCTTTCTAGAATGGATCGATTGGCGTGGTTTTCAAATTTTCAATTTTTCCCCTTTGAGCAGCTTATGTTGGACACAGTGCCGACCAGGTATGATTGGATTTATCTCTGGATTCCCTTTTTAGATTATTCCAATTCCGATATGATCGACTGTTGGGTAAAATTTTTACGGACCTATCTTGCGGAGGGGAGTGTCGGTTGTGTGGCCGGCCCCCCCGTTCTGAAAGAGAATCTCCAGAGGCTAGGCCTTCAGATTCTCCATTCTGCCGCAGGAAATTCTTTGCCTCCTTTCCGGATTCATCAAACAATACTTCCCCATGGATGGTTAAATCCTGAATTGACGGTCTGGATTATTCAAAATCCTGTTCGGTATTAGTTTCAAGGGGCCCAACCGTAAAAGCGCAAAGGTTGTTTGGTCCCGTTGAATGCACATGTCCCTAAACGATCTTGACAGCCGAACGTTGTGCGAATAGTATGGGGAAACCTTTAAAACTCATCCGGCGAGGTGGGTAAGGAGTCAAGCGATGACGGCCACTCAATTGGCCATTTTATGTGTGCCCTTCTCATGTCGTCCTGAGAAGGGTTTTTTTTGTCCTCATGGGGCGCGATGACATGAACACTGCTCCTCGGCCACACGAACGATTGTTAATGGATGGTCAGGAAATGGCCAGAACCTTAACCCGCATTAGTCATGAGATTCTTGAGAGGAATAAAGGTATTGAAGGGTTAGCGTTGGTGGGAATACGCACGGGCGGAGTGTTTCTCGCCAAAAGGATTGCTCTCAGAATCCAGCAGATTGAAAAACGGGACGTGCCTCTTGGAGAGCTGGATATCACCTTGTATCGGGATGATCTCTCCATCAGAAAAGATCAGCCGGAAATACGAAAAACGACCATTCCGTTTCACATATCCGATTTGAAAATCGTGCTGGTCGATGACGTACTATTTACCGGACGAACCATTCGTGCTGCCTTGGATGGGTTAATGGATTTAGGGCGGCCTGCCGAAATTCAACTGGCTGTTCTTGTCGATCGTGGACATCGACAGCTTCCTATTCGTGCCAATTATGTCGGGAAAAGCATCCCGACTGCCCGGGAAGAAAACGTCCAGGTTTTTTTTGAGGAATTAGGGCAGGACGATCGAGTCTCCATATTAACACCATAAAGTCATTATGGGTCTAGAACGCAAAGATTTATTGACCATTGCAGCCTTATCAGCTGACCAAATTCAATTGATTCTGACGACAGCCGAATCCCTGAAAGAAGTCGGAGGGAGAGACATCAAAAAAGTTCCGGCTCTGCGAGGGAAAACGGTGGTGAATTTATTTTTTGAGCCCAGTACTCGTACTCGAACGTCTTTTGAATTGGCTGCTAAACGATTGAGTGCCGATGTCATTAATTTTTCGCCTTCGACCAGCAGTATGGTGAAAGGAGAAACCTTAGTCGATACCGCCAGAAATATTGAAGCTATGCAGGCAGATATTATTGTGCTGCGTCATCCATCACCTGGTGCCGCAGAAAACCTTGCGCGTTCGGTCAGATCATCGGTGATCAATGCGGGAGATGGGTGGCATGAACATCCCACTCAGGCCCTCCTGGATGTCTTTACCATAAAAGAGAAAAAAGGACGCGTTTCGGGCCTCGTGGTGGTGATTGTTGGCGATATTGCACATAGCCGCGTGGCTCGCTCGAATATTCTTGCTTTGACCAAACTCGGGGCAGAGGTGAGAGTCGTGGCTCCGCCAACCATGATTCCCTTCGGTCTCGAACAATTCGGTGTGGAGGTATTCCACGATCTTGATGAGGCCTTGATTGGAACGGATGTGATCATCATGCTGCGATTGCAACGTGAGCGCTTAGGGCGGGCGTTGCTTCCCAGTCTTCGAGAATATGCCAAACTGTTTTGTTTAACGACGGAAAGATTCAAGCTCGCCAAACCGGATGCCATTGTGATGCATCCCGGTCCTCTGAACCGGGGCGTGGAAATTTCCCCATCGGTCGCTGATAGCAAGGTAGCGGTGATTCTGGATCAAGTGACCAATGGCGTCTCTGTGCGGATGGCCCTTATGTATTTATTATCAGGATCTAGTGATCGTTCAACCCTTAACGAATAATCGGACAACATGACCAAAAAGACAGGACATTCTTCCACCTCTTCTCATCTGCTCTGTATTCAAGGTGGAATCGTGATTGACCCCGGCCACGTAAATGGACGGGCCGATGTGCTTATTCAAGATGGAACCATCCTTGAAGTCGGTTTTCCACTGACGAACCCCCTTTGTCAGGATTCATCAGTTACAATTCTTGAAGCCAATGGCTGGATTGTGGCGCCTGGGCTTGTCGATCTGCATTGCCACTTACGGGAACCCGGGTTTGAATACAAAGAAACCATCGCAACCGGCGCGGCCTCGGCCGTGGCAGGAGGATTTACGACCATTTGTTGTATGCCGAATACTCAGCCCGTGAATGATAACGCTGCCATCACCAAGTTTATGTTGGCCCAAGGACAACAGGCCGGCAAAGCCAGGGTGTTCCCGATTGGGGCCATCACCAAAAAATCCGAAGGAGAAGAACTTGCGGATATTGGTGAGCTGGTGGACGCCGGGTGTGTGGCCATTTCGGATGATGGGCGCCCCGTGATGAATAGTTTGGTCATGCGACGGGCGCTGGAGTATGCCAAGGCTTTTGGAATTCCTGTGGTGGACCATTGCGAAGACCTGCATTTAACCGATGGCGGATGCATGAACGAGGGTATGGTATCGACTGAACTCGGGATGCCAGGGATTCCCGATGCCTCAGAGGAGGTGATGGTGGCTCGAAACCTGGCTCTGGCGGATCTTACCGGAGTTCATGTGCATCTGGCTCATTTGAGCACTGCCCGTTCGGTGGAACTGGTCCGTCATGCAAAAGGGCAAGGGTTGCCGGTGAGCGCGGAAGTCTGTCCTCATCACTTTTCCATAACTGAAGAAGCTGTCCGTTGTTATAATTCCAACGCCAAAATGAATCCACCGCTGCGGACGGATGAAGACGTTCAAGCCCTTAAGCAGGGCTTGGTGGATGGGACCATTGATGCCATTGCTACCGACCATGCTCCCCATGCTCTCCAAGAAAAACAATTGGAATTTGATACGGCTCCGTTTGGAATTGTAGGGTTTGAGACCGCTCTTCCCTTAACCCTCCGTCTGGTGCATGAGGGGGTCTTGTCCCTTGAACAGGCACTTGATAAATTGACCAGATCTCCTGCCCAGCTTTTTCATCTGCCTGTTGGAAGCCTCCAGCCAGGGTCACATGCCGATATCGTGGTGTTTGATCCTCATGAAGAGTGGGTGGTGGATCCCACTAAATTTTTTTCAAAAAGTCAGAATACCCCATTTGGGGGTTGGACAGTGAAGGGAAAAGTGAAGATGACCTTGGTTGATGGCAGGATGGTCTATGATGCCCGATAATTCAAAAGTATGAAGCGGATTAATTGGGGGGGTCGTGGGTTTTCTTTTCGAACTGTGTGCCTTAATCTTATGGGTGGGCGGGTTAGTCGTCATTATTGCGTTGGTGATTCCTGCCGTTTTTAATTCCTTCGGGATGGAACCAGCTGGGCGTTTTTTACGGAGAGTTTTTGATGGGTTTGGCTTAATGAATGTCTGGATTTTGATTTTATTGAGTGTGGTGGCCGTGAGTCGCTTCCGCGCTTTTGGCCATAACCCCTCCGAGATGTTTGCCGTTTCTTCCGTGGAATGGTGGCTTCTGGCCGGAATGGCCCTTATGACGTTCAGCATTCTGGTCGTTCTTGGTCCCCAAGCCATTAATTTACAGGAAGAGGCCTTTGAGGCGATCTCAAAAGAAGACAAAGATACCGCCTACGCAAAATTTTTTCGTCTTCATATGGTTGTACGAGCCTGCCACTTGGTGAATTTTGGGCTCGCGGCTACACTGCTTATTGTAAAGGTACGGAAAGCTCTCTTTCACCATTCCATAGCTTCTCGCTCATAATTATTCTTGATTGGTACAACGGAAATAAGAAGATGAAAAAGGAAAGACCATGAAGCCTGCAGTTCTGGCGTTAGCCGATGGAACCATCTTTCAGGGACATGCACTTGGTTTCAAAGGCGAAACCGTAGGAGAAGTGGTATTTAATACGGCCATGACGGGCTATCAGGAAATTTTGACCGACCCTTCCTATAAAGGGCAAATCGTACTGATGACCTCAACCCAAATAGGGAATTATGGGGTGACCCCGGAAGACGATGAGTCGCATCGGGTGTGGGCGGAAGGGTTTATTGTTCGTGAAGCGGCCAAGTACCGGAGTAATTGGCGGAGCCGGCAATCTTTCGAAGATTATTTAATTGAGCATCGTATTGTGGCCATTCAAGGGATAGACACGCGAGCACTGACCTGTCATGTCCGTGATCACGGCTCACAAATGGGAATCATTTCTCATGTAGATTTCGATGACATCGCCCTGCGAGAAAAGGCGAAGGCCGTGCCTTCCCTGGTTGGACGTGATTTGGTGAGGGAGGTCACCTGTCAGGACGCCTATGAATGGACTGAGAGATCCGTTGTTATGGACTCGGCTAGTAGTAACCCTTCCCTTTTCACTCAAAACACCCCTCAGGCCCCTTTGAAACTGGTAGTCATGGATTTTGGTGTGAAACAGAATATTTTACGAAGTCTTGTGGACCTGGGATGTCAGGTTCGGGTTGTGCCTGCTTCGACGACCGCGGAAGAGGTCCGTCGCCTTAATCCAGATGGGATTGTGTTATCCAATGGCCCAGGAGATCCCGAAGGGGTGCCCTATGCAGTTGAAACCGTCAAGCAGCTATTGGGGTGGAAACCACTGTTGGGAATTTGTTTAGGGCATCAGGTATTGGGATTGTCCCTGGGATTGCACACTCATAAACTAACCTTTGGGCATCATGGAGCCAATCATCCAGTCATGGATCTTCGCACCCGAAAGATTGAAATTACTTCGCAAAACCATAATTTTGCCGTTGCCCTTCCTCACAAGGAAGGTGCCTGTACGCCGTTGACGTCTCAACAGTTTGACTCCTGCGTTGGAAGAATGGAAATTACGCATCAGAGTGTGAATGATGGGTGTTGTGAAGGAATGGCAGGCATAGAGAGTCCAATTCTTTCCATTCAATATCACCCGGAAGCCTCCCCGGGCCCGCATGATTCTTCGTATGTGTTCCGACAATTTCTGGAAATGATGAAAGGCCGTGGATAATGTTGATGACTCGTTGTTTTCTGATTCTTTTTCTTTTTACGGTCAGCGGGTGCATCCATATTGATCTGTTTCCCGGAGGAGGAAAACTCCGGGAGGCCATCATTTCTGGTGAGGGAAAGGATAAAGTGCTGTTGATTGATATCTCGGGCATGCTGACGACAGGCAAAGCATCGGGTATCTTGGAGGAACCCAGTCTTCCGGCACGGATCAAAGAGGAATTGACCAAAGCCGAAGAGGATGAACATGTCAAAGCTATCATCCTTCGAATAAATACTCCAGGAGGATCAGTCACGGCCTCAGATCTGGTATATCATGAGCTGAAAGTCTACAAGAAAAAACGCGCTGTCCCCATCATTGCGGCAATTATGGATTTAGGCACTTCCGGCGGATATTACATTGCGATGGCCGCCGACCATATTTTTGCACATCCCTCAACCATTACCGGAAGTATCGGGGTCATCATGGTGACCATGAATGCAGAGGGGCTGTTGGAAAAAGTCGGGGTCCAACCGGCGGCGATTGTTTCGGGTCCTAAAAAATCTATGGGCTCTCCATTCCGGCCAATGGATGATGAAGAGCGGGCTATCTTCCAAGGGACCATTGATCATTTGTTTGAGCAATTCCTTTCGGTGGTGAAAGAGGGAAGACCCGGATTAAGCATGGAGCAGATTCGCACGGTAGCTGACGGACGGATTTTTACGGCTGATATTGCCAAATCCAAGGGTCTTGTGGATAGCATTGGATATTTGGATGAGGCGATAGATTTGGCCAAAAAGGAGGCAAATTTGGAACAGGCCAAGGTCGTCACCTACACGAGGGGAGGGGGAACTCATCAGAATATCTACTCACGGTTTGATCCTCCTCAGATTGGGCCTATCGGGTTTCCACAGGTCGATTCGCATTCTCTCTTCAACGTGTTAACCGGAGGGACACCACAAATGTTGTACATGTGGATGCCGTAAAATCGATATTGTTCTGATGTAAGAAATGTTGTTCCCATGACCAACGATCCACCGGATTCGGCAAAGGCATTCCAATGGCTCTTGGCCTGTGCGGTATGTGCCATCCTGTTGCTAAGTTCAGCATGTCAAAAGGCTCCGGGGACGGCTAGAGACCAATTGATTTATATTTCGGAAGAAAAGGAAATTGCCCTGGGACTTGCGGCATTTCGCGAGGTTTTAAAGTCGGCCCCATTAAGTAGGGATCCGGAAATAGCGTTAATGGTGAATCGTGTGGGACAACGCATTGCCAAGGCAGCCCAAAAACCGGAATATGTCTGGGAATTCGCTGTCATTCAAGATGATGATCAAGTGAATGCTTTTGCATTGCCTGGTGGAAAAGTGGCGGTGTTTACCGGCATTTTAAAATACACAAAAACAGAAGGCGGGCTGGCAACGGTCATGGCACATGAAGTTGCCCATGCGTTGCAACGGCATGGAGCCGAGCGATACAGTCGTGGAATTTTGGAACAAATTGGTCAACTCGGTGCTTTGGCTGGAGCCGCCGCCGGTGGCGTCGACCCTGGTTTGGCTATTGGAGCCATGAGTGCCTATGGAGTAGGGGTGGCCCTTCCCAATTCCCGTGACCAGGAAACCGAAGCCGATTTTATCGGGCTGCAATTGATGGCCAAGGCCGGCTACGATCCGAGGGAAGCGGTGCCGTTTTGGGAACGTATGAGTGGATGTCCGAGAAAAATGATCGGGAAATTTTGTTTTCGCAGTCAAAATGCGATTCCAGAATTTCTGTCCACCCATCCGTCGGATGTGACCCGAATTAATCAAATTGAAGCCTGGATTCCCCAAGCACTAAAATTTTATCATCCTGAGACATCACCTTCTCAATCACCTGAATCTCCCACTAAAAAACCGAGATCTGGATCGGTTTCAAAATCCTGAGAGCCCATCATGCCACGAAGAAACGACATTCATCGAATTTTATTAATCGGCTCTGGACCGATTGTTATTGGGCAAGGCTGTGAGTTCGACTATTCTGGAACGCAAGCCTGCAGGGCTCTGAAGGAGGAAGGCTTTGAAGTCATACTCGTTAACAGTAATCCCGCCACGATTATGACCGACCCGGATCTCGCGGACCGGACCTATGTGGAGCCGATCACGGTCGAAGTTGTGGAAGCCATTCTAGGGGGAGAGCGCCCTGATGCCCTGCTTCCCACCATGGGCGGACAAACTGCCCTGAATATCACAGTGGAACTAGTGAAACGGGGTATTCTGGAAAAGTACGGAGTGCAACTTATCGGAGCCTCCTATGAGTCGATTCAAAAAGCGGAAGATCGGGACTTGTTCAAACAGGCGATGACCCGTATTGGATTGAATGTGGCAGCCAGCGGATCATTTCGCTCAAGAGAAGAAGCCTTACGGCTTCTTGAAACAATTGGATTTCCGGCTATCGTCCGTCCATCATTCACTCTGGGAGGAGCAGGGGGTAATATCGCCTATAATCGTGAAGAGTTTGATACGTATATTGATTGGGCCCTTGTGACCAGTCCTGTTGGACAGGCCTTGCTCGAACAATCGCTTCTGGGATGGAAAGAATATGAATTAGAAGTGATGCGGGACTCCAAAGACAATGTGGTTATTGTCTGCCCCATCGAAAATTTCGATCCAATGGGTGTGCATACCGGAGACAGTATCACCGTGGCCCCTGCCATGACCTTGTCTGATAAAGAGTATCAGCATATGCGGGACGCGGCCATCCGCATCATTCGAGAAATCGGTGTGGATACCGGCGGCTCCAATATTCAATTTTCTTTGAATCCGGACAACGGAGCGTTGATGGTTATTGAAATGAATCCTCGCGTATCGAGAAGCTCCGCTTTAGCTTCAAAGGCAACCGGGTTTCCGATAGCCAAGATCGCTGCGAAGTTGGCCGTCGGGTATACCCTTGATGAGATTCCCAACGATATAACGCAAGTGACAAAAGCCTGTTTTGAACCGACCATCGACTATGTGGTCGTGAAAATTCCACGGTTTACATTTGAGAAATTTGATGGTGTTGATCGGGTGCTGACAACCCATATGAAATCCGTGGGAGAAGCCATGGCACTCGGATCCACCTTCAAAGAAGCTTTGCAGAAGGCTATTCGTTCCCTTGAAACAGACCGGTATGGGTTGATGTCGTTACATGGACTTAATGGAAAAAAAGACTCTGCGGGCTCGGCTCATCCGTTGTATGAGCGTCTTCAATCTCAGGTTCGAATCCCGACCGCTGATCGCCTTTGGTTCCTGGCTGATGCGTTCCGAATCGGAATGTCGGTAGAGGAGCTTTATCATCTGTCGCGAGTTGACCCCTGGTTTTTGCATGAGATTGAAGAACTCGTAGATTTTGAGGCGGAATGGGTTCGTAGAAACAAGGCGGAAGTTGGGAACGATCGTTCACACGACACCCGCAAAGGATGCCCTGATTCCCTGGTGACTCTCCTTGAACAAGCAAAAGGTCTTGGATTTTCAGATCAACGGCTCGGTCAACTCATCGGAAGAGAGGAAGATACGATTCGTCAATGGCGACAGGTCAGGGGATCTGGCTATGGCACGGTGTTTAAAAGAGTGGATACCTGTGGCGCAGAGTTTGAGGCGCATACACCCTATCTCTATTCAACGTCGGGTTTCTCCTGTGAATCCCGCCCTACTCAAAAAAGAAAAATCATGATTTTAGGCGGAGGGCCGAACCGCATTGGGCAGGGCATTGAATTTGATTATTGTTGTGTGCATGCCGCAATGGCCCTAAAAGAAGAAGGCATAGAAACGATTATGGTCAATTGTAATCCGGAAACCGTCAGTACGGATTATGATATTTCCGATCGTTTGTATTTTGAACCGTTGACCAAAGAAGAGGTCTTGCGGATTATTCTGACTGAACGACCGGACGGGGTCGTCGTGCAATTCGGTGGACAAACGCCTCTCAAGCTTGCCGTCCCGTTAGAGCAGGAAGGGGTCAAAATTTTGGGGACACAACCTGATGCCATTGACCGTGCGGAAGATCGAAAACGATTCAGTGATTTGTTAATTGAATTGAATCTCCTGCAGCCACAAAACGGTACCGCCCGGTCCTCACATGAAGCTCATATTATAGCCGTCAACATTGGTTATCCAGTGATGGTCCGCCCATCGTATGTGTTGGGGGGGCGTGCCATGCAAATTGTGTATGATGCCGACGCATTAGACGAATACCTTCAGAGACACGAGATGGATTTGGGAAGACATCCTTTGCTAATTGATGATTACCTTGAAGATGCCATAGAAGTTGATGTGGATGCCATCGCCGATGGAACAGACGTCGTGGTGGCTGCCATCATGGAACATGTCGAGATGGCAGGCATTCATTCAGGAGATTCAGCGTGTTCCTTACCTGCCCATTCCCTTAATGCCGATATTCTGAAGGCGATCAATCACCAAACCATACTTCTGGCCAAAGAATTACACGTGGTGGGCCTAATGAATATTCAATATGCCGTCAAGGGTGGGTCGGTATATATCTTGGAGGTTAATCCTCGCGCTTCCCGCACGGTCCCTTTTGTCAGTAAGGCCATCGGTGTACCTTTGGCCAAACATGCGATGAAAGTTATGGCAGGGCGAACCCTGAAAGACTTAGGCTTTACGCAGTGCCCACTTTTTTCCCACATTGCCATTAAAGAGGCCGTCTTTCCATTTACCAAACTTGGCGTCGCCGATGTATTGTTGGGGCCCGAGATGCGTTCGACGGGCGAAGTCATGGGGATTGATCGAAGTTTCGGTTGGGCGTTTGCCAAATCACAGGCCGCATCGGGAATGCCATTGCCTTTGGCAGGGACTGCCCTTCTCAGCGTGAAAGATGGAGATAAACCCGCGACGCTTGCTATCGCACAGCGACTTTCGCAGCTCGGCTTTTCACTGAATGCCACGAAGGGAACCGCCGCCTTTTTGCGGACCCATGGGATCACCGTGGTTACGGTGAATAAAATCAATGAGGCTCGGCCCCATATCGAAGATCTACTCAAAAATAAAGAGCTGTCATTAGTCGTAAATACGGTGGGAGGTGCCTCTTCACAGGATGATTCCGCGCCGATACGAAGGGCATCCGTCTTCGGCGGAATTCCTTATTTTACGACCATTCAGGCTGCGCAAGCCGCCATCTCAGGAATAGAGGCGATGAAGAAAACATCCATGGAGGTTCGCTGTCTGCAGGAATATCATTCTGCGATGCCAGGCAGGTAAGCCTAAATGGACGTGACGCGATGTTGGATGATTGACATCCGATTTCCATGCTTTAGAGAGGGGAGTGAGGGTTCATGAAAATTCCTATGACCAAAAAAGGGTATGAGGCACTGCAAGCAGAACTGGCCAGGCTGCGGCGGGAAGATCGCCCTAAAAACATTCAAGCTATCACCGAAGCTCGTGAACATGGTGATCTCAAGGAAAATGCCGAATATAAAGCCGCCAAGGAGCAACAACAATTCATTGACACACGGATGTCCGAACTTGAGCATAAACTTAGTATTGCTCAGGTGGTGGAAATTTCGCCCGGGCAGAGTGACACAGTCGTGTTTGGGGCCACAGTCACCATTTTAAGTTTAGAGTCACAAGAAGAAAAACGCTATACCTTGGTGGGACAAGAAGAAGCCGATATCAAAAATGGCTCGATTTCGGTTCAATCGCCTATTGGGCGTGCGCTGATCGGGCATCGAGTCGGGGATATTGTTGAAGTGCATCGACCCGCCGGAGTTATTGAATATCAAATCCAGTCCATTTGTTTTGAGGAGCTATAATCATGACTTCCGCCATTTCTTTGGTTACGTTGGTCACTGATTTTGGGGATGTCGATTATTTTGTTCCAAGTATGAAGGGCGTAATGCTCGGCATAAATTCTCAAATACGCATCGTCGATCTGACACATCGAATTCCGGCGCATGGGGTTGAACAAGCGGCATTTTTTTTGAAATCATGCTATCAATATTTTCCAGATGGAACGGTACATGTGGTGGTCGTAGACCCGGGGGTGGGGAGCTCTCGAAGACCAATTTTGGCCTCAACTTCCAGGCATTTTTTCCTGGCTCCGGATAATGGGGTCTTAACCTACGTACTTCAAGAGGAAAGCGCGGTTCAAGTTCGATCGATTGAAAATAAACAATATCGATTGGACTCCATGGGAGCGACGTTTGATGGACGGGATTTATTTGCGCCTTCAGCAGCCTGGTTGACGAAGGGGCAGGTTCCCGGTTCGTACGGGCGCCTCATTCATGATTATGTCAGACTTCCCCTTGATCCCCCACGTATGGAAGGGCATGCCCTACATGGGCGAATTGTCTATATTGACCATTTTGGCAATGCCATAACGAATGTGACCCTGACCGACATAGAGATGTTTCGATCAGTGACCAAGAAAGAATACTCCGGGCTCAAAATTGGAGAGGTGGTCATCAAGGGAATAAAAACACATTACGAAGAAGGTGCCTTGGGATACCCGGAAGGTCTCATAAATAGTAATGGGCATATCGAGATTTTTGTGAAGCAGGGACGGGCCGTGGACCGATGTCAATTGCGCATTGGTCAGACGGTTGAGCTGATCTAGTCCAAGGGCCGCTTCAATGCTTCCGGAGGTGATGGTATGGAGAAAGATGTGCCGGATGCACGGACCACTGATATGGCCAGTCTTAAAATAGACACCATTTGATCGAGTTCTTTGATACTTGCCGAAAGGGGAGGAATGAGAATCATAATGGTCCCGATGGGACGGATCAGCAGTCCTAATGTTCTCGCGGTCATGGCTATTTTCTGGCCAATACGTTCGGAGGCCGGGAACGGCATTTTTTGGGATTTTTGTTGAACTAATTCAATCCCAACCATAAAGCCACATTGCCGGATATCCCCAACCCAAGGGTCTTCGGTCAGGGAGGCTAGAGCTCTGCGAAATTTAGGGATCCGTCGTTGAAGCTTTGCGAGAGTTCGTTCACTTTTAAAGATGGCAAGGTTGGCCAGAGCCGCCGCGCATCCCAAGGGATTCCCCGCATAACTGTGTCCATGGAAAAATGTTTTGTTTTCGTGCCCTTCTCCCAAAAATGCCTCATAAATGGCGTTTGTCGTCAGTGTGGCGGCCAATGGGAGATAGCCTCCCGTTAAACCTTTGGCAATAGCCATGATATCCGGAGAAATGCCTTCATGCTCACAGGCAAACATCCGACCTGTTCGTCCAAACCCGGTGGCAACCTCATCGGCAATGAATAGGACATTGTACCGCGTGCATAACTCCCTGACACGTTTCAAGTATCCTGGAGGCGAAGGAATGATCCCGGCGACCGCTTGCACCATGGGCTCAAGAATGAGACCTGCAATTTCTTGATGCTGTGTGGAAAGAAGTTTTTCAAGCGGCTCAAGACAGGCGAGCCGACAGTGAGGGAAATGCAATTGAAGGGGACATCGATAGCAATAAGGGGGCTCCACGTCATGGCTTGCAAAAAGGAGTGGAGAAAAAGATCTGCGGAACAATTCGACTCCGCTGAGGCTCATTCCTCCCACCGTGTCCCCGTGATAGGACATGCCAAGATGGATAAACCGGGTTTTTTGTGGTTGGGGATTCGGACATTGTTGCCAATACTGAATAGCCATTTTGGCCGCCACTTCAACAGCGGTGGAGCCGTTGTCGGAATAGAAGACTTTTTGTAACCCTTTGGGCGCCAGGCGAATAAGAGCCTTCGCCAATTGAATGGCCGGTGGATTGGAAAGTCCCAGCAACGTCGTATGAGCTACCTGGGTAAGTTGATGACGAATGGCCTCATCAATGCGAGGATGTCGATGCCCATGAATATTGACCCAGATGGATGCTGTTGCATCGAGATAGGGGTTGCCATCCATATCATAGACATACGAACCTTTTCCGCGTCTGATGATGAGAGGAGGCTGCCGTTCCCATTCCTGCATTTGGGTAAAAGGGTGCCACACGTACTCGCGATCGTCTTTCTCTAAGGCTGTGCGGGTCGTCTTGAGAGTCATGGTTGTTTTAAGGGAATAACCTAGCGGAATCCATTGAATTTTGACAACCTTTTAGGGTCTCATTACAATCAGAGTCACTTCGAATGAGTAAAGCCTTTCCTCAAATCCACATCCGCAATTTTTCAATTATTGCTCATATCGACCACGGCAAATCCACTCTTGCCGACCGGTTTTTGGAGATCACCGGTGCCGTGTCTCCACGCGAGGCCCGTGCTCAATATCTGGATGCCATGGACCTGGAGCGTGAGCGCGGCATTACGATCAAAGCGCATGCTGTCACAACACGATTTCGGAGTTCGGATGGACAGGAATACCAGTTTAACCTCATTGATACTCCTGGACATGTAGATTTTGCCTATGAGGTCTCACGCAGCCTGGCTGCCTGTGAAGGAGCACTTCTGTTAATCGATGCCACCCAGGGAGTGGAGGCCCAGACGATCGCCAATGCCTATCTGGCAATTTCGAATGATTTAGTGATAATTCCTGTCATTAATAAAATTGATTTGCCGAGCGCCGATGTCGAAGGGGTCAAAGTCCAAATTCGAGATGTGTTGGGGTTGTCGAGTGAAGAGGCATTTTTAGTCAGTGCCAAAGATGGACGAGGGGTGAGGGAGGTGCTTGAAGGAGTGGTGAAGATTATCCCGCCTCCCGTCGGTTCAATTGATCACCCATTAAAAGCCCTGATATTTGATTCCTGGTTCGATAATTACCAGGGCGCCGTGGTGCTTCTTCGAGTCATGGATGGAGAAATCACCCCCAATATGATGATTAAGCTCATGTTTTCCGGACGCGAATTTGAAGTCCTGGAGGTGGGCGTTTTTTCACCGAAACGAACCAAGGTGAATCGCCTGGGGCCTGGGGAAGTCGGATACATTTGTGCCGGGATGAAAGAACTATCTGACACTAAAATTGGCGATACCATTACGGATTCAAAGCGCCCAACAAGCATGGCCTTGCCCGGGTACCGGGACGTCAAACCGGTAGTCTTTTGCGGGTTATATACCACCGACAATGCCAAGTTTGAGGACCTGAGGGATTCTCTGGAGAAGTTACAGCTGAATGATTCCTCCTTTGTCTATGAACCGGAAACATCCCTGGCCTTGGGATTTGGGTTTCGATGTGGGTTTTTAGGGCTTCTCCACATGGAAATTATCCGAGAACGTTTGGAGCGGGAATATGGACTGGATCTGATCAGTACCGCCCCGACGGTGGTTTATCGTGTGACGACCACCAAAGGCGAAACCCTGGTCATCGACAATCCCTCAAAACTTCCGGATCCTTCACAGATCGAACGGATTGAAGAGCCTTATATTAAAGCCACCATGATTACGCCTGAGCGCTATATCGGAAATGTCCTTCAGTTGTGTCAGGAACGTCGTGGCATTCAAGTCGGGCTGCAATATCTGGATCCAACCCGATCCATGTTAACCTATGAGATCCCGCTCAATGAAATTGTGCTAGACTTCTATGATCGCCTGAAATCTCGCACGCAAGGGTATGCATCCTTGGACTATGAATTGCTCGGCTATCGCGAGTCTGAATTGGTGAAATTGGACTTATTGCTGAATGGGGAGACAGTAGATGCGCTCTCCATTATCGCACATAAAGATAAAGTGCAAAGCCGCGGGCGACAATTAGCCGAAAAAATGAAAGAACTCATTCCCAAGCAAATGTTTGAAATTGTCATTCAGGCGACCATAGGCAAACGCATTATTGCCAGGGAAACCATTGGCGCACTCAAGAAAAATGTGACGGCCAAGTGCTATGGTGGGGATATTTCCCGAAAACGCAAATTGTGGGAAAAGCAAAAAGAAGGAAAAAAACGGATGAAACAATTAGGACGTGTCGAAGTCCCTCAAGAAGCTTTTCTGGCTATTTTAAAGACCGATCCGAATTGAACCGCTGATGACCACTCAAGATCCGCAACAACCCAAAATGACCGAATCTTCCGAAAAAAATCTTCAAGAGGAATCTTCGGTTACTTCAAGTTCACAGGATATGGAGATATCCAAAAAATCCATTTTTCGAGAATATGCTGAGGCCTTAATCATTGCGATTATTTTGGCACTCACCATTCGGGTCTTTGTAGTCCAGGCCTTTAAAATCCCATCAGGGTCGATGATTCCAACTCTGATGATTGGCGATCATATCCTCGTTTCCAAACTGGCCTATGGGTTTCAGGTGCCAAAAGACTGCGAGTTTCAGGTTTCGTTCCCCCCTGTGACGTGTTTTTCTTCTACGATCGTGATGAATTTTGATCCTCCGTCGCGTGGAGATATCATCGTGTTTCGTTACCCGGAGGATGAAAATAAGGATTTTATCAAACGGGTGATCGGGCTTCCTGGTGATACCATTCATATTCAAAATAAACACGTGATTGTGAATGGACAGCCTTTGTTGGATGAGGGTTTCACGCAGAGGGTCGACCCTGGAATTATTGATGGCCGCATCAATCCTCGGGATAATCTTGGGCCCCTAACCGTCCCTCCGGACTCCTACTTTGTGATGGGTGATAACCGTGACCAAAGTTTGGACAGTCGGTTTTGGGGGTTTGTGCGAATGGATAAAATTAAAGGCAGGGCCTTCCTCGTGTATTGGTCATGGAATGGGCAGGGAGCTTGGACCGATTGGATCCGATGGGAACGAATCGGGAAGATCATTGAATAGTGAGGACCAACTCACTCGACTCAACCAAACTTCAGGCTTGTGCTGACTCAAGGATGAAACCGCTATCTGTTGTCCCATCGATTTCCTCTCGGAAATTCAAGGAGTATATTCAACGCTTCTCCCGTGCTCGCATTCTGGTTATCGGAGATCTCATTCTCGATCATTATGTCTGGGGAAAGGTGCATCGCGTCTCTCCGGAAGCGCCCGTACCGATTGTTCATGTGGACTCTGAATCGTACAGAATGGGTGGGGCAGCGAATGTGTATCATAATATTCTGACATTAGGTGGACAAGCTGAATTGTGCGGCATGGTCGGTGCGGATCATGTTGGGAAACAATTCCTTGCTGACATTCGACGATCGTCCCCGTTTACTGCCGGTGTGTTCGTCGACTCTAGTCGCCCTACCATTAAAAAAACCAGAGTGGTAGCCCACAATCAGCAAATTGTTCGATTTGATGTGGAACAACGCCATGACATTTCGTCTCGACAGACCAAGAAAATGATAAAACATGTGGCTTCCCGTCTTCCTGAAGTTTCCTGCCTGGTGATTTCCGATTATGCGAAGGGCATGATCACCGTTGACCTGATGAAAGCCATTCATGTTCTGGCTAATCAATTCGGCGTTCCGGTCGTAGTGGATCCGAAGGTTGAGCATATGGCGTATTATCAGGGAGTGACAGTTATCACACCCAATCATTTCGAAGCCAAACAGGCAGCAGGATTCCTTCCAAGCCAGGATGTTCCGGTTGAACAAATCGGCCTGGCTCTCCAACAACAATTACAGTGCCAGTCAGTCGTGGTCACGAGGGGAGAAGAGGGAATGAGTATTTTTGAAAAGACGGGCCAATCATGGACCATCCCGGCCGTGGCTCGACAAGTCTATGATGTCACCGGAGCAGGCGATACGGTCATCAGTACTCTTGCATTAGCGTTAAGTGCAAAAGCCCCACTTCCTGAAGCTGCGGTATTAGCCAATCAGGCTGCAGGTATTGTGGTGGGCATGGTGGGTACCGCCACAGTGACGCGGGCGCAACTTCAAGAGGCTTTGTTCCATGGCCACAAATGATTCCCACGTCAGCCTGTGTATTCCTGCTCGTTACGGATCGTCACGATTTCCGGGGAAGCCACTCGCCCTCATAGCTGGAAAGCCCCTTATCCAGCATGTCTATGAAGGGGTTCAACAGGTTTCGCAGGTGGGGCAAATCCTGGTTATTACCGATCAGGAATCCATTGAACAAGGGGTTAAGAGTTTTGGTGGAGAAGTCTGTCTCGTTAAGGAATTCTGTCGAACCGGAACGGACCGGGTGGCGAAAGTGGCTTCCCGATTGAAATATGACGTAATTGTGAACTTACAAGCTGATGAAATTCCGCAACACCCTGGGTTGCTGGATGATCTCATTCTTCCTTTTTTAGCTTCTCCTGCAGGGATGGGGACGTTGAAAAGACAGCTACACCGCACACAGGATCTAACCAATCCGTCAATCGTAAAGGTGGTAACCGATATCAACGGGCAGGCCCTGTATTTCTCACGGAGCCCGATACCCTGCTGGCGCGATGGGGTACCTGCTGGGAATAATCAAATCGCCTATATGCATGTGGGAGTATATATTTTCAGAAAATCAGATCTATTACGATTTGCCGGGCTGCCATCGGGATATCTAGAAGAGGCGGAAAAATTGGAACAATTGCGGGCGTTGGAACATGGCCTTCCGATAATGGTTTGGGAAACGGAACACGAATCGATTCGTATAGATACTCCTGAAGATGTTTTGACTGCTGAGGGTCTTTTATCCAAGAACTTTTGTGAGCCGAAAGAGAGACTATTGGACCGGAGAGAGGGTTGAAAATAGATAGAACAATATGGTGGAGTCGACAGATCAAAGGAAGGCCCTGTGGGTCATTATCCAACTAACCAGAAAACATTATGAGTAAATTTCTTTTTGTGACAGGTGGAGTAGTTTCGTCCCTAGGGAAGGGATTGTCTTCTGCGGCGATCGGGCATTTATTGGAAAGCCGTGGCATGACAATCACCTTTCTGAAGCTGGACCCCTACATTAATGTCGACCCCGGTACGATGAATCCCTATCAGCACGGGGAAGTCTATGTCACCGATGATGGAGCGGAAACTGATTTGGACCTGGGGCATTATGAGCGATTTACCACCGTTCAGTTGCATCGGGAGAATAATTGTACGACAGGACGGATTTATGAATCGGTGATTCAAAGGGAGCGAAGAGGAGAATATCTTGGAGCGACGGTTCAGGTCGTCCCCCATATTACGGACGCCATAAAGCAGACAATTCTCAATGTGGCCCATGACGTGGATGTGGTGATCGTGGAAATTGGCGGGACTGTTGGTGATATTGAAAGTTTGCCTTTCTTAGAAGCCATTCGACAAATGCCCTATGAGGTTGGTCGGGAAAACGTCATATATATCCACCTCACTTTAGTGCCCTATATCGGAACGGCCGGTGAACTCAAAACCAAACCCACGCAGCATTCCGTCAATAAACTTCGTGAAATCGGCATTCAACCCAATATCCTGTTGTGTCGGACCGATCGATTTCTCCCTCCTGGCGTGAAAGATAAAATTGCCATGTTTTGTAACGTGGATAAAGGTTCTGTTATCACGGCCAAAGATGTGGATTCCATCTATGAGGTACCGATTATCCTGAGAAAAGAAGGCCTGGATGAACTTATTGTTCGTTTACTCCATCTTGAAACGCGCCCACCGAATCTTCGGGATTGGGATATTTTAGTCCAGAAGATTAAGCGGCCACGACATGAAGTCACCATAGCGCTGGTTGGCAAATATGTAGAGTCTCGAGAATCCTATAAAAGTGTGTCGGAAGCCTTAACTCATGGCGGATTACACGATGAAACAGGGGTTCATATTCAATGGGTGGAGTCGGGGGACATTGAAAAGGACGGCCCTGAGCGTTTGTTAGCTGATGTGGATGGAATCTTAATTCCTGGAGGGTTTGGCCTTCGAGGAATAGAAGGAAAAATCGATACGATCCGGTATGCCAGGGAGAGGCATCTTCCCTTCTTTGGCATTTGCTTGGGTATGCAATGTGCGGTGATTGAAATTGCCAGAAGTCTAGGCGGACTTCAGCATGCCAATAGTTCGGAATTCAATCCGGAGACGCCGTATCCCGTAATCGACCTCCTTCCCGAACAACGATCCATTCAAGAAATGGGGGGGACGATGCGATTGGGAGGCTTTCCCTGTCGGTTGACTCCCAATACGCTTAGCTTTGCAGCCTATGGGCACTCGGACATTCGTGAACGACACCGCCACCGCTATGAATTTAACAATGAATATCTGGAAGCTTTGACCTCAAAGGGTCTGACGGTTAGCGGGACATCCCCCGACGGAAGACTTGTAGAAATAATTGAATTGCACGGGCATCCCTGGTTTGTGGGTACACAATTTCATCCTGAGTTTCAGTCTCGACTGTGTTCTCCTCATCCTCTTTTTTCTGCATTTATTGGCGCCGCACTTCAAAGAAAATTCGGCACGTAACGAACTGGATTTATCATGGCTCAGCCAACTCAAGTCGACATTGGCCCGTTCTCCGTGGGCGGGAGTTGTCCCCATTTTTTAATTGCGGGACCGTGCGTGATCGAAAGCGAGAAATTGGTTATTGAGACCGCTGTTGCAATTGCGGAAATTGCCAAAGATCTCCGCATCCCATACATCTTTAAGGCGTCCTATGATAAGGCCAATCGCACTTCGATTTCTTCATTCCGGGGGTTGGGCCTCAAGGAAGGATTGAAAATCCTCAAGAAAATTAGCCGGGAGTTAAGTATCCCCATTCTAACGGATATTCACGAAGTTCAGGACGTGTCTCAGGTTGCTGAGATTGTAGATGTATTACAAATTCCGGCTTTTTTATGTCGACAGACCGACTTGCTAATTGCTGCCGCACAATCCGGTCGGGTGGTCAACGTGAAAAAAGGACAGTTTCTATCCCCTTGGGATATGGCGAATGTTGTCCATAAACTGCAAGAGGCCGGGAGTAGAAAAATTTTCTTAACTGAGCGGGGGGCTAGCTTCGGCTATCAAAATCTTGTCGTCGATATGCGCTCATTACCCGTTATGAGAAATCTGGGATATCCGGTGGTGTTTGATGCCACTCATAGCGTGCAATTGCCTGGTGGGGGGGGGACGGTTTCTTCAGGACAACGGGAATTTGTGGCGCCATTAGCCCGTGCAGCCGCTGCGGCTGGATGTGACGGATTCTTTATGGAAGTCCATCCTCGTCCTGAAGAGGCACTATCTGATGGGCCAAACATGATAAGATTGAGTGAGTTGCGAGGTTTATTAGCACAACTTCAAGCCATTTGGCAGGTAACCGGAAAGGGAGAAATCTCTCCTCTTACTTGAGTTTTTATAAAGAAATTTTTTAAATTTCATGAATCAATCTGAAGTAGTCAAAGAAAAATCTGAACAAAATGATGTAATTATGGGAGAAGTCTATCTCAATCTTCCAAATTCTCTGACTCTCTTGCGCATCCTGTTAATTCCTGTTTTTGTCTGGCTTTTCTCTGAATCTAGTCCTGACCGGGCACTGGCAGCGGCCCTTGTGTTTGCTTGTGCGGCTTTCACGGATTTTCTTGACGGGTATTTGGCCAGAAAAAGTGGTCAGATCACCAATTTAGGGAAATTGCTGGATCCGGTCGCCGATAAACTCCTGGTGGCCTCTGGACTTATTCTTCTTGTGCAATTTCAGCGTGTTGCGGTGTGGTTGGCTATTGTGATGATTGCACGCGAAATGATTGTGACAGGAGCCAGGGTGGTCGCAGCGAAAGAGGGATTTGTGGTTCCAGCGGACTCTCTTGGGAAATTCAAAGTCATCGGGCAAATCGGAGGGATTCTGTGCCTTATTCTTCAAGGCGTTTGGGCTCAAAGTGAGGGACCATTGGCTACTATTGGAACCGGACTTTTGTATATTGCCTTGTTTTTCTCTTTATTTTCCGGCTGGCGATATCTCATGCAAATCTTTAAGAAAATTAGT
The DNA here is from genome assembly GCF_032050975.1 of Candidatus Nitrospira allomarina. Taxonomy (NCBI): domain Bacteria; kingdom Pseudomonadati; phylum Nitrospirota; class Nitrospiria; order Nitrospirales; family Nitrospiraceae; genus Nitrospira; species Candidatus Nitrospira allomarina. Next base: position 3,275,171 of record NZ_CP116967.1, on the reverse strand, counting down.
TCACAATATTGGTAGGAGTGTTCATAAGTCGCTCGGAATGGAACTATATTTATTAGGAGTGGTCGGCGCCTATCTCTTAGGATCTATCCCATTTGGCCTAGTCATTTCTCGCATTTTCGGAGCAGATGACCCCCGCACACATGGAAGCCAGAACATCGGTTTTACCAATGTTCTGAGAGTTTCAGGGAAAAAAGTAGGTATATTAACTCTCATTGGGGATTTAGGGAAAGGAACGGTTGCGACCGTTGTCGCTGGATTCGTCGGATTTCCTTGGCTCTGGATTCTTGTCATAGGCTTTTCGGTCATTCTTGGTCATATCTTTTCTATTTTTTTAGGATTTAAGGGGGGAAAAGGAGTCGCAACGGCCTTAGGAGCCATTCTTGGCATACATCCTCTGATTGGATGGCTTCTTGTTGGTATATGGTTAGGAGCAGTCTTGGTTTTTGGATATTCCTCAGGTGGCGCACTGCTGGCTTTTAGTGTATTTCCATTCTTGGCCTATTTCATGACTTTCGACTTCTATTTCTGCTTGTTTGCTTTCGGAGTGTCTGCTGTCATTTTTTTCTGTCACAAAGAAAACATTCTCCGTCTTAGGCAGGGGACCGAAAGCAAAATGAGGCTATTTTCTATTTAACATAATATTTATTATCCGACTCTGCACAAATGTAAGGTTTAGCATGAATTTTGTTTATTTTTCACCAATATTTTCATTATGTTGTCTTCTTTTGTGTATTTCTCCGTCAGCCGCAGTCAGTCAAACAGCCAAAGAACTTAGAGGACTAGAGCTTCTTGAAGATATCGAACAGGCCATCACCAGCCTGGCTGAACGTGTGACCCCTACGGTAGTCAATATTACACCGATTCGTGAAATCGCTCAGGGACAAGGGTTTCAGCGACGGGCGCCATTTTCTCAAGGGAGTGGCTCGGGTGTTATCGTGAGGGAGGATGGCATTATCGTAACCAACAACCATGTAGTTGGGGAAGACGCCAGGGAGGCAGATGTCCGGCTATCCGATAAGTCCAACATGGTTGCTCGGGTGATTGGACGTGATAAAGAAACCGATATAGCGGTCCTCAAAATTGAATCTGACCGGAAATTTCCAGTTGCTCATTTTGGGGACTCCGATGCCTTAAAAGTCGGTCAATGGGTATTGGCTGTCGGAAATCCGATGGGGTTAGACCGCACAGTGACCTTAGGTGTGATCAGTGGGATTGGAAGGGAACGACTCAATTTATCCCGGTATGAAAATTTCATTCAAACGGATGCCGCAATCAATCCAGGGAATTCAGGAGGGCCGCTCTTTAACCTTCGAGGTGAAGTGATCGGGATCAATACCGCCATAATCCATATGGCACAAGGCATAGGATTTTCCATTCCGGCCGATATGGTTTCGCGGGTGGTGGATCAACTGGTGTCCCGGGGACGAGTGGTTCGTGGGTGGCTTGGTGTCGGTATTCAATCTCTCACGAAAGAACTTGCGGAACAATTTGGGATTAAGGAAGGCCATGGGGTCCTCGTCAACGAAGTGTATGAACACGATCCCGCCCATGTGGCCGGGATTAAACCAGGGGATATCATTGTAGCGGTAGACGACAGCTCGGTTGATTCGCCTAACCAACTGTCGAGACTTGTTGCGCGTGTTGGACCTGGTGAGAATGCCAAAATTCTTGTGTTACGGGACGGAAAAGAATTGACCTACTTGGTGCCGATAGTGGAAAGACAGGAAAAATCCACGTTGGCCTCACTCCCCTTGGAAAAATCAGAGGTCTCCCTAGGGCTTGACGTCCAAGGGCTTACAGCTGCACTCGCTGAGCAATTTGAATTAGAAGAAACCGTGGGCGTGCTTGTGACCAAAGTTGAACCAGGTGGTCTCGCAAACTCCGAGGGGATTCAGGAAGGAGATTTGATTAACGAGGTTAATCGGAAAACGGTCCGGACCGTTACGCAATTTTCCGAGGAAGTCGCCAAAGTGAAGCCCGGTCAAACTATATTACTTCGAATTATTCGAAAGACAAGGGCATTTTTCATTGTGATCAAAACGCTGCCTTAAAACCTCCCACAGTATGACAGGGGGTCAGTGGGACGAAACAGTTTCCTTTTTATGTTCTTCCACAATACGATTAAGACAATCCTTCGGTACCTCCTCGTAGCCCGAAAACTCCATCACATAACTACCCTTTCCAGCCGTCATGGACGTCAAGGAAGGAGCATACTTCAGCATTTCCGCTAACGGCACAAAGGCCTTCACAATTTGATTGTGTCCCTTAGTCGCCATTCCCTGTATGCGTCCACGGCGCGAGTTAAGGTCTCCAATCACGGTTCCTACCAAATCATCCGGGACTAGCACATCTACGGACATGATGGGTTCAAGAATCGTGCAGTGAGCGGCCTCCAGGGCATGCTTGAGGGCCATTGATCCGGCCACTTTAAAGGCCAATTCCGAAGAATCAACTGGATGGTGAGATCCATCATAGACAGCCACGCGAATGTCCACGATGGGAAATCCGGCAACAATCCCATGTTGCAGAGCCTCGATCACTCCCTTTTCCACCGCAGGGATGAAATTCCGTGGTATGACCCCACCAACAATTTTGTTGTGAAATTCAAATCCAGCCCCTCGGGGAAGAGGCTCAATTTGTAGCCAACAATCTCCATATTGTCCATGTCCACCGGTTTGTTTTTTATATTTTCCTTGGGCCTGAGCCATACGATGGATCGTCTCCTTATAGGGGACTTTCGGCATGTGCAAGTCCACCTCAACACCATACTTGCGTCTCAGTTTGTCTAAAGTGGCATCGATGTGGCTCTGCCCTACTCCACTTAACAGCATTTCCTTTGTCTCTTCATTCCGGAGAAACTCGAGAGAGGGATCTTCTTCAACTAATTTATGAAGACCTAAACTGACTTTGTCAATTTCATTCTTGCTTTTTACCTCTAAGGCATACGACATGACCGGCCGCGCTATTTTCAGTCCTGGGAAAATAATGGAATGTCGTTCATCGCAAAGGGTATCGCCGGTTTGAGTATCTTTTAATTTACCAATGGCCACAATATCTCCGGCGGAGACCTGATTAACCTGGTGATGCTTCTTGCCCACCGAGAAAAAAAGATGTCCACCCTTCTCCTTGGTCTGCCGGGAGGCATTATAAAATCCTGAATCTGCCTGTAAGGTCCCGGACAGCACTCGCACAAATGATAGACGCCCCATAAATGGATCGATGGTGGTTTTAAAGACGAAGGCTGAAAATGGATCATGAGGATCAGATTTTCGTTGACCTTCGTCATGGGTCTGAGGTTGCAGGCCGATGTTGGGATGAAGACTGGAACGATCGGAAGGAGACGGGAGATAACGTTGTATCGCATCGAATAGGGTTGTGGTTCCAATATTGCGAATAGCAGATCCGCACAACACCGGAACAAACTTCCCGTCTAATGTGCCGAGCGTCAATCCATCCTGTAAGTCTTCATTTGAGATCTCACCTTGGGAGAGATATTTTTCCACCAATTGATCATTCGTTTCTGCCACCTGTTCCATAGCTCGGCGCCGGAATTCACTAGCCATGGATTGGTGTTCTGGAGAAATCTCTGTTTGGTGGGTTTTGGGCGTGCCGGAGGCCGGAGTTATGACACTCCTCGAAATGAGATCAATTACCCCAGTCAGCGTGCCTTCTTTTATAACAGGAATGGTGATTGGAACTGCGGTGAATCCCAATGTTTTTTCACACTCTGCCAAAGTCGAGCGATAGTCTGTTCGTTCTTTATCCAGTTCATTAACAAACAGGAGACAGGGAAGTTCGTGTTCCTGAATAAGGTCCCAGACTCGTTCGATTTCTGACCGTAGCCCTGTACTGGCCCCTACAACAAGCACCACGCCATCCACCGCCCTGAGGGCGGATTGAACCTCAAAGCCATAATCGCTCATTCCCGGTGTATCTATAATATTGACTTTTGTGCCCTGCCATTCGAACTGGCAGATGGTCGAACTAATGGAATGATGCCTGTGGACCTCTTCGGGTTCAAAATCACCCATGGTATTTCCCTGAGGAATGGACCCCATGGTCGGGATGACTCCCGTGGAAAAGGCTAGTGCTTCACAAAGGGTGGTCTTTCCTGCCCCCGGGTAGGAACAAATGACCACGTTACGGATGGGTGGGGCGGATTCGTGTGGCATGCGAACCTCCTCTCAATTTCCTTGAATTTTAGGTAGGAGAGGAAGGAGTGTCAATGAAAAAGAACAATGTCCTGTCAGGAGATCAACGCTCTTTTGATTTTATCGTCAGTAGACCGACAGATAAGACTTCAAAAAATCTGCACGGTGATTTGCGGTAAAAAATATTCAGGCAAAATTTTCCTAGTAAATTCTGAGATTTTCCCTTGAAAATGGATTCGAGCCTTTTGTTCGAAAATTCTGGCATTCAGGTTGCTCTAGTGTCGTATCCAAGAGAGTAAAATTGATGCCAATTCCGGGGTGGCCCATACACCGGTATCAATGACGATACGATGTAAGTCGTTTCATCTCTCGCCTGTCTACTAGTACAGGCTGATGCAGACATCAGGATCTAGTGGGATCCAGGGAAAGTCTTGCCTTAAAAAGTAGGTAATAACACTTATTTTCAGCGGGGGATCGCATGAGCACATTGACACCAGAGTTGGCAGGAATAACTTCAATGCATCAATTTGCTGGATTGAAGCAGGTATCTCAGGAGTTAGTTCCTGGTGATCCTTCTGGAATACGTGACCTCTCGCCACTTCCCTTCTCTTTGCATTGCCTGGGAGGGGTTTGGGACGGGTATCTTGTTGGAGGGCACAAAAACAATATGCTATTGCGTTTGACCGGATTCCCTCCCATAGAACTCTCGCAGATCATTGAGTTGGAATATGGCATTTCAGGTCAAGATCTCCCTCTCAAAAAGTTTCATGGAATGATTAAAGATATACAGGTGGAACCAGGTCAAACCGCTTGGGAAGGGACAACTAACATTCTTTTAGACTGCCCAACAGAGAATGATGCCATGGGTTCCTTTTCGTCCGGTACGAGAGTTCTGCTCCCTGAAGAAGAGAGTCTCATGGTACAGGGACATGTTTTGAATGGTTCGTTCAATTCATCCTGGAAAATGCTTAACCACGAACTCTCCGACGCAATATCAATTGTTTCTTTTCGTGAGAAGGAAAAAGAAGTGAAGGGTGGGTCCCTTATTCTTCAAAAAACGGGCGTATCCAGCAGTCGTCTCACCATTAAAAAAGGCAATGGGCAGCGGATTAGTGCCTACCATGACCAACCGATTGAGGGAAATTCAACAGAAAGACCTGTCGTCGTTATTGCCCCGGGGTATGGGGAAACAAAACGGGATTATTTGACCTTGGCGTATTACTTTGCCAGTAATGGATTTCAAGTCGTGCGCTATGACCATACCAATCATGTCGGCGAGAGTGATGGACTGCACTATCAGGTATCCCTTTCATCAATGAAAAATGATTTTCAGACTGTAACCCGATATGTGAAGGCTACTTGGCCGCACTCAGCCATAATCGGTGTGGCGGCCAGCTTGGCCTCGCGGGTCGCTCTCAGAGCCGAGGCCGAATGTCCATCATTATCCCTGTTGATCATGCTCATGAGCATTGTCAATGTCCAACGGTCTGCAGCCACGGTTCATCAGGAAGATCTCTTTGCAGCCTATGGGAATGAGCAGTGCCCTGCCTCGGCAAATTTTTTGGGCTTCAATGTGGGCAATCAATTTTTGGGTGATGCCATTGCCAACAAATTTGTCACGCTTGAGCACACACTGTTTGATGCGAAATCCCTAACCTCCCCTGTCATCCTGGTTTCCGCTGAAAAGGATGCCTGGGTTGCTCCCGATGATCTTCAAGCGTTTCGGAATGCATTGGATCGACATCTTGAGCATTGGATGGTGGTACCAGATGCCTTGCATCGCCTACAAGAAAACCCCAAAAGAGCCCGTGAAACCTATCAACGACTCATTGCACGATGCCATGAGCAAGTGAATCAGAAAGCAAAGCCGGATGTGATCCACACCCCCAATCGATTAGACCTGGGACGCCAAAATCGACGGGAAAAATCTGCTCAACAACAACAGGCCGAGACCGACGTCGGCACCGGCTTTTGGCAGGATTACTTGGGCCACTTCCAGTCGGTAGCCCAATGCCGGGATTATGTGAAACTTCTTGATCATGTATTTCATGTCTTAGGCCCCATCACTCCTGGCCAACGGTTTCTGGATGCCGGATGTGGAAATGGCAATGCCGGCTTATATTTTTTGAATAGGCTTTCCTCTACCATTTCGACTGGGATCCCGTTCCTAGAGAAGTACATTCAATATGTGGGGATTGATGTCGTTCCTGACGCGTTGAAACGGGCTAACAACGCCATGCGTGCCGCCACCACAAATTGCCAACATGGCATGACCTCGCCGACACCCTTCGTCTCAAAGGCATGGGCGCACGTAGATTTAGGTCAGCCGCTCCCCTTTCCCGACAACCGATTCGACCGGATTGTCTCCAATCTGGTGATTGGATATGTCCAGGATCCAGGCGCTACCTTACGAGAACTGTATCGTATTCTCGCTCCAGGGGGACGAATCGTTATTTCCAATTTAAAACCGAATGGGGACTTTTCCGGCATCTACCAGAGTCTGGTCAGTAGTGCTGTTCTCCCACAACAACGAGAGGAAGCACGGGATCTATTGAATAATTACGGGAAAATCCGACAGGCCGAAAAAGAAGGGCAATTTTGTTTTTATGATCAAACCCAATGGGAATCGATCATCGCCACCCTGGGCTGTACGAATGCGGGTATTTTTTCAACTTTTGCAGGACAAGCGTATCTCGTTGTTTTAGACAAACCTATTGTCTGCACACCAGCGCAAAAGCCAATCATCCAAAATGCAGAACCATGCTCTATCCGAAACCAGCTGCCAGAGATTCTGAAGCAAGTGGCATAAGATCGCCCCTTTCTATCTATCAAATATTTTTTAGGAGAACCGCATGGCGTGGATATGACCTCAGTATGACAATGACGGCCTTTGATTGTACAGAAGAGTGTCGTTCATGGAAGTATAAAGAAGAGACATCCCCCGACGACATTTCTGAACTTCACTCTTTTGACTTCTGCCTGCATTTATTGTCCAATAAGCCTTCAAAGATGTCAGAGCCAATGATTCTAGGGTAATCTCTCATCTGTCATTGTTTTAGACGTGAATTTTTACGCCTTCAGCGGACTCCTGAATGGTCTGGCCGCCACAGCCTCCGGCCTTATTGTCTATGCCAAAAATCCTCATAGCTCCAAGCATCAAGCCTATGCCCTGTATTGTTTAGCTGCCGCCATTTGGGGATACGGGTATTGCGCATGGCACCTTTCCTCCACTCACGACCTTGCCCTGCTCTTTGTTCGATTGTTAATGGCCGGAGCCATTTTTCTTCCCCCAGCCTACCTGTGGCACGTCCTGACCTTATTGGATGATGTGGAAGCAAACAGATGGATTATCCGTTTTGGATGGGGAGCAAGTCTTATTTATTTCGGCGCGAATTTTACCACCTATTTCGTGGCTGATGTCCATCATGTCGGTGATTTTCCATTTTGGCCGAAACCCGGTCCCTTTTTTCATGTCTATCTCCTGGGATTTGGCTTATCGACTATTTATGGCACGTGGTTGCTTTATCGGGGAGCTCGGACCAGAACTGGTCCTGAACGTTCCCGATTTTTCCTTCTCACTATCGGATCAGTCATTGCATACTTAGGGGGAATGACGACTTTTCCGCTCTGGTATGGAATTGAAATCCCACCAAACGGCACAATCCTACTGACGGTTTATACGTCGGTCGTCGCCTATACGCTCCTACGATACAGACTCATGGATCTCGGGACGGCTGTTGAAAGAAGCATCACGGGAGGCCTCTTGTTGGCACTCGTGGCTTTCCCTGCCTATCCGATCCTCCTCCTTGGCCAGAGTCTGTATTTTGGACAAATTAATATCGCCTATTCTTTTGTAGAACTTACCGTGTTGCTCATCTTGGTGCTTGGAGCGTCCTCCTTGAAGCGGGAAGCAAAAACATTAATCACGAAATCACTGTTCAAGGAACGATATAATCGACATGAAACTGTGGTACATTTCTCTAAGTCCCTCCTCTCCATCTTGGAATTAAAAGATTTGACGGCAACTATCGTGGAATCCATTTGTCCCACATTAGGATTGCAATGGGGAGTTTTATATTTACGAAGCTCCAGCAGTCAGGATTATCGACCGGTATCCAGCTTTGGAAAATCCACCACAGATCTTCCAGTTCTCTATTTGCATAAAACGCCTACGTTGCTCGAAATGTGGAGACAAGGCACGTCCTGTTTTGTCATCCATGAATTGGAACTCTCTACCATCAACTCCGACTCGGAAGCCGTCATCGCGCAGCTCGCCCATATTGGAACAGAAGTTTGTTTGCCCTTGGTTAACAAAACCCGGCTATTAGGTTTTTGTGTGTTTGGACCTAATACAAAAAGTGGAGGGGGGTACACGACCCAGGATTTGAATTTATTAACAACCTTATCCCAAGAAGCGTCCGTAGCGTTAGACAATGCCTTGCTTTATGAAGAGCTCAAGCGCTCCCAATCGTTAGTTCGTCGAACGGATCGCCTTCGTTCTCTGGAGACCATGGCCGGCGGATTGGCTCACGAAATTAGAAATCCCTTGACCTCGATTAAAGCCTTTGTGGATCTGGCACCTGAACGAAAGGATGATGAACAGTTTCTGGTTCGATTCAGTAAGGTCGTCAAAGAAGATGTGTTTCGAATTGAGCGGCTCACTCGAGAGATCTTGGATTATGCCAAACCCATCGAACCGTTTCTCAAGGAAGAAGATCTCAATGATATTGTGGAATCCTGTCTGTATACCCTCAGAATTCGACCCTCTCATGAATTAATTGTTGTCGAGACAGATTTGGCTCATGGGTTGCCAAAGGTATTTGCCGATCGGCAGCAATTGAAGCAGGTGTTCCTCAATCTGTTGTTTAATGCCGTGGAAGCCATGCTCCCGGAGGGTGGGGTGTTAACGGTGCGGACTCGAAAGATTGGATCAGGTGTGGCTCAGGGTTGGGTGCAGGTGGACATACACGATACTGGGAAAGGGATAAATCCGGAAGACATCGACCATATATTTGATCCTTTTTTCACCACAAAGCACTTGAGTCAGGAACATGAGGGAACAGGTTTAGGATTGGCCATTGCCCATCAAATCATTCAAGAACATCGGGGAAGTATTGAGGTCCAAAGTGTGAAAGGAGGGGGAACCACGTTTCTTGTGAATCTCCCAAGTTCTCCAGCACCCACATCAGTTTCTCCAGCCCAGAGTGTGTCCCCAACGTCCGAACTCCCCAATCTTGATTGAAACACCCCTATAAAATTACGAGAGGGAAGGACTCTGAATCAAGGCATATTCACGCTTTATAGGCCATAAGGAATTGGGATATGAATGGATATACAGAACGGCTATCCAGAACGCGGAAGGCGTCCTTCAACCAATTGACCCTCCCAATCCCCTGTTCCCTTTTTCAGATGAAGAAGCCGTGAATGAGTGAGTCCAGCTCTTTGAAGCCACTCTCGAACATTTCGCACGGAATAGGTGTTGCCCCGTTGGGTATAGAGCAACATGGAGACGGCAAAGAGATTGGCTTCAAGGGGCTGAAGTTCGTTTGGATCCTGCAAAAAGGTATCTTGAATGAGCAGCCGTCCACCAGGATTGAGAATTCGTTTAATTTTTTTGAAAATTTTCAAGTTGTCTGCAGGAGAATAGATATGAAGGACATTGGAATACCAGACAACATCATAGGTTCCTGAGATGCGTGCTGTTAAAAAATCACCAGCTTGATAGGTCAAGCGACTACCCAAAGAAGACTGTTCCGCCAGCGTACGCGCGACGTCCAGAGCGGCAGGCCTATCCATCACTGTAACGTGAAGTGTTGGATTTTGCGCTAAGAAGGCCAGAGCATAGGTGCCAGGTCCCCCGCCTAAATCCAGTAGGGTGCGATCCGCCTTCAGAGAAATCTGTTGGGCAACCTCCCTGGCCGGTTGGATCGACCGGTGATGCATGGCCCAGGAAAACGATCGTCGATATTCCGTGGTTTCCGGTTCCTGGCTGTCCAGTGGCTGACCGACACGAATCACTTCCGTTAAATGAGACCATTCGCTCCATTGACGCTGCATGAGCGCCAGATAGTCTCCTTGAAAGTCCCTGCTGGATTCCTGGAGATAGCGTTTGGAAAACGGAGCAAGACGGTATCCTGATTGTGACTTGACCAATAATCCGACACTGGCAAGATTCCGGCACAAGATTGCGAGTCCACGTTGGCTCACCCGTACTCGTTTGGCTAACTCCGGAATCGTCCAAACCCGATCATTCATCTTCGTAAATAAATTTAAATCTAATGCTGAGAAAATAATTCTTGGCAATCGAAAGGCATACACGGCCTCTCGAAATTGCTTGAAGGATTTAATGGAAATTGGAATCGGTTTCACAGAGATTTGGCTAATCTGAGTGAATGGCTCGCTGTGCGAATCGGATATGTAGTTAGTGCGTTGAGAACCATGTCAGACAGGTCTTGATTTGTTGATGGAGGTCAGCAAGGTCTCCGAAGTCCACCGGGCGTTCATAGTAAGCGGCCACATGCGACTCATTCATCTCAATCCGTTCGGTGAAACCGAGACGCATGAGCTTTGGCCGGTATTTGGAAACAGTCTGTTGTAGGTAAAATTTGGCTTGTTTGGCAAGTTCGTCGGTTCCTAAATCCTCTGGCGTCCCATCCGACAGCATGCTTTTCATATCCTCCAGGTCGTATCCCGCCATGCACACCAGCTTGCCGTCGGCAGTAATTTCAAGCAACCAGTCCTCGTCCGGTAAGGGAAGGGTTAAAGCTTCCATAGCATCGATATCCATCCACCCGTGAATTTCATCCACAAGATAAATTTTGGCATCAGGCCATAGAGTTGAAGGAGTGCAAGACTCACTCATGAGTTGTTCCAGTTCTGGCGCTCAGCTGGAATTCTAAAGCCCGTAGTCGCTGTGTATTTTCGTTGAGTTTTGGCAGTTGATATTTTTGGTCTATGCGTACAACTTTTTGTAAGTAATGCACGGCTTGGCTCCATTGACCTTGGGCTTCATGGCAACTGGCAAGAACATACCAGGCACCGCCCATTCGCAGTTCATCTTTCAACCGTCTGGCAACATCCAGGCTGGTCAAGATACAGGATTGCGCCTCCTCAAATCGTCGTTGACTTAAATATAACCGTGCCATCATACGAAAGACATCGGATTGTCCGGCCTCATTCCCGACCCGACGCATTAAGATCAAGGATTCCTGGTAAAAGGCGAGCGCATCCTCTTCCTTGCCCGTTTCCCTCGCGACTAATCCCAAATCGGAGAGTAACACTGCCTTTCCGGCATAGTCGGACAACTGATTCATTAAATCCAAAGCTTCAAGATAATACGCCCGGGCGCGTTCCCATTCGCCAGCATCGGCCGACAGGTTACCCAAATTGGCTAAAGTCGTACTAATCCCCCGTTCATCACCCAGAATTTTTTGCAGCTCTAACACCTCACTATAATAGGCTCTGGCTTGTTCCCGACGACCACTCACGGCGCAAATGTTACCCAAATTGCCCAGTGTGGTGGCCAACGACCGTTGGTCTCCATTTTGACGATCAACTTCTAGTGCTTGCGCATAACATTGAAAAGCCTCGGTATAAAAACCTTTGGAAAAATGGCGATTGCCTAAAGAGTTGAGATTGGCGGATTGAGACCAGGCCATGGGTGCTCACGTGTGGTCACAGTGCGGATGAAAAACCTTGCAGGCCATTTTGAGGTTTTCCATTCATTCATTTGCCAATAATTGTTCAAGTGCAGGCTTGGCTCCGGTTAGCAGGGATGTTCCATCTCCCACCAGGAGGCTATCAAAGGTATACTTTAATAATCGACGAAGACTGCCGCGGGCTTGAACAATATCAACATATTTTTCCGAAGGCAGAAGCCGGAGCGAACCTGGAGGATCTCCAATAATTCCATCTCCCACAATAAGTATCCCTTGACCCTGCTGCAAAAATAACGCACTTTCTCCTGGAGATTTTTGATGCGAAAGCTGAACAACCCAAATTCCCCCTGGAAGCAATTCCCCATCTTTAAAGGTTTTATCAACGGGAAGGGTCATCTCCTTGGCATCTAATTCCGGCGCCATTACCTGACAGTTAAACATTTTCCGGAAATTGGCTGCTTCCCGTTCATGGTCTCGATTGGTCAAGATTATATAATCTAGAGCCCCTCCCCGCTGCGTCATGGCCCTATCACTGTCATTCATGGGAGGTGGGTCGACTAATATTCGATGTTCCCCCACGGCCAATAAATGACCGTTAAAATTAAGCTGTTTTTCCTCAGAGAACCAGGACCATTCAGAAATATTGGGCAGAATGGTTTTCATAAGGTTTCCAGTGTTTCTTGGAGAAGGGCTGTGGTTTTGGCCTGGACCCCTGGTTCTTCTGGAAGATCCAACATGTCATCCTCATGGACCGTAATAAATTTACGATTGGAGCCTTTAGTAAGGGAAATGAGTAAAAGACTGCGCGAAGGAGTGGTGGGAATAACGACCTCAACGCCCGCATCAAGAGATTTCACGATCTCAAGAAATTTTTGTTTTCCGTCTTCTAGTTCGTCCATAGTGCCCTAACGTTCGGGTCAAGAATGTGAAAAAAGTAGTCCTCGACCTACATGGCCGAGGATGCAGGCGGTGCCTCCAACAATTTCTCTACTTCCTGAAGAATCGCTTCATGTCCGGCTAATGTACCGTCAGTAAAGAAATTCCCAACACGCTGCCAACGAATCAGGCCATTTTGATCAATGACATACACATTGGGAATAAATTTTCCCCCGCCATAGAGTTTATCTGTTTTCTTTTCGGGGTCAAGAAGATAGGGATATGTAATTTTCAAGGGAAATCCTTGTAGGAATTCCCGGACATCTTCCAGCGAATCTCCAGATGAATTAACTCCGATCACCGCTACAGGCTTGTCTTTTATGGCATCATGTACCCTCTGGAGATTAGTGCTCTGGATTAAACACGGCTCGCAAATATGAAAGAGTCCCAGAACCACCACCTTACCCTTAAACTGGTCAAGAGAGAGAGGTTGTCCATCCAGACCTGTCAGTGAGAAATTAGGAGCGGACTCCCCAACTTTAAAGAAGCTTCCCGCCTGTACGACAAAACCGGCACTCAGTATTAAGATGATTACGATCAATACCTGAAGAATATTCCTTTTCATAGGCTCCTCCTGTTCATGGTGCCTCCGAAGGCTTGTAACCAGAGATTGAACCTTCAATTCCTTGAAAGCCTAACACACGAATTTTTGGGGCGGCAACAAAGGGGAAATACATTTAAGAGCGAGAAAGTTGATCCGGTTCAAATAATCCGAGTTGCAGTTGTTCGGCTTTGGTCAACATGATGGGATAGTTATCAGTAAAACAGGCATTGCAATAATGATGGGAAAAGCCCGGAGCCATTGCCAACATACCTTCTAGACTAAGGTACCCCAAACTATCAGCCGTCACATAACGACGAATTTCTTCAATGGTGAGATTTGATCCTATGAGTTCTTTTTGAGTCGGCGTATCAATGCCATAATAACATGGGGCAATGACCGGTGGAGAACTGATGCGCAGATGAATTTCCCGAGCACCGGCCTGTCGAAGCATTTTGACAATTTTCCGACTGGTGGTGCCACGAACCAGGGAGTCATCCACAACCACAATCCGTTTCCCTTCCAGGACATCCGGGACCGGATTCAGTTTCAGCTTTACGCCAAAATGGCGAATGGCTTGTTGCGGCTCAATGAAGGTCCGTCCCACATAGTGATTTCGGGTTAGTCCGATCTCAAACGGTAACCCCATGCCTTCGGCATAGCCCAAGGCGGCAGGAACACCGGAATCCGGAACAGGAATGACCATGTCTGCGTCCGCTGGACACTCCTTAGCCAGTTGACGCCCAAAGGCTTTACGAACCGGATATACGGCATTCGGCCCAAAAATTTTCGAATCCGGTCTCGCAAAATAGACGTATTCAAATACACATTGGGCACGCGAACGTTGGAGAAACGGATGATAGGAGGTCAATTCGGTACCCTGAATGACAATAATTTCTCCCGGTTCAACTTCACGGACGAACTTGGCATCAATCAGGTCGAAGGCGCACGTCTCGGATGCCACGACCCAACTGCTTTTATACCGCCCTAAACACAGCGGGCGAAATCCAAACGGATCCCGGGCGGCGATTAATTGATCATCTGTCAACAGCACCAAGGAATAAGCCCCTCGAACCAGACTTAATGCGTCAATCACCCGATTCACAATTGTATCTCCCTTGGAGTGAGCAACCAGGTGAATGATGACCTCGCTATCGGAGTCCGATTGAAAAATAGCCCCATAGGCCTCGAGTTCTCCTCGAAGCACCCCGGCATTCACTAAATTTCCATTGTGGGCCAACGCCAAATTGCCAAACGCGAAGTTGACGGACAAGGGTTGAACATTTTGCAACTGTCCACTGCCTGCCGTAGAATATCGGTTGTGCCCGATCGCCTTTGTTCCCGGAAGTTCGCGTAACGTTTTTTTTGAATAAATATCAGCAACAAGACCTAGGCCTTTTTTTTGGAAGAACTGCTCTCCATCGGAAGAAACAATACCTGAGCCTTCCTGCCCCCGATGTTGTAGGGCATAGAGGCCCAGGTACGTAAAATTCGCAGCTTCTTTCGATCCCGCAATTCCAAAGACAGCACATTCTTCATGAAACCCGTCCGGGGAAGGCAGAGACTCTACCATCGGTAACTTTTTCATTGTGTCCTCAAACAGGCCAGATCGTTCTGAGCGGCCCTAAAAACCGACCAATTCAGATTTAAGGAATAACCAATCCTTGCTCATGATGCTTCCGCTCCAAGTTGTCGTGCAAGAGCATGGTGCCATTGGTCTGCCATTTCTGAAAGGGGCAGGCTTATCTGACACACTGGCTGGTCATGAGCTCCGCGAACAGTAATGTCCATATCTTCTTGAGTGACGTGGCCTAATTCTGTGCATGGCACGTCAGACCCTTGAACTAATTCCATCAATTGCTTGACATGCTCCGATTTAACCGAGACGACAACCCGTGAAGGACTTTCTCCAAAAAGTAAAGCATCTAGACGCAAACGATCCTGCTTTAGTATAACAGTTGCTCCGAATAGGGCGGAAGGATTGGTCAGACAGCATTCGGCTAATGTCACGAGTAACCCGCCTTCTGAGCAATCATGCGCTGATTGTATAAACCCCTTTTTGATTAAGGTGAGTAGAAATGAATAGAGAGCTTTTTCTCTATCCACATCCAACCAGGGGGGATTACCTTGTTCGCGAGAATGAATGACCTTGAGATATTCCGTCCCGCCTAAGTCCTCTTTCGTCTCCCCCAACAGGAAAATATGATCGCCTGATTGTTTGAACCATTGAGTGGTAATGTCCTCTGGGCGCTCAATAAGTCCCACCATTCCCAAAATCGGTGTTGGGTAAATGGACAGGCCATTGGTCTCGTTATAAAAGCTCACGTTTCCACTCACGACAGGAATTTGGAATGTTCGACAGGCATCAGCGATACCTTCGACGGCCATAATGAATTGCCACATAATGTCGGGACGCTCCGGGTTGCCGAAATTTAGGCAGTCTGTTACTCCGATCGGTTGAGCACCCGCACAGACCAAATTTCTCGCGGCTTCAGCCACGGCTAATCCTCCTCCTAAATAGGGATTTAGCAGACAGTAGCGACTATTGCCATCCGTCGTCATGGCCAAGGCTTTGGTGGTCCCTTTAATGCGAACCACGGCGGAGTCGGAGCCGGGACAGACAACGGTATTGGTTCCCACCATATGATCGTATTGTCGAAAGACCCAACGTTTGCTCGCAATAGTGGGTGAGGCTAATAATTTCAATAGCACCTCGGCAGGATTTTTGACATCTGGAAGAGTATCGATATTTAAGGATTGCAAAAACTCTTGATAAGGAGGAGGCGCAGCAGGCCGTTCATAGCGTGGACCTTCTTCAGCAAGAGCATGCGCGGGTATTTCCGCCACAATCTGGTTGCCCTCTCTAATTCGTAGGAATCCATCATCTGTCACCTGCCCGACCACGGCGGCATCAATTCCCCATTTTCGGCAGATTGCGAGCACTGACTTTTCCTTTCCAGGTTGAGCCACCAGGAGCATCCTTTCCTGGGATTCCGATAGTAAAATTTCATAAGGAGTCATGTGCGGTTCACGGCGAGGCACCTTAGCCAAATCCATGTCGATACCGGTTCCAGCGCGTGAGGCCATTTCGCAGGAGGAACTGGTCAGCCCGGCCGCCCCCATGTCCTGAATCCCAACTAAGAGGTCCTGTTCTAAAAATTCAAGGCACGCTTCAAGTAATAACTTCTCTAAAAAGGGATCACCGACCTGTACATTCGGACGCTTCCGGTCAGATGCATCGTCAAAACTATCCGAGGCCATGGTGGCGCCATGAATCCCGTCTCGTCCTGTTTTCGCACCAATATACAGCACTTGATTTCCGGTACCTTTAGCTAAGCCACGCAGGAGACGATCTTTTTTCACGATACCCAGACAAAAGACATTAACTAATGGATTTTTTGAATAAATATCGTTAAACGTAATTTCTCCACCAACCGTTGGCACTCCCATACAGTTCCCATAGGAAGAAATTCCAGAAACGACTCCTTTAAGAATATGCTGATTTTTGGGAAGGTCCAATTCACCGAATCGCAGGGAATTCAATAATGCGATCGGGCGTGCTCCCATGGTAAAAATATCGCGTAGAATGCCACCCACACCTGTTGCCGCCCCTTGAAACGGCTCAATATATGACGGGTGATTGTGCGATTCCATTTTAAACACTGCTGCAAGTCCCTCTCCAATATCCACAGCACCGGCATTTTCTCCCGGCCCTTGAACCACTCGCTCACCCTCGGTCGGAAATCGTTTTAAATGAATGCGTGAACTCTTATAACTGCAGTGTTCACTCCACATCACAGAAAAGATACCCAACTCAGTGAGATTCGGCTCACGACCAAGATGCTTGAGGATTTGCTGATACTCATCCTCGGACAGACCATGCTGTTCAATAATTTTTGAGGTAAGAGGTACCTGTGGCAAGACTTTTGATTCCGGGGTCATGGCAAACAACTCATTTTGTGTGAAAATCATTCCCAATGAGCAAAAAGGGGATGAAAGAGGTGAAAATCGAATGGGTCGCTATAATTTTCGGAACAAATCCACGAGGTTGGCTCCCTTAATGGTTCAGAAATGCACATTGGAAAGTCAGGAGAGTCCTTATTTCCATAAAAAAGAATTTAGCATAAACACCGTCATACTGTCCTGTGGGTTAACGACCTGAAGGGAGGCGAAGGGGCAAATGGTCCGTGACATACGAAGCATAGCGCAACGCCGTGAGCACTTGTTCATATGTCAGATTCAATGCTTCCTGAACATCATGAAAAGATTTTCCGATCCCAAGGGTTCCGACCACGGTAGCCACATCAACGGCTGTGCCTGCCACACATGGTTTTCCGTGGCAGATGTCTGGAGTCATCGTAATTCCTGGAAAAACTTCCATGATGGCTTTGACCCACAAAGGAGGGCGGATAATGGCAATCGAATCTATACCAGTTGAGGTGTTTTTTTGTGTGTTTCCAACGCTGAAATCATGGATCGAAAAATATATCGTCCATCCTCATTATTGAGCAGGTGTTCTGCGCCTCGTTCTGGATGAGGCATCAGGCCAAGGACGTTGCCGGCCGCGTTGCGAATTCCCGCAATATTATCCAGCGATCCATTGGGATTGGCTTGAGAAGTCACTTTGCCTTCACGATCACAATATCGAAAGACGATTTGCGCATTGGCCTGCAAAGCGGACAACGTCACAGGGTTGGTATAATAGTTTCCTTCAGCATGGGCAATCGGGAGCTTTAGAATCTGTCCGGGTTTACAGTCATGAGTAAATGGAGTATTCGCATTTTCTACGCGTATATAGTGATCTTCACAAATAAAGGAAAGATCCCTGTTGCGCAACATGGCACCGGGTAATATTCCAAGCTCTAAAAGCATCTGAAATCCATTACAGATGCCGAGGACCATTCCTCCCCGCCCAGCAAAATCAACGACGGCCTCCATGATGGGAGAAAATCTGGCTATGGCACCCGTGCGTAGATAGTCACCATAAGAAAACCCCCCTGGCAGAATGATGGCATCCATGCCTTTGACGGATCTTTCTTGATGCCAGATAAACTCAGCCGTTTGTCCCATAATTTCCGAAAAAACATGCGCACAATCCCGATCACAATTGGATCCGGGAAAGACAATGATGCCGATGTTCATATCGCTCTCTGCTCGTGGACATTCATAATAAAATAAGAGCTATCAGGAAAGAAAAGATCGCATGTAATCAGAGGGAGCAATGCAGCGCCCATTATGCCTCAAGGATCTCGTATTGATATTCTTCAATGACCGTATTGGCAAGAAGTTTTTCGCACATCGCTTTGATGGTCGTTTCACCGGACGTCGCGTCTGTTTCACAAAGATCCACCTCGATAAATTTTCCAATTCGGACCTCTCCAACCGATCCAAAACCAAGGGTTTGAAGAGATTGCTGAATAGCTCGACCTTGGGGATCAAGAATACCGTTTTTGAGTGTGATGTAAATTTTGGCTTTCATAATTTTCCGGAAGAAGTGACATGCACCCGGTGAATAAACGCTTTCCGATATAGATCTGTCACCAAGATAGTCGGTGGCAAAGCATGAACACAGGGCTCCCTACTTCGTGAATTATCCGCAAACACGCTTGAGAACTTCTTGATAGGTTTCCTCGATCCGGCCCAAATCCTTTCGGAAACGATCCTTATCCATGCGTTCTCCGGTTTGGATATCCCAAAAACGGCATGTGTCCGGAGAAATTTCATCTGCTAAAATAATCTGACCATTCCATAATCCAAATTCTAACTTAAAATCCACCAGAAACATGCCCTTTTTCTGAAAAAAAGGTTTGAGCACTTCGTTGATTTTGAGAGCCTGGTGTCGGAGTTCCTCGATTTGCCCGGGTGTGGCCAATTTCAACAATCGAATATGGTCTTCAGAGATAAGAGGATCGCCCAGTGAATCATCCTTATAGAAAAACTCGATCAAGGGAGGATCAATAATCATGCCTTCTTCTAAACCTAAACGTTTAACAATGCTGCCCGTGGCTCGATTACGCACTACCACTTCAACCGGAATAATTTTTACCCGGCGCGTTAACATCTCCCGGTCATTGATTTGCTGAATGAAATGACTTGGAATTCCGGCGTCGGCAAGATGTTGGAACAATTTTGCGGAAATCGCATTATTGACAACGCCTTTTTCCAGAATCGTTCCACGTTTTTCGGCGTTAAAGGCAGTGGCATCGTCCTTGAAGTACTGAATGAGCTCGTCGTCCTTTTCGGTCAGAAAAATCTTTTTGGCTTTTCCTTCGTAAAGCATATTTCCTTTAGTCAATGTATTTTCCTCTTTTTTGAAGTTTTCCTTGAAGGAGTAAGCCGGATTGGTGTTGAGCTCTTTCGTCGAACTTGCCTCCCAAACACGCGCGTAAAAATCTGCTGTTGATGGCGCAAGTAGGTTTTGGGATTAAAGCATGTCGCAATCTCTTTGGTACTGAGATGTTTGGCAATAAAGGGATCCTGCTCAATAAGGCCTTGAAAACTTCCCTCCCCCCTCCAGGCAGCCATGGCATGTTGCTGCACATGCTCATAGGCATCTTTTCTGATTGCACCTTTATCCACCAGCGCCAGCAGTAGTCGTTGCGAATAGATGAGGCCACCGGTTTGATTGAGAGTGGCCATCATTCGTTCGGGATAGACCACCAGTCTGGATAACATGTTCGTTAAACGGACCAACATGTAATCGATCAGAATCGTGCTATCGGGAAGGATGATCCGCTCCGCAGATGAATGACTTATGTCTCGTTCATGCCACAAAGCAACATTTTCCATGGCAGCCAGACTGTTACTGCGAACCACTCGAGCAAGACCGCATAAATTTTCCGAGCTGATCGGGTTTCGTTTATGAGGCATGGCAGACGAGCCTTTTTGTCCAGGCTCAAAGTACTCTTCCGCTTCCAAGACTTCCGTTCGTTGCAAATGACGAATTTCCGTAGCCACCTTTTCAATACTGGCCGCCATCAGGGCCAACGCCGAAAGGAAGGCCGCGTGCCGGTCCCGCTGAAGCACCTGATTTGAAATTGGCGCCGGCTTCAATCCTAACCGTTGACATACCGTTTTTTCTATCGAGGGAGAAAGATGGGCAAATGTTCCCATGGCCCCTGAAAGCTTGCCAACTGCAATGTCGGCTATTGCCGCTTTTAGGCGGAGTTCCTGCCTTTGAAACTCCTGATACCAAATGGCCACCTTCCATGCGAAGGAAATAGGCTCTCCATGGATCCCATGCGAACGCCCCACCATGAGAGTATTCTGATGCGCAAAGGCTAAATCCCGCAAGACACTGAGCAATCCCCCGACATCCTCACGAATCACATGGGCTGCTTCTGCTAATTGCAACGAAAGGGATGTGTCGACAATGTCCGAGGAGGTGAGCCCAACATGGAGAAATCGACTGTCCTTCCCTGCCTGCTCGGACACCGATTCCAGAAAGGCAATAACATCATGCTTAGTAACTTGTTCGATCGCCGCGATTCGTAAAGGATTAATCGTGACTTTTTTTCGAATGCGGGTTGCCACGCCATAAGGGACCTGCCCCATCTGTTCCATGGCTTCGCACACGGCAAGTTCAACCTGCAACCACAACTCATATTTGTGGATCTGAGTCCAAACGGCCCCCATACGGGGTAACGTGTAGCGGTCAATCATGGGACAGGGTAATTAAGCGGTAGGTGACGGATCAGAGAATTTCGGCGCAGGATTTTTTTGTTGAATCTGGCTTCGCTTGATGGCAAGCCTTGGTTCAGCCCGGAGCACATGGTCTAACAGTCCATTCACGAATCGTCTGGCCTCATCATCTGCAAATAACTTAGCCAATTCAACCGCTTCATTGATGGTGACCATGGCCGGAATATCGGGCTCCCACAATAATTCGTAAATGGAAAATCTGAGAATATTCCTATCCACGACCGGCATCCGCTGCAAAGACCAGCCGATGGCAAAATCACGAATAATCCGGTCAATTTCGGACTGATTCGTGATGACACCAAGAAAGAGGTTAGAGGTAAATGTTTGGACTTCCGGTGAAGCCGATTGACTTGCCCAAAACTTTTCTTGCCATGTAGGATTTTGATCCTGGAATTCATGTTGGAAAAGCATTTGCAACGCAAGCTGGCGGGCCAGGCGTCTGGATGGGCGCCCATGGGCTTGATTGGCTTGCGGTGTATCGGATGGAACAGTCATGGTCATGATGTGGTGGACTCCCTTAAAAAGCCAGACTGACGGAGGCTCGTTTTACTCAAACGTTTCATTAGGACGGCCATTTCAAGAGCCGAACGTGCTGCATCAGCCCCTTTATTTCGTTCAGGTGAACCAGAACGTTCCATTGCCTGATCAACCGTATCCGTAGTCAGCACTCCGAAAATAATTGGAATGCCAGTTTCCAGAGCTGCTTGACCGATGCCGCGACTAGTTTCGGCACAAATATATTCGAAATGTGGGGTGTCTCCGCGGATCACTGCCCCTAAACAGATAACGGCATCAAATCGATGAGATTGGGCCAGTGTTTTTGCAATTAAGGGAATCTCAAAGGCTCCAGGAACCCGAATGACCTGCCTGTGGTCTGGTGGGGTGCCTAATTGGGTCAAGGTGGATTCAGCTGCAGCCAATAAGCGGCTGGTCACAATCTCGTTAAACGTACTGACCACGATCGCAAATTGACAGTCTGCCTCCTCACCACGCTCCTGATTCGTCATGTTGGTTTAGTTATTCCTTTGAAACTCACTCTCTCATTGCAAAAATCAAGAGAGTTGCGATCCGCGATTCAGTGTGTACCACTTGCCAGAAAGAACCGCAAGACCCCACTACACATTATTCAAGAGGTGGCCTAATTTGGCCTTTTTCGTGCGCAAGTAGTGCACATTTGACTCCTGGGGAGTGATCTCAATGGACACTCTTTCCACCACTTCCAACCCATAACCCTCAATTCCCACAATTTTCCTTGGATTGTTGGTGATGAGTCTGATTTTTTTAAGACCTAAATTAACTAAAATTTGGGCGCCAATTCCGTAATCCCGTAAATCAGCCTTAAACCCCAATTGTAAATTGGCTTCGACTGTATCACTGCCCTGGTCCTGAAGGTGATAGGCCCGAATTTTATTGGTGAGTCCGATTCCCCGTCCCTCCTGATTTAAATACAACAGGACCCCTTTACCTTCCCGTTCAATTATTTCCATTGCTCGATGGAGTTGCTCTCGACAATCACAGCGCAATGACCCAAAAACATCGGCTGTCAGACAACCTGAATGGACTCGCACCAACGTTGGAAGATCATCGATCTCCCCTTTCACCAAGGCGATGTGTGTTCCGGCATCAAGTTCGTTTTCAAAAACGACCGACTGAAAATGACCAAATCGTGTGGGAAGATTTGCGGTGGCAACTTGCTTCACAAACGTTTCTCGATGCAATCGATATTGAATCAGGTCTTTAATTGTGATGATTTTCAGGCCATGATGCTTTGCAAATTTCATTAAGTGGGGAACCCGGGCCATCGTGCCATCATCATTCATAATTTCGCAGATCACTGCCGCGGGATACAGCCCAGCCAGCCGGGCAAGATCGACAGACCCTTCGGTTTGTCCGGCACGGCGCAATACTCCGCCTTTATTGGCTTTTAAAGGAAAGATGTGCCCAGGTCTGGCAAAATCAGTTGGCTTGGCTCTTGGATCTACGGCCAACTGAATCGTGGTGGCTCGATCAGCAGCGGAGATCCCAGTGGTAATATTCTTGGCGGCATCAATCGATACGGTAAAGGCGGTGCCATAAGGTGCGGTATTTTCATTCGTCTGTGGGGGAAGTTTTAACTCCTCAACTCGATCGGGGGTGAGGGCCAGGCAAATTAATCCTCGGCCGTATTTCGCCATGAAGTTAATATGTTCGGGCGTGACCTTTTCAGCTGCCATGACCAAATCGCCCTCATTTTCGCGATCCTCATCGTCAACAAGAATGATGCATTTGCCAGCTTGAATATCCTGTAAAGTTTCGGCAATGGTGTGAAATTGAGGTTTGTGTATTGGGGCCGTTTCTTTTTTCATAGGTAACTCCCTTGACGGGCAAACGTTTCAGGCACGCTCGTTAAATTTCTGGAATGGATTTGTGTTTGGTGAACCGAGTCAAACGCTGAAACATCATAACACTAATGCCTGCCAATCCCGAAACCATGCCCAGGGTAAAAAATCCTGAAGAGAAGGTTCCGGTTAGTTCCTTCAACCATCCAAACCCGTATGGTAGGAGGAATCCTCCAAGGCCTCCTGCCGCACCAACAAAACCGGACGCCGTACCCATTACGGATTTAAATCGATAGGAAACAACCTGAAAAATGGCTCCATTTCCAAATCCGAAGCAAAGCATAATTAGAAGAATCATGGCATAGCTCAAAACAAAACTATCAAGATTCCCCGATATCAGGCATAGGGCGGCTATTATCAGATAAAGCCCTTGCAATAAAGCAATGCCTCCGTGGCGATCCGCAAGAAATCCTCCCAGAGGGCGGACCACACTTCCTACTAGAGCGCCAAGTGCGGTTAATGTTCCAGCCTTTACCATGCCGATGTGAAATTGATCGTGAAGAAAAATCGGGAGATAACTCGAAAGCCCTACAAATCCTCCGAAGGTCACACCATACAAAAAACATAACCAGTACATGACTGGGTCCTGAATCCCTTTTCGCAAAAATACACCAATGCTGTCAGTTTTTGAAGGAGCGGTTTTATTCTTTACCGGAACTGATTGAACCAACCAGAAGAACAGGAGCGCTGTCCCCATAACAGGTAGGAGCATGATGCCGAAAACCTGATGCCATCCAACCCCTTCCGCAAGCCGTGGGGCCATAAACGCAGCCAACAGCACACCACTATTTCCAATCGCCACAACCCCCATGGCCAACCCCTGATGGGCTGCGGGATAGGCTTGGCTAGCTAAAGGCAGAGCAATCGCAAAGCTGGCTCCCGCAAATCCTAAAAAGAGTCCAATTCCCAGCATAGACTCGAAACTGGTTCCACCTAACCATCCCAACAGTAGCCCGATACCTTCCAAGCCCAGAATGCCTAATCCCACAACTTTAGCCCCGAATCTGTCCCCTAGCGGCCCCACGATAATTCGAAGCAATGCGCCACCCAGCAATGGGAAGCCGATTAAAAGGCCTTTTTGAGACGCTGAAAGAGAAAATTCTTCAGATATGGCAATACCCATGGCGCCAATAAGAAGCCACACCATAAAACTTATTTCAAAGTGGAGCCACGCACCAAGGAGAGTTGGCCAATGCCCGGAACGAAGTGACTGGCTTACCTCTTTTAACATAGTTCTTTCAAGGGCATGGGAGGCCTTTCTGTTGAATTTTTCAAACCTGCACGCAAGACCAGACTATAAAAAGATTTTCCTGAAATAGACAATATTTCTCTGAATTAGAAATTTCTGAGACATTTTTTTCATCTCGGAATTGGAAAAAATCGTCAATGCGTTTGGTGATCCAAGAAAAATTCATTACAATATATCAGAAGAATACGGCAAACCCTGCCTTCTTAGATCAGTAAGCCAAAGCATGACACAGAAATCATCCAAAAAGCGGAATCCCGATGTGATCGATGTCGTGGTCAAAAAATCGGTTTCTGAACTACCTAATGAAGAGGTCCGTGAAGAAATCATTCTTGATGATGCCAAGGAACAAGATAACCACCCTGAAAGTGAAGAGAACTCCAAAGACCAGTCGAAATGGGATCCAGTCTCAACGGCGCTGACTCCGACCACAACACTCAGTCGATACTTGGCCGAAGTCCGCCGGTATCCATTCCTTTCGAAAGAGGAAGAACTTCAACTCTTTCATGAATATCAGACGCTAGGGACACGGGAGTCTGCGGTGAAATTAATTTTAGCTAACCTTCGTGTGTGTGTCTCCATCGCCTCGGAATATGGTCTTGCCGGTATTGATCAAATGGACCTGATCCAGGAAGGGAATGTGGGGCTTTTGCAGGCCATGAAGAAGTTCGATCCGACAAAAAATGTTCGCTTTTATGCCTATGCAGCCTGGTGGGTTCGGGCCTTTGTGCTGCGGTATCTCCTCAATAATTTTCGTCTTGTCAAAATAGGGACAACCCAGGAGCAACGACGCCTTTTCTATAACCTTCGTCGCGAAAAAGCCAAGCTGGAACGACAAGGCTATGTCCCCGATCCAAAGTTACTGGCAGACCGGTTAAATGTGCGTGAACGAGATGTTGTGGAAATGGATCAACGTTTAGGAAGCTGGGAACTTTCCCTCGATCAGCCAATGACTTCGGACGGAGAAGGCACCTTTCATGACTTACTTCCCTCTACCCAAGCTCCCATTGATGACCAATTGGCTGATACACAGTTGCGTCTTCTCTTCCGAAAAAAGTTAGCAGAATTTGCACAAACACTATCAGAGCGAGAGGAGGATATTCTTCGCAATCGACTCCTATCCGAATCTCCCGTGACTTTAGAAGACTTAGGGAGAAAATATCTGATTACCAAAGAGCGGACTCGTCAACTGGAGGCTAAAATAATTAAGAAGTTACGAGAGCTTATGAAAAAAGATATTCAGGATTTTGAACATCTCAGGAAATAGTGCTTTAAGTTCATATACGTACTAAATCTTTTATCTCAAAAATTAAAGGTGCCTTCTTTATCTTAAAGGGGGGACCTCCGCCTCTCGTCCTTATTGAAAATCTTATCTTTCCCTCTTGACTTCAATTCAACCAGACTTATCTTTCCCTCCAAGTTGACACATTTTTGAATTATCAAACAGGTGTGCGTCACCCTAAAAGTTAGTACTCACCATTTTTTTAATCAATTAGCAACAACCAAAGAAGGAGGCAGACATGGCAGCCACAAAAGAGAAGGAAAAGAAGGAAGCCAAAGAAGGTAGCAGCGCGAAGGGATTCCGTCCTTTAGGGGATCGTGTGTTCGTAGCCTACACCGAAGAATTAGAGCGGACAGCAGGCGGAATCTACGTGCCGGATTCAGCTCGTGAAAAACCACAAAGAGGTACTATCGAAGCCGCAGGGCCTGATGTTGAAAATGTGAAAGTTGGCGATCAAGTCCTGTTTGATAAGTATTCCGGGACCAAAATTAAGGTTGAAAACGATGACTGTTTAATTTTGAAAGAAGAAGATATTTTGGGCGTCTTCGAAAATTAACACCACCATCAAGTTCGAACTCACTTTTTTAAGTGGCATTCCACATCACTAAAATATGTTTTTAAAGGAGGATATGTATGGCTAAGCAGTTGCAATACAGTGAAAAGGCACGTGCGTCTATATTGAGCGGAGTGAATCAATTAGCAGATGCCGTAAAGGCGACATTAGGGCCAAAAGGCCGAAATGCGATTCTCGATAAGAAATTTGGTGCTCCAACCATCACCAAAGACGGCGTGACGGTAGCCAAGGAGATCGAGCTAAAGAATCCGTATGAAAACATGGGCGCACAGCTTGTTCGGGAAGTGGCAAGTAAAACAAGTGATACTGCTGGTGATGGGACCACGACTGCGACAGTATTGGCCCAGGCCATTTACCGTGAAGGAGTCAAAAATATCACGGCAGGCGCCAATCCAATGGAGATTAAACGGGGAATTGATAAAGCCGTTGAAGTAGCAATTGAAGAATTGAAAAAGTTCAGCAAGCCCTGCCAGACAAAAAAGGAAATTTCTCAAATTGGTTCAATCTCCGCAAATAATGATCACACCATTGGTGACCTGATCGCCGAAGCAATGGATAAAGTGGGAAAAGATGGTGTCATCACCGTAGAAGAAGCCAAATCCATGTCGACCTCACTAGATGTAGTCGAAGGAATGCAATTTGATCGCGGGTACATCTCTCCCTATTTCGTGACCAATGCAGATCGCATGGAAGCTTCATTGGAAGACGCGTTTTTACTGATTGTGGAAAAGAAAATCAGCGCTATGAAAGACTTACTCCCTATTCTGGAGCAAGTTGCGAAAATGGGGAAACCGTTAGTCATTATCGCTGAAGATGTTGAAGGCGAAGCCCTGGCAACACTGGTAGTCAATAAACTTCGTGGCACACTGAATGTGGCAGCGGTTAAGGCTCCTGGCTTTGGTGATAGACGAAAAGCCATGTTAGAGGATATTGCCACTCTGACAGGCGGGCAAGTCATTTCTGAAGAAGTAGGCCTCAAACTCGAAAGTGTGAAGCTGACGGACCTCGGTCGGGCCAAACGGGTGAACATTGACAAGGACAATACCACGATCGTGGAAGGAGCTGGAGATCCGAAAAGAATTGAAGGTCGTGTCAAGCAAATTAAAACACAGGTTGAAGAAACCACATCCGATTATGATCGGGAAAAATTACAAGAGCGATTGGCCAAAATGGTTGGAGGCGTTGCTGTAATTAATGTAGGAGCCGCAACGGAAACAGAAATGAAGGAAAAGAAAGCTCGTGTGGAAGATGCCCTTCATGCGACCAAGGCCGCAGTGGAGGAAGGCATTGTTCCTGGCGGAGGCGTTGCTCTCCTTCGTTGTGTTCCGGCTCTGGAAAAAATGAAATTAGACCACGATCAACAAGTTGGAGTGAATATTGTCAAGCGTGCCCTGGAAGAACCAATTCGACAAATTTCCATCAATGCCGGCGCTGAAGGTTCTATTATTGTGGAAAAAGTTCGACTTGAATCCACCAATCGAGGATACAATGCCGGCACCGGAGAATTTGTGGATATGGTTGAGGCCGGTGTGATTGATCCAACCAAAGTGGCACGTTGCGCTTTGCAAAATGCTGCTAGTGTTGCGGCTCTCATGCTCACTACGGAAGTTATGGTCACTGAAATCCCAGAAGCGAAATCAGAAGGTGCTGGGATGCCTGGC
This sequence comes from Candidatus Nitrospira allomarina, assembly GCF_032050975.1. Taxonomy (NCBI): domain Bacteria; kingdom Pseudomonadati; phylum Nitrospirota; class Nitrospiria; order Nitrospirales; family Nitrospiraceae; genus Nitrospira; species Candidatus Nitrospira allomarina. The sequence continues at coordinate 3,247,043 of NZ_CP116967.1, read as the reverse complement.
GGCCATGATCACGGCATGGGTGGCATGGGCGGCATGGGCGGATTCTAAAATCCGACTCCCGAATTTAGTGCCCCCCTGCAGGATCCAATCCTGCAGGGGGGTTTCTATTTCTGAAACTTTAATTCCTTCGCCGGTCAGCCAGTAACCATCTAAGTTAATTGATAATTGCACTCCATAAAGTAATAGTTTTTTTGACAGATTGTTTGGGTGATGTGGTATAAGGAAATCCATCATTATGACATTATGAAACTTTTCTATATTGGTGTAGCTTTCCTCATCCGTTGATCTAGTTTCAGCAAACTATGAATTTATACTCAAACACAATCAAGCTAATTTTTGGTCAAACAAAAACCTATCGGATATTGATGTGGGCAATTGTGGTTTTTCTCGTGACCGAGAACGGCTTGCTTGGACTTATCAATAAGGGTGAAGCAACCGATGCCCAGTCGCGAACAGAAACGAATTGTACCATTGGTATGGTAAAAGGAGAGGCCAAGGCTGAATGTCGAGTTCCCATTCCCAATGGCTGCGCTGTTGCTCAGTTTCCTGGATATCCCGAACCGTGGGTGGATATCTCCAAAGGAGGGGGAACCTTTTGCCAATTTGACGAGAAACAAACCGACTGGAAAACTACAATTGTTGGTTCATGTCAAGCTTGCACCACCGAGCAATGTACGGGAAGATTTATCGTGATGTTTAATTGTGCGAACAATGTTCCTGCTGCTAATCCGGGAACCCCCGGACAAAATTAAATCTCGTTTTTATCCGGAGGAGAAGTAGCACTCATGTCTCCTCACTCGATCCCGACCAATGCCATCAAAGAAGAGGCCATCCGTTTAGGTTTTGATTCGGTTGGAATTGCTCGTCTGCCACCGCCTCTACTCGACACACCTTTCCCTCCAGCTCAAAATACGATTTCCCAAGAAGAGGAATCGATTACTTGGCGCTTATGGAAACGCCTAAAAAAATGGCTGGACTTAGGCTTTCAAGGAACTATGGAATGGATTGCCAAAGATCCAAAACGCCGCTCCAACCCAGAGGAAGTTCTTCCAGGTTGCCAATCCCTGATAGTCGTGGGGATGAATTACTACACCGGGCATACTCCGGATGAGTCAAAGGCTGCTGGACGAATTGCCCGATATGCCTGGGGGAAGGACTACCACGGGTTCATGAAGGACCGGCTTAGAGAGTTAGAAAGTTTCCTTCACTCACAGGTACAGGATATTCAGACCCGGAGCTATGTGGATACCGGGCCCATCATGGAAAAACCGTGGGCCCAGGAGGCCGGCATTGGCTGGATCGGCAAACACACTAATCTTGTTTCCACCGAGTTTGGATCCTGGCTGTTGCTCGGAGAAATTCTAACGACCATGCCGTTGGATCGTGACGAACCCGCCATGGATTTATGTGGAACATGCTCGCTCTGTATTCAGGCTTGTCCCACTGGAGCTATCGTGGAACCCTATCTCCTGGATGCGGAACGATGCATCTCGTATTTGACGATTGAATATCGTGGTAGTGCAGATGACCTGCCAGCCGAGCTGAGAAAAAAAATAGGCAATAGGATTTTTGGCTGTGACGATTGTTTGGATATTTGTCCGTTTAATGTGAATGCAAAAGCAACTACGGAGCCAGGATTCCAGCCATTTCCATGGACATTACATCCCCAATTACCTGAATTGGTTAAACTGACAAAGGATGAATTTCAATCACTCACGACAGGGAGCCCCTTGCGGCGCCCTAAGCATGAGGGCTTTATCCGAAATGTACAGATGGGACTCGATAATCACCCCCCACGGTTTCCTTTATCGTAATTCGATCACGGTCACACCGTCTCCTCCCTCCGCTGGATCACCGGGTCGAAAGCTTTGAATATAGGGAGAGGATTGACAAAAAGTTCGAATTCCTGTTTTGAGTGCGCCAGAACCCTGGCCATGGATGACTTTAAGATATTTGGCTTGGGTGACCAGGGCATGGTCTAGGGCCGCAAGTGTCATCTCCATCGCATCGTCCAACCGGAACCCACGAATACACAGTTCCTGTTGATATTGGCCGGTTGCCTGATGAGAGCTTGGGTGACTTGTCTCAGTGGAAATTGTGGAGAGAGACCGTTTCCGACTCAATTGTTGTGGACCTGACAAAGATTTATTGCTGGAAGAAGCCGTGGCTCGACGTACGGCTGAAGGAGCGGTTTTAATTGTCTGGGTACCCACACGAATGGATACCTGCTTTTTCCCTTCAAGACTTTCCTGCAAGATCCCTATCGTCCCCAATGGATCAATTTCCACAAGGTCCCCTTTTTGTGGAGGCTCAGATGATTCCAGGGAATTATTGGGGAGACAGGAGAGTATTTCTTGATTCACCGAACCAATGGTTTGCTGGATAGAACGAACCTTCGAGAGTGTTTTGTCCGTTTTTAAGTCATTGATGATTTGATTAAGTTGCCTTTGTGCTTTGGAAAATTCTTGTTGCCACTGCTTCCGATATCGTTGCCGGTCTTCTCGTTCCTGGGCTTGCAATTGATTGCGAGTGACTTCCGCCTCATCAAACAAGTGTTGGGCCTTTTGACGAAGGTGTTGGGCCTGCTCATATTCACGTTCTAATCGAGTATGTGTGTTTTGAAGAGCCCGGAAGATAGCATCAAGATCGTGGTCGTCTCTTTGTATCAAGAGTTGGGCGGATTGAATGATTGAAGAATCCAACCCTAATCGTTCGGCAATCTCCAAGGCTGAAGACCCCCCAGGAATTCCGTCTATGAGCCGGTATGTTGGAGCAAGAGTAACCATATCGAATTCCTGACTGGCATTCCGAACATGAGGATTTCGAAAAGCAAGGGTTTTCAATGTGGGATAATGAGTGGTCGCTATAATCATACATCCGAATTCGCAAAGACGGGTTAAGAAGGCTTCCGCTAACGCGGCGCCCTCAATGGGATCCGTCGAGCTCCCGACTTCGTCCAAGAGTACAAGGACATCCCTGTTCGCTGCGTTCGTTGGGGAACCAATATTTTTCAATAAGGCGATCATATTGAGAATATGGCCAGAAAAGCTGGATACATCTTTACGGAGATCTTGAGAATCCCCGATATCCGCATACACCTGTCCAAACAGGGCCATCTTAGAATCGGGGCCACAAGTCGGGAGAAGCCCAACTTTCACCATCATCGCGAATAATCCCACCAGCTTCAATGACACCGTCTTCCCACCCGCATTTGGTCCAGAAATGATGAGAACTGTGGTATCGCCCTCAATACGAATGGAATTGGGAATGACGTGTTCCTTGGTCAACGCCAGGAGTGGATGCCTGGCTTGTTGCAGATCAATACAAGGTTCTTGGGTCAGGTGAATGGGAGAGCCTTGAGTTTTAATGCTTAAGCGTGCTTTAGCCATCAGGCAATCGACATCGGCCAAGCAGGACAAGTTTTCACGGATGGCCCAAACATGGTCTGCGACACGACTGGACAAATCTTGCAGTATATGCCGTTCTTCCTGAGCCACCTGCAAATCGGCAAATTTAATGGAATTATTTAATTCTATGAGATGACGGGGCTCAATAAATACCGTGGCTCCACTACCGGAAATGTCATGGACAATCCCATCAATCGCATGTTGTCGTTCGGCTTTTACCGGAATCACGTATCGATTCTCACGTTCAGCAAAGTATTGTCCTTGAAGAAGATCCTCATATTCTTGAGAAGCCAACATCCCTTCCAACTGTCGACGCATGGTTTGACGGAGCCCCTGACGTTTCTGTGTCAATTGATAGAGCTCAGGACTTGCGGATTCTCGCAGACGGCCGTTGAGATCAATGCACGAATCAATCACTTGCCTGATCCACATCAGATCTTGAAGGTTTACACAACGAGCTCTGATCATCGGAAAGAGGGAGCCATGAATTTCCATGTGGCGTCTGATCGTATCCCCCAGGCCTATAACCAAAGCAATATCTCGAAGGTCAGGCCCGTCCAGAACGCCTTCTTTTTCAGCCCGTGCCAGCACATTTCTGATATCGGGAAACACCATGGAAGGCAGAGGATGAGTGCCTTCGAGGATATCAACCATTTCTGTGGTTTCTTGTTGTTGAATACGGGCAGTCTGAAGGTCAGCTGCGAAGACGAGCGCACGACAGCGTGCGGCCCCCATCGTGGAGGCGGCTTCATTGGCAAGACAATCGATTAAAGCAGGCCATTCCAAAACCTGTTCTGTGTATTGAACCATGCGAGGCACCATTTATTATAGCGCGTCAGGTCAAAAAGACGTTCCAATCGATGCAAACATTGGATTGAACCGTGAGATTTTCAGGAAAAAGAGTGAATAAGCAAGTTGTACGGGAAGGATATAAAAGCCAAGGGTCCCTGGCAAGTAATTTACTGCAAACGTGAAGACTACCCGAGAGTCCGGCGCAACGTTATTTTTTCATAGAATCAACCGAAAGCTTGAGATCTTCAATGGCCTTTTGAATGTTTTCCTTGATGTCCTGCCAAGCGGTTTCACTATTGTCACGAAGTTGCTCAATACGCGGGATGAGGGTATCTTGTTGCTTTTTAAAATTATCGAGTTGGGCTTGAAGTTTGGCTCGGGTTTTTTCTTGTAGCTCGATGCTTTGATCCCGAAGTTTCTGAATTTGTATTTCTAAATCAGTAATTTGTTTATTCAGACTTTCCGTCGATAATTCATCTCCTCTCGCTGCAACCGATCCCGTTTTCTTGCCAGGTGTATTCTCTGCCGAAACAAATGCCGCTCCGCTTCCCAGGAACAGACAGGCCAAAATCCATCCCATTCCCAGCATAGAGGCGGCACCTCTGGTTTTTAGCAAAAAGGCTTGGTGCATATTAAATCCTTTCCTTCCAAAACCTTGTTTTCTCGCAAGTTCAAATTTGATGATTCTCATGGTAATGAAAGCAACGAGGATTCCGAAAATTGCATGGAAATTGACACGATGCCTTGCTCCAATGACAAACTTACCTTAGAATGCCCTCCCGTAAAATAAGGATCCATATGACTCAAGAAGACGCTCGCGCCTATCTCAACTATCTCCTTACCCTCCATCTACGCCAGGAGGAGGCTTTTGGTCCGTTGGGTTTAGCATTTGTCAAGGAGAACGACCTGAACAAATTATCCCTCCTTCCTGAGGAACAATTTAATTTGTTGATGGCCATAGCCACGGTCTTCTCAGCTGAACCCAAACGTTACACCATGAAATTAGAATTACTGCAAAAAGCCTACCAACTCCTACCGCAAACACGCTACCACGATCCTGAATTAGGGCGGGACCTTGAGCATTTAATCAGAAAAACTCAAAGTGATCTTCATCGCTACAATGAAGCGATGAAGGTTGCCCGGCCACAATCACCAGATCGACAAAGCCTGATTGTCGAAACCGATATCCCTGAATATTTTCTCGAAACCGCACAAAAGCGGGCCTCGGCCTATTATCAAGAAAAATATCGATTAACCAAAGAGGCAAAAACTGCCCAGCATTTTGGTGGAGCGGCGAAAAAGTTTGAACCGGACAATCTGGCAATCCATAAAGAATTTCCTGGTGCTTGCGCTCCATTTATCAATGCCCGGACGAATGCTTTTCATATTGTTTTACCTTTTGACTTAAAAATCAGTCGAAGCCCGGAAGACCCGTTGGAAGCTGGGATTCGAATTTTCTATGGAAAAATGGGATATTCATTTCCTTTACGCTATGAGATGGGAAAATTATGCAGTTACCACGACGGCCAAGTACTGGATGTGGATCTCCACGATCCGAATCTTATCTTTTTCTCTGTATCGGGTATCAAGGACCCAGAGTTTATCACCCAAGCCTCTCAAACCGACCCCTCTCTCCCACCAGAACTGGTCTACCCCATGGCCGTCTTAGAACACACCGGTAGTTTGGGACCCTTTATTCAGGTTAGTTGTAATATCAAGGTGTGGTTCGATGCCTCTTTGGTTTCACTCCTCATTCAAGGTGCGCCGGATCTCCCCGATTATGGATTGCAAGGAGGAGCGGGCCTCATGACCAGAACGTATGCTTCCGATAAGGTTGAATCATATGTGCACAATTTATCTCAACCCTGGCAAGAAGGGTTGAGTTTTAACTTCATAAATCTCCATCTTCAATTAAGCCGTGGCATTGACAGTGCCGTTGTCCCCTGTGGAACACCGATCTTTTCAGTATATCCGGTGTTCAATCGACAGAGCTACCGCTTTGTCGACCGCCGAACGATGGACCAGGCTCCCAAGGGATCCATGGCTAACTGATGAGTCCAGGGGACTCATGCGCTTCCCAAGATTATAAACCTCGAAAAAACACCTTCCCTTCACACTCCGGCGGGGATTACGGAGCATGAATAATGGTATTCCAGTCAAAAGGATTTGTCTTATCCTGACTTTCCTGCTCACGGCTGGATGTGCAGGGGGCCAATCCCGTCCCGAGCCGATGATCTCGGAAACGTTTCAACGAGGAGAGGCTTCCTGGTATGGCCCAAGTTTTCATGGTAATCGGACTGCCAACGGTGAACCCTACGACATGTGGGCACTCACTGCCGCACATCGTACGCTACCCTTTGGAACACGGGTCCTTGTTCACAGTCTCGATACCGGGAAATCCGTGACTGTTCGCATCAATGATCGTGGTCCTTTTATTCGGGGCCGGATCATTGATCTGTCCTATGGAGCTGCCCGGGAGCTGGCCATGATTGGAAGAGGAACGGCGAATGTTAGTTTAACGATCCTCAAAGCGACAAACGCAAGTGCAGGCTATACGGGTGGAGGGCCTGAGAGTTACTGGGTGCAGGTAGGCTCTTTCACGACCTTAACCCAAGCGGTCGCCTTGCATAAACAACTGGCCTACCACTATCCCAATATACGATTGACGACCGTGGACCTTCCATCTGGACAATGGCACCGTGTCCAAATTGGGACATTTCCCTCTCAAGAGAAGGCCAAAATCGTGGCAATAGAACTGGAAAAACAATTCGACCTTGATTCTCTTCTGATACAAGGTAACTGACTGAAATAAAAGAGCTAATCTTAGAATTAATCCGGTATAATTGCCTTAAACCAATACCCTATGGTACCTTGGACCCAATCAAGCATTGAGGGCTCAAAACCTCTCATCAACAATGAGACTTTTGGCCTTATTATGAATCCCTCTCAAACTCTTCTGATACCAACTTCCCCCAAGACCAGACTTCCAGCTCTTGCAGCTAGCTTTGCTGTAACGACATATCTTTGTCACGTCGGAGCTCGCTAAGCCCTCTATGGATTTTATCGCCGTCCTTATTTGTCTAGGACTTTCCGCTTTTTTCTCCGGGGCCGAGATCGCATTTTTTTCCATAACGGAAAGCCGGTTGAAAGCCCTGGCCGATGAAGGCCATAAAGGGGCAAAACTTGCCCTGAAATTACGGTCAAATCCACAACGCCTTCTCTCGACAATTCTAATTGGCAATAATTTAGTCAATATCATGGCGGCCTCCATGGCAACCTTGATTGCCATTCGCATGTTTGGATCTGAGGCCGTGGCTGTGGCTACGGGTCTTTTGACCTTTATGGTCCTGTTATTCGGTGAAATTGTCCCGAAAACGCTTTGCGCCAAATATTCTGAAACGGCCGTGCAATTACTGGCATACCCCATATATCTCCTCGAACAATTATTTTTTCCGTTTCTCTATTTCTTGGAACCGTTTATTTTAAAACTCACAGGTGGTCGTGGCTTAACAGTTCCGTTTATTACGGAAGAGGAACTCAAAATTATGCTCGATGCCGGAGGAAAAGCGGGGGTCTTGGAAACAGATGAAGTAAAAATGATTAAAAACGTGTTTGATTTCAATGACGTGACGGCTGAAGATGCGATGACGCCGAGGATATATATGTTCGCGCTCGATGGCAATCAAACACTTGGAGAAGCCCGTGAAGAGTTATTTAAAGCGAAATATTCACGAATTCCCATTTACGAAGGAAATCCGGACAATATCACCGCCATTCTCTATCGCAATCATGCCTTAATGGAACTGGCTCAAAGTCATACAAACCTCACCCTCAAATCCTTAGCGAAACCGGCATTATTCATCCCCTCTACCAAAACGGCTGATGATTTATTGAGACAATTCCAGCAAGAAAAACGACATATTGCGATTGTGGTCAATGAGTTTGGAGGCGTGATGGGGCTAATTACCGTCGAAGATCTTCTTGAAGAGGTAGTTGGAGAGATTCTCGACGAAGGCGATCTCCATGAAGAATGGATTCGCCGGACGGGAAAAAATCAAATATTAGTCGATGGTCGCACTGAAGTCCGCCGTATCAATGAATTTCTTAAGGTTGAACTCGACGAAGAACAAAATACGATTAGCGGACTTATCCTCGAAGAATTAGGCCATATACCTGCTGTCGGGGAGAAAGTTCAAACGGACAATTGTCTTTTAATTGTCCAGGAAGCTGATGAACGTTCTATTAAAGGCGTCCAGATCATTAAGGAAGAACCTGTTCCCGAAACGCCTCCCACCGAACCGTCTACGGTGTCTTCAGAATCCTAACAAAAACTTCCCGGTTGTATCCTTTGTCCTGCTGATAAAATTTAACATCATCTCCCCTCTTACAATCCCAACAAAGAAATTGGTCTGCCCATTCTTTGCTACCCACTTTAGTTCATGAAGAGATAAAACCTTATTAATAATTATTCGATAGAAACCTTACTGATTGGATGATGAAGATAGACTGTTCCCGGATTGAATGATTATAGAGAATTCATTTTCATCTAAAATTTTAACTCCTAATGTGGTGGCCCTTTCATATTTAGAGCCGGGGTCTTCACCGGCTATAAGGTAATCTGTCTGTTTACTGACGCTGGCAGTGACACGTCCACCTAACTCTTCAATTTTGCGTGTCGCCTCCTGACGGGAATAGCCGTTCAACGTCCCGGTTAACACAAAAATCTTCCCCCTCAACGGTTGAGCATGCGGCTTTGGCATACTTGCTTCCTGTTGAATCCGAACTCCCAATGACTCCATACATTGCCAAACCTTTAAATTACGGGGTTCTTGAAAAAAATGGGTCACACTCGCAGCAATCTCCGGTCCAATGTCACGAATTTGTAAAAGTTCCTCTTCGGTAGCCTTCTTCAAATTATCGAGTGAACCAAAATTTTGGGCCAAAATTCTGGCGATATGAGTCCCCACATGACGTATGCCGAGGCCAATCAGAAGACGCGCGAAGGGAACCTCCTTACTTCTCTCGATTTCTCCCAAAAGTTGCCTCGCGGATTTATCTGCAAAGCCTTCTAATTGAAGAAGGTCGTCAATACCTAATGTATAAAGATCTGATAAGTCCTTGACGAAGCCCTTGTCGACCAATTGTGCTACCGTTTTTTTTCCAAGCCCTTCGATATTCAAGGCGCCTTTTGACGCAAAATGTTCAAGTGATCCTTTGAGTTGCGCGGAACATACCGTTTGGCCAGTACAATACAGAATCGGCCCTTCCTGAATCGTATGGGACTGACACACCGGACAGGTCGTTGGCGGCTGAAAAGGAGCCCCACGCTTTTCACCCGGCACAGGCACTCGTTCCACCACATCTGGAATGACGTCCCCTGCCCGTTCGACTTTTACGGTATCACCCACCCGTACATCTTTACGGGCGACTTCCTCCACGTTATGCAGTGAGGCCCGACTCACCGTCACACCACCGATTTCCACCGGATCCAGTAGGGCAATGGGAGTGAGCGCCCCGGTCCGACCGACCGACATGGCAATCTCCTGAACTTTGGTCAGTTCCTTTCTTGCAGGAAATTTGAAGGCAATGGCCCATCGGGGACTGCGTGACTTTTCGCCAAGAGCCTTTTGCCAATCGAACCGGTCAATTTTAATGACGATGCCGTCAATTTCGAACGGCAGGACGTCCCGTCGTTCAAACATTTCCCGATGAAATTCCAGAGCTTCCTGGATGGAGGGGCAGTGCCGACGAAATTGAGGGATCGGCAATCCCCATGCTTCTAAGCAGGTGACCGCATTATAATGGGTGCTGGGTCTAATTGATCCCGAGTTCATGAAATCGTAGCAGGTGATGGTCAACGGGCGGGTCGCGGTAATAGCCGGGTCCAATTGGCGCAATGTTCCGGATGACGCATTGCGCGGATTGGCAAAGGGTTCTTCCCCTTGTTCGGTTAAGCGTCGATTCAATGTGTGAAAATCCTGGAGTTTCATAAACACCTCACCCCGCACCACCATATGAGAGGGAAAAGTCCCGCCTTCCTTCAATTGTAATGGCAAGGCACGAATGGTACGAAGATTGTGCGTCACGTCCTCCCCTATAGCCCCATTTCCTCTCGTAGCTCCTCGTACAAATATGCCATGGTCGTAAGTGAGGGCCACAGATAATCCATCGTATTTGGGTTCAGCCGAATAGCTCGGTTGTTGCCCGTCTAATTCCCGGGAAACCCGCTGATCGAACGCCAAAACGCGCGATTCATCCATTTCCGAGTCCAAACTAAGAAGAGGAAATTCGTGTGTAATTTTATTGAATTGGGCAAGTGGCGCACCCCCGACCCGCTGGGTTGGCGACTCAGGTGTCCTGAGGTCCGGGTAGCGGCTCTCTAAGGATTGCAGTTCTCGAAAGAGTTGGTCATATTCAGCATCAGAGATTTCCGGTCGGCTTCGGACATAATACAATTCATCATGTCGACGAATGGCGTGTTTTAACTTTTCAAGCTTCAGTTGAACCTTTGCGGATGGCACAGCACGAGATTGAGGAGCCTTGGAAGAATCCTCTACTTTTGCCTCGTCAGGATTATTCTCGAATAAATTTGGCTGCATAACTTCGGATTTCGTGCCCATTTAACACGTGAAACTGCCGTAGACGAGCAATTGTTTGCCCTGAAAACCGATGTAAGGGAATGGGCAGGAGCTTCCGGCCGAAGCGACGGGCCATCTTTCGCCAGGCCCAAGTCAGCGGAACCGGCGAGACGACAGCCACAACGGGTTCTTGTGAATGGGCGCAGGCTCCCGCCAGCAATCGTTCTTCAAGCGACGTCGCAAAATCGAATAGGGGATTTTCCCATATATCAGGAATAAGCCGAGGGGGATACAGGAAAAGTGCGCCTCCATAGCATGCCTGTCCGATTCCTGGTCCGACCATATTCGGCGAAAAGGGGGTTGCGTAGAAACTGAGAGTGGACTCTTCTTGATGTTCGGCATACCAGGTCGTTTGCCAGGAAAACTTCTGAGGATCCGCCGGCACCTCAAAGAAAAACACCAACGATTCAATGGTTCCTCGCACGGGAGGAACCACTTTAACATGAATATCACGCACGGATCGTTGTGGGGTAATAGCCCACTGGCGCAAAGTCGCCCGCAGATCAATTCCATCTTCCAGCGAGTTGTTGAATCGTTCAATCCTGCCTAAATCTGCCCCCAAAACCTGTCGACTATGTTGTCGAACATGCGCCGCAAAAGATTCAATACGCTGATCTTCCGGAGGCCAGGAACACTGCCGATAAGGATTCCATTGTTGTGTCCAAGCCTGTGCTTTGGGCCTTGAGGGATCAGGCCGGAGGGTGACACGGCGCCAAATCAAAGGGTCTCCTTGCAGCCGATTTACAGCCGGGAGAATGTTGCCCCCAGGGTCTTGAAGTTCGCCAATTCCCATTAACACACCAGGCCTGGTATCCAATACGGATGGTTGAGTTTGGCAGTCATAGGTTTTGGCGGTTTCCAATAACCTGAGGGCAAATTCATCTCCAGCCATTTGCTTGGCAGCTAGAACCAAGGTATATAAATCCGGCTTCAGCCGATGCTCGAGAAGTGTCAGATTCCGCACATATTGAAAATAGCGTTGCAATAATTGTGGAGTGACCCAATTTGTTTCGTGCGCGATGGTGGTGGAACGAGACGCCAGCCACCTGGACCGTGCTTCCAAAACCAGTTCTTTGATGCCATCAATAGCCAAATGCGTATCGGCACGGGCTTCTTCCCGTCGTCGTTCATAGAGATGGGTGACATAGGGTAATTCGCTCAACGCAAAGTAGAGGGAAGACGATTCGACCTTCCACCACTCGGGAAGACTAATGTTCTGCTCGGGTGAAATATACGGCATCCGCTCATGATAGGCCTGACGCAACCAGGGCCAATCCGTCATTGGGCAGAGAAAAAGAATGGCCGAAAAGTCCAGTTCGAGTTCATGAAGTCGAAATGCCATCCAACGGATGCGTTCCCAACGAGAAGATGGGTCTTGAGGAGGCGGCAAAAAAGGCATAGTGGCAGCAGAGAAGGCTGCCAAAGGCATAGCCTTTAAAGAATAGGGATCAGGCCCGACCCAAGAGACGGGATGGTAGCGCCGGACCTCACGATCTATAAAGGCTCGCGGGATCATTTCCGACATGGCTGATCGAATCCCCATGATCACCGGTTGGCACGGATCAATCGGCACATAAGAGCAGCTCGAGGTTCCATCGTCATGTTGTTCTGGAAGAGCCACCAGACTGATGACAGGCAACTGGTCAATCCCCTTTTCTACGAAGGATTGCACCGATGGTGGTAGAGGAAGAACCACACAATCAATGTGGCGGGACACAATAATCTCGCGGACGACATGAGCCATATCTCCACTTCCATGCACCACAGGCAGGACGTGAATATTAGAAGAAAGAGCAAAGATCGTGTCTGGGGTCAACGAGGAGAGAGTCATGGTGCGTCCTGGGGGAAAAGCGGAAAGGCTTTCCCACTCAAGAATTAGAGGATGGGCCGTGCATCAGGGTCACCAAGGGTTACAGGTCTGAGGGCGGCCTACTGGTCTGGGTGCAGAGGATGATCCTCTTCAAAGAAGAAATCCCCCAATCCTTTCGGAAGAGCATGCCCGTGCAATGTTTGGGACCGGCGTTTCGCTAACACATCCAGATCTTGTGCTTCTTCTCCCAAAACATTGATCAGGGCTTCCCGCCAAGCCGGATCACGGGCCACGGGATGGTGAGGGTCTTGGGCCATCCGTTTCATCGCGTATTGCACCATGTGCATCCCGTCCCGAATGGAAAACGGGAGATCCAGTTGATGCGCTTTTTGAAGAAAATTCACCGTAAGTGTGATTAACTCCGCAGACGCAAACGGGAGGTGATACCGCAAAATGGCCAATTCATGTTCCTTATTAGGGAATTCAACTTTCAACGTCGGTTGGAGACGGGACAGGATATAATCCGGCACCTCATAGGTCGAGGCATCTTCATTCATCGTGACACAACATCGAAAATTCTCATGCGCATGAATTTGAACACCCGCCACAACCGAATCGACCGAGCGTCGATGATCAAGCAGGGAGGCAAGGGAGGCCCAACTCTTTTCATTCATCCGGTTGCCTTCATCGAGGAGACAGACATTGCCGGTCACCATAGCCGTGACTAAAGGAGAGGCTTGGTAGGTAATCGTGCCTCCCTCGGAAATGACCGGGGACACGAGAAGGTCTTCAGGTCTGGTATCAGCCGTACATTGATAAATGAAGAGTTCCTGCTTCCGCTCCTGAGTGGCCGCCATGGCGAGTGTGGTCTTCCCCACCCCCGGTTGACCGATAATTCTTGGTGATAAAGGCACATCTTTTTCATCCACGATAAACCAACAGGCGAGAAGCTGACGTAGAATTTCTTGATTGCCCATCCAGGCTTGTGTCTGTGTGAGGGGACGGGCCAGGCGAAGCGCAACCTGCCCGATGTGCATAACCGAAGGATCTGCAGAATGTGAAAATGGAGAGGTCATAGAAAAGGACGAAGGCAAATGGTAAGTGAAATTATCACAGCCATTTTTCCATGGTCAATGAATCGTGGTGTTCGGTAACTTCTACCGGTGTGCAAATAGTTGTTTGACATTATCCCTATTCCGAATTATTGTGTAGCAAAAGGTGACCAGATCGTAGAGATCTTCCCCTTCTCGTTATTGACCATTGTCCCTAAAGGAGGGATACATATGAACCTCAGAGGAGGAACGCGTAATATGGTGCAACCATTGTTCGGGGGACATCAAGGAGATCCCCAATCATCGGGCTGGTTTGGATACCTGAAAATTGCAGCTGGCGTACTGGTCTGTAGTGGAGTCTTGACCGGATGCGTCAGTACAGAAAAGTTCGAAGCCGAGAAGGCACGTGCGTTAAATTTTCAAAGGCTTTTAGCGCAAGAAGAAAAACGAACCGGTGAATTAAATGTGAAGTATCAAGACACGCAACGACAACTGGGGTCATTGGAATCGCAAAACCGAGATTTAAATGCCGAATTAGAAGCGTTGCGCGACCAATTGAACCGTTCCCATGACGAACTGTCCCGTGTAAGAGAGGGAGGGATGGGAAAATCAGATGATTTGAAACTTTCCGAACCTTCGATCTCTGAATTTGGGCTGAATGATCTTGACTTTAAAGATTCAGATATGACGAAACTTGATTCGGACTTGAATTTGGGGGACACCATTCCTTTGGATTCACCAAGTATGGATACCATGGGAAGTCTCGATGAAGGGTCACACATTGTAGCTAAAGGCGAGACCCTCTACCGGATTTCCAAAGAGTACGGCGTGTCGATCAATGATCTCAAAGCCTGGAATCAGTTGACGGATAACACCATTCACGTTGGACAAAAGCTTATCGTCAGCGGTCAGTAATTTCAGCTCCATTCATTCTTCAAGCTAAGGTCGGGATCCCAAGGAAAGCCGCTTCCTTCGGTTCCGGCCTTTTCTTGTTCTACCCTCGAGAAGACGTGTGTCTCACTGGCACTTTCGTTGACACCCCATAGGCCATATGCTACCGTCAAAATCATGAAAAATGCTTATTATTCAGTGAGTTTTGAGGAATTTTGCCAATTTGCCTCACAAGGAAACCTCGTCCCCCTTTATCGAGAAATTCTGGCGGATTTCGAGACGCCTGTATCCGCATTTTCCAAAATTAATACGGGACCCAATGCCTTTTTATTTGAAAGTATTGAAGGGGGGGAAAACTGGGCACGTTATTCCTTTCTGGGAAGTCACCCTTCCGTCATGTTGTGGGAGGAGAACGGCGAAGTGGTCACCCAAAAAGGCCGGAAACAGCACCGCGTCCCCATGCAGGGCACCCCTTTGGACCATATTCAGAATACCATGGCAGAGTATCATCCGGTTGTCGTTCCCGGGTTGCCTCGATTTGTGGGGGGTGCGGTGGGTTATTTGGGTTATGACGTGGTCAAGTCTTTTGAGCCAGTTCCGTCTCGAGCAAAACCCGGGATTAACACTCCCCTCTTTGCGTTTTGCATTACGGACACCCTACTCATTTTTGACAATGTCGCCCATACCCTCAAAGTTGTGGCCAATGCCCATATTACTTCTGCAAAGAAGACTCAACTTCGCCAAATTTATCAGGATGCTATTAAGCGGATTGAATCAATCATTGCCAGACTTCATAAACCAAGCCGGCGACCTAGGGCCTCGATTCGACGTGCACCACTCAAATTTCAATCCAACCTGTCTCCTGAGGACTTTGAAAAAATGGTGCTTCGGACGAAAGAATATATTCAGGCTGGGGACATCATCCAGGGTGTCATGTCCCAACGCTGGCACACTACCATCCACACTGATCCCCTGGAGATTTATCGAGCCTTGAGGGTGCTCAATCCCTCACCCTACATGTTCTATTTGCGCATTGCCGGCATCGAACTCGTGGGATCCTCTCCGGAAATCCTAGTGCGATGCGAAGAAGGCAGCATTGTGGTGCGACCCATTGCCGGAACCCGTCCCCGTGGAAAGACGCCACAAGCTGACAACGCATTGGAACAGGATCTCTTATCCGATCACAAGGAATTAGCCGAACATGTCATGTTGGTGGATTTAGGCCGCAATGATGTGGGCCGGGTGGCCAAAACCGGAACAGTCAAAGTTGAACGGTTCAAGAAAGTTGAACGGTATTCCCATGTCATGCACATTGTGTCTCAAGTCAAGGGAGAATTAGATCCGCGATACACCGCCTATGATGTCATGAAGGCGTGTTTTCCGGCCGGGACCGTGTCCGGTGCGCCGAAAATCCGAGCCATGCAAATCATTGAGGAATTGGAACCCACTCGTCGGGGACCTTATGCCGGAGCGGTCGGGTATTTTAGTTTTTCCGGGAATATGGATACCTGTATCAATATTCGTACGGTGGTCGTTCAAGGACAAAAGGCCTATATTCAGGCCGGTGCCGGAATTGTCGCCGATTCTGACCCTACCCGTGAATATGAAGAAACTCGAACAAAAGCCGGCGCCATGATGAGAGCCATTGAAATGGCCGAACATGGTCTAGCGTAAAAAGGCTTGAGAAGGACCCTATGATCCTGGTCATCGACAATTACGATTCGTTTACCTACAATCTTGTCCAATATCTTGGAGAGTTGGGAGCCGATCTCAAGATTTTTCGAAATGATGCCCTCACAATCGATGACATTCACCGCTTGGCACCTGAGCGAATATTAATATCCCCCGGCCCCTGTACCCCTAACGAGGCGGGCATTTCTGTTGCCATCATCAAGCACTTTGCCGGCCGTCTTCCGCTCTTTGGCGTCTGTCTCGGGCATCAATCCCTGGCCTTTGCTTTTGGAGGTCAAATTATTCGAGCCCCCAGGCTTATGCACGGGAAAACCTCCATGATCCATCATGACGGAAAATCAATTTTTGAAGGCCTCCCAAATCCCTTTGAAGCCACCCGATATCATTCCTTAATCGTCAAGCGTGAAACCTTACCCACGGACTTTGAAATTTCAGCCGAAACCGTGGAAGGCGAAATCATGGGACTTCGGCATACCCCAACCGGAGCGGAAGGCGTGCAATTTCATCCTGAGTCGATTCTCACCACGTCAGGGATGGACCTTTTGCGGAATTTTTTATTATTACCCGTCTGCTCCTCAACCGACCACTAGACCAAGATTCCCAGTCATCTGTCCATGAGCCTGTTCACATGCCCCTACTCAAAGACCACATCGCCAAATTAGCCGAGGGTCTCGACCTCTCGGAACTCGAAGCGGAAGAGGCCATGCGGGAAATCATGCAAGGAGAAGCCACTGAGGCTCAAATTGCAGCCTACTTAATGGGGTTACGCATGAAAGGCGAAACGATCGATGAAATCACCGGATCAGTGCGAGCCATGCGCGAACGGGCGATTCGGATCCCTATTGCCGATCCTCAGGTGGTGGATACGTGTGGAACCGGTGGGGACAAAAGCCACACGTTCAATATCTCGACGGCTGCCGCCTTTGTCGTAGCTGGAGGGGGAATGACGGTTGCCAAGCATGGAAATCGCTCCGTGTCCTCTCAATCAGGAAGCGCAGATGTATTGGCCGCCCTTGGCGTGAATATCGACTTGTCTCCTGAAAAGGTTGCCGATTGCATCAATGAAATTGGCATTGGGTTTCTCTTTGCACCGCTTTACCACGGAGCCATGAAGCATTGCGCCAAACCTCGGTCGGAAATGGGGATCCGTACCTTGATGAATATCATGGGACCGCTGGCCAATCCTGCACGGGCTACGATTCAGATTCTGGGAGTGTATGATCACGCTCTCAATGAAAAGTTGGCTCAGGTTCTATTGCGATTGGGCACACAGCATTGCTTTGTCCTTCATGGGATGGACGGGTTGGACGAAATTTCATTAACCAGTCGCACAGGGATTGCTGAAGGGAAAAAAGGACGAGTATTGAGTTATTCCATCGGGCCTGAAGATTTCGGTCTTCACCCGGTTTCGCCCAAAGACCTGTTGGGAGGAAACCCGGAAGACAATGCCCAGATCATTCGCGATATCTTTCGAGGACGAAAGGGGTCCAAACGGGATATCGTGTTAATGAATGCCGCGCCTGCTTTTATCGCCTGCCAGAAAGCGGCCTCGCTGAAAGAAGGATTCGAAGAAGCCGGTCGTGTGGTAGACAACGGAGCCGCATTTGAAATGTTGGACAAACTCATTTCCCTGACCAAAAAGTTGGCGGCATGATTCTTTCTCGCATTCTCGAACATAAAAAAGCCGAATTGCGTCGAAAACAGAGTCGGGGGTACCTGGCTGAACTCAAAGGCCGCATTGTTGATCGAACTCGACCTCTGGATTTTATTCAAGCATTACAGACAGGACTGACGTCAACAGCTCCGGCATTAATTGCTGAAGTCAAAAAAGCTTCACCCAGTCAAGGCCTGATGCGACCGGAATTTCACGATCAATTTGAGCCAGTGACCATCGCCTCTCAATATCGAGATCATGGAGCAAGTGCCTTATCCGTCCTCACCGATCAGGATTTTTTTCAGGGGAACTTGGAGTATTTGCACAAGGTCAAAGAGGCGGTTCACCTTCCTACGCTCAATAAAGAATTTATGGTTGAGGAAATTCAGTTTTATGAAGCACGGGCCTATGGAGCGGACTGTGTGTTGCTGATTGCGGCCGCGCTGGATCGATTTCAGCTTGAAGATTTTTTTACAGTTGCACGAGAGTTGTCGCTTGATGTGCTCATTGAAATCCATAATGAACGGGAATTAGATACCGTCCTTGAACGGGTGCCCTTGGCCAGACTTATCGGCATCAACAACCGGGATCTCAAAACCTTTCAGACTGATTTGAGTGTCACCGAGCGGCTGGCCAAACGTCTGCCGACGGACACACTAATTGTCAGTGAAAGTGGTATCCACAACCGTGAGCATGTTGTGCGGGTACTGGAAGCCGGAGCTAAAGCCATGTTGATCGGTGAGTCGTTATTGCGCGCAGACTCGATTCAAGCCAAAATTCAGGAATTATTACATCCCCCGTCACCTCCCAAAAAAGAAGAATCCACCACTCGTTGGGTCTAGGATTCAATTGCGGGGAAATCCTACTGCACCGGTTCTCTATTGCGAAAGACCGGCCGAATTTATTGAGAAGCCTCTCTAGGCAAGACAGAAAAATGAGCCTGAAGCCATATACCGTGGTATCTACGAACCTCCCCAACAAACGGCGAATCTTCCCATGGCCCCCAAAATAAAAATTTGCGGCATCACGAATCAGAAAGACGCTGAATTCGCAGTTCAGGAAGGAGCTGACGCGTTGGGTTTTGTGTTTTACGCCCAAAGCCCTCGATATGTCCAACCTGCTATCGCCCAACATATCATTGCCAGCCTTCCCCCTTTTGTGGTGACGGTGGGCGTCTTCGTCAATCACGATCTCGATATGGTGAGGCGCGTATTCGATGATTGCGGATTAAGTCTGGCACAACTTCACGGTGACGAATCGCCCAATTTTTGTGAATCGTTACAGCGTCCGGTGCTCCGCGCCATTCGGCTAAGAGATAAAAGCAGCTATCTCGCATTGGCAGAATGGAAAGGACGGATAGGCGTGAGAGGATTTATCATTGATGCATTTTCTACTACCGCGTACGGAGGAACCGGGCACACGACCGATTGGTCGCTTGCGGGCGAAGTAGCCAAAGCCGTTCCCATGCTGTTGGCAGGAGGATTAACTCCTGAAAATGTTCAAGAAGCCATTTGCCAAGTGCAACCTTATGGGGTCGATGTGAGTAGCGGTGTGGAACAGAGTCCTGGGCGTAAAGATCCGGCCAAAATTCGGGATTTTATCCAATCGGTTCGTCTTGTGTGTTAGCCATTCCATCGCTATACTCTTTTCTTTTTACCTCCTCTTTCAGTAGAACATTTTATGGCAATCATACCTGATAAACACGGGCGCTTCGGACAGTTTGGAGGCAAGTATGCTCCGGAAATCCTGATGCCTGCCATCCATGAATTGGAACAGGCGTATCGTGCCGCAAAAAAAAGCCGGCCCTTCCAACAAGAATTTCTGAATTGTTTGAAACAATTTGTCGGTCGCCCGACTTCCCTATTCTTCGCCGAACGTCTCACCAAAACACTTGGTGGAGCCAAGATTTACCTCAAAAGAGAAGACCTCTGTCATACCGGTGCGCACAAGATCAACAATACCGTCGGGCAAGCCTTGCTTACCAGACGAATGAAAAAGAAACGCGTCATTGCCGAAACCGGAGCCGGACAACATGGGGTAGCGGTGGCTACGGTAGCGGCCATGTTCGGTCTAGAGGCCGAAATTTATATGGGCACCGAGGATATGGAACGACAGGCATTGAATGTCTTCCGAATGCGGTTACTTGGATCAAAAGTGACGGGGGTGAATTCCGGAAGCCGCACACTCAAGGATGCCATCAGTGAAGCGATGCGTGACTGGACCACCAATGTCAGCACGACTCACTATTTGCTTGGATCGGTCCTGGGCCCCCATCCCTACCCCATGATGGTTCGGGATTTTCAATCCGTGATTGGTCGAGAAACCCGAAAGCAAATCCTTGCACTGGAAGGTCGTTTGCCTCACTGTCTTGTTGCCTGTGTCGGCGGTGGCAGCAATAGCATTGGATTATTTTATCCGTTTGTCAATGATACACAAGTCAAGATGGTCGGCGTGGAAGCCGGCGGGTACGGGATAGATAGCGGGAAACATGCCGCGCGCTTTGCAGGAGGAATACCCGGCGTTTTACATGGCACGATGACCTATCTTCTCCAAAACGAGGACGGTCAAGTCAATCCCACACATTCAGTGTCTGCCGGATTGGACTATCCGGCAGTCGGTCCTGAACACAGTTACTATCATGATACCGGACGAATCCGGTACACCTTCGCAACGGATGCTGAAGCCTTAGCCGCGTTCGACTTGCTCGCCAAGGAAGAAGGCATCATTCCCGCACTAGAAAGTGCCCATGCCATTGCAGAAGTCGTCAAGCTGGCGCCCACGATGAAAAAGTCACAGATCTTAATCATGAATCTCTCCGGGCGCGGAGATAAAGATGTTCAACAATTAGCCAAAATGCGCGGGATTCCTCTCTAGGAGCGGGCAAACTCAGTGGCCCGAGAATCACCAGGCCAGGAAAGCCGCCAGGTCTTCCATCACATTTGAAATGTTCTGATATGAGCAATCGCATTCAAGGCACATTTGCACAACTCCACTCCAAGGGCAAAAAAGCCTTTATCCCATACATCATGGCTGGCGATCCGACCTTGGCAATGACCGAATCTCTTGTATTAGCGTTGGAACAGGGGGGTGCCGACCTGATCGAATTGGGTGTGCCATTTTCGGATCCTATCGCCGATGGTCCGGTGATTCAACAAGCAGCAGAAAGGGCCCTGCACTCAGGGACAACGCTTAAAAATATCCTTGCCACTGTCGCCAACCTGAGAAAAACAACGTCTATTCCCCTTATTTTGATGACCTATTACAACAGCCTCATGGCCATGGGGATCCAAGATTTTTGTGCCAATGCCGTTGACGCGGGCGTCGATGGACTCATCGTGCCGGATTTGCCTCCGGAAGAATCCGACCTTCTTTATCACGCCACTCAAGCGGCGGGAGGACCGGTGTGTATTTTCCTGCTTGCTCCCACCAGCACGGCGGAACGACGACGTGCTGTGATCAAGCGATCACATGGCTTTATTTATTATGTCTCTCTTACCGGTATTACCGGTGCCAAGCTGACCGATCTCAGTGTGGTGCGCCAAAGCGTCCAACAGCTTCAACGAGCCTCACGAAAACCTGTGGCAGTGGGATTTGGAATTTCTTCCGCCGAGCAAGCCAGAGAAGTTGGACAATTTGCGGATGGAGTTATTATTGGAAGCGCCCTGGTTCGATACATTCATGAACACCATTCCGCCCAGACTTTTCTCACCGATATCCAGGGCATGGCACAACAATGGAAATCGGGCCTCTAGCCTATCACAGCAAATCGCCACCCGTGCTTAGTCAAAAGGCATAAGGTCCCCTGGCCTTCATAAATGCTAACTGGTTTCCACTAACACCTTCAATTCTCATATCGATATCTCACTTCTTATGTTCCGCGGCTTTTACTGCCACAATGTCTCGGAACTGAATCACCCCTTTCCTCATTCCTGGACTGATCTTTCCAACTCAGGGATATTGTATTTCCTTCAAGTATCCGCCAGGGAAAATTTCGCAAACATTCCACTCAAAGGTCCGAAAGAAAGGAGTCAGTGAGGGGCGCCCTGCATTTTTCAACTGATTATTCGCAGTTACGAACACCAACCCAACGGGTAGAGGGAAACACGGTCAGCTATCGAGAGACTACCAACAAATAATATTGAAACGTCCAACGATTCTACTCGGATTTTCACTGTATAACCAAACGAAACGTCCAATCCTCATTTGCCAGGGTGGCAAACACCTGGGCCAATGCCTCAGCCCATTTGGGCGGAGGGCAGTCTGCTGCATTAGGTTGCATTCCGATGGAGCCCTGCACCCGCACCACCTTAAGCTGAAGACCCCTAGGGACAAACCACTTTCCATCCCCTGATGAGGAACCCAAGGACACTGAACCGGTAGACTGCTGTCGAATGCCCTATTTCATTTCTCTCCTTCCGGAGCAAAGGAGAATATCGGCCCTCTTTTCCTGTTGTCATTATCCAGGGAAAATCCAGCAAATCGTTTTTACCTAGCCCTGGCAGTCCTTGCCCGGTGTCAAAATCCCCACAGCACAAAAAAGCTAAAACTTACCTGGTTTTCAAGTATTTCACCTATTTCTTTTCAGGAATTTCTGGCACGGTTCTTGGTCTATTGGAAAACAGACACATGGTTAAACGTTCAAAATTAACAAGGGGTTGTTCATGAGTGAAACTGAATACTTAGACAAGGAAGATCAGGAAAAAGCGGTGGAAATTCGCATTGAAGATGTCATTTATCGCTCTGATGAAAGCCCGGCAGTCGTGCTGGCGATCAAACGCACCTGTTCCCTTAGTGGAGAATGCAAAGTCGGACATGTCACGTTGGGACATGAAAATACCCTTCGTTTATATCTAGAAACCTAATCACGAATTCACCTCAATGCCTTTTTGTATTACGTCAATCGATCAACTCTATGGTCTTATCCTGGTTTCATGTTCACATCTCCAAGGGTTCTGGCAGAGCGAACCCCATTCCTCAGAGAGCAACCGGCAAAGCACTCAAGTCTCCAGGGTTTTAAGTGTCGACCAGGCCACTCCCAGAAGACTGATCACTTATCCCCTCTATCGCTTTATTTGGCAATCTTGATGATTTCAGGAGTAAGGCCGGAATCCGTCAAATGAAGACGGGCCACGGAAATTGGGAGAGTAAATCGACGAGGGCCGGCACTGCCCGGATTGAGATAGAGCACTCCCCTGCGTTTCTCGGCAGAGGCACGATGGGAATGCCCAAAAATGACCGCAGACAATTTCGCGGCAACCGGATCTAAATCCAAATGATCCAGTTCATGCACAACATACAAAACATACGACTGATGTTCGACGACATTCGTTAGGGGAATCCGCGCAGCCCAAGGGTCCTGATCATTATTCCCTCGAACGGCGACCACCGGAGCAATCGCCTCCAGTGTCTTCAGGACCTCAGGGCTTCCGATGTCTCCGGCGTGGATAATCAATTTCGCACCGGTCAAAGCCGCAATTACTTGAGGGCGCACCAGCCCATGCGTATCAGAAATGATCCCGATCATCTTCTCTCTCTTATTTTCGATATCCTCATCCTGCGTCTCAGGAGTCTATTGTCGGTCCGTCACCCGTTTTAAAAAATTCCCCGTAATGGCGTAGGCCACACTCCGGACAAAACCCATGCGTAAATTGGGCATTGGATCGATCACTAATAAATCGTTCGAGCGGTTGCCAGTTATTATTGTCGTCACGAATCTTTTTGCAAAAACTGCAAATAGGAAGACAACCCTCTAATATATTGACTCTGTTGGCTAATGCTCGTGTTTGCATAGCGGTTCGATTTACAAGGAAAGCGGCCCCACCAAGAACAAGGATTCTGATCACCGTGTTAATGGAGGCATCTAACAGGGTGAGGGAAACCGACCAAAACTGTATATTAAAAAGTAATCTGATCAGGGACAACGCCACGGCACATATCAGCCCCCATAAAAATCCCCGACACTGGAATAAGATACAAAATGGGAAATTGAATGTTGGGACCTGCTACGAAATCCCCAAGCAAAATTACAAGTGCTAACGCACTCAAATAGCCGGGGAATAATTTGGAATGCGTCCAAGCGTTGTTCCAAAAGCCTGTTTTGGCAGGAAGGAAAGAGAATGACTGAAAAGGCGGCATAGGCCTAAACAGAATCGTGTAAAAGAAAGTTTTTTTCTTATCATAGCATAAGTGTCATATGTCCAACATGGGGCTGAATCATAGCACCCTGCCCGCCTCGCCACCTGTCTATAGGAACTTGTATGGCAATTGTTGGGTCTACCCACGAGTAACCAGGTCGATCTTCTCGGGCAACAGAAAAAGATCTATTCCTAATCCGGGAATCTGACCACCCCCGTTTCTGAACCTTATTAAGACTTCCATGGCTCTTCAGTCGAACTAGCTTATTTTGGAATGATCACTCCATTTAAGAGACGCCTGTGTTCCTCCCTTTCGTAGGGTGTATCCGGACAGTCATTTGTGGATAGCGCTTATCCCTGGAAATGGTATAGTAATAAATAGACCGGTCACGGTTATAAAGGCTGCGACGCATGGTCGCAGCCTTTTTTATCAGGCAAAGACAATATGAGGAATCAAGTACCATTTCTCGGGTGGATGATGTTCACCATGGACCCTTGATGCGAATGACACGTCCGGAAAGGTAAGAGAGTCAGTGAAAACGTCCCATTCTGTGTTCGACCACGCCGATGAACTAAAAGAAAGTGCCCTCTTCCAACAGCCCAGTAATGGGCAAACGCGACCGCCGACGTTATTTATCATATTTGGGGCCCAGGGAGATCTCACGAAGAGAAAATTGATTCCCGCCTTATATAACCTGGCCTCAAGTCATCATCTCCCTCAAGAATTTGCCATCCTTGGGATAGATGGAATTCCCATGCATACGGATGACTTTCGGGAGAAGATCCGTCAGGACATCGAGGAATTATGTCCCCGTCCCATCGATGTCACCATCAAAGAATGGCTCCTTGATCGCCTGCATTATCTGGCAGGAGATTTCAGGGATTCTCAAACCTACGAACGCCTTCAGTCTCTGCTGACACAGCTAAATACCACACATGGGACTCAGGGGAATTACCTCTATTACATGGCCACGGCTCCAACATTTTTTGCGGAAATCGTTGCGCAACTTGGCGCCAAAGGATTAGTCGAACATCGAAAAGATTTTTCCCGTCGTATCGTCATTGAGAAACCCTTCGGTCATGATTTGCCATCGGCTCGATCACTCAATCAAGCCCTGAGACAGGTGCTCGATGAAAGTCAGATTTACCGGATCGATCATTACCTTGGCAAAGAAACCGTTCAAAATATTTTAATATTTCGCTTTGCGAACGGCATTTTTGAACCAATCTGGAACCGTCAATATATTGATCATGTCCAAATCACCGTTGCGGAAACCTTAGGGGTTGAGCATCGCGGGGCCTATTATGAAAAAGCCGGGGCGCTCCGAGACATGGTTTCCAATCACCTTCTGCAGATCTTGGCTTTCGTGGCGATGGAGCCACCGAATACGTTTGATCCCGAAGCGGTCAGGAACGAGAAAGCCAAGGTGCTCCGTGCCATCCAGCCAATGAACCCCGTCGAGGTCTTACAATCAACGGTTGCCGGACAATATGAGGCCGGATCGATTAATGGTCACAGTGTCCTTCCTTATCGAATGGAAAAGGATGTCCATCCAGCCTCCCTGACTGAAACCTTTGCCGCCATGACCTTAGGTATTGAAAGTTGGCGCTGGGAAGGCGTGCCCTTTTATCTTCGGACCGGCAAACGGTTACACACCCGAGTGACCGAAGTGGTCATTCAGTTTAAATCAGCCCCGCTGATGTTATTTCGTAAGACTCCAGTCGACAAGCTCACACCGAATGTGCTGGTCATTCGCATTCAACCGGATGAAGGCATTTCCCTAAGCTTTGGAGCCAAAATTCCAGGACCCAAGGTCAAGGTCGGGACGGTGGATATGGATTTCCAATATGCGGAATATTTCGGTGATGCCCCGAGCACGGGGTATGAGACGCTCCTGCACGACGTGATGGCTGGGGACGCAACACTTTTTCAGCGAAGTGATAGCGTCGAGGTGGGCTGGAGTATCGTCGATCCCATTGTCAAAGTGTGGGAGAGCCTAGGCTCGCATGCCATTCGTCCCTATAGCTCAGGGAGCTGGGGTCCCCCGGAAGCCGATGCCTTGCTGGCCAGGGACGGCCGAATGTGGAGAAATCATTGAATGCCCGAGAAATCCACGGGCTCTTACTAAAAAATTGCATTTATAAAATTGGTCCTCAGACACGACCAGTCACATTTTTCACACGACAGCCGGTTTAACCGGAGTCAGTATCATTTCTGAGCGTGGCCCCAGGCCGGATAAGACAACCTTTCCTTGTTCACACTTGAACGTGTGTCCAGTAAGCTGGTCCTCAAGCCATCGAGAGGTCTTCCCCACCCATGGGGTGATCATCATTATTATGAATAAGAATAAAGACAAAGGTTCTTTGCGTCTTTCTCACAAAGACACAACACTGGTGGTCAGAAAGTATCTGAACTACGGTCCAATCCCCTTCGCGTAACATGGGAAGAGATTTCCGGATGGCAATAAGCTGCTTGGTGAAATTCCGCAATTCATGATTCCAGTTGCGTTGATTCCATTCCATGCCCCGACGATTATCGGGGTCCTTCCCTCCCCTCATCCCGATTTCATCCCCATAATACACTGCCGGTATCCCTGGAAAAACAAACTGAAACAGCATGGCCAACTTCAGTCGTAAATCATTTCCCCGGGCTAAAGTATACAGGCGTTCAGTGGCATGGGACCCTATCACGTTCGTCATCTTTAAGGTCTTTTCCCATGGATACATCCGAAGAAGTTTGCTCACCCGTGACACGAATTGCCTGATTGAAATGGAACCGTGAATAAAGTAGTCCAAGACGATCTGACGGAGTACGTAGTTCGTTCCTCCGTCAAATTGTCCATCCCGAACCCAAGAACGACCAGGGCCCCAGATTTCTGCCACCAAATACGACGACGGGTTTATGTTCTTCACCTTCTGCCAGAGCGCCTTCCAAAACTGATGGCCCCGGACATCAGCCACGGCATCCAACCGCCATCCGTCTATACCCTGATTCGTCCAATAGGCTGCGACGTCCAGAAAGTACCGGAGAAGGTATGTCATCCTACCCGAAATTTTTATAGAACTATTATCATGGTCAATAACTGGAAAGAGAGTGCAACCCTATTGCGGAGGAGCAGCTCTGCCTTTCGGATCCTCTACGATTAACGTTCCGCCCATAATCGGATGAATTTGACAGTGGTATGAATAGCGTCCAGGGGGCAGCCCTGGAAGGGTGTACGTCTTTCCGGGTGCGACCTTCCCGGAATCGAACAGACACGGTTTCTCTGTTCCACAATCATCATGCTGGACAGTATGAGGAGACGCGGTCGCATTAATCCATTGAATGGGAACACCGGCCCAGACAAATGCTTCATGCGGATAATAATAGGGAGGGAAATGTTCCATCCGGATCGGTTCATTCACAAAATCGGTTCCTGACGTAACAGTGCCTAGCAGGGCGACATAGAGAAAAAGGACACACTGGAGTGTTTTCAGAGAATAACTCCTTTCCGATTGTATGGTTTTAGGGAATGTATGGTGTCTATTGATTTCAAACAAAATCTTTAATAAAGCAAGCAGTTGTAAGGAAGTTCCACGGCCTCTCCTCTCTCAAATCTTGAGCCATTAGCCATTTGATACCTTGTTCATTATAACTGACGCACCTCCGGAAGTTGGACTTAGCAAGGTCATAGAACTTCAAGAAAGGAATTTTCTCTGCCCTGGAAGAAAAAACGCTGCAGTCGTACCATTGGAAGTACTCCGAGTTCGTACGGTGGGAAACTCGAGATTACTCACGCTTGTGAGCCCGCTTCGCGATAAATTAAAAACTCACGCCCTGTCACCGCTCTGTTTTTTAATAGCAGGTCTTCCCATACGGCCTCTTTAGCTGTGCCTTGGTCAACTCAAAGATTTTCTTCCTCCCTGTTTTCTATTGGGCGAGATCCTTGAATCGGGAGGGAATACTTCACTTCGATTTTCTCCGGCCTCAATAGGTTGAAAGAGTGAAGATGGATTCCCGCTTACTACCGGGCGGATGACGACAATAGAGGAATGCCCGACTGAACATGTCGGGCATGACGAGGTTTCTGATGGGCAGATTTTGAAAGTGGGTCAGAATGAAACGTGTCGACCACTGGAAACGGATTTGAAACCTTAGAGAAACACAAAACGAGAAGGGAGATGATTACTTTCCCATGTCCACTCCCCATCTCTGAAAGAGAATCCCGACTTTTTTACTTCACTTGTTCTGGCTTATTACCTCAAGGGCATTAGGCACTTAGGAATATTTGCTTATAAGCCAACGTCCGGGCAGGTAAACCCTGATCCCATGGGCCAGGGGTCGGGCTGTTCCATTAAAACGTCCACTTGATTCCTAAGCCAAACGGAATAGAATAGTATCACCTTCGGCCAGAAAGAAAAGTAAGGACTGAACCTAGTGCTTCGCTTTCCTTTCAATATCTTCCAAAGAAAATTGCGAAGGATACTCGTTGCCTTTTTATTCGTTGGGATCTTCGTGATTGTGGATGGCAGGCCGGCTCCGGCTCAAACACCACCCATTACTTCATCCGGACTCAATACTCAGATCAGTGCGCCGAGGCATCTTCCCGGCGGAGCGGTTCAACATGATATTACCGGTGGAACAAGACCGGGTGGCGGAGGCAATCTCTTCCATAGCTTTGGGGAGTTTGGTGTTCCCACGGACAATATTGCCAACTTCCTGAACGATTCGGGGCTTCCGACTTCAAACATCCTTAGTCGCGTCACCGGCGGCAATCCATCCAATATTTTTGGAAATATTCAAACCCAAGGCTTCGGCAATGCCAATCTCTTTTTGATGAATCCCGCTGGAATAGTCTTTGGCCCCAATGCTGCCTTGAACGTGGGCGGGGCCACCCATTTTACGACCGCGGATTATGTGCGACTTGCAGATGGGGCACAGTTTACCGCCCTACCCGGTGCTCAGGATTCTCTTCTCAGCATTGCTCCGATTGCGGCCTTTGGATTTCTCGGTCCGAATCCAGCCGGTATTTCGGTTGAGGGCACCACGTTGTCGGTATCGGAAGGCCAAACGCTTTCGCTCGTAGGCGGCGACATCACCATTGGCCGTAGCAGTCTCACTGCACCCGGAGGGCAGATTGCCCTGGCTGGTGTCGGCTCGCCTGGAGAAATTCTGGCGAACACTTTGGAACAGACCTCCAATATTCATGGGCACACCATGGAGTCGGGTGGCACCATCCGGATCTCGGACCGGTCCGGCATGGATGCCGGCGGAGAACATGGTGGCACGGTGTTGATTCGGGGTGGTCGATTGGTCCTCGATCATGAATCCCAAATCCGTGCCAATACGCTGGGAGCGCAGGACGGTGGCCATGTCGATATTGAGGTAAGCGAGAATGTCCTGGTAGCGGGTACAGGCGTGCAAACGGACACTCCGAGCGGAATATTTGCCAGGACAGAAGGGACCGGGAAGGGGGGAACGATTACGATCAGTGCACATAATGTAAAGTTGACCGATGGCGGACACCTGTCAGTGAGCACCCGAGGGGAAGGTGATGCGGGAACCATTATGGTCACTGCCCCTGATGGCAAGATCATCCTATCCGGGAGTGATATGCGCTTGACTGATTTTTCGCCTGAGGAAGAAGCCGTTAGCGGCTTGTTTGCCAACACGGCGGGAACAGGTCGGGCGGGTACCATCACGGTGCAGACCGGGAATCTCACCATAAGTGAAGGGGCTCGCATTTCGGCCGGCACCTTTGGACGAGGCAGCGGCGATGCCGGAAAAATCTTTATTACCGCTACAGGAGACGTTCTTCTTTCAGGCACACATGCCAATGGCATCGCCTCATCGGGTCTCTTTGCTGGTGCCAGTGAATTGACTCTTCCCGGGAATGGACTTCTTGGTTCCGGCGGAACGATCAACATGACCGGTCAAACTGTCCGGATCCTGGATGGGGCAAAAATACATGTCGCCTCAATAGGACAGGAGCAACCGGACATGCACAGGCTCGATAATGCTCCATCTGCCGGGACCGTGAACATTAAGGCCACCACGCTGGACCTTACTGGAGCCGAAATAGACGGAACGGTCATCGACATTATTCCAAGTGAGATAACCGCCAGCGCGACTGGCCCGGCCTCGGCAGGACACATCCTGTTGGAAGCAGACAATATCACGATTAAAGATGGAGGGGTCGTCACGGCGGAAACGGAATCCACAACCAGAATAGAAAAAGCCGGGGGTATCCGGATACAGGCAAAAGAAAATCTTGTCATCTCGGGAACCGCGGTTCGAACGGAGTTTCCACCGAATCTTCTTCCACAAAACACACTTAACCCCCGATCCGTCGTTCCGAGTGCACTACGTGCTCAGACAAAGGGGGTGAATCGCGGAGGCGATATTCAGATCAGTGCGGAAAACCTATTTGTTGCCGGCGGAGGCCTCATTTCCAATGCGGCTCTAAATGGAGCGGGAGCTGGTGGAAACATACACCTTGACGTGGGAGATACGATTCGATTGTCAGGTGCGTACGAAAAAGTGGACAAGAACAGGACAATTTTTAGAAGTGAGATTTCCAGTGGCACAGAGGGTCCCGGTCGTGGTGGTGACATTACCATCACGGCCCAAAAATGTTGAAATGCTGGATGGTGCATGGATTTCATCAAGAACACGAGGCCGGGGAAGTGGTCATGCCGGCCGGGTGAGTATCACGGCCGAAGAAACTGTTTCTCTCTCGGGTTTCATGAGCGTGTATGATCCAGAAATCAATAACACCAGCAAAACCCAGGAAATATCAAGTCGAATTATTGCGCGCGCAGAGGAACACGACAATCGGCTAGCGGATTTACCTCTTGGTAATGCCGGTGATATTTCGATTACAGCGAAAAATGTGGTGATGAAAGATGGGGCGGAAATCATCGCCCCGTCATCCTCCGGTAGAGTCATCCCCATAACGGATGCCATAGAGGAAATCGTTGCCAACATGCCAAAGGAACAGCGCCCGCGTGCAGGAAATATCACTGTTAAAGCTGACACAATAATCCTATCAGGCGCGCGAACGGTTGGGGGATCGGGGAAATTCGGTTGGGCTCCAACCACCATCCGGGCTGGAGTAATCGGACCGGCAGGAACCGGAAACATTTCGCTAACAGCCAATACTATTGTTATCCGTGATGGAGCCGATGTCACCGCTGAATCTCAATCCGGTACTCCGGGGGTTCAGCGGGGGAACGTGACGATTACCGCCCATGACAGTTTAACTCTTTCCGGATACCTTATGCGTACTGAATTCCCGGAAAATCCAATAGGATCGGATCCCTTTCCTGAAGCCAATGGGCGGACGATTAGACCAACCAGCATTGGGACCAGAACGCACGGAATCAATCAGGCTGGAGATATTATTGTTTCGGCCAAAAATCTGACAATTGCAAATGGCGCGCAAATCACCAATGGCACGACCAATCTTCAGCCTGAGACTGCAGGGCCGGGCGGAAAAATTCTTCTCACAGCTGACAAGCTCATCATGTCGGGTATGGTCCCGTTCCCGGATGCCATCGGTAGACCCCTGCAAAGTAAGATTTCAAGCAGTACTGACGGGGCAGGTGACGCTGGGCAAATTGAGGTTATTTCGAAAACGATAGAAATAAAGAGCGGAGGGCAGATTTCCGCCAGCAGTATCCCTCGCGAGAATGCGATTGACGCGGGAGCAGGAGGCAATATTCGGATAGTGGCGACGGAAAGTTTCCTGGCAAAAGGAGTGGGAATTCTTGAGGGAACCAAGGTTGTCCGAAGTGGAATCTTTAGTAGCACGGAAGGACCTGGATTAGGAGGGAATCTGCGGATTACTGCCCCCGTGTTCAAAATGAAAAATGGAGCCGCGATTAGTGCATCCACGACCGGCACGGGAAATGCCGGAGATATTTTCATTACGGCCAGTGACTCAATCCTGCTTGACAAGGCTTCTGTGACAACAGAGGCGGGGTCGGCGGTGGGTGGAAATATCAAACTCACGGCCGATAACCGCATTGATGTGACCAATAGTCAGGTGACAAGCCGGGTTCAGGAAGGATCCGGGTCGGCCGGAAGTATCAATTTCGACCCCGACTTTATCGTACTCAAAAATAGTCAGGTTTTGAGTACCGCCGTTGCAGGATCCGGAGGTGATATCACCCTCACGGCCAATTCGGCGATTGTGATGGACCCATTCACGTTCTTGGATGCCCGTTCGCAGTTCGGGGGCAACGGCAGGATCAATATTGAATCCCCGGTTCAATTCCTCAGTAGTACCATTGTGCCCTTGCCGCAAAATCTGGTTCCAGTGACGACTTTGTATGGGACCAAATGTGTGGCGGAGCAAGGCCGGTTTAGTTCGTTTGTAAATACCAAGGCCGACACCATCGCGCCTACTCCTGGAACCTTGTTGGCCAGTCCCCTTCTGCCGTTTGCCTCTCATTCTGGTGCTCTGAATTCGTTCGATCTTCATGTAGGTTCAAACAATCGAGCCCAGGCTGTTCCCATTCGCGGGGCGGCATATTCCCCACCGGTTCTCTTTAGCCAAGCCACTGGTCAACGTGCAACATGCCCGTAACCATACTGAAACACTATCTCTCATAACACCTGCATTTCCAAAACTCCGAACTCCATCACCGTGTAGTGGCATGGCCGATACTTTTAATGGACTGATGCGGTCTTAGAAGAAGAGAACATGCAAAACCACAGCACAAAGCGAAATGGCGGAAAGGGCGATCGCCGCAAGACTGAGTTGCAAGGCACGCTGCTGATTGGATGTAGCCACTGAAGCGGCCTGTTCAATGGCCGCAACGGTGCGTTGCAATTGTTCGGCGAGTTCTTTGACATGTGTGGCATTTTGAGAGGCGGCTGCTTGTAATTCGCTAATTTGTTGCTGCAACAGATGCGTCTGATCGGTGGTGGGGGCCGTTCCTTTTTTTGTAAATGCGGGTGCGGTGGCCGAAATAATTGTCCCGATATGTGGAAGAACGGCTTTAAGTGCCGGAATGAGCCATGGTGCCATAAAAATGCCTCACAACAATAAAGGTCTGTCAGGTCGAATGAAGGACTAAAACCAATATGCTGAAAATGTAGACGTTTGTCAAAGACATGGGGATGAAGCTCATGAGACGTTCAATTCAGAATTGGTTGGGACGCGTGCAGTTACGGCGCGGCACCCATCCACTGCGGGAAACGTAAGCCATCCATGACGAATTCATTCGAAAACGGCGCTAATTTCCTATCCCCGTCATTCCAGCAGGGCACGCTCGGCCCGCTGGAGATCATCAGGTGAGCCGAATAACACCACGACATCCCATGCCTCCAGCCTGGCCTCACCTGACGGCATAAGCTGCCGTTGCCCTTGCCGCACCAAAGCGGCGATCGCAACGCCTTTAAGATTCAGTTCATGTAATGAATGTCCCACAAAAGAACTGTCCGGCGGCAGAACCACGGGGCGAAGGCGGTCGACATTGTGTTCTTCCCGTGTGTCAGCCAGAAGGCTATCGCCCAGAAAAAACTCACGTAATAAATGATACCGGCCATTGCGCTGTTCCCGCATACGGCGCGCCACACGGGAGATAGGCACATTCAGCAACACCAAGGCATGTGCGGCGATCATGAGACCTGCTTCCAGTGTCTCCGGCACCACCTCCGTCGCACCAGCTGCACGCAATTCCTCGACATGGGTTTCGTCGCGTGTGCGGACCATGATCGGAAGATCCGGACGTAAGGTGCGAAGATGATGGAGCGTTTTATGAGCCGAGGCCACATCTGCGTGGGCGATCACGACGAGCCGGGCGGTGCCAACACCAACCCCTTCAAGAATGGTGCGTTCCGAAGCATCGCCGTAAAAGACCCCCTCGCCGGCGATATTCGCGTCCTTTACTCTGGACGGATCCAGATCCAATGCCACATAAGGAATTTTTTCTTCTTCCAGTAAGTGGGCCACACTCTGACCGATGCGCCCGTACCCGCAAATAATGACATGGTCACGAAGAGGCCCGAGGGTATCGATACTGATTTGGGGCACCGCGTCCTTCCCCTCCCGGGCCGGACGCGGTGCGCACCAGCGGGCAAGCACCTGGTTATACCGAATAAGAAAGGGGGCAACAATCATTGAAAATAATACAGAGGTCAGCACAATCTGACCGATTTGTGCTTGAACTACACCCACATCCAGTGCAATTGAGAGCAGAGCGAACCCGAACTCCCCTCCTACCGCCAACAGCCATCCAGTCCGCCAGGCAGTCAAGGTGTCCATACCCGATAATCGTACCATCAGCGCCACCAGGGCAGCCTTGATGAGCAATAAGACTGTGGCTCCCACTAATGCCCAATGCCAAATGCCCGGGATTGACGACGGATCGACCAGCATGCCGATCCCGATAAAGAACAGACCCAGCAACACATCGCGGAAGGGGCGAATTGTTGATTCCACCTGATGTCGGAATTCGGTCTCACCCAGCATCATCCCTGCCAAAAAGGCACCGAAAGCCATAGACAGGCCAAGACTACTCGTGGTCCATGCCGAAACCAATGAAACAAACAGAACTGTCAGCGTGAACACTTCCGTAGAGCGTAGCTCTGCAACCAGATAAAATAAGGGACGCATTACCCACCGTCCGGCCAGAAAGACCAGTCCGAACGCAAGGGCTGCCTTTGCAAACGCCATCCCGAGTGAACCGGCCAGGACCACAACTTGGGTATTAGCCATAGCGAGCACAGGGATGACGACCACGAAAGGGACGGCTGTCACATCCTGAAAAACGGACATGGCGATCCCCAATCGTCCGTGCCGGCTATGCTCCTCGCCTTGTTCGATGAGTTGCTTGCTGATAATCGTCGTGGAAGACTGCGCAAAAACCGCTCCCACGACAAAGGCGGCGGCAATGGGTAAGTCCACGAGCCAAGCCAGGAAACCCACCGCAATCGTCGTGAGCAGGACCTGCCCCGTTCCCAGACCCAGTAACTGATGGCGCAAGGCATGGATTTGCGGCATCGAAAAATTCAGACCGATCGTAAACAATAAGAAGACAATCCCGAATTCTGCCAAGGCACGAACCGGTTGTGCCTCGATGACCGGCCCCGGGGTGTATGAACCAAGCAACACGCCAACGAGGAGATAGGCAAGTGGCGAAGGGATATGGAGTCTGTGGAATACAACCACAACGACCACGGCCGTGCCGAGTAAAAAAAGAGACTGGAGAAAAAACGGCTCAATCATTAGGGTCTTTCCGCAAACACAATGCCATACTGGAATGTCTTGGTTGTTGCGTCACCTGGGCCGGCCGCCAGAGACTTGAGGTGATGGCGCCGTTCCTCCAAAATCTATCATGAGAAAGCTCATCACAACTGACGGACGGTCATGCCTACTGGAATTGAACATGCAGCCCAAGAGATGCCACCCCATTCATAGTTACTATTAAGTATGATGTAATGGCAAGAGCCATGTTTTGAAAAAATCCCTTTCAGCAAAAAATTGATTTTGCCGTTCACTGGATATTCGGTAGCGACAACCAACGACGTGCCGAACCAATGCCCCCTGGTGATAGGATGGTGTCTCGCCCTGGTCCTATTTCTTCACAAAGAGATAAATGGCCAAACCCATGAGCATGACCGCAAAAATTTTCTTGAACAGGTCAGTGGGTAGACCTTCAACAAGGCGCGCACCGATTTGTGCGCCGATGATTCCGCCTAGACCGAGCAGGAGGCCATATTTGTAATCCACGTTGGCCATCCTCCCGTGGGCGATCAAGGCCGAGACCGCAATCACCAGGATCCCCACGAATGAGGTGCCGACGGCTTTTTGTGCCGTGAAACCGAGAAATAAGAGCAGGGGGACCATCAAGAACCCGCCACCGAGCCCGGTGAAGGAGGCACCCATACCCACCAATACTCCGCTCGCAATAATAGCTAACGATGTCCCATCCATGAAAATTTTCCTTTTTCGATCTTATTATGTGGAATAAAGAATCAACGGTAACAATGAACCGCCCAGTTGGATGCGAGCGTAATCAATGGGAACAGGTGATGTGCAAAATCCCTTTTCTCCTTCCTTCATCCCAGTAACCATGGCTTTCATAAAGGGGAAACAAGGGTGCACATGGAATGAGTATTAAGACATTCATCCGTTCCTGGCCCCTATCCCTGGAAAGAGACCACCGCATTCCCGTAAGATTGCAAAGCACAACAAGCAATAAATCGAGAGTTTCCGAATTTCAATCATACCCCACCCGACTGTTTGGCGAAATCTCAAAATAAATTCACTCTCTTAACCGAAACGAGGTTTTAATGATTTCTCCCGAATATGACTCACCCCAACCAGTTTCCATGGCTCAATTAGCCGACCCCCATCTTCTGTACCAAAAGAGCGTGCAAAGCCCTGAAGTGGATATACCGTTCCTCACCGAATATTTCGAGAGCTATACCAACACTCCCCTTCGCCAGTTTCGTGAGGATTTCTGCGGAACCGCCTTTTTATCCTCCCATTTCGTGACCCGGCATCCCGACAATCATGCCCTGGGCATTGACCTGGATTGGCCCACGCTGAATTGGGGTATCAAACACAACGTTTCTCATCTGACTCCCGAGCAACAGCAGCGGCTCACCCTCGTGAATGACAATGTCTTAAACGTCCAACACCCTCTCTCGCAACTCACCGTTGCCATGAATTTTAGTTATATGGTGTTTCGTGATCGCCCGACCCTTTTACAATACTTCAGGAATGCCAGACGGTCGATCCAGCCCGGCGGGTTGTTTATACTGGATATCTGGGGGGGGAGCGAAACGCAGGTGGAACAAGAGGAGCATCGAGACATCGACAATCCTGCTGACGACGGCATTGGCGATTTCATCTTCGTTTGGGATCAGGATGTCTTTGAACCCTCCACGTATTTCTGTACCACCCGGATTCATTTTCTCTTCCGCGATGGCAGTGAGCTTCGGAATGCCTTTGTCTATGATTGGCGCTTGTGGACGATTCCCGAAGTCACGGAACTCCTTAAAGAAGCCGGCTTTGAAGACGTGCACTTTCTCTGGGAAGGCCTCAATGCAGAAGCGAATGAAGGGACCGGCACGTATCATCGCGTCGAGAAAGGGGATTCCGACCCCTCATGGATTGCCTATTTAGTCGGAAAGAATCCAGAATAAGGGATGGTGTATCAACTTAGGCTAAGGCCTCATATCTCCAGGTCAATCTTTGCAACCGGCACAACCGCTGTCTGGAATGGTTCCGAAGAAATTGCCATATTCATTTCTTCTGTCCCCCATCTTTTTCCAGCCGGCACCACGTAACTATGGCTCTTTCCCTTTCTGAATGTGAGTCCATTGTCAGGGAATTACGCAAGGGTTTGGTCGGTGGGTTTATTCAGAAAATCCACCAACCCCGGGACTTGACCTTAACCCTCGATATTCGCTCCCAGGGACAGACAAGCCACTTACTTGTGTGCGCGGATGCCCGGTTTGCCCGCCTGCATCTGACCTCTCAGAAGTTTGAGAATCCTCCGACTCCCCTGCCCTTTTGTGCCTTTCTGCGTTCTTATGTGGAGGGTGGACGCATTGCGGAGATCAGCCAAGAGGCAGGAGACCGTATTGTGTTTATCACAATAGCCAAAGCCCAACAGATGTCTGTTTTGGTGATTGCCTTGACCGGCAATCAGGCGAATGTGCATGTCCTAAATGAGAAAAAACTGGTCTTGAGATCCTTACGGGATTCCCGCGTGAAGGCGGGAGAGCGCTATACACCTCCCACGATGCGACCGGGGCCCTCCTCGGAGGCTCTCCCTTCCTCCGCCATGGATGGTCGCATCTTTCAAGACGAGATCGTTATCCAGCAGGAAGGAAAAATTCGTGAACCGCTTTCTAAAGCTGCCACTCAGGGAACAGGTACCTTTGGCGAAATGTTTCCGTTATCGGCGGTACTGGAAGCCCGATATAGGCAGCGAGAACAGGAGGAAGGCCGGGAAACCATCCTTGAGCAGCAACTGGCGCAGGTTCGAAAAGCACTGAAACATGCCAAAAGAAAAATTCAGGCGTTACAAGAAGATTTCAAAAAGACCGAGCGGTTTCGGGAGTATGCCCGGTATGGAGAACTGTTGAAAAGTCATCTCCATGAGATCAAAAAGGGACAAGAGGCCATCACGATTGTTGATTATTATGATCCGGCCCTGCCGACCCTGACGCTCCCGCTTGACCCGGCTAAGGATGCGGTGTGGAACATGGAAGATTACTTTCGGAAATATCATAAATATATCGGGGCCCAGGAACATCTCCAACCCCGCGTAGAGGAGGCCCAAAAAGAGGTGGCCCGATTGGAGAGGAAGTTGTCTCAGCTAGAACAAGGGATTGTGGATCCTGAGGTCTTACCAGAAACGAAGAAAAAACCAGCTTCCTCGATTCCCCAGGGGACGGGGGTATCCAAAGGCCGACCGGCTCCAGCCCAGGGCTACCGGACGTATATCTCTGCCGATGGGCTTCCTATTTTAGTCGGAAAAACGGCGAAGGATAATGATCATCTGACATTGAAGGTCGCCAATCCGGATGATCTCTGGCTTCACGCTCGAGGGACACCCGGTTCGCACGTGGTTGTCCGCTTGGAGAAGGGCGCCATGGTGCCTCCGGAGACATTAAAGGATGCGGCGACGCTGACCCTGTGGTTTAGTGACTTGCGAAAATGCGGCAAAGGGGAAGTGATTTATACGTTGCGGAAATTCGTCAGGAAAGGCAAAGGCTTCAAACCCGGTTCCGTCACGGTGGAGAGAGAGAAATCACTCTGGATTGAATTAAAAGAAGATCGATTGAATCGGTTGAAAGGCGCCACCAACTAGAATATTTATTGGTTGGTAAAATAGATGAGCATACCAATGCGGCAATCGACTGAACGACGTGAGCCTGGGTTATTGAAAACGGATTGGATGAGTTGGTTGCCCGGAAAAAGTGAACTCACGAGGGAGTGATTGACCGAACAGCCTCCATTGAGGGCCTAAGGTAGACGAGCGGGGGGACTTTCATCGGATTCAGGGGAAACACCACCAGCGTCAGACCCATGATCACTGAGGAGCTGCTCGATAATGGTTTGAAATTTCGCCAGCGGTTGAGCTCCACGGATAATCGTTCCGGTGATGGAGTCTCCTGAGCCGCTTTTCCCAATAAAGAACGATGGGGTTCCTCTAATTCCCGCAGCTCCGCCATCATCAACGTCCTTCTGAATAGCAACTTGGTATTTCCCGCTATCTAAGCATTCCACGAACGTCGTAGAATCCAGTCCGAGGTCCGCCGCATATTGTTTCAACGAGGGAACGGTGAGATCATTCTGGTTTTGAAACAACGCATCATGCATCTCCCAGTATTTATTGAATTCTCCGGCGCAGTGCGCACTTTCATGAGCCTTTCCCGCTTGTTGATGAATGCTGCTCAAGGGAAAATCTCTGAAGACATACCGAACTTTTCCTGTATCAATATACTCACGTTTGAGCACAGGGAACACCGTCAATGAATACCGTTGGCAAAATGGGCATTGATAGTCCGAGAATTCCACGATCGTCACCGGCGCATCGGTTTCCCCCAGCATCGCACCCCCGGTCACACCCACGGTGCCAGTGCTTTTCTCGGGACTTGGCCGTTTTATCGCACTCTGAAGGATGCTCTTAATTTCAGCAAGATCCTTCTTCACCTGCTCCATATCCTCACGAAGGACTCTGACATCGTCTTCAACTACGGCCTGGCCGGGTCCAGGATTAATCATGAGCAGACCTACACACACCAGCAGGCCGATCAGTCCTCGGAAGATCCTGTTTTTTTCTCCTGGGCTGTTCTCCGGTTTCTTAATTCCCTGAATTCGTC
Source organism: Candidatus Nitrospira allomarina (assembly GCF_032050975.1). NCBI lineage: Bacteria > Pseudomonadati > Nitrospirota > Nitrospiria > Nitrospirales > Nitrospiraceae > Nitrospira > Candidatus Nitrospira allomarina. Next base: position 3,207,141 of record NZ_CP116967.1, on the reverse strand, counting down.
GATTCATGTCCGCCTTTTCATAGCTTGCAATAAAGAGTTGCCCATTCATCGCACAGCCTGCCGTGCAAATGTTATTACAACCCACCTCGATTAAAACCCACTCTCAAAGAGAAGGTAACAAATCATGGGCTGAAGATCGAGGGATTCAATGAGATTGTTCATCACCGATTACACAACCACGGGAAAGCGAGCTCGACGAGAATTTCCTTGACTTTTCCTGCCGACCGATTAAAAATCCGGTTTATTCCGGTCAGATAGATGAACTTACAGGGAAGGCATCACATCAGATGCGTTGCACAATTGCGGATAAACGGCAATATACCAACAGGAAAAGCCTGATGAGTATTGTATAGAAAAAAATCCTGGTGCGCATCGGATTCGAAGCCTACGATCCGTTTACAAGGAAAAAAGCTGTAGAAAGATCATTAAGAAAGTGATCCACAAAAACCGGAAGCATTTCGAAGCGCTAGAATTTGTGGCTTAGGAATGTCCGGAATGGAGGTTGAATATGAAACACTTCATCAGTTTAGGCTTGGGTTGGCGGGAAGCGAGCCACTTATTTCTCGGATTGAGTATTCTTTTGGGTATCATGCTGGCGAATGGCAATGATCTCTATGCCGGCGACAGGGATCACCGTGACGGGATTTCTTCAAAGACCAATCCCAGTAACTATGGACATCGATATAGTAAGTCGATCCTCCGTGGCGTGAGACTCAGTGATGTATATACTTTCAATGATACGGTAACCACAGATTTTGGTCCTGCGTATGCGAATGTCTGGACGTCCGCAGCGAATTTTCTGCAATGTACCCCGCCATCCGGCAGACCATTTTCTTATGCCCTGTGCTATTACTCAGGCCCCGATGCCCCGACAGGGAATAGTGATGAAAACCCCTCTTTGCCCTGCACGCTTTCCCCTGATGGAACATTGGCTAATTGCACGTGTTTCGAAATCTCTACTGATGAGGTATCTCCTAAGATGTCCTACCTCGTCGATATTCATGCCATTTCCAATTTGGATATCTATCAGGAAACAGTTGAAGCCTGCGGAGAACAAGGAGCAGAATGCCTGAATAGCGGAAGAATCCCACCGGTATGTGAAGCGATCAATACCAATTTACTGGTTCCCGGCGCCGACCTGATATCCGTGTATTCAGAACGGTACAAACGCGATTACGTCAGCATGGGAGAAGACACTTCGACAGAGTGTACAGATAGAAGGGATCAAGGTGTCTATGCGGGTTGCATGACAGCGCCTTGCTACCGCACGGGAGAAAAAGATGCGGCCGGCCGTAACCTTGTGGAGTGCAAATGTCCGGTCTATGATGGACCGTTCCAAATTGGTCAAGGAGATCAAAGTTGCAACGCAAACGACCCGCCTCCCGTCACCACTTCCTCCCGTGCCAAAAAGCGCCATGGACGAGGCGACAATGTCTGGTCGGCAGCGTATAACCCCGCCGGTGGCCCAATAATACTCACCGACCTCCCCTGCATACCTGATTCACCTGGGGATAGTGGATGCCCTCTGTTCAACCCGGAAACAGACTACAAAATTGGATCCTGATGGGGCGCTCTGTCAAAGTGTCTGCGGTTATTATGAATCAAGCAACGAAAATAATCCCAATGATCCCAACATTCAGTTGGGGTATTCCTGCGATGCAACCTTATGCACCACCGTGGGGATCGGACAGAACGGCCCCCCGCCGGACCATCAAACTGAAGCTCAGTTATTGGGAGAGGCCTGCAGCGGCATCCAGGATATGAATGGATTGACAGAAATCACGTTGGTCGAGGCACTAGCCGAATGTAGTTGCTGTGCCAGCCAAATTTGTGGGTGCGATAATATCAACGACCAGACAAATGCGGCGATCGTGAACCTCAATGCCGAACAGACCAGCGCCGGCATTATGACCCAATGCGAAATTAATCACACCCTCTGTGGAAACTAATTCGCTGTCCGGAACGCCTAAATGATTCCGCGAACATAGTCTGGATGTAGAGGGACGGTATCCAACAAGGACAAATAAAAGATTTGCTCTGAAAAGGACGGAAACGAAATGTTACCATCGAAACATCTTGTTGCCATGGTGTCGTGTGCGGTCATTTTGGTCACCGCATTCTATGGTGAATCCACGGCAAAGGGTGGAGATTCGAAGCCACAATCTTCTCAGTGGGCCTGGCTGGGAGAAAACGGCGGCACCTACTGGTACGTGCCATCTGAGTATCTTAAGGCCTACACGTGGGACACGGATGATCCCAGCAATCCAAATACGACTGTGCCAATTGATGACCAGACGGTCTGGCATATCGAGAAATTCGATGACGGATTTTTCTTCGGGCCTGTAGTTGTCAAATTTGAAGGCCAGCCTCCTCTCTGTCAATACATGATCGGCTCGGTGACACCTGGACCACCGAGTACACCAGGTCAACCAGGCGGGCGAGTGGAAATCTCCTTCAATGGCATAACGGAGCTTCCCGGCCCGAAAAGCCCAACCATTACGACTGGCACCGGCGAACTCGTCAAACAGCGTGGCTCATGGACGTTCCTCATGCAAATGGCATCGGGAACTCAATCAACCCAGGTCGCACATTGGGCAGACATGCAGCAATGTATTGCCGGCGCTGATCAGCCATGCTGGGTCGACGTTTTGCCGGGCAAGGGGGTGGACAAAACGATTCAAGAGTTGCTCGCGGACTGCGATGCCATTTAGCGGAGACCGGTTTATCCAAAGCATAGTTGGGACATTAAAATGAGTCGCAGCAAGTAACGGGGGTAATGATTAGTAGGTTTAGCCTTGGCCTTTTCAACATTTTTACTGCTCTGCAAGAAACTTCGAAACTCTGGCACATGCCTATCGTTTTCGTTTGAGGCAAGACGAAGTTGGACAATCACTCTAAATTGAGGAAGTAAGGGAAGATGAACAGATTAAAGACCGTGCGAAGCATCATGATTTGTTGGCTAATCCTGAGTCTGTCCGGCTGCGCCATACCATCAAAAAAGGCGACGGATCCCCTGACACCCACCGAGCAATTGTTATTCAGCTCAGCAATCAACAAAGGCCTGAAGAATTATGATGTGGGCTTTCTCAAAGAAGCATCAATCCTCCTGACCGCTACAGATCTGAGGGTGGACCAGAGTTTAAATGGAGATGCCATCAATCATCACATGAGGCAGGTCGTGGCCGGTTGGCTAGGAAAACAGGGAGTGATCATTCGGGAAGAAGAAGAGGATGCAACCTATCGTGTGCATTTAATCGTTGAGTCTATAGGGACGACCCAAAACGCGAGGTTGTTGGGGCTACCGGCCACTCAGGCAACGATATTTCCCATAGCCACACCCGAATTGGCTTTCTATAAACGTGTGAAAAGCCAGGGCTATGTGCGCTTTTATTTTGATATTTTCGACAGAGCATCCGGTCGTTTTGTGCTCTCAACCGAGCCGCAGGTAGGATCGGTGACGCAAACTGTTTATACGGCATTTTTCTTTTTCAACTGGAGAGAAACCGATATGGAGGCCTCACCGCCGATATTTGAAAATAATTAGATGAAAAAATAAGAGTCAGGCCAATCTCACGACCATAGAGAGATTATTCACCTGGAGATTTTCCTGGCCCTATATGAGGGACAGGATCCGAATGTCAGACCAAAGCCGAAACTCAGTTTACCCGGCGATGACAGAGCGAATTTTCGGCTGAACCGTTTACGATGGTCCTTTCAGGACGTTGAGCCGGGTGAGCATTCCTCGATGATAGAGTCCATCATCCGCCACATGGGGCAACACATGGCAATGGAAGAGCCACGTGCCCAAATTTGATGGGACGAATTCGACCACTTTTATCTGAGCGGAAGCCAGGCTGACGACCCCATTGTAATCCTTGTCAATGGGAGTCAGATCATCCGGGTCAAGAACGGTCCATTTAACACCGTGCATATGGGGCGCATGGACCTCTGCACCGACATTGGCCATAACGAGGCGAACCGTCTCTCCAACCTTGGCGGTCAAGGGTTCTTCGTCCGGCGTGGATTTGGAATTGATCGTATGCGTGTCGTACCGTCCATCGCCATCTATGTCCCACTCGTCCCAAACTGTCAGTATTTCGCGGTCCACCTTAGGCCAGGCAGGATCTTCTACAATAAAAAAACCATACATCCCATGGTCCATATGATTAGCCGTATCGAAGTGACAGTGGTAGAGGTAATAACCTGGTGCAGCCGGAGTCCATTCATAGGTGTAGCTCTCTCGGGGCATCTGTAACTGTTCCTTGCCCAATTCCCGAATACCGTTCCCATCCATATTGAAGGGGTGTACCCCATGAAAGTGCATACTATGAGGCAACACATGCGTATTTTTAAAATGGACTCGCACCCTGGTCCCCATGGGTACTCGAATAACCGGACCCGGAACCGTGGCTTCCTGACCTTCAAATCCAAATGCCCAGACGGTCACTTCTTTTTTGGGTTGGCCTAACAGTTCAATGGTCTTTTCCTGAACAACCACCGTAAAATCTCTGACCGGCTGCGTTTTGGCGAGTGCCGTTCCATCAAGTGCCATCGCCAACAGCATACAACCGGTGAGGTGAATAGGCCGGAGCCACTTGTCCCACCACGATTTCAGTCCCATCGCCATGCCTCCTTTTCCTGGTTAGCTCATGCGCATACGGGCGCTGTGGATTGCACCACGCATGAGATCCACCGCTTCATTAGGTGAGCATCATAAGGATTTACAGGACTCAATGAAAGGGTGTTCTTACGCTCCAGAGTAATTAAGGGCACCGGCCAAGACAGAGGCATGTGTCCACCTCCACAACCCAATCATCCTTATTCTGACATGGCCTCATTGACTTGGCATCCCACCAAAAATAGACTCAGATATCCTTCGGACATTGACTTCGACTCCCCATTGTGGGGAGAGAAGGACCCTCCAGACGAATTGCGTTATGAAGAATGGCTCCGTCATACAACCATGTCGGGAATAGATGCCTTGTTGACATGTCGCAAGGAACGTGGCCCATTACCTTCCATCGGCCCTATCGGGCCAAGAAAGTTATGTTGGCGTGTTTGAGGTAGTACGGAAAGCCGGAACGACGGTCTTGATCGGCTCCGCGATCGCCGTGCTCCTATCTTTCATTCAAGTTACTGCAGTTGGAGGAACTGAAGGGGGCCCTCTGATTGGAGCCCTCTCTGACACAACGCCCGCCAACCAGTCAGGTCAACCCGATGAAGCGTCTCCGGGATTAAACCGGGAAATTTTAGATCAAGGAACCACCGAGCAGCGTGCGATCATGCGACCTGATGGATCAATACGCGTGCTGCGAAAAAGTCCTTTCACCATCGAAAACACGATTGACGGACCTCGATGGTTGCATCTGGGGGTTGAACATCGCACGCGGTACGAAACCTATAATGAGCCGTTTCGCCTCAATCAGGTTGGCAGCGATCAGCAGCTTCCCCTTCATACCCTCGTGCGATTGGGAATCCGATATGATCCGATCCGTTTCTTTACGGAATTTATCGATGCCCGCGCCTTCCTAACCGACAACGGATCCACAATTCCGAGCGGGACTGAAGATCAAACAGACATCCTCCAACTCTATGGAGGCTTGGGCTCGTCGAATCTCCTCGGACTCGGAGTCCCGGCCGAACTCACGGTTGGGCGTTTCACCATGGATTTCGGTAACCGACGATTAATCAGAAGAGGAAACTTCCGGAATGTCCCGGTTTCATTCACCGGCCTCCATTTGGCGCTGGGAGAAGAGAAATTACATCTCCGAAGCTTTGTCGTCGAACCGGTTTTCCAATTTGAAAATAAAGGCGATACTGAAGAACACGGAACGATGTTCTGGGGATTTTTTCTTGGGCAGCGACAGATCTCCTGGCTCCAAACCGATCTGTATGTGTATTTTCTCAATGAAACAGATCGCCCCCCCAATACCGACAGTCGAAGGCGTCATTTCCAGACACCGGGGTTACGCGTCTTTAAACCGAATGCCGTAGGACAGATGGATTACGAAATTGAATCAATCTGGCAATTCGGGAATCTGGCGGAAGCACCCGGGAGCGCTCAGACGCTTGATCATTTTGCCCATTTCCAGCATGTGGAGGTCGGCTATACCTTCGATATCCCTTGGACTCCCCGATTTTTGGTCCAATATGATTATGCCAGCGGTGACCGCAATCCCAACGACAATAAGGATCAACGATTCGATACCCTCTTTGGAGGTGTGAACTTCGAATTAAATCCGGCTGGTATTTGGGGCCCCTTCCGTCGTTCGAATATCAACTCGCCCGGTTATCGTCTGCACCTGACACCCAGTAAGGATTTTTCCTTCTTTGTGGCGCATCGTTTTTTCTGGCTTGCCCAGGCCAAGGACCAATGGGTCGGGACGGGCCTACAAGATCGCTCTGGCAAAGCCGGAAAATTTCTGGGACAACACTTCGAGGCACGAGCTCATTGGATCGCGACAGAAAACGTGGTATTTGAAACGGGCTTAGCGTATTTATTGAAAGGAAGTTTCATTGAAAACCTGCAACAACCGGGAAAACCCAATAACAAGAATTCAACGTATTTCTATGTTTCCACGACATTAACATTTTAATGCTGTCATGGCGGAATGTCCTTCGAGGACACGAGGCAGGTCGTTCAATTGGCTTGTAAAAATCATTGGCAAGAGATCAGGTTGGTTCTCACCTGAAGGGGCCAGGCCCTATTGATTCTGGATCAGAACAGTGGTGCCTTGTCCGGGTCATGCCCTTTCGGATAGTCATGAATTCGATCGGGAAAATCCGGACGAGGTTGGCTTAAAATAAATGCGGCTAGATCATAGGCCTCATCCTTCGTGAGCGTGTCTCCCTGGTCTCGCGGCATGTTGTGCCTGATGAATGCGGCCAGCGTGGGAATTCGTGCCATACCAGCCCCATTGTTAAAAGAATATGGACCCCATAAATGAGGAGCAACCGCGGTGTCTTCGCTATGAAGCCCATGACACACCGCACACTTCGCCGTAAACAGCTTCTTTCCTTGGGTTGGATCCGGCGGCCGGGTTGGCTCAATGCGTGGGAACCCGCGTTCTGGAATTTCAATCCCAACTGGAATTCCCTCAGACAGCCAGGCCATGTAACTAACCAGTGCCGTCATCTCTTTGCTGTCATATGGAAGAGGCTTGCCGTTCATGCTTCGTCGGAAGCAGGAATTAATTCTCATTTCGAGGGTCGTGACCTTGTCATTCTTTGTTCGATAGATGGGATATAGGGAATACAGCCCTACGAAGGGGGCGGCATGGGGAGTTCGCCCGGCACCAAGGTGGCAATTCTGACATGTCAGACTGTTTCCGACATACTCTTTTAAATGCTGCTGCGTGTGGACAATAAGTTCAAATCCGTACCGAATGGCCTCGCCCTTTGGGCCTGCAGGAACATCATCGACCGATGGAAGAGTACCCCTGTGTAAGAACTTCGCGGCGGGATCTCCGTGGGTGACATCCGTCACCTTCACAGGATTGCCTTCAGCTCCACCTGCAAAGGCCAATTGGAATGGCGAAAAAAGCACCACGATTAAAAGAGCAAGGAGAAGGACAGGAAGTCTCCATGCAGAAAGACCTGTGCGGACCATAAATACCCCATTCTTCTTACCGATCAACTAACGCTGATTGATAGTTGCTGAGTATAGACCAGGCTAAAAGCCCGGTAAAGTCACTTACCGCTTCGGTCCATTCCTGCCACACGTCAGCTTTTCAATACACCTGTTTGCTAGGCGAAGAAATTTCCCAACCAAGATGAAATGAAGAAGGTCCTGTCGGCTTACCGTCAAGAGGCAGCGGGAAGAACTTCCCAACAAACAATCCAGACCCTTAATGGAAGAGCGATTCCTCTTTGCTTATGAACGTACACGACACTTGGCAGCGCTAGTCCAACCACGCATACAATTCATGGGCGTCAAGGGCTTTCGCCCACAACCACCCTTGCCCCTTTTCAATCCCGATAGCCCGAAGAAAGTCCGCTTGTTCCGGGGTCTCAATGCCCTCGGCAACAATATCCACCTTGAGAATAGTGGCCAAGGCTGCAATCCCACGCACCAGACGTTCCGCCGCAACATTGGTTCCCAACTGCTGAATAAAGGATTGGTCAATTTTAAGGGTATCCACTTCCAAGTCAATGAGTTGTTGCAGTCCTGAATGCCCGGTGCCGAAGTCATCAATGGCCACTTTGGCACCCAATTGCCGAGCCAGGCGGATGGCATCCCGGCCTTTCTCATTGAGTGCTTGCCGTTCAGTGATTTCCCCGGTGAGCTGTGGGAGATGGGGTATCAAACCTAATTTTTCCAGCACCGGCAAGATCTTGTTTTTCCCCATCACAATGGGGGGCAAATTCACGCTTACTGAAAACGTGGGATGTTCGAGCAGCAGGGTGCCTAAATCCGCTTTAAGACAGGCAAACATACAGGTGGTTAACTCTAAGGCTAAGTCTTCCTGCGATTCGAACTCGTCAATGACGGGTTCTATACTGATCTCACGTCCGCCATCCGCTCGCCACCGGGCAAGGGCTTCACAGCCAACGATACGATTTGTGGTGAGATCAATGATCGGTTGATACTTAGCGAAAATGGAAGACCGAACGGTATGAGTAGAAAGAGTAGACATGACTGGTGAGCGTTTTTGTGTATGGATTGAACCCTCAAGATCCAGCAGATGATGAAATCACGGCTGGTCAAGTCCAGACAGTGTCATCCTACCTCAATTAGCTAGACGACTGCGAGCGAGCGATCTCTTTCGTCCTCAACATACGAGATAAAGTTGGAGGAGTCATACAGACACAACGCATGGTTTGTTCAGACTGGTCCATTCAACTAAGCGAGAGGCGAAAAGTTTGCTGTTAAAAACTTTGGCGTGATACCAGGAGAGGGTGTCTTACCTGAGTATTTGGTCGGGGCGAGAGGATTTGAACCTCCGACATCCTGCTCCCAAAGCAGGCGCGCTACCGGGCTGCGCTACGCCCCGACTCTTGTGCTAGATGGCGATGTGTGGTGAGAAGACTCTTGGCATTGGTCACCGCTTGAGCGCGATGGCTGATTCGATTTTTTTCTGCAAAGGTCATCTCGGCTAGTGTTTTTCCTAATTGAGGAACATAGAATACTGGATCATACCCGAATCCACCCGTTCCATGAAACTCCTGGGTAATAATTCCCTCTAACACGCCTTCAACCGTTTCCGTCTCACCATCCGGGTTGGCCAGGGCCACCACGGTGATAAAACGGGCGGTTCGCTGGTCCGAAGGCACCCCGTGTAATTCCTGCAACAGTTTTTGACAGTTATCCTCGTATGTTGCATGCTCGCCGGCGTATCGGGCCGCATAAACCCCTGGACGTCCCTGTAACGCATCCACTTCCAACCCGGTATCGTCCGCCAAGGCCCAGTGTCCGGTATATTTGGCTGTGGCCACGGCCTTTTTCACGGCATTGGCCTGACAGGTAAGCCCATCTTCATTAACAGCCGGAAAATCAGGAAATTCATTCAAGGTGAGCATGGGTATGCCCACATCATTGAGAATGGACTGAATTTCCTCAACTTTATGCCGATTCCCGGTTGCCAGAACTAAAGAATCAATGACCATCACCCTTATCCAACTTAGGCAATAGAGCCGATAAGCTCCTTCTGCAGGGTAATCAAGCGTTGAATCCCTTCCCATCCCAAGGCCAAAAAATCATCCAAATCTTTTTTGGAAAATGGAGATTGTTCGGCGGTTCCCTGCACCTCAACCATCCGCCCATTCCCGGTCATGACTAAATTCATATCCACGTCTGCTTGAGAGTCTTCGTCGTAGGCCAGGTCTAACCGGATCTCCCCGGCAATCTTTCCAATACTGATGGCCGCCAAATAATCCAGAAGCGGGCATTGCTTGATCAGCCCTTTCTCTTTCAAAGTCGTAAAGGCATCAGCCAGGGCAATGTAGGCACCCGTGATAGAGGCAGTCCTGGTTCCCCCATCCGCTTGAATCACATCACAATCAATCCAAATGGAGCGTTCTCCCATTTGATGCATATCCGTGACGGCCCTGAGCGATCTTCCCACCAGCCGTTGAATTTCCAGGGTTCGTCCACCCTGCTTGCCTTTGCTGGCTTCACGGGACATCCGGTCATGGGTCGACCGGGGCAACATCCCATACTCAGCGGTAATCCAGCCTTGTCCTTTGTCCCGTAAAAAAGGGGGAACCTTTTCTTCCACCGAGGCCGTACACACGACCTTGGTCTCTCCCATTTCAATAAGCACCGATCCTTCGGCATATTTGGTAAAGGGACGAGTAATTTTGACAGGCCGCAGTTCATCCGCCCGTCGATTATCTGTACGCGGGATTCCAAGTGTCGGTAACATTATTCCTCACATTAAAAAAAAGGGTTGAATTATAAAGAGGGCTCCTGCAAAACACAAATACACCACACACCTTGTCACATGAGGTTGAAAGAATGGCTGATCTATTTGGATGGCGAAGACGCACAATCTACATCGTTAATTTTGGGAGCCAGATGAATCATTTTTACGATCCTGAACGACATACCAGCGAAAGAACAGCAATCCCGCTATGATCAAACTCACCACGACAACAAACACGTCTTCATGAGGAAAGAGATACGGCATGGATGCTAGGCTGCGGCGGAAATGATAAAGGTTTTCTAGTTTGCATTCATTGACTGAGATGGGGACTCATGATAGATTCGGTCTCCCTGCCAGGCCACCATGCACGATATCCGAATCCTTAGCGACCAACTCGACTCTCTCCGCTCCCAACTCGGTGCCCGGGCTGGCGATATTCCCTGGGAAACCGTCCAGACCTTAGCGGCCCAACGACGTGTCCTCATCACCCAAACCGAAGAGCTTCGTCACCAGCTCAAAAAAGGATCGGATCAGATTGCCGAACTGAAGCGTAACAAACAACCGTGCGAGGATGCCACAACCGCTCTTCGAGAAATTCGCGACCGCATCCAGACCATGGACGTGGAATTGCGCACCACCGAAGAACAATTACAAGGCCAAGCTCTTAGGATCCCCAATATTCCTCACGAATCAGTTCCGCCAGGGAAGGACGAACACGAGAACATTGAAGTGCGAAAATGGGGAATTCCACCGGAATTTTCCTTTCCGGCCAAATCCCATCAGGACCTGGGAGAAGCCCTCGGCATACTCGATTTCAAACGGGCCACCAAAATTGCCGGAGCCAGATTTTGCGTGTCGATGGGCCTGGGGGCGTTATTGGAAAGAGCGCTGGCCAATTTCATGCTTGATTGTCACATCCAGGAACATGGCTACACGGAAGTGCTTCCACCTATGCTCGTCAACCGGCCCACGATGACCGGGACCGGCCAGTTACCAAAGTTTGCCGAAGATCTCTTTCATTTTCCTGAAGAAGATTTCTTTCTCATTCCCACGGCAGAAGTTCCCGTCACCAACCTGCTGCGAGAGGAAATCCTGGACGCAGAACAACTCCCATTACGCCTTGTGGCCTATACCTCCTGTTTTCGGCGGGAGGCCGGATCCTATGGTAAGGACACCCAAGGCCTGATTCGCATGCACCAATTCCAAAAAGTGGAACTGGTCAACTTTGTTCGTCCGGAGGACTCCTATGACCAGCTGGAACGCCTGACCCAAGCCGCGGAATCCATTCTCCAAAAATTGGCCCTCCCCTATCGTGTTGTCGCGTTATGCTCCGGTGACCTGGGATTTTCTGCGGCCAAAACATATGATCTTGAAGTCTGGCTTCCTTCACAACAGCGGTATAGAGAAATCTCCTCCTGCAGTAACTTTGAAGCGTTTCAAGCCCGTCGTGCCAATATTCGATTCCGCTCTAAAAAGGACAAACCTCAATTTCTGCACACGTTAAACGGATCAGGTCTGGCCATTGGACGAACAGTGGTCGCCATTTTGGAAAACTATCAGCAAGCCGATGGGACCGTGCATATCCCTGAAGCCTTGCAACCCTATATGAAGGGAGTCGACGTCATCCGTCCGGTTCCTTTTCCATAAGTGAAATTTTGATGAACCCTTTCCTCATGTGGGATCTTCGAGCTCGTGGATGACCCAAAAAATTTTAGTGGAGTCCCACCAAATTTCTTTATGCTAGAGAATTCACATTCCCGTTTCAGTCGGCTACTATAGCCTTGGATGGAGAGCTTTATGAGATTCATTGCATCCCGTGTCAAATGGAACGTCTTCAGGCAATTGGAGTTAGGGCCGCAATTGGGTGAAAATCAGTCCTACCAACAATCCTCAAGTTTTTGAATCTAAAAAATTCGGAGGGGTGCTAGAGTGGTCGAATAGACCGGTCTTGAAAACCGGCGTCGTGAAAGCGACCGTGGGTTCGAATCCCACCCCCTCCGCCAGCAACTAAACGACGTACTGAATTCTAAAATCACCAATTGGTCCAAGAGGCACGCAATAACTGAGTGGGATTCGAACGGGGGTATTGAAGGGGGTGTGCCCCCTTCATGGGGTGACCGAAGCCTGGCGAAGGCACGAGTGGGCATGGCCCCCTAGTGGGAGTGTGGGGATAGCCAGACCCGCACGACTTCGAATTCCCACCCCCTCCGCCAGCCTTCGCCAAGGCTTCGGCTGGCAAGCCAGCACAGAAGAGAGCCAAAATTCCACCGAGTAAAATACCGGCGAAAAGAGGGCGAAGGCTGTCCCCCGAAACTTTAGTGAATTAGGACACAACCACTCTTAAAAAATAGAATATACTGTTCACTATATCCCCATTAAGGAGCACACATGTCGAAGACTCTTCCATCCTGGGACCTTCAAGGTCTCTTGCGCCATCCGACCAAAGACTTCAAGCGGATCACCAACAAGCTTGACTCCCTCATTTCCGAACTCGAGGCAACACGACCGCAGTTATCCCCGGATATTTCTGCCGCCCGTTTCAAGAAAATCTGGGAGCAATACGAAACCGTCACCGAGTACATGACGACGTTGCGGGCCTTTTCGTTTTTATGGTTTTCAGAAAATACGAAAAATCAAGAAGCCCGCGCATTTGACACCCAGGTACGAAACAGACTGACAGACTGTTCTAATCGACTGGTCTTTCTTGACCTCTGGTGGCAAAGCCTCGATCCCACCAATGCGGCCCGGCTAACCGCAAAAGCCGAGCGGTTTCGGTACCATCTGGAGACCCTGACTCGTTTCACACCCCATACCTTGAGTGAGCCTGAAGAACGGATTTTAACCATTAAAAGTACGACCGGTCGCCAGGCTCTCGAAACATTGTATGGCGTCACCACGAATAGTTTGACATTTCCCATGAAAGTGAAAGGCCGGACGACCCGTCTGACCCGCGAACAACTCATGGGATATGTCCGGCATCCCCTGCCTTCTGTTCGTCGAGGAGCCTACCACGCGCTATTCAAGGTTTATGGTGAACACCGGGATGTCCTTGGAGAAATGTATAAAAGCCTGGTTCAGGATTGGGGAAATGAAGGCCTCACCTTGCGGCATTACGCTTCTCCTATGGCCGTGCGCAATGTCACGAATGATGTCCCCGAAAAAGCCGTCGATGCTCTGCTCAAAACCTGCCGAAAGAATGCCGTCATTTTCCAGGAATATTTTCGGTTAAAGGCACGGCTACTGAAGATAAAACAGTTTCAACGTTACGATCTCTATGCTCCCTTCGCGGCGAAGAAATCCAAATATTCTTTTGCCCGGGCGAAAGAGATAGTGATGGAAGCGTATCAAGCCTTTTCCCCGGAATTGGCCCAACGGGCGAAGCGGGTTCTTGAAGAGAATCACCTTGATGCCGCGATTCGGCCCGGCAAAATGGGCGGAGCTTTTTGCTATAGCGTGCTCCCCACGCAGACTCCTTATGTCCTGGTAAATTTCACCGGAGAGCCCCGTGATGTCTCGACCTTAGCACATGAACTGGGTCATGCCGTCCACGCGATGATGGCAAGGGAGCATTCCATCTTCACGTTTCATTCGTCGCTCCCTCTGGCGGAAACGGCCTCTGTGTTTGGCGAGCACCTGCTCTCCGATTTACTTCTCCAACAGGAAAATGACCCGAAGGTCAGGGCGGGACTTCTTGTCGATCAACTCGACGATGCGTATGCCACCATTATGCGACAGGCCTACTTTGTTCAATTTGAACGGCAAGCCCATCACATGATTCAACAAGGCGCGACCATAGATGCTCTCGCTCAAACCTATCTGACCCTTCTTCGTGAGCAATTCGGGCCTCGCCTACCCGTGGACAAGGAGTTTCAATGGGAATGGTTAGCCATTCCTCATATCTTTGCCAGTCCGTTTTATTGCTACGCCTACAGCTTTGGCAGTCTATTAGTCTTGTCGTTGTTTCAACGCTATCAAGCAGAAGGGCCTTCATTCGTCCCTCGATACCTGCAATTGCTGTCAGGAGGTGGGTCGGCCAGTCCTCAAGACCTGCTCAAACCCCTACAGGTAGATATGAACTCTACGACATTCTGGCAGGCGGGATTTACACGGATCCGTGGGCTAGTTACTGAACTGGAACGAAGTATGCCGTGAACGTTTTGGACGACATCCCGCGATGTCTGAGAGGCTGTTGAATATTTCTCATATTTTGCCTTAGATGAATGACGGAAACCCCAACGAGGAAAAATAAGGGAGTGTTCAAAATGGCTCGTCCAGCAAGGCCGCAGCCGCTTGGGCGAGCGTAGCGTACGGAGAAGTACGTGAGCACGTTCAAGCGGCGAGAACGCCGCTGGCGGCATTTTTCAACACTCGCTCTAGGAAATTCCAGCTTGGCGCTGAAGCCACCGAACATAGCCAATAATCTGCGTGACGTCATCTGCAGTCACGCCTTCGATCTTCGGCATGTTCCCAAACTTCCAATGGTGGGCTTTGACCCCTTGAGCCGCAGCCCGCTGAAACGCGAAATCCGCATGGTGACTGGGCTCATAGATTTTATTCACCAAGGGGGGACCTTGAGCCGTTCCCACGGCCTGCACTCCATGGCAGGGAGAACAAAATGTATTGAATTTTGTCTCGCCGTCTTTGAATTCTTCTGGCAGGTCTTTCTCTACCGATACTTGGGCGATGGTAGCAGGCGGAGAGGATTCCCGGGCATTCGTCCCATTCTCAGAACATCCAACGACAACCCAACAAAGAACCCCTGCCACACCGCTGAGTATTGTTCGCCTATAATGATTGTTCATGTCCACGTTCCTTTATACCAGACCCGTTCGCAATCAGAGGGGGCCACGGTCCCACATTTATCTGGCGAGTAGCGGATCAGGAAGTTGTGCCTCCTTAAATCCTTCTTGACGAATCACGCAACTATCACAGTGCCCGCACGGTTGGTTTTGTAGACCTGGATTATAACAACTATTGGTCCATTGAAAAGGCACCCCTAAGGCATGCCCTTTTTGGATGATCTCACGCTTGGTCAAAAAGAGTAGCGGGGCGAGAATGTCGACCGGTTGGCCTTCCAATCCCATTCGGGTGCCAAGACGAGCCACCTCCTTGAAGGCCTGAATAAATTCAGGCCGACAATCCGGATAGCCGGAATAGTCACGAATATTGGCCCCAAAAAATATGCTGGTGGCATTCAACACTTCCGCATAGGCCAGCGCCAGACTCAAGAATATTGTATTTCTGGCCGGAACATAGGTGACGGGAATTTGCTGTGCACGTTCCCGTCCGGTTCGATTAGTGGGGACGGGAATCTGATCGGTTAGCGCCGATCCACCGAAGGTTCGCAAGTCCAATCGAATAAGTTTGTGTTCTTTGACCTCAAAATATTCAGAAATTTTTTGCGCACATTCGATTTCCGTTCGATGGCGTTGCCCATAATCAACAGTTAAGAAATACAGCTCATCTCCTTCTGATTTAGCAATGGCGGCCGTCACCGTCGAATCCAACCCGCCACTTGCCAGAACAACAATCTTTGACATGAGCTTATCAGAGCCGCCCTTGCACTCTTTTTCTCCCGCCTATCAAATGGATCTGGATTTTTTTGTAAAGGAATGAACAGTCACAGGCTCAAGTGTTGGTGGGAGGATAGTTGAAGGTGAAAAACACCAATGCCAATTTGGATGGGTGTAAGCCAATTCCAGCTAGACATGAAAGAACAGAAGCGGCAAACCTGATAGTTATTGCCGCTGTTCCGATCGTTCAATCTTTTCCATCAGTTCACGTTTGGATTTACACTCGACGCACAAACGCGCAAACGGAAGCGCTTGCAAACGCTTTTCATTAATTTCTCCGCCACATTCCGCGCACACGCCATAGGTACCTTCATCCAAACTATCCAAGGCGTCATCAATCAATTGGCGTTCACGGTTTCGCATTTCCTGAAGCGAAATCCCCATTTCGCGATCCAAATCCACCAGCGCCTGGTCCCCGCTATCCATGGCGGCTTCCAGCCGGCGTTGTTGTTCTTCTGTCACTGATTGTCCAAGCTGTTGTTTGATTTCTTGAATCAGCGCTTCTCGTTTCGCCAGGAGAATTTCCTTTAATGCGACATGACGATCTTCTGTTGGCGCTTTCGCGGGCTTCCGCGAGGCGGGAGTTGGGGAAGTGGCTTTTGAGGGGCCTTTTGCCGGACCTTTTTTTGTTCCGGCGGAGGCCGTGGTTTTGGTTTCTTTCTTGACTGGTCTTTCGGCCATACTACATTCCTTTCTTCCTTCCAAAGTTAACCATTCTCTCACACGACAGGAGGATGTATTGCGGACACCTTCCCCGTTGCATCATGCGGCAATACGATAGTCTATGTTCTTACTCATAGGTAATCAGGGAGTGAATGTCACACCCGTTCAATTTGTTTCGTCCATCGAGCTTCAGCAATTCGACTAAAAATACCACGCCGGCAATATCGCCACCCAATTGCTGAATCAGATGGACGGTCGCCCCGGCCGTCCCTCCAGTGGCAAGGAGATCATCAACCACAAGCACTCGCTCTCCCTTTTGAATCGCATCACGATGAATCGCCAAAGTCGTCGAGCCATATTCTAAATTATAATTGACTTCAAACACATCGGCCGGCAATTTGCCGGGCTTCCGAACAGGAACAAAGCCGGCATTCAAGTGATAGGCCAATGGGCTCCCCAAGATAAATCCTCGCGATTCAATGCCAACCACTCTGGTAATACCGGCATCCTGATAGTGACGAATGCACTCATCGATGATGGATCGAAAACAAACAGGATTATTTAATAAGGGCGTAATATCGTAAAAAAGGATACCCGGCTTAGGAAAATCCGGGACCTCACGAATATGTGCTTTATAGTTCATGAAATCACGACTCAACCTTGATGACGCCCGTGAATGGTTCAATGTTTGAGATCGGAATTCCCCGATCCGCAAGGCCCCCATCCCTTACAGAGAAGTACGAAGGACATGAAACCCTTCAGTTTGCCTGTTTGGGTCTTTCCAGTCAACCGTTACCTGAAGAACTCGAGAGAGAGGAGGTCCTTCGTGAATGGCTTCAAAAAAGGTATGAACAGATGCTTGAGGCCCTTCTACTTCCAATTCGACTCCTCCTTCAGCAAGGTTTCGCACCCACCCATGTAATGCCATTTGGTTGGCCTGCATTTGCACAAACGCTCGAAACCCGACTCCTTGAACTTTTCCACTGACATGGACATGAGCCCGAACAATCGCTTCCATGTGCTCTTCCACGTTATCCGACCTGGCCCCCTCCACCGGATTCTGTGCTCCCAGAATTTTTTATTCCATGGTTCGCGGCATAATCCAGTAGCAGTTGCTTTCCAACCTTCGTGCCTTCCCGGATACAATCAGGGATACCGATGCCATACAAGCCAGCTCCCGTGACATAAAGACCCGGAGAATGGGCCAACTGTTCCTGAACCTTAGCCAACCGATCCCGATGTCCAAGTATGTATTGAGGCATTCCCTGCCTCCATCGATGGACTTCTGTATAGGTCGGGGCAGCTGTGATTCCGACCATAGAGAGCAATTCTCCACGAACACATTTCACAAGGGAGCTATCATCCTGCTCCACAACCGTCTCTCGCCCTCGCCCTCCGAGGTAACAACGGATCAGCGTTTCTCCAGCCCGGCTGCGATCGGGCCATTTCAACGAAGTCCAGGTTGCGGCTAGCAATGAGCGTTGTTCTTTCCGAGGCACCACAAATCCAAATCCTCGTATCTGTGAAGCAATAGACTCAGCGGAATAGGCCATAGAAATCGTCGCGGTCGAAGCATAGGGAATCCCATCTAACAGGTTCGCTGTTTCAGGGCGAATTACACGAAGTAAACGAGCGGTCTGATATGCCGGAGTGGCCAACACGACCGCATCAGCCGGAAGCCGATTTCCATTCTCCAACATGACGTGAAATTCCCCTGACTCCAGAGTCGGAGATTGAATTTCCAGACACCCGACCCCTGCCATCAACCCTACTCCACGTTTGCGCAACGCCTCCACCACAGCCTGAATGAGTTCACTTAATCCACCACGAAGCGACATAAACATGGTCATGGCTGCGCCGGAGGAAGGCGGGGCCGGGGGCGCGCTGGCCAGAGCCTTTCGCATGCCCTTAATGACACTGCCATGTTCGCGCTCTAATTCGCGAAATCGAGGAAAGGTCGACTCAATACTCAGTTCATCTGCATCCCCGGCATAGATACCTGCCACCAACGGTTCGATTACATTTTCAAAGGCTTCGGTGCCAAATCGTCGACGAAAAAACTTTCCCAAAGATTCGTCTGCCGTCCAGGGATTCTGCTTTGGCCAGAACCGTTCGGCAGCCATGCGAAGCATCCCCCCCCAGGATAAGAGCCCGCTGGAAACAAGCGTATCAATCCGTCGGGGCCGAAAGGCCAATAAGCCTTGTGGCAGTTCTCGCAAAGCTCCCCGGCAAAATGAAAATGTCCGATTGTGTTGGGGGTTGGTAGAAATCAACTGATCCTGAAGTCCTAACGTGCGACACATTTCCAGAGCCCAGGGCTTGGAAGTCAGGAACGAGTCAGGTCCACCTTCAATCAGATAGTTGTCTGTCACATGTGTCAGAATTTTTCCACCCCACCGAGGCTCTCGTTCAACGACTGTGCATTGAACGGGTGTCTGTGTTTTCGCACCCTCCTCCGTGAGAGCATAGGCCGTGGCCAGTCCGGATATCCCCCCTCCGACAATGACGACTTGGTATGGAATTTTCCTCATGAAGTCCCAAGCAATCAAAATGGAAATGCATGTATGTGGCTAAGACTTTGAAATAAACAGGTTTTCATGGAGGAAGGGAAGAAATCGGACAGGGGAAAAGTCCCGCTACATCATTCACGTGAGGAAGCCGTTGAAAACCGGCGAACACATTCAATGGCAAATTCAACGCTGTGTAAAGGGGTATTGGGAAGAATTCCGTGACCCAAGTTGAAAATGTGACCGGGCCTGCCGCCGGCTTGCTGCATAATATCCTTCACCCGGCGCTCGATTTCTTTTTCTGGGGCGAACAGAACCAGGGGATCCAGATTGCCTTGAATGCTCACATCAAACCCGATAGTGCCCCATGCTTCATCCAAACGAACCCGCCAATCGACACCCATCACGTCGCTTCCCGCCTTTCGCATCAGCGAGAGAAGGCCGGTCGTCCCCGTTCCAAAATAGATGAGGGGAATCCCCTCAACCCGTAAGGCGGAGAAAATATTTTGCACATGAGGAAGGACGTATTCTTCATAATCGCCAGGACTTAAACACCCGACCCAACTGTCAAAGAGTTGAATGGCTTGTGCCCCTGCTCGACTTTGTACTCGTAAATACTCCACAACAACCACGGACAGTTTGGACATCAATTGATGCCACACGGTCGGCTGCGAGAACATTAAGTGCTTGGTTCGGGCATAGTCACGCGAGCTTCCGCCTTCAATCGCATAACTGGCTAATGTAAACGGCGCTCCGGCAAATCCCAGTAACGGAACTCGATTATCGAGGGCCTGAAGTGCCTGGCGAATGGCTTCTCCGGCATAGGCAAAGGCCTCGCCATCGACCGGACGCAGATCCACTATTCCCATCTCACCTCGTATCGGGTTATCAATGACCGGACCTTTCCCCTCAACAAATTCCAGGTTTAATCCCATGGCTTGGAGGGGCAATAGAATATCCGCAAAAATGATCGCTGCATCCAGATCAAAGCGATTAATAGGTTGAAGCGTGACCTCGGCAGCTAACGCCGGCGTTTTGCATACTTCCAAAATAGAATGCTTGCGTCGGATAGCCTGGTACTCTTCCATGTATCGACCCGCTTGCCGCATAAACCAGACAGGGGTTCGGTCTACGGGTTGACGCAAGCAGGCTTTTAAAAATCGATCATTCATGGCGGGCATTCTACGAATGGAGAAAGAGTGAGTCAATCAATAACGACCACGGGTGGCGCAACTGGTCAATATGCACAGATCAATTTCCCGAGACCACCAATTACCATAAAAATTTGATTCCTGGCCTTGGGGTACAACAAGGCCACAACTTAAACTCGCTTCTGGTCATGGCAGGAGAGGTGTGAGCTCTTGCCGGATCCGCTGAGCCTGGTCTTCCACAGCATCTCGTTCAATTTCAGACAGAAGCCACGCCTCATCCGGCTGCAGCTCAATGCGATAATGTTGTTGATGAGCAGAAAACCATTCAAAGTAGGGATGGGGTTCAAGAAGAGGATGCGGATCAAACGACATGAGACTGACTTTCCCTAATTGAGGCACGGAAAAATCATATAACGATTCGCCTGCCTGAGGGTCATCCAAAAAGCGCGGGTTGCGAAAACCAATCACCTTTCCGGCAATCTCTCCGACAAAATCACCAACTAAATACACATCCACGTTCTCAAGACCGGCAAAGGTAATTTGCCCAATAACGGATCCGACAATCCGATTGTCTAAAAATCCCTCTTTGACCCAACGGGCATTCGCAAATTTCTCAGCCATACAAAAGATGTATTAAAAAATAATGACCAATCCTGTTCATGGACTGATGAACCGGTTATCCGCAAACACGAGTTAGGGCTTACATAAGGGACATTTGAGTTGGAGGGAGGCGTCAGTATTTTCCAAATATTCCAGAGCCGTATCCTTATCCGGATATTCGGTCCACCCACCCTCCCAAAAGTCAGACCGATGCGGTCCAGAAGGAACCTCCGGACAACGATCCCGGTGGATCATCGCTTCATCAAGTGATCGTTTCAAATGGATCCAATATCCCATAGTCGTGATGCTCCTTCACTGGATGGTGAGCCGAACCTGTCCCATAAGTACAATCAAAGATTGACATGGAAACAACCGCCAGGAATATAACGGAGAGGAAGCCTGCACTTCAGGGATTCAGTTATCAACAAACTGCCACTCATCCTTGTCTAAAAAAACTTTTTGGCCGGCATCAAGCTTGGCTTGCTGTTCCTTATCAAAAAACTGCATATACCGTTCAATGCGATCTGGATCGTCAATGCGCTCTTCCTTGACCATTCCAGTGGGCAATTTAAATTTCCGAATTAACACCGACATGACTCATTCCTCCAAAATTTGCCTGTAAAAAGACCAACGAAAAATTATAGTGAAATCATAAACTTGCCGTCAATCTTTTCTGAACAATTTCAGATACACCTCAATTAGCTATTGGCCACCTCAATATAATCTTCGATATACTCGAACACTGACGGAGATATTATTCATGTTCATCCTCGTATAATTTCAAAGGAGTTACTTATGCCATTATATGAATATGTCTGCGAAGGGTGCGATCATCGTTATGAGGCCATGCAAGCCCTGAGCGCAAAACCGGAAGAAACGCTTTGCCCAAAATGCAACACCACCCAAAGCCGACGAATTATGTCCTCGTTTGCGTCGAAAATTGTGGGAACACATAAACCAGGATTCGCTGAAGGCAAAGCCTATAATATGCTGAACGAACGAATGGATAAGTTTTCCAAACTCCCCCCAATTATGGGCCAGCGCGCGGCCCCGACCGAGGCCAATTCCCAACCCTCCGGAGGAGAATAGGATGAAGCTTGGGCGGCCCTTTGAATGGTCGTCGCCCAAGATTTTCTAACTTCCACATTCCTCTCCCCTTGACATTTATTTCCATAAACCGGAAAGATGTGCCCGTTTTTTATTCTTGGCGATAACTTTTTCTGTAGTTTCGACCACTTGCGCAATGGTTGTTCTTGCTAAGGAACCTAAGAAATATGGCGGCCACCCGGCTCTTTAATAAAATTGTGGGCAAGGTTTCTTGTGTGGTCGGGATAGGTTTTCTCTGTGGACTGATTCTTCCAGTAGTCCCTGTACATTCAAAAGAATCTTCTAACTCAGAGCCTCCCCCGACGGTTCCAACTCCGATTTCAGGGACCATTCTTATTGTTGGAAATGGACCAGAGCGATATCTTTTGGAAATTCTTGCTGCGGAATTTGAGTCCCGCCATCCCTCGGTTTCCGTTGATATTTTTTGGCATCCCAATGCCAAGCCAATCCGAACCATCGAACTCAACGAAGCCGACATTGGCATCACGGGGGAAGAGGTTCCTTCCCTCAGATCTACGGCAATTGCCAGAGACGGGGTCGCTGTCTTAACCAACTTTTCAAACCCGGTGAAAGAAATGACCACCCAGCAAGTTGCCGATGTCTTTTCCGGAAAAATCCGGTATTGGTCTCAGGTCTATGAGGAAGCCCCTCAAACCAAAATCGTGCTAATCAATCGAACCACGAATGAAAATATTCGACAAGGTTTCGAAAAGACCTTAGGCATTCAAGATGGTATCCCGCGTTCCGCCTATCGAGCGGGAACCGAGGATGAGGCCATTAAAGCGGTAAGTGGAAATCTGGAAGCCATCACGTTTGTATCCATGACTCCAGCTCTCCGGGCGAAAGAAGATGGAGTCGCGATCAATCTTCTGTTTATTAATCGCGTGGAGCCGGAAGTACAAACCGTACTGGATAATCGTTACCCACTCCAACGACCCGTGATGCTCATCACGAATGCCCAACTTTCACCTCAGGCCCAGGCCTTTGAACAATTTGCCCTCTCACGGGAAGGCCAAAAACTGATGCGAAAAGGTAAATTTTATCCACTTCTTACCAGTCAATAATTGACGGAAACCCTGATTCGGCGTCCATCTTCTGATACCATCTCAGCCTCATGAAAAAGACCGGAGGATTATCTGCCGCGGTCATTTATTTCAAATTATTTCGACACAACACTAGAATCGAATGTTAAAAAAAGTTTTAGTTGCCAATCGAGGAGAAATTGCGATGCGGGTCATCCGGGCATGTCGAGAATTCGGCATTGCCACGGCGGCGATTTATTCAGAAAGTGACGCCACCGCCATTTACGTCAAAAAAGCCAATGAAGCGTATTTAGTCGGTCCAGGTCCTGTACAAGGCTACCTTGATGCTCGACAAATTGTAGGATTGGCGAAGCGTATTCGAGCGGATGCCATTCACCCAGGATATGGATTTTTAGCAGAAAATGCCGATTTTGCCCGCCTCTGCGAAGAAGCCGGCATCCTCTTTATTGGCCCATCCCCTCATTCACTTGAACTACTGGGCGATAAGGTCCAGGCTCGAGCACTGGCTATTAAAATTGGCGTCCCCGTTGTTCCAGGGACAGATGGCAGTGTGGGTACCCTAGAAGAGGCACTCACGTTCTCCCATAAGGCGGGATACCCGGTTATGGTCAAAGCCAGCGCCGGGGGTGGAGGGCGAGGACTCCGCGTCGTGCGTTCGGATGATGAATTACAAGATGCCATGGAGGCAGGAGCCCGTGAAGCTCTGGCAGCCTTTGGAAACGGGGAATTGTTTCTTGAAAAATATGTGGAACGGCCCCATCATATTGAATTTCAATTACTGGCAGACAAAAACGGCTATGTGATTCATCTGGGAGAACGGGATTGTTCTATTCAGCGGCGTCATCAAAAATTGATAGAAATCGCCCCGTCACTTGTGTTAACCCCTCGACTACGGGCAGAAATGGGAGAAGCGGCCATCGCCATGGCACGGGCTGCCCAGTTTTATAATGCCGGGACCGTAGAGTTTTTGTTGGATCCCGATGGACGATACTATTTCATGGAAATGAACCCCCGCATTCAAGTGGAACACACCGTCACGGAACAGATTACCACCGTTGATATTGTGCAATCCCAACTTTGGATTGCCGCAGGACGCCCTCTGGTCTTCGGGCAGCATGAGGTCAATCTCCAGGGTTATGCCATTCAATGTCGGGTGAATGCGGAAGATCCCCAAAACGGATTCCGACCCTCC
The DNA here is from genome assembly GCF_032050975.1 of Candidatus Nitrospira allomarina. Taxonomy (NCBI): domain Bacteria; kingdom Pseudomonadati; phylum Nitrospirota; class Nitrospiria; order Nitrospirales; family Nitrospiraceae; genus Nitrospira; species Candidatus Nitrospira allomarina. Next base: position 3,182,941 of record NZ_CP116967.1, on the reverse strand, counting down.
TCGGGAAAAATCACAGCCTATTTGTCCCCTGGCGGCGTTGGAGTCCGCATTGACGGAGCGGTGTACAAGGATTATACCGTCCCTCCGTATTATGATGCCCTGTTAGCCAAGTTGACGGTTCATGGCCGAACCTGGGACGAAACGGTTCGCCGAACTCATCGCTCACTCGAAGAATTTGTCCTGCGGGGCGTCAAAACCACTATTCCATTTATGACAAAGCTCATGGAAGAACCGGATTTCCGAGCCGGGCGATTTGACACATCCTATCTTGAACGCCATCCGGAACTCTTTGAATATGAGGAAGCAGAAGAACCGGAGGATCTGGTTATTGCCCTGTCCGCAGCCATCGCCGCATTTGAAGGACTATAACAACCGTCATGATAACGTTGTGATCCCGTTGCACATGTGAAAGGTCGCCTTATGTCACGAAAAACCACACACTCTGATAAAAGCAGGAAACCCAGTCGTCCCGTCCCTACCCGGACAAAATTGGATGCCGCTCCCGCTCTGGATATCGAAGCGTCTCCGAAGCGCCAGGTCTTTTTAACCGATGTGGCTCTTCGAGATGGACACCAATCTCTGTTGGCGACCCGCATGCGCACAGAGGATCTCTTATCCGTGGCATCGGAATTGGACGAAGTCGGATTTTGGTCACTGGAAGTGTGGGGTGGTGCCACCTTCGATTCCTGCCTCCGGTTTCTGAAGGAAGACCCCTGGGAGCGCCTACGAGCCTTCCGGGAGGCTATGCCGAAAACCCGTCTTCAAATGCTCTTGCGTGGGCAAAACCTTGTGGGATATCGACACTATGCTGACGACGTCCTTGAAAAATTCATTGAATTGTCTGCTCAAAACGGCATTGATGTCTTCAGGATCTTTGATGCGCTGAATGACATCAGAAATATCAGGCCGGCCATGGAAGTGGTGAAAGCTTGTGGCAAGCATATCGAAGCCACCATCTGTTATACCGTCAGTCCGGTCCACAGTCTGAATCATTTTGTGGAACAAGCCAAACAACTCGAAGATCTTGGGGCCGACACCATTTGCATCAAAGATATGGCCGGACTCCTTCCTCCCTTTGAAGCCTATGAACTGATTTCACGATTAAAGGCCACGGTTCGAGTCCCGATTCACCTGCACACACATTACACCTCCGGTATGGCTTCCATGTCTTCCCTCATGGCGATTATGGGCGGGCTGGATATTCTGGATACCGCCTTATCTCCCCTTTCCGGGGGCACCTCCCACCCTCCAACCGAATCGTTTATTGCCGCCCTGCGGAACACACCGTATGACACGAAATTGAATCTTGAGCAAATTGCTCCGGCTGCGGATAAATTACGCAAGGCCCGAAAACGCTATCGCCAATTTGAAAGCGATTTTACCGGTGTCGACACGGACATTCTTCTCTCCCAAGTGCCTGGTGGAATGCTTTCGAATTTGGCAGCTCAATTGGCCGAGCAAAATGCGTTGGGGAAAATCAAAGAAGTGCTGGAAGAAATCCCACGCGTGCGAAAAGACATGGGGTATCCTCCTCTCGTCACCCCCACCAGCCAAATTGTCGGAACGCAAGCGACGCTGAATATTTTAACCGGTGAACGCTATAAAGTGATTACCAATGAAACCAAAAATTACTTTCAAGGTTTGTATGGGAAACCACCTGGCACCCTCAACTCCAAGATACGACAAAAAGCTTTGGAAGGTGATGTGCCCGTGTCCGGTCGTCCCGCTGACAACCTTGACCCTGAACTGGACGATGCCAAACAGGAGCTCGTCGGGCGAGAGATGGCTGAAGAAGACATTGTCTCCTATGCACTGCTCCCATCAGTGGCGTTGCAATTTTTTGATGAACGGGAGCGAGGGGAGCTAAAACCCGAACCCCTTCATGACTCCTCGGAGAGTGGACCGGCCGTGGCTCACGATCTTCATTTAGCCCCGGTAGAATTTAACGTGACGGTTCACGGCGAAGCGTACCATATTCGAGTGTCGGGATCCGGCCAAACGGTTGACGGCGTGAAACCCTATTACATTAAGGTGAATGACAAACTTGAAGAAGTGTATCTCGAACCGATTCAAGAGGTCTTAGCCGGCTCACCTGACCCTCCACCGTCCCACACATCAAAGACGGAAAAGCGTCCCAAGCCATCACAACCCGGGGACGTGACCACACCCATGCCTGGCAGGGTGGTCAAGGTCCTTGTGACCGAGGGTTCAAGCGTCAATGTCGGTGATTCTCTGTTGGTGGTGGAAGCCATGAAAATGGAGAATCGCGTCCAGTCGCCTATTGCCGGGTCCGTCATCACCATCTACGTGAAAGAAGGAGATGAAGTGAATCCTGATGAAACCCTGATTCATCTGGAATAATAATGCGGGGCCGTTCTGATTTTCGATCCCGCCTCCTTCTTTTCATGGCTGCGCTTGGATGCTTGACGATCTTGGGTTGCTCCTCTCTCAGGACACTTCCTTCCGGAATCGAACTGATCCAACGTGTGCCCTATCAGATCACCAGAGTTAACACCCATCGCATTGCCTATCTTGACGTCGGGCAAGGTCCACCGCTTATCTTTATTCATGGATTCGGCGGGTCGATGTGGCAATGGGAACATCAATATTCTGTTTTGGCCCATACTCATCGGGTCATCATCCTGGATTTACTCGGCTCTGGGCTCTCTGATAAACCGGAAGCGGCATACACACCAAAATACCTCTTGGAGTTTTTTCGGGAATTCATGGATGCCCTCGATATTCCACGAGCCACCTTAGTCGGAAACTCCATGGGAGCCGGGTTGGCGATGGCCATGGCCCTTGACTATCCGGAACGTGTGGACCGACTTGTGCTCATTTCCGGATTTCCTGCCCAGGTTGAAACCAGCATCGCTTCCCCGCACTACAAAAGCTTTCTCTATCACCGCCCTCCCCTCTGGCTCGCAAAACTGGGGAATTGGATGGCAGGAAAAAAGACCACGGAACATATTCTCAAAGAAATCATTTATAATTCAGCACTCATTTCCCCTACGATCATTGACCGTTCATTTCACAATCGCCAACGGGGCGACTTTCTTGCCCCTCTCTATTCTTTAATGGACAATATCAAGACATGGGAGGGACAATATGGAAATAGGCTTCAAAAGATTTCTCATCAGGTCCTGCTCTTGTGGGGGGAGCATGATCGGGTATTTCCACTCGAAGTCGGTGAACGGGTAAAAGACCAGTTACCGCATGTTGAATGGCATGTCATCCCTGAAGCCGGGCACCTTGCACAATGGGAAGCACCCACAATCGTGAATCAATACATCCTCTCATTTTTGGAACGAAAATCCTGAAAAAACTATTATTCAACAGGCTATTCACTTAGGCTTGAAAGAACAATGATATTTTATACACACCACCGCATTTCAAGCTCGGATCACCGATCTGTATAGAAGGAGCATCCTTATGCCAAAAATTTCGATAATTTCATTACTTCTCATCTTAACCGCTGTTTCATTGCCGGGTTGTTCGACCCTTAATGGTCAGTCAGAACACGATTTCTCCTACAAATCCATTCCGGTTGACAAAGAAAGCGCCAGAACAGGAGAGGGTTCGACCATTCTATTTCGAGGCACCCCTTTGCCGCTAAGTGGCATGGAAGTGAAAGCCGGAGAGACCCTTCGTGCGGTCCCATTGGCAAAAGGCGATTTATCACTCATAAACATTCATGAAACGCAAGGAAAAGTCCGCATCATCAATATTGTGCCTTCCCTGGACACGAAAGTGTGCGAACAACAAACCCATTATCTGAGTGAGAAGAACCAGGGTCTTGATCAACAGGTGCAACTGATAACCATTAGTGTCGATACCCCTTTCGCCCAAGAACGATTTGCGAAAGAAGCGGGCATCACCAATGTTCAATTTCTGTCCGATTTTCGAGGCGGAGAATTTGGTTTATCCCACGGATTACTATTGGAGGGACCCCATGTCCTGGCACGAGCCGTCATGGTTGTCGATGCGAATAATGTGATCCGCTATCTCCAGGTCACTCCTGATCTCGGCCATATGCCGGATATGGAAAAAGCATTTCAAGTGGCTCGCTCCGTACTACCAACCTAGTGGCACCGCACACATCGAAAAAAAATTACCAGGGACTCTCATGACGTTTTCACAACAATTACGAAATCGTGCAGCGCCTATTTGGGCAGCCCAGTTAAAACATCCCTTCGTGGTGGCATTGGGGAAAGGCACCTTACCGGCAAAAAAGTTTCAATATTACATCCTACAAGATGCCAGGTATTTAGAAGAATTGGCCCGAGTCTTTGCCCTAGGATCGGCCAAAGCGACGGATGGAGATACGGCCCTTCGCTTTGCCAAACTCGTTGAAGACACGATTACCGTCGAACGAGGGCTTCATGAATCGTATGGAAAACAATGGGCTCTTTCCCTTAGGGACATGCGATCCACCCCCCTTTCTCCAACGAATTATGCTTATTGCCGGCATATGAGAAGTGTGGCTCAAGCCGGGACACTCGGGGAAATTACGGTGGTAGCTCTCCCCTGTGCATGGGTCTATTGTGAAGTCGGACAGCACCTCCTCGAAAAGGCAGCTCCCAAACCCTCACATCCGTATTATGAATGGTTACAACTATATGGGTCACCCGAATTTGCGGAAGTCACCCGATGGCTGCGCGACGTCGTCGATCGCTGCGCGAAAACCGCAGGCAGGACAGAAAAAGTCAGGATGGAGGAAGCCTTTCTCATCAGTTCGCAATACGAATGGATGTTTTGGGATATGGCCTGGCGTGAAGAAAAATGGCCTATATAGCCGATGGGGTATGTTTATCTTTTTAATATCATGACGTGGGCTGAATTCACCCATTTCAACACTCTGAGCTTTCTTTCACCCAACCCCTGTCTCCGAGAACGCAAACACATGAAAAGGAGCCTAACCGCCTTATTGTATTCTCTCGCGTTATTCAACCTTTGGGTAGGGCTTCAGTTTCCGGATCAGGTCAGCGGACAACCTCCCAAGGCTAAAGGCATCCAACCCCTTATCCAACTGGAAAGCCCTTCCTTGCACCAACTAATTCCTACGAATATCCGGCCCCTCCTGCTTCAAAAAGAACAGGAACAATTCCTTCAGGAACTTGAAGGGCACCCGCCGGATTGGCGCACCTTACAAAGCCTGGATCACACGGAGCAAAGCGAACGCCTGTTCCAATTGAATCGCGCACGAGACGAGGCCCGCCTCATTCACAAGGACATCCTTCAACAACCCATTGCCTTCTTATGGTCAGGCTTTCTCCGTAAATATATGCCCGAATACCAGGGATTTTTGGTGGCCCTTGGCCCAGAAATCACATCCACATCATGGGGTATTGTTCGCTTTAAGCCCATGGGATTGCCCGACTATCTGGTGGCCATCCCCTCTCTTGAATCGGCCAAGCAAATCCAGAGTCAGCAACAAAAGGGTGAGCAAATTGCCATCGGCGTCCTTTTTTTTGGTACTCTAGTTGCCGATGAATCACTCATCTATAGTTTTTCACATGATCAGAAAGGGGACGGGATGATCTTGCCCGTCGTGCAAATTGAAGACGTACGGTATTTCATTACCCGGCCAAACCGATTATCATCCAATCAATTAAGCCACCATTAAAAAAGGACGTGTCCGATTTCTCCGACTCAAACCATATCAAAACCATTCGTGATATTGAAGTATTGGGGACCAGTGGTCCTCTATGCGCTCGCTATTGTGTATCTATCCTCTCAATCCAATCCTGCCCAACAACTCCACCTTCCTTCCTTTATGTTCAATATTAATGATAAATTTTTACATGCCTGCGAATATGGCGTACTCGGGATTTTGCTCTATCGCGCATTCAAATATACCACCCCGAACGCGGGAAATATGGGCCTCGCCATCATCTGCGTTATTGCATTCGGGATTTCCGATGAGATCCATCAATGGTTTGTCCCTCAGCGTCAGGCTGACATTTTGGATCTAGTTGCCGATACTTTTGGTGCCGCATTTTTAATTTTTGGTTGGGTGCTTATAACAGAGAAAGGACGAAGACGGCTGACTATTCGCAAGTAACACTCACCCAACCCCATGACACAGTGGTCTGAAACTGATGCCTGCACCCCCACACGCAGACAGCATCACTCAATGAGAAAATTTTTCAAGGAATTTTCGGAAAGCCGGATGGCCTCTCTCGCGAACCAGAATGGGGTAACCTACCTTTTCGTCATGATACTGGTTGTCGTCATGTCCATTGCCACATTGGAAGTCACTCAACCATGGTCCGTCATCATGCAACGGGATCGAGAGGCTGAGCTACAATTTCGTGGGACCAGTATTGCGAAAGCGATTGAGCGATTTGTGGCGGACTGGGAAATTCAAAAAGCCACGCGACCCAACCAATGGCCGCGAACGCTTGAAGAATTAACGAAGAAGTCACCCAAACGGTATCTCAGGAAAGTCTACGCTGACCCCATGACGGGAGACCAGTTTGCGCTTATAAAAATTGGCCAGGAGATTCATGGAGTCAGAAGTACCAGCATCGAGACCCCATACAACCAGGATATCTTTAAGGGTGCCAAGACATATCAGGCCATCCGGTTCGAAGCCAAGGGAAGCACCAACTGCCAGGTCAACCCGCTCAATCCTAATGCGCCGACCAACTGTGCTCCCGCAGCGAACACCCCTCCTTCAGGGGCAACTCCCCTAGGGGATTCCCCTTCCACAACTTCCCCTGTTCAGGCTCCAGCAACAGAAGCCCCCGCAGAGGAACCCCCAACTTTTCAGTAAGATTAAACCATTAGAGTTTCCATGACGATTAAGTGTGATAATGCTCCTATTCGTACATCCTTCAGGTACTTCAAGGAGCGTAAACTTTCCCTGGCTCGTTCAGGCCCAAACGTGACCTCCTTTATTTTCCGACAACATGTTCCAGGCTTAATATTGACGAAGGGATATCCGATACAGAAACTAGAGTAGCTTAAAGAAACGAGCAGGGATCTCTAGCTCGAACTTGACAGATATGCTATGTTCAGGAGGATTTTTGATTTCTTCTGTCTTACCCCCCCGTCATTCTCATTAAAATATAGCGAAGGTTCCAATGCTTAGATTGAATCGGTTTTGCGTGTTGGCCATGGTCTTTATGATGGCTCTGATGTCCTGCACTCTTCGTGAAACACAACTTGGAGATGAACTTGAACAAAAGGGCGATTTCGATGGCGCCGTGGCGGCCTACCGGGAAGCTGTTCGAAAAGACCCCTTTAATACAGAACTCAATGAAAAACTGAAAACGGTAAAAATCCGGGCGGCAGAACAACATTTCTCCCGTGGAAAGCAAATGTTGAAAGAACAGAAAATTGGAGAAGCTCTTCAGGAATTCCAGATCGCTGTAGGGCTCGATCCTGAAAATACTGAGCACCATACAGCCCTCAACGATGTCTGGCGCTCCAAAACAGCCCAACAGACATTATTGGACGCTAAAGGTATGGAAAGTCTGGGACGATATGACGAGGCTTTACAACTCTATGAATCTGCCGTCGAAATGGATCACGCTCTGGTAGAAGCTGTTGAAGGCATCACCAGAGTGGTCCAATTGCAAAAAGCCACCCAAGCCATCGGTGGCTCGGCCGAGCCCGTCACGCTTCGATTCCAGAATACCCGACTCAAACAAGTCTTTGAAATTTTAGCGAGAACCGCCAATATCGATATTTTATTCGACAAGGATGTGCGAGATGACCTGGTTACTATTTTCACTAAGGACACGCCATTTGATGAGGCCTTAAATCTCATCTTGACGACCAATCAACTGTTTGCCAAGCGGGTAGGCCCTGACCGGCTTTTAGTCATCCCGGATACCAAACAAAAACGGGAGCAATATGATGACCTGCAAATTCGCACATTTTATCTCTCCAATGCCAAAGCCAAAGACATGGCGAACTTACTTCGTACGATTTTAGAAACGAAACGCGTCTATGTGAATGAGCCCTTGAACACTGTGGTCATCCGGGACGAACCGGACAAAGTCGGTCTGGCGGAACAGATCATTCTGGCCAATGATCGAAACGACTCGGAAGTCCTTTTTGAAGTGGAGGTCTTGGAAGTCAACCGTACCAACACTCAAAACCTGGGCTTGCAGTTTGCCAAAGAGGCTGGATTTGGTATTTTTCCCCCAGGCACGGAGTCTCCAAATTCCGCCGCATTTTCCCTCCCATCAACATTTTCGTTCAAACAATTAACGGACATTGGTCAAGAGTCTTTTCTTTTTCGGTTTCCCAGCAGTGTGTTATTGAATTTTTTCAAACAGGAGTCTCAGGCCAAAACTCTGGCTTCGCCTAAACTCAGAGTGCTCAATAATGAAAAGGCCTCCATCAATGTCGGAGATAAGCAGCCCATTCTTCTCTCAACCACCAACGTCTTACCGGGACAAGCGTCCACGGGTGCCGTTCCCACGACTTCAACCGTGACTTCCATTGAGTTTAAGGATACGGGCATCAAACTCACCGTTGAACCGACCGTACATTTAAACAGAACCATTTCCCTTCGATTGCAAATAGAAGTCACACGGCTCGGCGAGCGGGTTATTCTTCAAGCTTCTCCCCTCATTACCCAATTCAAGTTTGGAACCCGTACCGCGGACACGGCGCTCAATATGCGGGATGGTGAAACCGTCGTACTCGGCGGGCTCCTTGCCGAAGACAACACAAAGACGCGGGATTCCGTACCCGGAGTCGATGACATTCCAGTCCTTGGGGAACTCTTTAGTAATACCAATACCAATAAAGTTGTGACCGAGGTCATTTTGGTCATTACCCCGCACATCGTTCGCAGCGTCACTCCCCCCCAATTAGCGAAACATACGATGTGGTCAGGCACAAGCAACCAGTACAGCACGAAGCCGATGTTTTCACAACCCAATCCGGCGGTGTCACTTCTGAACACGCAGGACTTGCTCACAGACACTCCCGATTCTTCCGAATCGGCAGGATTCCCCAAAGATTCCTCATTAACTGAGGGGAAGACACCCATTACAACATCCGTGGAACCGGGCTCGGGGGATGCATCGCAGTCTGTGACCGATAGACCTCGTCTACAAGTCCTGCCGACCGCAGCGTCAGTTAAAATTGGAGATCAATTATCCATCACCATTCAAGGAGAAAACCTGTCATCGGTCGGAAAAACCTCTCTCACCCTGACCTATGACCCGGCGGTCCTTTCCTTTGCGCAGGCCAATGAAGGGACAGTATGGACATCTCAGCAGATGGCTCCAAGTATGACGGTTTCCGCCGTGCCACACTTAGGACAACTGGTCCTTCAGATGGGTCAGGAGGGAACAGCTGTCCAAGGAAGCGGATCACTTGCCACGGTGGTTTTTGAAGCTACGGGAACTGGAAACTCAAACATTCACATTCAACAATCAACCGTCTTGGGAGCCAATGGCCAATCTATCCCGGTCATGGTGGAACATGGCAGAGTGTTGGTGGAATAAATCCTCCCCAACTCAAGAGGGGGTAACCTTAATCGAACTCTTGGTCACGTTGGTCATTATGTTCATATTAGCCTCCGTCGCCCTACCCATTGCAAAAGTCAGCATTAAACGGTCGCAAGAATTGGAGCTTCGCCACACCTTACGAACGGTACGAACCGCAATTGATGCGTTTCAACAGGATTGGGCAAGAGATGGAACCGTGCGCACGGGAAAACTCTGCGTGGAAAATGTGACGACTTGTCAGGAGTCCACGGGAGTGACCGGTTACCCTAAAACCTTGGAAACTCTCTTGAAGGTTAAATTGACCGGCGAGAAAGCCCAACTCGGCGAGCAATCGGAAATTAAACGATACCTCCGGAAAATACCCTTTGATCCAATAACAGAGACCACGGAATGGGGGCTCCGGTGTTTCCAGGATGAACCAGACGAATCCCGGTGGTGCGGGGAAGATGTCTTTGACATCTATACCACCAGCGAAAAGAAGGCAATTGATGGGACCCCCTATCGTGAATGGTAATGACCCACTTTGTAGTTTTTGGCAAAAAGGGCTACACTTTACTCGAGCTCATGATTGTCGTGGCAATCGTGGGGATTCTGGTTTCTATTGCGATTCCCACATTTCAACACACGGCAATAAAAGCCAAGGAAGCGGCTTTGAAGCAAAATTTGTTCACAATGCGAGCGGTCATTGATCAATTTTATGCGGACAGAAAGGAATATCCGGCGACCCTAGAGGACCTGGTGGAAGAGAAGTATCTTCGAGCCATCCCCGTGGATCCTTTTACCCACTCCTCGACCACATGGACCGAAATTTATGAAGAACAGGAGGAGGGCGAGGACTCTCCTGCTGGAATATTTGATGTTAAAAGTGGGAGTGACGGCCAAGCGCTGGATGGCACTCCCTATAAAGAATGGTAGGTAGGAAATGAAATGTAATCATTGGACGCACATGATTCTGAGCGGAACATTTATTCTGATTTTAGGCGGCTGTGCTCAAAAACCGACAAAACCGGTCGCGGTCGATTCATCGATAGAGTATGCCTCCCAGACTTCTCACCAAGAGGTTCTCCTTCAAGAAGCCAGAATAGAAAATGAAAATTTACGGGCTGAAATAGGGGCATTAAAAATTCTCATGGCCAAACAAGCGGGTGAACTGCAATCGCTGAGAGGCCATACGCAATCCATTCAGCATCGGGAACAGGATCAAGGGCTTGAGCTGCAACATATTCGTGGAGAACTTCTGGACATTCAGGCCGAGCGAGATCAACTGCGAAAACACAACATGGAACTTGAGGGCCAGGTTGCCAGCATGCCGGATACCACGCAGCTCGTGTCAGATATTCAAATCCTCAACCAATCATTTCAGCAAATTATGACGAGCATGAAACAGCTTTCCACTGATATCACGCTGATTAAACAGGAACTCCACCGGTCCTCAGGTCAGGGACAACCCTTGCAAACGAAACACTCAATTTCCAAACCACCATCCTCGTCCGTGAATAAACGTCAACCGGATTCCCAGGGACGGATTGTCATTCAAAATGGCGACTCCCTCTGGAAGTTATCCCAAATGTATCATGTCTCCATTGCCCAATTACATGAATGGAATGATCTCGATTCTGACGTGATTATGACCGGATTCAAAATTCAAGTCACCCAGCCGATGGCATCTCAACCGAATGCCGTAAACACTTCGAGTCATCCAAATCAGGCAGCGGATACCCCCGTCATCCCAGAGGCCCTGGCGGAACCGGTACAACATGAAAGCCTTCCCCTACAGGACAATCGTGTGGAAAGTGCCCCTGAGCCAAAACATATACTCTCGCTTGGCAATCCTCATTTACCTGAGTCACCCTAGTGCCCCGGTTTCATTACAAAGCCGCTCGTCCGGATGGAACGATCATTGAAACCGATGGAGACGGCGAAACATCTCAAAGCCTTCGCTCTCAACTCGAGGCTCAAGGACTGCTTGTTCTTGACCTGGCTGGCTCTGGCGCCAGGCAGATCGTCTCACGAAAAAAACGGCAACGTCCTTTAGCGCTTAGAGATTTCCTGATTTTCAATCAGGAATTTTTAGCCCTACTCAAAGCCGGATTGCCCATGTTGCGGTGCTTTGATCTTCTGGCAGAACGAAACACCCAGGGGGGGTTCCAACAAGCTCTGCAATCCGTACGAGAGCATATTCGAGGAGGATCGGCCATTTCCGAAGCCATGACCCATCACCCCACCTACTTTCCGGAACTCTATCAAGCTTCCTTACGAGCCGGGGAGCAGGCTGGCAACCTCCCGGAAGTCCTCAGCCGATACATTGCGTATTTAAAAATGCTTATTGGGGTTCGGGAAAAAGTCGTGAAAGCGACCATTTACCCTATATTTTTATTGGGGTTTGGTCTCCTGGTGACCATGGGTCTGTTATTTTTTGTGCTTCCGTCATTCGCGGAAGTCTATCAAGAAAGTCGCGTGGAATTGCCCTGGGCCACCCAGCTTTTGATTGATCTGACCCATTCCGCCACCCAATGGATGATCGGACTGCTGATTTTCATAGGAATTGCGGGGATGGTGATCTATTGGTGGAAAAACACCCCTCAAGGTCAATGGCAAATACATTGGTTATTTCTCCATGCTCCGGTGCTTGGGCCTTTGTTTTTAAAAAATCAAGTGATTCGGTTAGCCAGAACACTGTCAACCATTCTTGGAGGCGGAATCCCCTTGTTATCCGCCTTGCAAGTCACAGCGAAATCCATGCCCAATAAAGTCTTTGCCAAAGCGCTCCAATCAGTCATTGTCCATGTTCGGGAAGGGACCAGCCTCTCCGCGGCATTAAAAAAAGAGAACTTTCTTCCTCGCCTCACCCTGGAAATGGTTGAAGTCGGTGAAACGACCGGATCGTTGGAAGCCATGCTTTTTGAGGTCGCCGAATTTCATGAAGGAGAATTGGATTTTCAATTATCTCGACTGATGACATGGATCGAACCTATGTTCATCATTCTGATTGGCGTAATTTTGGGAGGGGTGGTCATTGCCCTTTACCTTCCTATTTTCCAAATGGCAGGAGCGGTGTAACGACCCAGTGACCTCGACGAGAGAAAAACCATGACCACACCAGTTAAACGCATGCCATTCGAGGACCTCCTGGTGGAAAAGGGGCTCATCCTGGAACGGGAAAAAGAGACGTTGATCGAAACGGCCCGATCAACCAATCAGACTATTCCCAGCATTTTGTTAGAACGAGGCACCCACACGGAAGAGGTGATCGGCCAGGTCCTGGCTGATCAATATGGTTTACCATGGAATACGCTTAAGGAATTTCGTATCCCCTCACCGCTCATGGAGTCCATTCCGGTCGAACTCATGCATCGGTATGAATTCGTGCCCATTGAACAAGAAGGTCAGATTCTGACCATCGCTCTCGCAAAACCACATGACCTGCGAATGATCGATGAATTGGAGCACCAATTGGGATTTGAGTTGCGATTAGTGGTGACATCTCACTCGGCTATAGTTGAAGCCTTGAGCAATAGTGAAGGCAATAGCCAGGTGCTCACACGCATCAAAGCGGAATTGGATCCAGTGCTGATTAAAGAAGACGAGAAAGGCGAAGAAGTTCTCTCCGTAGAACGGATCACCAAGGACCTCAGCCCGGTAGTCAAGCTGGTCAATACGATAATCTTAACGGCTCTGCAAAAGCAGGCGAGCGACATTCATATTGAGCCCACGGAACGCACGGTGGATGTCAAGTTCCGGATTGATGGCGTCCTCTATTTAGCCATGGATCCTTTTGATACCGGCATTCACCCCTCTCTCATTTCCAGGCTCAAAATCATGTCGGAACTCGATATTGCGGAACGTCGAACGCCGCAAGATGGTCGTTTCAAACTGCTACTGAATCACCGAACCATTGATTTCCGGGTCTCCATATTGCCAAGTGTGTACGGAGAATCGGTAGTCATCAGAATTCTGGATAAACAACACATATCCGCAGGGGTCCAGGGGTTACGCCTGGAAGCCCTCGGGTATACCGGGGAAGACCTTCGCCGATTCCGGCGAGCCATTACCCGCCCCTATGGCATGGTGCTGGTCACCGGACCCACAGGAAGCGGAAAAACGACGACCCTGTATGCCGCGATCAATGAGGTGCACTCCGACGAAGATAAAATCATTACCATTGAAGATCCGGTGGAATATCAATTAAAGGGGATCGTACAAATTCCCGTCAATGAAAAAAAGGGACTCACGTTTGCCAGAGGCCTCCGATCCATTTTGCGGCACGATCCCGATAAAATCATGGTCGGAGAAATTCGGGACTTAGAGACGGCACAAATTGCCATTCAATCGGCACTCACCGGGCATTTGGTCTTTTCTACCGTGCATGCGAATAATGCTTTTGACGTCATTAGCCGGTTTGTGAATATGGGCATTGAATCGTATAACTTTGTGGCGTCCCTGAGTTGTATTCTCGCCCAACGCCTGGTGCGGTCCATTTGCCCAACCTGCCGGATCCCCGTTCAGATACATCCCGAGCAGTGCCAGGAATCCGGCATTGAATATGAAGACGTGAAACACCTGACCTTTTTCGAAGGAAAAGGATGCAATGAATGCCACGGATTAGGTTTTCGAGGTCGAAAAGCCATTACAGAATTTTTGGATATGACCGACTCCATCAAGGAAATGATTTTAAACGAGAAATCTATTTCGGAAATTCGCACGGCTGCTATGGCTCAGGGAATGACCTCGCTACGCCAAGCAGCCCTTGAAAAAGTCTACCGAGGAGAAACGACGCTCAAAGAAATTAATCGGGTGACTCCGATCGAGGAAATCTAATGCATTTTTTTCCCATCTCGGCCCCCACCGTCGCGCTCTCTCTTTCTGATGAAGAGCTATGCCTGGTGGAAATCAAAAAGCAATGGCGTAAAAGTTCGCTCCGACACATCGCCAGACTCCCGCTTTCCCCCGGGGTCCTCAGGCTCTCCTCGACCAAACCCAATATTGCCAATTCCGATGAGTTTCTTACTCAACTCAAGGCACTGGCCAAGCCCTATCGTCGCCCAATTTCCATTGCACTCAGTCTCCCGGACATATGCGCACGGACGAGCATTTTTGACTTTGCATCCTTTCCCACAAAAAAACCGGAGCAGACGGCACTGGTGAATTGGCGTTTTCAACAGGACCTCAAACTGGATACCTCCCAATCACGGCTGTCCTTCGGTCTCTATGTGCCCACTTCGGTCAGGGATTCCCTTTCCCCGGATACCACAGAACATGTCAGAGTGTTAGGCACGGCCATTCGCCATGAAATTATTGAACAATATGAGAACCTGTGCTTAGAGGCAGATCTCATCCCAACTGCTATTGGAGTGTCGGGGCTCGACGTCTTTGATCTGTACGGCCCCAATATCCAGGACCGGCTCACGGCTGAAAACTCTTCTCGGTCTTTTCATCCCCCAACATTCATGTTCCTCTTCATCAGTCATTGGGGGTTTACATTCTTGGCCTTTCAGGATGGCAGCCCACGCTTCATTCGGACGAAAGCTCTTGCCATAAAAACAGAGCCCCATGATCATCAAGACCCTTCACTGGATCCTGAGTCGGAGAAGTACAGGGAGACCGAAGATCATCGCCCGACATCGTCAGGAGGTTTCTCTTCTGACGCCCATCAAGATTACGCCACAGGACATACTCCCTACCCTTCGTACACTGCTATGAAGGTGGAAAAGGAAATCCTGGCAACACTGCAATATTATTTTGAAATGTTTCCCATATCCGTTGCCACGGCATCTTCCCCGGTTAATCTATTTATGACCACTGATCTGACCTTCGGGCAGAGCCTTATGCCGCCTCTCGAGCACATTCAACAGACCCTTAAGGCCAGTGGAGGACATGAGCCTCAAATTCGGATCACCTCACTATCCCCGGCCTCACATTTTCATCTATCAAATACACACCTGGCGGCGAGCCACCAGGAAGAAGCGGCATTGCCAGGCTATGCCAGTCTGATGGTGGCATGATGATCCCACGTGTACATAGAAATTTATCTGCACCCGGGATTCCTCTTCTTCAATTGTCCCAACTCGGACTCACCCTTCTCACC
Source organism: Candidatus Nitrospira allomarina (assembly GCF_032050975.1). Classification (NCBI taxonomy): domain Bacteria; kingdom Pseudomonadati; phylum Nitrospirota; class Nitrospiria; order Nitrospirales; family Nitrospiraceae; genus Nitrospira; species Candidatus Nitrospira allomarina. The sequence continues at coordinate 3,167,380 of NZ_CP116967.1, read as the reverse complement.
GCTGGGGCCCTTGCCCTGACCGCTTCATTCTGGTGGGAGGGAAACTCATTACATGAACAGATTGATGTCCTGGAAGAGCAAGCCGCCGGTGTCGAGGCGGCCAACCAACAATTGGTCGCTCAAGCCAGGGCGGCCGGGCTTGACCTTTCACACCAGGCCATTCGAAGCATTCCCTCAAAAGTCACTTTTGTGAAACAGGTTCGTGAACGGGTGGGATTTTCCTGGACACAATTATTGACGGATCTGGAAACAGCGATTCCCTCGGATATCACCCTGAACTCAGTGTCTCTCGATGAAAAAACCGACACAATCCTTCTCCAAGGATCGGCAGCATCTTTACCCGACCTCAATCGACTCATTCACCAGTTAGAGAAGCATGCAGCCTTTCAGAATGTGTTGCTATCGCAGCATTCCACAAAAACTACCAAAGAAGAGCAAGGTGGCTCACATAGCGTATTTTCGCTCACCGTCACCTATGATGCCCGACACCCAACTTCTCACCTGACAGGGGTCCCCAAGCAACGATGAATTCTTTCCAGATCATACAAGAATCCAGGACGACGATCCGGATTTCAAAATATTTAGGTCCGCTGTTCATCGTGACGGTCCTTGCCGGTTTGTCATCGGTCGGGATGTTTGCCTTCATCTTTTACCCGGCCCAGGACCGTTTTCAACATATCACGGCCATGAATCAAGCCTCTTTGCATACACAGACAACCATGCAGACAGCCCGGCAGACCCAAACCATTCTATCCACCATGTGGAATGCTCTTCCGGATTCCGGTGAATTCACAGATTTAAGTTTAGACATTGCCGATTTGGCGAAACAAAATCACGTACAAATTCCTGGTATGGGATACGACTTCAAACCCCTCGCCCATAAACTGGCCACAAAAGGCACGTTTGCGTTTGAAGCCGCAGGCCCCTATGAAGCTATTCGAAAATTCATTTTCGAACTGGAGCAACGCTGGCCTTATCTCTTTATCGAAAAACTGTCCGTTGAAACATCTAAAAAACAGAAAGGGGTTATCTTTAAACTGAAGGTCTCCACCTTTCTGAAAGAATTTCCTGAACCGGTTAAAAAAACAAAAGCCTAATGACGAATCAACGAAAATGGCTGGTGTTAGGAGGCTTATTATTGGCCTGGGGAATGGTGACGATCTTCCAAATGTGGGATTCTACGCCAACAGATCCCCTGCTTTCCTCTGCCACGTCAGGAGTCCCACTTCCACCGATTAAAGATCTGGAGTTAGATCCGGCATTTTCTAACCCTCGCCAAACCGCAAAATTCTCTCTACCCCGCAACATCTTTGCACCATTAGGCATGTCCCAGGTGGCCCACCAAAAAAAAATAGATAACGCCCCCACTCCTCGCCCTCCCAAAACAGCGCCCTCCCCAGCTCTGCCCCAACCGCCCCCCCCAGGTCCATCTATGGCCGATCTTGCAGGGCAACGGGCCAGGGAACAACTTAACCAATTCCGGTTCCTGGGGTATTTAACCAAAGGGGGAGAAAGTCAGGCCTTCCTGACCAATGGGCAGGCCATCTATATCGTCAAACAGGGAGAGATGTTGGAAGGTCGCGTGCAGGTGAACAAGATCGAACCAGAAACCGTAGTTCTGTCCACCCAGGTGTTGGAAACCGGCTCGCATGTGCAGGCCACCATTCCCTTAACCCCCGATACCAGCGGGTAATCTCTTCATAGCGTTTTCCCCCCGCATCTTGGTATTCTATTTTCCATTATGTATGAAGGTCGCCGTGTTTCGTTTCTGAGGAATCCTCACCACACCACCTTTTGGTGGGTGCCAGGATTGATGGTATATACTGCCCTATTGGTGTCTCCAGGGCATTCAGCGACATATGACTGTTTTGATGAGTCCAGAACACGCGTTTTAACAGACAATCCAGCCCAACTATTTAACTGCACGCTATTGCCATCACAAAGCCCTTCTCTCAGCAATCAAGCGTCATCCACGACTGCAACACTTCAAGCAACCCCAAAGTCCGTTCCTGAGCAAGCACCTCCTGACACTCAGATTTCTACTCAGATATCTTCCTTGAATGAGGAAGAGCAGGACAGACCTGTTAATCAGGAAATCACCATACCCCTTACCAAAAGTGGAGGGTCATTTGTCGTTCCTGTCATGTTAAATCAAGAACGATTGGCCCAACTCATTGTGGATACCGGTGCCTCCATGACAGTCCTTTCGACTCAGGTCGCCATTGATCTCGGAATCCTGGGAACCACCGACAATGAACTCTTGACCGTCAATACCGCAGGAGGGTCGGTGCAAGTCAACATGAACTATCTCTCTTCCATCACGGTCGGAACCGCACGGGCCACCAATGTCGCCGTAGCCCTTCACGATCTCCCGGATATTCCGGAACACATCGAGGGTCTGCTCGGGATGTCCTTCCTTAAACACTTTCTCGTGACGCTGGATGCGGAGCATGCTCAATTGATTCTCCGTCCCAAGCAAAAACCCTAATCCAAAATATTGTAGTTGCGGGATGTGCAGAATCCCTGGGTCCGCGTGGCATAGCGTTGATGCGAGGCGAGACAGGGGCAGATTATATATTCCTGCTCCAACGCTGTCCCGCCACAAAGAGGACTCTCAAAAGTTTTAAATATTCGTCTTCTCATTCACGCATGAGTGATAAAGCCAACCGTGGAAAACTCATGGCGTGTGGAAAAAGACTCAACCGGGCATGCACTAAAACCTCTCGAAGAGAAGGCCGCAGACACTTGGACAGCCGGAAAAGAATTTATGGGTTGGAAGAAACCGGAGGCAGAGCCCCTAAATATGGAAAGGCACCAACCTGGATCAAGGAAGAATCCGACTGAAGACGAAAATCCCCATTCTCAGGACTGACAAATCCTGGAGCAAATTGTACATCGGTTTTCCCTGCCCTATCCGGAGCCGGTGTGGGTGGAGTCCCGGTCATGACATAATCCCCCTGGTTGCCTGACAAGGCGTTAAAGGCCAGCGTGGTGTGACTCCCGGGAAAAAATAAGAAACCTACTGCGCTCTGAGTAATAATATTCCCCTGCACATCGGCTTGGGCATCATCATGAAAAGCAGCCCCGCCTCCGTTCTGAGCCAGGGTATTCTGAATCAACCGGGCTTTGGACTGATCGGTCATCAACACGGCTTCATATAGACTTCGGGTTATCACATTCTGTTTGAGGGTCACATCAGAGGTGCCTCCGATAGCCACGCCATGGTCATTATGGTAAATCAGGTTGCCCGATAGGGTGCCTGTAGAATCCGCAAATGCCACACCTGTTGTCTCACTGTCACCAATCACACAATCTTCCAAAAGAACATCCTGCACCTGTTGACTAAACACCATTCCATTGACTCGAATTCGTGTTAATCGCACGCCACTGCCATTAAAAATCCCAACTCCCAATCCTCCGTGTTGAATCACGGACAGATCTTGAATCGTCACATTCGTTGCCCCATACGGCCACTTACCAATATGCAGAGTCCCGACACGCTTTTTCCCGGTCAAGACTACCAGGTCCATGCCTTCGCCGATAATCGACAAACCCTCCTTGCTATGTACCGTAACATCCTCGGCATAGGCTCCCCGTTTAATCAAAATCGTATCACCTGATGCAGCCTGATCAATCGCTTCTTGAATCGAGGTGAAATGCCCTGATCCATCCAAGGCAACTTGCCATACTGACGAGACAACGGCCTCCGAGGGCGCAAGTTCCTCAGTATTGGCAGACGCCAATCCAGGCAGGACACACAGAATCAGAGCACATAAAAAGAAACCCGGTCGAATGGTGGTCGACATGCGTTGAACTCTCACGGTGTTCAATTCCTCCTGTCACGCTCTTGGCCGGCGGTCGGCTCACCCAAAGGAAAGGACTCTCATCGAGTCAATAACCCAAGGGGTTTGGCAGGGTCAAGCTGGTACCAAAATTTTTCCTCATTTATTGTCGCTCCCAACCCCCTATGCTATGGTTGGCTATGGTCGTCGTCGGATTAACTGGAGGCTTGGCATCAGGAAAAACGACCGTCGCCAAGATTTTTCAATCACTGGGAGCAAGAATTATTGACGCCGACGAACTGGCCAGAGCTGTTGTTAATCCTGGAAAACCTGCTTGGAGGGATATCGTCAAGGAATTCGGGACACAAGTGCTCGCCGAAGACCACACCATCAATCGCCAAGCTCTCGCTGATATCGTGTTTAAATCCCCTAAGAAATTACACGTTTTGCAAGCAATCATTCATCCCCGTGTCGCCCGAGAACAGGCCAAACAGGTCAGGAGCATGCGACACGAATATCCTCATGCGGTTATCATTTATGATGCTGCGCTATTATTGGAAGCCGGTGCACACAAGCGTATGGATCATGTCATCGTGGTCACCGCCGACCGGGCCACTCAACTCGCCCGCGCCTGCCGTCGTGATGGTCTGACCAAGGCCCAAGCCCTCCGGCGAATCAGACAACAAATGCCCCTTCGGCACAAGCTCGATTATGCCGACGCCGTATTGGATGGATCATGGTCCCGTACACAGTTGCGCCATGCGGTCCAGTCATTGTATAGGACATATGTCAGTGAGGCGAGGTCACGAACAGCCCGCCGCAGCCTCAACACCCCATAGACCGTTCACCTACATGTCTAACTGTAAGGAGTTTACGCATGGTGCATGACGTCATTATTCTGGGATCGGGACCGGCTGGATTAACCGCCGCCGTCTATACCGCTCGAGCCAATCTTTCCCCCTTGCTCATTGATGGTTCGCAGCCTGGCGGACAATTAACCATCACCACCGATGTGGAGAATTTTCCCGGATTTCCCAAAGGCATCATGGGCCCTCAACTCATTCAAGACATGCGGGCCCAAGCCGAACGGTTCGGCACCCAATTTCGCCAGGGCCATGTCACCAAGGTAGATCTCCAGGTGCGCCCCTTTCAGATCACGGTTGACGATGAAGCCACTTTAGAGACCCGAACCTTGATAATTGCGACCGGAGCCTCGGCCAATTTACTGGGTCTGCCCTCCGAAAGCCGTCTCATGGGTCATGGCGTCTCGACATGTGCCACCTGCGACGGGTTCTTCTTTCGTGGCAAAGAGATTGCCGTCATCGGCGGCGGTGATAGCGCCGTAGAAGAAGCGACATTCCTGACAAAATTCGCTTCAAAGGTCACCCTCGTTCATCGTCGCGATAAATTGCGTGCATCAAAAATCATGCAGGACCGGGCCATCAACAATGAAAAGATCGCCTTTCAATGGAATAGTGCTCTTGAAGAGGTCCTGGGTGATGAGGTCGTGGAAGGGAATCCGGGTCCGCAACGTCCAAACCAACCAGGTTGAAGAGATTCCGCTATCTGGGGTCTTCGTGGCCATCGGCCATACGCCGAACACCAGCCTGTTTACCGGACTCATCGATATGGACGAGCAAGGCTACATCCGCACTCAGCCAAATCGCTCTACCACCAACATCCCCGGCGTTTTTGCATCAGGTGATGTGCAGGATTCACATTATCGCCAGGCCATTACGGCTGCAGGGTCAGGCTGCATGGCGGCCATCGACGCCGAGCGATATCTAGAATCGCTCCACTAATGCTTCATGTTTTAGTGCATTATCATGAACTCGCTCTCAAGGGAGGCAACCGGAAACATTTCGAATACCGGTTAGTCCACCATCTGCGAGGAGCCCTGAAACCCCTGGCACATGTGCATGTCGAAGCACTCCAGGGACGAATACGGGTGAGCTTCGAGGAAGAGGCGGCGTGGCCGTGCTTGCAGGAACAGATCAAGCGCGTATTCGGTATCGTCAATTTTTCTTTGACCAGAGCCGTGCCATTGGCTTACAACCAATCCGATCTCACGGTTCTCAAAGATGCGATCATTGCACACCTGCCCACTCATCCTTATGCCACCTTTCGAGTCAGTGTCAAACGGGCAGACAAGCGATTCGTCAAAACTTCAATGGATGTGGAACGAGAAATTGGGGCCGCCGTCGCCGCCCATACCGGCAAGCGAGTCAACCTTTCACACCCCGATATGTCGATTTTTAGCGAATTAGTCCCGCCCTACGCCTACTACTCCTATCAACGGGAGGCAGGACCCGGGGGACTACCGACGGGGACCGGAGGAAAAGTCATTTGCCTCATTTCCGGTGGTATCGATTCTCCAGTGGCAGCCTATCGCATGATGAAACGTGGCTGTAAAGCCGTCTTTGTGCATTTTCATGGTCGTCCATATCTCTCACGGGTTTCTGAGGAAAAAGTCCGCGATCAGGTCGCGTTACTCACGAAGTATCAACTGTCTTCCCGTCTTCACCTCATTCCCTTTGGGGATATTCAAAGCCAAATCGTCATCAACACGCCGCCACCCGTGCGCGTCGTGCTTTACCGTCGCTTGATGCTCCGCATCGCTGCAAAAATTGCCGAGCAGGAGGAGGCATGGGCCCTCACGACCGGAGACAGCCTGGGTCAAGTGGCGTCCCAAACGCCGGAAAATATTTCTGTCATTAACGAAGCCACGTCACTTCCCATCCTTCGTCCGCTCATCGGGATGGATAAGTTGGAAATCACGCAACAAGCTCAAGCGCTGGGATCGTTCGAGACCTCCATCGAACCGGACCAAGACTGCTGCACGCTCTTTGTCCCAAAACATCCACAAACACGATGCCAGCTACCCCATATCCTCAAAGTCGAGCAAGCCCTAGACATTCCCAAGCTGGTTCAGCAAAGCCTACAAGAAAAGGAATTGGTCACTTTCTCCCATGCAGAACGGATGGATCGAAGGGCACCACAGTAGAATGCTTCTTCCCAGGTTAAAACCACCGCACACTATCAGACAGTACACGTCCATACACTGAATAAGCGATATGATCAGACATATTCAAATTTAGCGAAATGCTCGAATCTTATGTTCAATTTGCAGCATGAGATCATTCTTCAACCCCCCTACATTGGCAATACCATAACCAAAGGAAATCTTCAGTGAGGGAAACGTGAGCATCATGCCTTCTACTGTCCTGTTTATCTGGCTCTATCGGGTTTTTTTCGGGTTACTCCTTATTTTAGGCCTATGGGAACCAATAAACCACGAGTTGCACCTTGGGCTACCTTCCGCCTGGGCCGAACCACGCAACATTTCGAAGGAAGAAACTCACCACAATCACACCGTCCACCATCAGGACGCTGCTCCGCAGGTTGGACAGTGGGAAGGCTCCCCGGAAGGGATTGCCTATAGCGAATTCAACCATGCGTTTGTTGGAGTCGGTGTCATTCTGATGGGTTTCAGTGAATGGCAAAGAGTAATGGGCTGGCAGGCATTCATGTGGGTTCGTTGGCTCTTGCCGGGTTCACTAATAGGATCAGGAATCTTCCTATTGATCTGGAGCGATCATTTGGCATGGCCCATTGGCTCATGGACATTAGCCGACACCTTATCCGGCAAGGATCCTGAAATGCTGCAACACAAAATATTCGGCATCCTGGCCCTGGCTGTCGGCCTGGTGGAAGGGTTCCTTCGGGCTGGGAAATTTTCTCACGTGTTCTGGCGGTCGCTTCTGCCGGGTTTTGCACTGGTCGGTGGGCTTATGTTGTTTCGCCACATGCATGGCCTCCACCCAGGCGGCCACGACATTCAGACTCACCATAACATCATGGGCACATTGGCCTTGGCAGGTGGTCTAGCCTGGTTTGCCGGCGAGTTCATACCACGATCTCATGTCGCGTTGCAGACCAACGCCCGCGTCAAATTTGCATTCAAAATCCTCTGGGCTCTCCTGGTCATTACTATCGGCGTGCAATTATTTTTCTACTCGGAGTCCTAAAAAATTCCCGGCCAAACACCGAAAAAATGAGTATCATATTGATCATCCACATCCTGCCTACCCATTCACTAATTGGTCACCTTTATGGGGCAATCGCAAGGATATAAGTCTGCCTCCCAATGAAGTTGACCCGCATTAAAAAAACCAGTGAAGTGACTGGCCCTGAGGTACCAGTCCATGGCACAAAAATATCATTGTCGTGGCTAAAAACCGGCAACCATGGATTTGACCATCTTATGAAACACGCAGGCATACCCGTTTAGAGTTCACAGTCCACCATCTTATCTTGATTCCTGTCAGCGCTACCGCTTGGAGCGAATTCGCACTAAACGCGCGATGCAAAACCGCTCATGGCCTACCCAGAACTGAGAAATGAACTTTTTCTCTTTGTTCCTATATTCAGGGAACTCCAATGCTGTTGGACAAATATCATCCCTGGCTTCTGTGCCGGTTCCAAACACCCTGTCGTCTTCTGAGGTATCAGTTATGCAATTAATATCCGGTTACCCTACTAGTTCGGGCGAGTAAGGCCCAGAATCCTTGTACACCAAACACGCAAGGGAATGATGTTGGCGTTTTCCCACCCCCACCTCTATCAGCGAGAAACACTGTTGCCGCTTCACTCGAAGACGACAACCAGAAAGGCAAAAGGAAAAGTACATGCTGTCCCAGCATTCAGTAGCCCCTTCCATGGAAAAACCCCAGAACGGGGTGCGAGGGCTAAAACATTGGCGCTACGATCTCATGGCTGGCCTACAAGTCGCACTCATCGGGCTCCCACTCTCGCTGGGAATCGCGGTCGCATCGGGCGCACCGCCCATTACCGGTGTGATTTCCGCCATTATCGCCGGAGTCATCTTTCCCTTCCTTGGTGGAGCCTATGTGACGATCAGCGGACCGGCTGCCGGTCTTGCCCCAGCACTGTTGGCCGGAATGATTACTCTCGGCCATGGAGACTTAACTGTGGGATATCCGCTCTTACTGGTGGCGATTTGTCTGACCGGTGTGGTGCAGTTTTTGTTGAGTCTCTTTCGTGCAGGGAGATTCGCCCTTTACTTTCCCATCTCGGTAGTCGAAGGCATGTTGAGTGCCATCGGCATGCTGATTATCATCAAACAAATTCCGCAACTCCTGGGAGACCAGTTGCCGCCCGTCAAATCCATTCCAGAGGCTATTCTCGCAATTCCTCACGATATCCATGAGATGAATCTGGAGATCTTTCTCGTCGGCGGTCTCTCCTTGGCCTTGCTCTTTTCTCTTTCCAGTCGAAAAGAACGGTGGGCCAGGCTCATCCCGGCTCCTCTCCTTCTCACCAGTCTAGGCGGCATCGCCAGTTGGTTCCTGCAACTCCCGCAAGAATATCTGGTCCATGTCCCTCTGGATATTTTCCAACATGGCATTCACTTTCCTCATTTTTCTGAGGCCTGGCAAAATCAGGATTTATGGATGGCGTTCGTGATCACGATTATCACGCTCACCCTTATCGATGGTACCGAGTCGCTGGCCACAATCGCTGCGGTCGATAAGATTGATCCCTTTCATAGAAAATCAGATCCCAACGTGACCCTGCGGGCCATGGGCATCTCCAACATCCTCTCAAGCTTGGCTGGCGGTCTGACGATCATCCCCGGCGGAGTGAAAAGCACAACCAATATCATGGCCGGAGGAAGAACCCTCTGGGCCAACTTTTATTATGCCTGCTGCCTCGCGCTTATTTTGTGGTTCGGGACAAAGCTTATCAATTTCATTCCGCTTACCGTTCTGGCAGCTTTGCTCATCTGGATTGGATGGCAACTATGTGCGCCAAAGGTCTTTTGGAAGATCTTCGCAATCGGCAAGGAACAACTGTTGATCGCTGTGGTCACCGTCGTGGTCACCCTATACACCTCGGACCTGTTAGAAGGCGTCGCGCTTGGCATGCTGACGAAGATCATCGTGCTCTGTGGTGACCTTATACGGAACTCGGCCAAGGAAACTCAGGCCAAAAACTCTTTCCTCAAACGGTCGACCAGCCTACTATCGGCTGCACTCGTAGAATTGTTCAGCAATCCGGTTATCCGAATTGGAGACGGCCGCGGCTCTCGTGAACGGTACAGCATCATGACCGTTGCCACCGACGCGATACGAGGCACTGTCGAAGAGATGAAAAACCCGTATAAAATATACCTGTCTTCGGTCACCTGCATGAACCTGATGAAACTCGACAAGGTGCTCCACGAAACGCTCGTCGTTCCTTCAAACTCCAAAGCCGACTTTTTGATCATTTTGGCAGGAAGGATTATCGACCACACTTCGATGGAGTATTTATATCATTTCCAGGACCAATGTATTGAGGCGGGCAATACCTGCTCCATCGTCGGGATGGATCACTTTCGCTCATTTTCGGACCACGTGTTGGCTTACCGCGTGAATCCTCCACGAAGTCTCATGGCATTCGCGTAATGACCGATGGCTATCCAAAACCCCATAAAGGATAAGGCAATGAAAACCAAGATTTTGACTCAGATACCACCGAACCAGGAAGAGGTGGACATTCACGACTTGACCATCGGGCAACGCATCGACTGGCTAGTAGGCCATTCTCGGCGGCACTCCCAGGAATTCCAAAGTCCCGAGGCATGGCTCGCCCGCAGCCGATACCTCGCCCAACATCCGACCGCGATCGCCGCATTCATGTGCATGGATGGGCGAATCAATATTCCCGTCGCCACCAACACTCCACGCGGAATCATTTTCCCCTTCCGCAATCTCGGTGGACGATTTAACCTGGGGTGGCCGCACCTCGGCGAAGTCGTGACAGAGCATGTGCAAAACATGGTCAGACAGGGCCGCCGCACCCTGGCGCTCATTACCTACCATTATTCAAAGGGCAATCCCCATCGCGGATGTGCCGGATTTAACTATGACACCGTCGCCGCACGCACTTATAGTCTGGGTATTAAACAACAGATGGAGGCAGTCTTCGGCACGGCTCACGACACGGTGTATCCGATCGTGTGTGGATTTGAAACCGATGAAGACGCTCTGGTGTTCCACAGTACGAACGGGAAAACCCTGGACCTCTCATCTGTGTCCGTTTCCGATCAGGACTGCTTGCCCGCCTTACTGGAAGAGCTGTATCCGGATATGCCTCAACAGATCCAGCAGGACCTGTTGCCCCTGGTACGGGACAACATCACCCATGTCGCTGGCATCAAACAGGCCAACCGCACACTCAACATTGAGCATCGCGAATGGATTATTTGCGTCGGACGGGGGTTTGATTGGCTGCACACCTCAAATCTGGCGCTCATCATCGGACCCTACAGCCCGGACCTCGCCGATCCTATTAGAAAAGCCGCCGGCATCATTGAGGCCAACATGCAAAGCGGCCGTATCCCAAATGATGGCTTCCTGTTACTTGCCAAGTCGCCTTACCATGAAATCGGCGTTGACCGCGCCTGCGCCGAACTCAAGAGCGCGTTCCTTTCCGGATTCGCTGCCGAGGTCATCCGCACCGAATTTCCGAAACTGGCCGAGAAGATGCACGTACGCACAGCCGTCCTCGCCTGGCAATCACGGGTGATGGAGATGATTGATGCTCGGATATGAATCTGACGATCCCCTTCACCATACTTCGCTTCTGCAACAGCCATAATCAATGCCCGGTACCCTGAAACAGAAGCGAAACTCCACGCTTGTTTAGGGGTCTTTGCTCTAGAAAAAATTTTTTCCTGACACGCCCCGAGACTCCACAGTGACATGGTATGTTAGTGATAGCCTCACTGATATTTGAGTGAGCGCTTTTGCGTCGCTCTGATGAGACCAACATGTTGGTGTGCCCAATACGGTATCCTCACTTGAATATTGGCTCACATACACCACCGCAGAGGTAAACCATGAAAAAACTGTACGTTTCCCAAAGCCTCATCGACGTGGAATCCCGAAAGGAACTGTTGGATCAGGCCCAGATACCGTCCACGATTAAAAATCAACGCTCAGCGATGTTGGGAGGGGAAGTGCCGTTTGTTGAAGTTTTCCCGGAATTGTGGGTGCTGAAGGACGAGGATTTTGACCGGGCCAACACTCTAATCAAAGACTGGGAGCGCGCCAAACCTCTTGAAACAACGAAATGGACCTGCTCCGGATGCGGGGAATTGCATCAAAAAGAATTCACCGCATGCTGGAAGTGCGGGCTGGAAAGACGGTAAAAGAATTCACCCGGGTCTCACCAAGACTATTCCAACTTGACCCGGATTCTTTACCGTTGGCTCAGGAGGCCGGACTGGTTTAAGCTGAACCAAGGCTTTATGTGTGCTTCCAATCTCTACCCGTGGATATTCGTTTTATTTCATTCCCATGTCTTCCACAAAGGTAATCAACGGTAGCATTCTTATTTTTTTGCTTCTTGGGCTGCCTCCTCTGGGTATTGCCTTATCCGGCCAGGCTCTTCCCCACGATTTGACTCTATTAGCCATTCCCCTACAGTCAGGAGACCCCTCTCTGTCCTGGCCGATCTTCGGACTCCTGGCCCTGCTCATCTCCGCAACGGTTGCCCCGTTTCTTTGGCGATACCGGAAAACCCGGTCCCACAGCCCGTGCAAATCCACCTCTGCCAAAGAGTTTCCCTGGTGGGGGTGGATGGCCGTAGGATGGACGACTTTCGCTTCAATCCTCGCGTGGACACGTTTTTCCTGGTTCCAGGAATGGCAGCCCTATACGTTCCCCCTGCTCTGGCTTGGCTACATCGCGGTCATCAACGCCTTATGCTTTTCTCGAACCGGCAGGTGCATGATCACCCATCAGCCCGCTTTTCTTTTCAAACTCTTTCTCCTCAGCGCAGGCTTCTGGTGGACGTTTGAATATCTTAATCAGTATGTACAGAACTGGCACTATGTCGGTCTGGTACCAACTCAACCGCTTCTGACCTATTCCTGGTTCACTCTTTCATTTTCGACGGTTCTCCCCGCCGTTCTGGGTACCTATGAATACCTGTCTTCCTTTTCTTGGATAAGAGCACCATTTGAAAACTGGCGGGCCATCTCTTCAGTCAATGAATCGCACAACGGCTGGCTGATGTTTAGCCTTGGTTGTTTCGGGCTTCTGATGATTGGGATTTGGCCCACACTGCTGTACTCTCTTCTCTGGGTGAGTCCACTCCTGATCATGGTAGGCATACAAATAATACGGAGGGTTCCAACCCTTCTGTCCCCACTAGCCAAAGGAAACTGGAGTCCTGTGGTTCTTTCCGCTTTGGCAGCCCTGGTCTGTGGAGGCTTTTGGGAAATGTGGAATGCCCACAGCCTGGTCCATTGGGAATATTCAATTCCCTACGTCCACGCACTCCCGATGGGGGAAATGCCGATCCTCGGTTATGCCGGCTATTTGCCGTTCGGGATGGAATGTCTGACGGTCGCAGCCTTTTTTCTGGAAAATCCGTTCCGTCGAGTAGAGACGTATGCGGAAACCCTAGCAAGCTAATGAAGGTTGTATTAGGCTATTCCTCCTGAAACTACGCTACACAGAAAGAAATAAAACAATTTCTTATGAAAAAATTTCACTCGACTCCTGGCGCATCTATCCACAAACCGTCGCTTCTCCCTCCCGCAATTAAATCGGCCTCCACCTCAACTGCGGCCATCATCGGCTCATTTCCCAAGGGGTCGATGACGTCTCCACAACAGGTCCGGACATGGGAAGCATTTGAAAAAAAATATGGGGGACTTGAAACAGAGGCCCTTTTCTCCCTTTGCATCAAACAATTTTTTGACAATGAAGGAAAAGCCATTTGGGTGGTACGCATTGGAACAAGACAGATCAAAGCCGCGTCTCCCTTTCTGGAAGGCCTTTCTCTCCTCAACCGCGTAGGGGATTTCAATATTTTGTTCATTCCTCAAACCGAACAACTCCCGGATACCCATGCGATCAAAGTCATGCACGCAGCGATTGCTCTTGTTGCCAAGCACCGTGCGATGTATGTCCTGGATGTCCCTCAACGCGATGCCCCCCGACAAACGGTCAGGGCTCTGACCACCTGGTTAAATCAGCAATCAGGAATTCACCATCCAAATGTGGCCATGTACGTTCCACGTGTCCAAGTCCATCCGTCCCTTAAGAAGGCACCCCTGCACATCCCCGCCAGCGGAGCCATGGCTGGGGTATTAGCCAGGACCGATCAACAACGAGGAGTATGGAAAGCCCCCGCAGGAACGGAGGCCATCCTTCATGGCGTTCAGGGTATCGAGCAGACACTGACGCAACCGGAAATGGGACAACTCACTCAATCGGGGATCAATCCAATTCGACAAACCTCTCCGTCACAGGTTGTCGCCTGGGGTGCACGAACCCTTTCATCCAACAGAGAGTGGCAGTATCTTTCCGTCCGGCGTCTGGCCTTGTTTCTGGAATCAAGCATACAACAGGGATTAGGGTGGGTAGTAGATGAACCGAACGACCAAACCCTTTGGGCTCACATTCGTCAAACGATTGATGTGTTTCTCCAATCCCTCTTTCGGCAGGGGGCCTTCCAAGGACAAAAAGCCCAGGAGGCCTACTTTGTCAAATGTGGACCGGATACCATTTCATCCGCTGACCAGAATGCCGGGAGCGTCAACATCATGATCGGGTTCGCTCCCCTCAAACCAGCTGAATTCATTATTCTTACAATCCAACAGAAAGCCAAATCTGTCCGCCAAGCGTGATCCCTATTTTCATTGAAATTGCAAGCTCCTGCTTTTTAAAACTTCAGTGAATGGGAAATGCCTGTCCATACCCACACAGGATTTATGCGGCAATCTCAACCGAATCGCCTATCGATAGGGCCAAACCAAACAACCCCAGATAGTGAGCAGTGAAAACAACCCGACTTGCAGCATCACCTTCGGTATGAAAATGTTCAGAAACAATGAAGGGAAACCAGAAGCTGGTGGTAATGACAACTCGTGGATAGGCTTGTTGATCCGAATCGGAACGCAACACGGTATAGGAGGCATCGACCGCATCCAAAGCTCGACGAACATGATCCTGCCCCCGTTCCAGTTTCACAAAAAACGGCTGACTCGACATCATCACGTGGGAATACCAGAGCGTCGCATTCTCAAGACAGGCCCCTTGGCTAAACACATTGGACACATACCCGACCATCACCACCACCAACAGTACGAGGATCTTACGCCACATTCTGATTCATTCTTTCTCAATATGTATTGATTACAGTAATCCCTAGCCGCCCAACCTGTCCCAACCCAGAAGCTCACGTCAGGTGAAACTCCCTTCAGGGCTCTTTCTCGATTGTAACGGTCAGATGAGAAAAAACTTGACGAGGATTAATGAAATATTCAGGAGATGAACAAAGATATGTCCATTCACTATTATTTGTTGAGGAACGCCTGACACATCTCTTGCATGTCCAACGGAAAGCCTACGGAATATTCCTGAAACTTTCCGGATACGGGATGTTGGAATCCTAGTGTGCCTGCATGGAGCATCACCCGTGGAATGTCGATCTCCATAATCCGGCATACTTTCTGACCGCCATACCTCTCATCCCCCAAAATGGGGCACCCTAAAGACGCCAGATGAACTCGAAGCTGATGTGTTCGCCCTGTGCGTGGAAACAACACGACCTGTGAAGCCAGTTCACCAAATACCTGTTCCACCCGATACTCCGTGACCGCTCGTTGCGGTTGCGCGGTGTTGGATGAAACCTTTTTCGGTTCTCCCCGATCCCGACCGATGGGCAACTCAATCATTCCCTGTTCATGGCCAGGTCTGCCCAAGACGTATGCCTCATAGATCCGATTGATCGAGTGTTTTTCAAACTGTGTCGCCAGAGTACGATGGGCATGATCGGTTTTGGCAACCACCATCACTCCAGAGGTGTCCTTATCCAGTCGATGAACCAGCCGTGGTAGCGCCCTTTTCCCATTGAATATTTCTGAATCAGCATGGTTGGGAATATGGGCCAACAGCGCATTGATCACGGTGCCCTCCCAGTTCCCTGCCGCGGGATGCACTACCACACCCGCAGGCTTGTTCAACACCAGGAGGTCTTCATCCTCGTAAAGGATTTCCAATGTCATAGCCTTCCCGTCGACCAGGAGTGGTCCCGGCTGGGGAACATCCATCGTAATGTGATCGCCTGGTTTAATGGTATGACTCGGCTTGACCATCCTGTCATTGACACGGATCCGTCCCAACTCAATCAACCGCTGTAACCGTGAACGGGATATGTCCCGCTCACGGTTGACCAAAAATTGATCAAGGCGCTTGCGGGCTTCACCCTCCGTCACGATAAATTCCGTAATCATCTTTGTGAATCAGATGTGGGAGAAAAATACAGGGTCAGACAAAGGTTCGTTGATAGCTTCCTTACTAACCACCATAATAATTGCGAAATCCATGCGTCCATCCCATGTGAGCATGCCATTACAAGCCTTTGTCTAAGCATTTTTTCCTCTTTACCTACATTCCACACATGTCGATGTCCGCTTACCTATTCAGAAGATGCTGAAAAATCAGTTCAAAAAAATAACAATACAGAAAAATAGGAAGGGGCAACCCTACAGCAGTTCCAACCAGATAATCGCGAAAGCGAATGTCCGCTAGGGCCAGGGCATAATTTAGAGCGGGCAAGGTCTGGAACAGCAGACGCAAGAACGCCACCGACAGAATTGGACGCTCATCCAGATGGGCAAAAACCCTGTCGGCCCACCGATGATTGAAGCTGCGAAGCGCCGTTCCACCAACCGCACGAATCAGGAGAAAACTGATCGTCGAAGAACGCATCGCGGCCAACAAAGTCGCAACCCCACCCCATTCTTTCCCCAACGCAAAGACGGCCCCGACTAAAAAGATCCATCCTGGCACATACAGCAGATTGCCGAAGCTGAAGGCCAGACAAAACAGCACAAGACCCCAAACCGGATACGCAAAAAATAGTGACTGAATGACATCAGGCGATAGATGAGATCGCAGGCCGGTCAGTGTAACTATCACATACAGCAGGAGAAAGAACGCAATGATGTAAAGAAGTTTTTTCTTAGAATCGGTGATAAGAGAAAACGTCATTTTCACACGCATCTTACGGATGCATGCTGAAAAACTCAAAAAACCACGGATACCCACAAGCGGGTTAAGTGAGAGGAAAAAAGACCAATACCAACTCCCAAGATACATTTGAACCCGTTGACATGGCCGGCTCAAGAACCTTTGCGGTCACCCCTGAATAAGCTCGGACTTCGTCAACCGTTGCAGAGTCAACCGGGAAATTTCCAGCTCCCCTGATACACCTAACACGAATTCAACGGCGTTGGTGCTCTTTCACACCGCCATAGGTAGACAAAAGTCCACAAAGTATTCATTTTTCCAAACGTATACCATCCCCGATTCGAATTGCGCCGCCCTGCATGACTGAAGCATAGACCCCGACATTGCCAAGATTGTGTTGGACCGCCGTGCGTAAAATCCCGGGGTCCTTTGGAAGTTCTCCCTGCGCGAGCGTGGTCATGACACACCGACCACATGAGCCGGCAATCTTCAATCGCACGTTTTCCCCAATGCCTAGCGTCTGACCAATCCACCCCTGTTCGATAAAGCCTTGCTTATCAACTCCAGTGTCCACAACAATGTTCGGCCGAAACCGCGGCACCTCAAAACGCCCTTCCGGATACGCTTCACGAAGCTGATTAAGCGTGCCGGTGGACAAAAGGTGTACCATTGCGGCATCGAAAAACGTGCCGGTCGGAAGAGAGAAATCCGTCACGGTATCCCGTTTCTCCCGACCATCCATGTCAGGCCAGTATTCCTCAGACTGCGCAATCCAGGTTTCAGGCATGGGTGATTGGACGCCGGTCACCTTCCCACCCTCGATGAGCGCCAGAGTGACCTTACGGTTCAGAGCTTTGGAAAGGACCTGAGGCAGATCCTGTTGCTCACTGGTAACCATTGTGCCGTCAGGCAGCGTGATGCGGATGCGAGATCCGGATTCTTTATCTCCAGACGGCTCCAGGAATGTTGCCTGAAAGGCAAACATATTGGGCCATTTTTTGGGATTTTTGGCTGTGGCCACTTTGCCATCGGCACGATCCAGGATGGCATAGGCACGATCTCCGACAAGTCCATGATCAGTAACCTGAGCAAGGGACAAGGCCTCACCTCTCATCGACTTGACTGGATAGCGCCACAACGACTGAATAACTCCCATTTCGGATTGCAAACCGTTTGTCACTTCTCACTCTCCTTTTTTGAATAGTGATCTCCCGGGACGGCCAAGCAGCCATTCTCAGGAATAGCTGACTCTGAAGCAAGACTCCGCCGGCGTGCTCTATTAAGAAAGATCCAGGGTACTTGGGAGGATGAGACCTCATCCCCCCAAGACTTTTACAGAACCAAATATTCCAGGCAGTATTATGGAATTTCGACAATATCAGATTTCATGGAACCGAGCAGCCCAAGTAATTCATCCTGTTCCGGTTTCGGAACCTTGAATGTATTGAGTGCCGTGACCAGGTCCTCAACCATAGCCGTAAAGTCGGCATTGGTAATCCGCATTCCCGCATGCGTCGACTTCATGTCCCTGCCCGTATAGGTGCAGGGCCCACCAGTCGCTTCACAGACTTGATCCACCAGATGTCCCTTCAGTTTCGGAATATCGGTAGTGGCAAAGCGACTATTAATACGGGCATCGTTAGCAACATTGCCCACAAATTCATCGATGACCGCCGTGATAGCCGGCTTTCCCCCTAACCGGTCGTACAACGATGCACTCGCCTTTCCCGCCGGGGGTTCAACCGTTGAACAGGCCGCCCCACTCATGGACAACCCTAGAGCGAGCCCGAGACACACATTCCTCACCCATGCACGCATACGATTTACTCCTTTCGTTGATAACCGGGAGTCGGCGTTCAGGCTATCCCTAGCTACCCGTCTTACTCCCGTACATAAAGTCTTTCGCCTTAAATACTGGCTTTCACATCGTCCATGGATGCACCAAAATTCACGTGAAATACCTGCCCCTCTAACACCAGGGCAGGAACAGACTTCACACCTGCCGTTTCAGCCTCAACCACCCGACCTGGTGTTTGTGCAAAATGGACGATTTCCAAATCGTATTGCTGACGATCGATGGCCTGAGTCACCATGGTTTCCGCAGAAACACAGACCGGGCACCCTGCATGATAAAACACGGCCTTCTTCATACACTGCCTCCTTTTGAAAGATTGTAATTAGTATTGAGTCGAAACTAAATGGAATTTAGCAGCAATATCCGCATTTGTCAAATCTGTATCGAGACGATACAATTGACCTATGAGCGCACAAGAAGCCAATGATGTCTTAGAACGATTGTGCAACCTGCAACGGATGGAGGCACGGGCGTTTGGCCTGCGTTACGGATTACAACCCGTGCAGATGGAAGCGCTGACGTATCTGACGCAATGCAATCGCTATTCAAATACGCCGCAAGCCGTGGCGGAGTATCTGGGTCTCACGAAGGGAACCGTCTCACAATCGCTCAAGGTCTTAGAGCAGAAGGGATTCCTGCGGAAGCAGGCGGATAATGAGGACAAACGAATCGTACGCCTTGCGCCGACCGCCAAAGGGAGCAATCTCATAAAAAAGGCCCTTCTCACCAGAAGCCTGGAACCGGCACTGGCGAGGACGGATTCAATAAAAATCGCTGAACTGACTTCTGCATTGCGCTCAATCCTGCGAGGAATGCAGCAGGTCAATGGACGAAAAGCCTTCGGTGCCTGCCACACCTGTCGTTTCAATGAGGATCATGAGAAGAACGGGTATGTCTGCGGTTTGACACGAGAACCGTTAAGTGTGCAAGACATTCAATTGATTTGCCGCGAACACCAATATCCGCATTAGCGCATCTTGCACCACATTATCAGGGACCTCCCCCACACAGACGGGTGGCCGAAATCATCTCCTCTTCCCTCTTCCGCGAAGGACTTCCCACGCGTCCTGTGGCGTCCGCGTATTTCCGGCTATTCGGAAATCGTCTTGTACAGTTTGACCGGGGCCCGTTTTTTCCGCATGCGAATATTGAGCATTTCCACCGTGACGGAAAACGCCATCGCAAAATAAATATAGCCCTTCGGGACATGCACCTCGAACCCCTCCACCATCAGGGTCACACCCACCAGAATAAGAAAGGAGAGGGCAAGAACTTTGATGGTCGGATGCTCATCGACAAAATCTCCAATCGCTTTTGCGGCCATCAGCATTACGAGGACGGCCAGGATGATGGCGATCGCCATGAGAGAAACCTGATCCACCAGACCGACCGCCGTGATCACCGAATCCAGTGAAAACACAATATCCAAAACCGCAATCTGGACAAGAACCATTCCCAAACTGGCAGCCACAATCGTGTGACCCCTCTCTTCTTCCAGCCCTTCCAGGCTGTTATGAATTTCATGCGTGGCTTTCGCCATGAGAAACAGTCCACCGCCGACCAGAATAATATCGCGCCCTGAAATCGCGTGGGTGAACACCGTCACCAAGGGTTCGGTTAACCCCATGACCCATGAAATCGAAAACAGCAATGCCAGGCGTGCCACCATGGCGAGACCAAGCCCTGCTCTTCTGGCAAACCCCCGCTGATTCTCGGGAAGACGTCCGACAAGGATGGAGATGAAGATAATGTTATCGATCCCCAGGACAATTTCTAACGCGGTTAACGTGCCTAATGCGATCCATGCTTCAGGACTTGTCAGCCATTCAAACATCAGATTCTCCTCTTCTTTCTTTTGATCATCGAATGCGTTGAGCCATCCCGGCAGCAACATTCCTCCGTAGCGATGCGCGACCATGCAGGATGCGCCGGCATGAATATGTGCGCCTTTTTCTAGGGTGGACCCTGATCACTTCTTGGTTCCTGAACAGGAAACAGTGCTGACCTGCACGATGAGCTGCCCTAAGAGTGACATTCCCCAGGAAACTGTCCCTAGATGGCATGAGAGACTCGCCCTATTGGCAGAGTGATTTATTAAAAAACAATTAATAATCAAATACTTACACTATTTTAACTCGATGTAGTCATGAGTGGGTCGGTGGCAACCACCTCTCTTGACACCTCACATACCATAATGTAACCATTGGTTACATGACGCCTGAAGCCTTCAAACAGATCCGGCAACGCCTGGGATTAACCCAAACCCAACTAGCTGAACGTCTCCGCACCACTCGTATGACCATTACCCGCTATGAATGCGGAATGCGCCGAATTCCTGGAGTGGTCGAAGCCATCCTCTCCCAACTGGATTCTCCGACACAGATTCCCATGGCCGGCATCGTCGCGGCCGGCAACCCGATTGAGCCCATTCCCCAAACTGAGCTGGTGGAGGTTCCACCTTCCATGCTGCGAACGGGCGACAATTTCGCATTACGAGTGAAAGGTGAATCGATGCGGGATGAAGGCATCCTGCCGGGTGACCTGGTGATTGTACACAAGCAACGAATGGCGCGAAATGGACAAACCGTGGTCGCGCTGGTGAATCGGGAGGCGACGATTAAGAAATATTACAACAAAGAAGGGCAAATAGAACTGCATCCGGCGAACGCAACCATGACTCCGATTCTGGTGACTCCGCAGGATGAATTTGTGATTGAAGGAGTGGTGATCGGGGTCATTCGGCATTGTGGCTAGATGAAAAATGATGGACCGTCAAATTGTCTGTTTATGTATTCCTCGATTCGAAGTGGCTCTGGCACGCCTCGACGCCCCCTCCTTACGCACCAGACCTGTCGCGGTGGCTTCTGCCCATGCGTCCCGTGCCATCATCCGTGAAGTTTCTCCCGAAGCTGAAGACGCCGGAGTCATACCCGGGCTTCAGGCCGATCGGGCCAGACGACGCTGTCCCTCGCTTCAACTCGTGCCTCCCAACCCTACTCGCGTTGCCCAAGCCCATCATGCTCTCGTGTCGTGCATGATACCGATCGCACCCATTTGGGAGTCGTTTAGGCCTGGCCATTTTTATTTAGATTTGACCGGCACCACTCGACTGTTTGGCGCAACCTGTGACACCACGATGCGTTTAGAGCGCGATCTGACATCGCGACTTGGGCTACAAGCCGTCGCCGGTATCGGGACCAATAAGCTTGTCGCACAAATGGCCAGCTCCATCCTCACCCCGCCCCAATTATGTGATGTCCGGGCAGGCTCCGAACAGGACTTTTTATCGCCTTTACCCGTCTCAATACTTCCCGGGCTCCAAGGTCCTGGAGGGTCCGCACTCCACACACGCTTGATCGATTTGAATCTACAGACCATCGGCGACGTGAGCGACGTGAGTTTGGAAGCCTTGGAGACCGTCTGCGGTCGATGGGGCCACCGGCTCTATCAGTGGGCACGGGGGATTGATTTTTTGCCGGTCGTTGCTCCTGAGGCCTCGTTATCGCTGACCCATTCCTATCTCTTTGAGCCGGATACAATTGACTATGACCGGCTCCTTGGAGGCCTGTCATGTCTTCTGGATTCTCTCTGCCATGATCTACGTCGGCGACAGCGCCTGTGTCATCGCCTCAGACTGACGCTGCTCTTTAGTGATCAGCTCACGGTTCACCATTCATCTGTCTTATCCACACCCACACATTGGGAGGTTGATATGTTTCCATCAGCTCAGACCTTATTCCGTCGGTGCTTTCAACGACGCGTCCGCGTGCGCTCACTGACCATTCGAAGTAATAGCTTTCGTCCTCCACCCGAACAACTATCGCTCTTCCCATCACCTGCCCTGGAAGAACCTCAGGCACTCCCCCGTCCCCATCGATTGGCATTAGCCCTTGATCGTTTGCATACCCGGTTCGGCATGAAAGTCATTCAATGGGGACGCTCACACCTGGCCTCTCGTTTAGATTGAATAGGTGAATCTTGAAAAATTCTCAAGCGATGCTCCCACCTCTGTGGCATGAGCACCCTCATTTTTTGGCCTTATTTAACATGCAAAATAAGCAATGAATAATAGGTGTTTTGCATTTTAAAATGATAAAAATTAACCAAAAACTTTAATTATTTAGTTATGCACAGGCAGAAAAAATAAGGCATTACTTTAATCAACAGGTTATCAACATTGGCGTAAAGTAAAGCGATACTTTAATTAAAAATGGGTACGCAATTTACCATTATTGCCGCATTATTTCATGTCAGCCTTTGTCCATTTACACGTTCATTCGGAGTACTCACCGATGCAAGGAGTGGCTTCACTGGAAACCTTGTGCCAGACGGCAAAGGGACAGGGAGCCGAGACACTTGCCCTGACCGATACGAACGGCTTGTATGGTGCCATTCGCTTTATCGAAGTTGCACAGGCCCATGGCTTACGCCCGATCCTGGGAGCCGAACTGACCCACAACCGGCACCGCGCCGTGCTCCTGATCAAAGATTCTTTTGGCTATACCAATCTCTGCCGCCTACTCTCCCAACGCCATTGCGATGCCGACTTTGACTGTATCGCCGCGGTCCAGGAGCATCGCCAAGGACTGATCATTCTCTCTGATGATCTTTCCGCACTGACGGCCTGGAAACGTCACTCCCCTAGCGATCTGTACGTAGAGCTCTCGCCTGGTGCACTCATGCACCAGGCCCTGGCCTTTAGCCGCCGCACACGCCTTCCTCCCGTCGCGACCAACCGGGTGCATTTCGTGACCCCCCAGGAATTCCTCTTCCATCAAATTCTCCGCGCGATCGACTTAAATACCACCCTCTCTCAATTACCGCCGGAGGCCTGCTGTGCACCCCATCATTGGTTGATGCCACCTGCGAGACTGGCTTCACAGTTTCCCCATGTGCCTCACGCGATAGCCAACACCTGGAAGATCGCGCAGCACTGCCAGACCGAGTGGTCGTTCAAAGAGACGATTTTCCCGAGTTTTCGCCAGCTCTCCGATCCCCATGCCTTCACTCTGCTACGCGAGAAGACCTACGACGGGGCCCGATGGCGGTACGGCTCACTGACACCGGTCGTGAGTGGTCGTATCGAACGTGAGTTGAGCGTCATCGGGGATAAAGGTTACGCCCATTATTTTCTGGTGGTTGACGAGATTGTCCGCCAGGCGCCTCGCACCTGTGGCCGGGGATCGGCGGCGGCATCCATCGTGTCCTATTGCCTGGGCATTACCCATGTGGATCCCATCCGGCACAATCTGTTCTTTGAACGTTTTTTAAATCCCGGGCGTCACGATCCGCCGGATATCGACGTGGATTTTCCCTGGGATGAGCGGGACCGCATTGTGGATTTTGTCTTTGCCCGCTATGGCAGCCGGCAGGCCGGCATGGTGGCCAATCAGAATACACTGGCGCTTCGGGCAGCCGTGCGGGAAGTCGCCAAAGTCTATGGCATGCCTCCGGCGGAAATTCAGCAGGTGAGTCGACTGTTGACCCGTCTCCCGCTCACCGATCTTCCGGCTCAAGAGTTCTCTGTCTCCCCATGTAGCCAATCTGCGATCCGGCAGACTCCCCGCCTTCCCAATATTCGAGAAAATGGAAAGCTTCGCTCTTTCCCACCTTCGCCGTCTTCGAGACCACACAATAGAAAGAGACTCGACTCCCACCTTGATGGGGCCCAGGCGTTCACCGATTTACGCGAGCCATGGCCGGAAATTGTCAGACTCGCTCTTCAACTTCAGGGACGGTTTCGTCATCTGTCGCTGCATTGCGGGGGCATCGTGATTGTTCCTGACGATATCCGTCGCTATGTCCCGGTAGAAGTGGCCGCAAAGGGTATTCCGGTCATTCAATGGGAAAAGGATCAAACGGAAGATGCCGGCCTGGTCAAAATCGATCTCCTGGGCAACCGATCATTAGCCGTCATTCGGGATGCCCTTGCGGCAATTGCAGAACACACCGGCCGACACATCGACTATGCCACCTGGGATCCATTAACCGACCCCAAAACGCAACAGCTCATTCAACGGGGCGAAACCATCGGTTGTTTTTATATTGAATCGCCTGCCACCCGACTGCTTCTCAAAAAGCTCTGGACGGGCATGCCGGCGGATCGGCGCATGCATGCGGACGTCTTTGAGTATCTCGTCATCGTCTCATCATTGATTCGTCCCGCCGCAAACCGGTTCATTCAAGAATTTGTCCGGCGGGCGCATGGAGGCGCCTATCGTCCCCTGCATCCGTTAGTGGAAGACGTGCTCGGGGAAACCCATGGCATCATGGTGTATCAGGAAGACGTGACCAAAGTGGCCATGGGTCTGGCGGGGTTTTCCGTGGAAGATGGCGACCAACTGAGGAAAATCCTCAGCAAAAAACATAAGCAACGCCGGCTTCGCGATTATCAATGCCAATTTGTCGACGGCGCGCGCGCGCGCGGTGTGGATGCGCGAACGATCGAGCGAGCATGGGCAATGACGATGAGTTTTACCGGCTATAGTTTTTGCAAACCGCATTCGGCCAGTTATGCGCAGGTGTCATTTAAGTCGGCCTATCTCCGCGCCCATTATCCTGGGGAATTCATGGCCGCCGTCATCAGCAACCAGGGTGGATTTTATTCAACCTTCGCCTATCTGTCAGAAGCCCGCCGGATGGGATTGACCGTGCTCTCCTCGGACATCAATGCCAGTGGATGGGCATACGAGGGAGAAGGAACGACCATCCGCATGGGCTTCATGCAAATCAAAGGCATCGTACGGGGATTCATTGATCGGCTTCTCGAAGAACGATCCCGCCACGGCCTGTTTCAGTCGTTTCATGATTTTTTGAGCAGGCTCAACCCCGAACCGGCGCAGACGCGTTTATTGGTTCTGGCAGGTTGCTTCGATGCTATTGCCGGTGAGGTCACCCGCCCCGGCCTGCTGTGGCGGGTCTATGCCGAGCATCCAACCTTTGGCGTCTCCTCACCCAGATCAGTTGCACAACACGCCACCCCGCTGTTGCCATCCGTTCGTCTGATTCCGATTCCGGATGAATATGACATTGAACGGCTGATCCAGCATGAGATTGAGCTCTTCGGCTTCCCTCTCCGTTGTCATCCGTTGACGCTCTATGCGAGACATTTGCAAAGCCTGCACATCACTCCCGCAACAGAGATGGCTATGCATATCGGCCGTCGAATCATGATGGTTGGCTGGCTGATCACGGAAAAAGCCGCCTTGACGAAACATGGCAACCCCATGGAATTTATTACGCTGGAAGATACCACGGCACTTTACGATGCCACGCTGTTCCCCGAAATATTCCAACGATACGGACCGTTACTCACGAACGATCGGCCGCTTCTTCTGGAGGGATTGGTGGAAGAAGACTTCACCGCCACCACACTGACGGTGCAGCATATGCGAGTGATCGGTTAATACCCAAGCTGTCCAAACATAGCTTTCACCATTTAAGCATGGGCCGACACATCCTGGTTCAGGAAACCCCACACCATATTGTCACCCTGAGCCAACGGGGAAGGGTCAATCTTCAAATAGAGAGGTTATTTGTTAGGAGACATTGCAGCCTGCAGAGGCCAACTTGCCTTCAAACGGATGGTGCCGACATCACGGGCCCTTTACGATTCTTTTTTCTTCGGCGGGTCAAACTCTTCCAGCGGTTGGAAATTGACGGGAAGTTGAAATAAATAATCGGTTACGGGCCGCAGCTTCACATGTCGATACTCGACACTCCAGCTTCCGTCCTTCCTGGTCAACTGCATCGGGAACTGAATGTCGGTGGCAAACCATTGGTAGTAGACATCGATCTCATCGCCCTGCTTCACCGTCACCTCATATAGGATCGTCGGATGGCCCTCGCGCGTCTCCCTGCCGATCTCTTCGCGCGAGATCTCTCCTTCCAGATGCTCACTCAATTTTGGCTCCTGAGCAGGATCGTAGGGGAGCGTCTTGAAGTGTCTCACGCGGGAGAGCAGCAGCCACATGAGCTGCTTGTCTTTACGCACAATGGTGACATTGACCGGACCCATCGACTGATGTTCCAACCGCCACCGGTCATCCCGATAGTACAGATTGGCCTTTTGAGTCTGCCGCCCGAACTTCAGGATCTGATCTGCAGTAAATTCCAGTCCCCAAACCTCAAGGCCTGAAAAGAGGCCACTGACGATCAGTACTCCGGTGAGAATCCAACAACGCATAGACTTATATTACCATAGTCGAGTCGAGTGCCTCAAAAGATTATTGCCTTGGCACCAGGATAATCTTTTCATGCCGAATATTCTCCTCCCCAGTTTGTCCATTTCGACGAGCCTGCTTTCAGCTGTAGATCTCTCATCAAAAATTTCTGCCCAGGTTATTTGCAAATTAGTGAATTTGAACAGTGCGCGGGTTGCGATTTCGCTCAGGTAAGAGGAGGTCAACTTCCAAGTCCAAGAATTAAAAAGTCATCTCGATGGACCAACGCCTATGTTTAGTGGGGTTAGGCAGATTTTTCTGTGGTGACATCTCAATGAATAATCATGGACCTTATTTTGCAAAAGACGTGGAAGGGCAAAAATTAGATGCCCGAACAATGAAACCTTTATTCTCAGAAGGTTTGGGAAAGCATCCGAAATCTCAACCAATTCGTGAACATGCAAGGCAGACTTCATAGTTAAAGGAGCGATGTATGCTTGAAGAATTTATATACAACTTTACCCATAACTTATTCAAACCGTTGTTACTATTTTTCTATCTTGGATTTTTAGTCCCCATCCTCAAAGTACCGTTTGAATTTCCACACGTCCTGTATAAGGGATTAACCATTTATCTTTTGATCGCTATCGGTTGGCACGGAGGCGAAGAACTGGCTTCTCTCTCAATGGCGGAATTGCAACATGCTCTTGGATTCATGGTAATTGGTTTTTTCACAAACCTGATCATCGGCATCGCCGCCTATATGATCCTTCGAAAAACAAATTTGCGGCGAATTGATGCTGCAACCGTAGCCGGATACTATGGCTCTGACTCAGCAGGGACTTTTGTCACCTGTCTCGGCGTACTGGCCGCGGCGAATATCGCCTTCGCAGCGTACATGCCGGTTCTTCTTGCCGTCATGGAAATCCCCGGCTGCCTGGTGGCCCTTTACCTCGTATCGCGCCTTCGGGCCTCCGGCCGGCTGGACGCTCTTGGGAATATGCCGGATGAGCCGGGATACAATCCTTACGCCCGCAAACTCGTAGACCCCACAACTGAAGACGAAGACAGTCACAGCAACCATGTCGAGCAGATTCCGGATTCTTTGCCGGCCCAGTCGCTGGGTGCGGCAGCCGCGGCCGACTACGAGGAACCAAAACCGATCTTTAGTGGAAAGATGCTACACGAGATTTTTCTGAACCCTGGACTGTATTTGCTCTTCGGGGGAATCTTGATTGGATTTATCAGCCGGCTCCAAGGTGTGAAGGTCACAGAAGTCGACGACAGATTCTTTGTTGCCCTCTTCCACGGCATCTTATCTCTCTTTTTATTGGAAATGGGAATGACCGCTAGCAGACGACTCAAAGACCTTAAACATGCAGGCCTCTCATTCATCCTATTCGGCCTCATCGCTCCAAACGTGTTTGCCACGGTTGGGATCGTGGTGGCTCATGGTTACAGTATGCTCCTCGGAGTACCCTTTACGCTCGGCACCTATGCCCTTTTTGCCGTGTTGTGTGGGGCAGCGTCATACATTGCAGTTCCGGCGGTTCAACGGCTGGCGATTCCAGAAGCGAGTCCGACCCTGCCATTGGCAGCCTCGTTAGGTCTGACGTTTTCATATAACGTGACGATCGGCATCCCCGTTTATATTATGATTGCCACGGCACTGACCAGAGCGATACCCGTTGGTTAACCATGGAATTGTTAAGGAAAAGTAAAAACGGCCACCACCTGTTACATGAATTAGGTCTATTTCTTGTAACAAATCGATCCCAGGGAGAGGTTTTCACACACTCCACGGGAACGGGGTGGTACTCCGTTGAGACTGGGTAGATATAATCTGAACAACTCTGGTTATTTGAAACAAGTTATTTTAGATTTGATAAGGGCTTCGGCAATTCCCCACCCAATTGTGTGGCTTCTTTAACAATCTCCAATTTCTGACTCGGGACCTCAAACTCGCCCCGGATTGCTATTCACCATCCTGCAAAGCAGGGGGGGCTCTGGCAGATGATCGTAAAATGTTCAGTGGGGTCATATGAGAATTTCTACAGCTCCCCTACCGCCCGAATAGGGTGGATGGCTCATTCAGACGGATTTCGTGTAAGAAAACAATATGATCAAGCACTCCATTTTCATCAAGGGAAATACATTTAAAAAATCGACAGATTTCATATCCAACCATGATCATCGGACTTTAATTGAATTGATAAACATGGAGGTACAAAATGCCCGCAGTCAAGGCAGTTCTGGTTACCATCATTGCCGAAAGTGGTTTGGTACCGAATCTCAAGGATCTGGTGAAACGGGCGGGAGCGAAGGGCTATACGATCGAAGAGGTCGCTTCAGGATTCGGCACACATGGACACCGAAGCGGCAATCTGGAAAGTGACCAGACAACCAAGATGCTCCTAGTGGTTTCTGAATCAGTTGCGCACAGGATCTTTGAAGAGATCGAACGAACATTGGAACCACTTTATGCCATTACAGTATTCAGGCATGAGGTTGACGTCCTCATGCCCCTCGTCGAGAATTAACCAACCTGTTTCATTCGAAGGGGTGTTTCCTGGCCGAATCCAGAACTGGAGTTCCGGTGGAGAATAACCACTTATTCATGACTTGTTGCAAGCACCTCCTGCACAAAAGGCAAAACGGAAAAAGCCCTGGATTTTACCAGGCATAAGACAAAGGGGAATGTCATGCAGTTTTATGGACGAGGACTATTGGCAAGTGTCATTCTCAGCTTATTCATCTTATCGAATCCGATTGCCGGAATGAACATGTCGGCCTATCAAGCAGAGGAAGAAGCCCGGCTTATTGCTATGCTCCTCAGCGCAGGTCGGGTCGTCATTGACCGGAATCAATACTTAATCAATGATCCCAATCGAGACAACAAAGGATTCACCCCTGAGGTGTTTGAACGACAAGTGATTGAGGAATTTCGTATCCGCACAGGAGTCGACCTCACGAAACCAGCCCTGACCCATCTGCGAGAAAACGTGATTGTAGCCTTAGGTGAGTTATTGAACTCAAGCAAAGAAATCGTCGCTGAAGCACAGCCGGTTATAAACCAAACGGGAGTCGGGTTTAAAAATTTCATTCCCGCCACATTTGGCAGTCGCGTCTCTGAACGGTTTACTAGTAGGTCTGGCATTGGACTCAAACAGACCACCCTGCAACCACGAAACCCGAAGAATGCCCCGGATCCCTATGAAGCTGCCGTGTTACAACGATTGTTGACCCAACCAAGTCAATCTGTGACGATTAGCGAGGTGCCCGGAGGAGATAACAACCTCCGCCTCCTCATTCCGATCTATTATGAGAATGATTGTCTGCAGTGTCATGGGGAACCAGCCGGGCAATTGGACATTTCCGGATATCCAAAAGAAGGAGCGCACGAAGGTGATTTAGCCGGAGCGATTAGCGTGTCAATGCCACTGGACCAACGATGAGCAGGCCGAGGTTGCCCATTAACTTGAAAAAGCAACGAACCAGATAGGTTAACCGAACATATTTGTCAACTCATCAGTAGCCCAGGCATTGGACAGTGAAAGGGATAAAAAAATAATGACTTGGTTGGTGGATCGATTTCTTTTGCCTATTCTCACGGCCTCCATTGCCCTTACTACCCCTGCTACAGCCGGGGAAACCTACGCAATCCGGGATATCGGAGTGCTCGTGACTGGCGGCACGGTTGAGGATATGACCAATGACGGGCAGATCGTGGGTACAGCACCGCTCAGTTTGACGAGAAACCATGGCTGGTGGTTCGACGGAAAAAAAAACATCGACCTTGGGGCATGTGGTGGAGTTGGCTGTCGGATAATGGGTATCAATTCCAGGTCTCAAGTAGTGGGAAATATTGGACGTGATGCATTTATTTACAGTGATGGGAAATTTATAGATATTTCACTCTTTGCCAAGTCTCCCGGAATGGCTCTTGCCGTCAACAATGCCGCGTTCATCGTGGGGTGGTATACGCTCATTCCCCATTTAGAGAGAAATTCATCCGTTCCATCAGAACGACACGCCTTCCTCTATCGCGGGCGAAGGCTCACGGACCTGGGCACACTGGGAGGGAAAGAAAGCGTGGCCACAGATATCAATAATCACGAACAAGTGGTTGGCTATTCGAGCACGTATCGCGATGAAACCCATGCCTTCTTGTACACACAAGACCGGATGATAGATTTGGGGACCCTTGGGGGAACCGAAAGCAGGGCAAATAGTATCAACGACCTTGGCAAGGTGGTTGGAAGTGCCACCGTGGCTGGTTCCAATCGAAACCATGCTTTTCTCTATGCGGATGGGAAAATGTTTGACCTTGGCACCCTCGACGGTCAGGAAAGCACCGCATTGGATATCAATCAATCAGGATACATCGTGGGGATGAGCGGTTCCCGTGGCTTTCTTTATAGGGACGGGAAAATGCTGGACCTCAAATTGTTACTGGCTCAAAAAGCAGACTGGAAATCCATTCACCCCTGTTGCATTAACGATGGCAACCAGATTGCCGGAATTGGAAATTCTCACGACGGCAAATCCCATATCATTCTTCTCACTCCCATACCATAGAGATACCGTTCATTCCCCTAAAAAATCATAATCCTTTCTTGCCTAGTTGGATCATGTTTAAAAGTGCCCACATTCGCCTAAGGATAAGACTAAGTATTTCATGTGATGTACCCACCCTCAAACCCTTCCGTCTTTGAAGGTTAGAAAAGAGTGAGCCTGTGGGTTCTGGCTTTCCATTTATCTCACTAACAACACCAAGCGGCTTCTCCAATAAAACAAGGCATGACATGCTTGTTCCGGCCTAGCCATGTATTTGATTCAAAAACATTTCGTTGAGAGG
Source organism: Candidatus Nitrospira allomarina (assembly GCF_032050975.1). Classification (NCBI taxonomy): domain Bacteria; kingdom Pseudomonadati; phylum Nitrospirota; class Nitrospiria; order Nitrospirales; family Nitrospiraceae; genus Nitrospira; species Candidatus Nitrospira allomarina. The sequence goes on along the minus strand of NZ_CP116967.1, from coordinate 3,135,668 downwards.
CCATTTAACATAGTGAAATTTCTTTTTTTAAAAGGATCACGATCAATATGAGCGATATCGCAACATGCGGTCTGTTCATTTTTGTTCTTATCCCGTTTTCAATCAATTATGAAAGCATAGTGAACACTTCCCCAACCCAAACGTACATCCAGGAAGTGGCTATTGACTTCCCGCAACCAGCATGAAAATTCTTTTAAAATTGGGTTTTTATGGATTTTTCATCTCCTCTTGGACGGACATTCCGAGATAAAATAATCGCTCTTTCAAATAGAAGTAGAATCTACTTTTTCGATATTTGGGTACAATGTTTGCGTATATTTACTTCAAACAGAGCGGGAGACTTTAAAAAATGATGGGATCTGTAATCAAGCAACGAAAGGCTTCGCCTGAAATTACAACTCTTTTTAAAGGAGAAATTCGTTATGTATGAGGACTATTTTTTTCGGGAGGATCGCGGGAAAATTTCCCTTGAACGGAGGGATAAATTTCAAGCAGATGTAGCCCGATCGCGGAAGAATCCCCAATCATTCACGGAACGAATAATTTTAATTATCTTCGGGATATTGTTTTTTATATTTGCTACTCATTATCTGGAAAGTATGGCACCGCCCGAAAGCCTGTCAGCTTATCACTGGATGTGGCAATAGGCGTTTAATTTGTGAGCCGAAGAATGGGTACGGCGCCATCTGTCGCGTTAGAGCGAATGGAAGGCTAAGAGGGGGCAGGAAAACCCTGGTAGGTTGATTGCTCTTATTTAGGAAAAATGGAACTCCAGTGTGAGCAAAAAAACAAAGTTGCCAATCTCTCCCTAACATGAGAGAGTGGGTTTGGTTCAAAATTTTATTATTCATTTTACACTCATTCGATTTTCAACCAAACCCACTCCCTCAATTTCTCTGGATAATTTAATCGCCTGTTCTATTTGCTCCATTTCATCAACAAAGCCACTAAGTTGCACGCGATTTTTAAACGTCTCGACATGGACTGCAGTGCCGGACACCATGGGACAGCGGAGAAGAGCGGTCTTTACTTTGGTCGTTATAACGCTATCATCAACATACTCTCCCGTGCTTTCATGGAGGTGGGTGCTCGCGCAACCCATGGAAATCCCCATCATGAGAGTAAGCCCGACCATAAGCAAACCGCTTTGCATATTGACGTTTCCTCTCAGTAAAAAGTTCCGCTATCCCTGGTGTCCCATGCGAAAAGAGTCACATTATTTGATGGACAGATTGTTCTCGACTGCCCGGACCCCACCCACTCGCCTGGCCAATTGCGCAGCCTGTTCGATTTGCTGAGCATCATTCACTAGACCGTTTAATTGTACACGACCTTTGAAGGTCGTCACATTAATATCCATGCCCGACACTTCCGGATCACTTAAGAGAGCGGATTTGACCTTTGTCGTGATGACACTATCGTCAATATGTTCTCCAAAGCTTTCCGATTGAGGTCCGCCCGCGCAGCCCACCATCAGCAGAACGAAGAACAGACAGGCGACCATTCTCAAATCCTGAGAGTATTTCATAAAATGTTTCCCCTTTTGTAGCAATTCACATTCGTGAAAGAAAAAGAAATGTATAAGTAAAGTTGCATTGAATGGTTGTTAACACGAGAACTTTTCTGTTCTCTCCTGAGGACGAGCAAGCTTTTGTTTTATCGACCCGGTTTGCCTTCCATGCGGTCGGCATTTGACTTGTTTGCTGCATTGATCGAACTACCAAAAAAGGTACCCCGAGCTTCCTGAAATCTCTCTCGGGCACCCACAAATTTATCACGAGCCTCTAAATACCGATCCCGCTCTCGGCTAAATTTTTCATACGTTTTATTAAATTGGTGTTCTTCCTGCTCATACAGAGATCTGGCTCGATCAAATTTCGCTCTGGCTTCGTTGTACCGCATCCGATCATTCATAAATCGATCCACATTTTCATTGAAATTGTCCTGAGCTTCTTCATATCGATCTATGTCCCGTTGGGCTTCACCCAGCTCTTTAAGGGAAGGACCGACGTCTGAAAAGGCTGCCGAGTCTTTTGAAGTTTCCGATTCCTGAGCAAACGCACAGGTCCCCCCTATACCAAGGAAAAACACCATAAACAGGGGGAAAGACAAAACAGTCTTCAAGGTGTACATTTTCATAAAACCTCCATTTGGCTTAAGTGGGTTATTCTGACCGGGGGTGAAACTCTTTCTGTGGGTATAAGTATCACGACAGAATGCGCAGACAAACTGGCAGAAACCCTTGTTTGCTTGATTTTTCAATATAATATGATGTTACAAAGGGAACGTCGTTGTTAATAACGCCCCTAGCAATGAGGGAGAAAATCCGAAAGGAAGGAAATTATGTGGTGGGGGATAAGGCAGACAGATTGGCCGTGGGTCCCCTTTCAAAAATGAAGTGAGCAGGACAGGCCTTATTCGAAAATTAGATAGTTCTTTTCATTTCTCTTACTAAAATGAGAAATACGAAACTTAGAGGGTACGATAGAACACAAATAATGACATAGATTTCCATCCAACTATGGAATCGTTATATTTTCAGATGTCCTTGATTAAATTCGACTTGCTCTCGATACCAACAATATCCCCATGGACTTCCACATGGAAACTTCACGGATAAATTCACGGCTAACAAGGATTCAGGCCTGGTTTTCCTTTCTGAATAGCAGTCTACCAATCTGCGCATTGCTCCAGCTCTCGCAGCATGCCGGCCAAGTTTTTCCTTTCATTCAATAGGAGCCACACATTCAGGCCGATCATTTCTGGGACTATTCACAAGCTGACTGACGGGATAAGCTTCCATCTCCTCAGGTGGAAACGGACGGAGCAACGCGTTGAATTGCTCAACAGCTTGCAAAGATGGATCGAGCCAATCGGCATAATCGTTGAAGTTTAAAATGACCGGCATTCGATGATGGATAGATTCCATGACTGCATTGGGAGCAGTCGTAATGATTGTGCAGGTTTCAAGAGGGTCCGCCTCGTTTTCCTTCCATCGCTCCCACAAGCCCGCGAACGCAAACAGCCGTTGATCTTTAAATCGAACGTAATAGGGTTGTTTTGTGTTCCCGTCCTGTTTCCATTCGTAAAAGCCATCGGCCAAGACCAGGCAGCGTTGTTGTTTAAATGCTTTGCGGAAAGCCGGCTTCTCCGCCACAGTCTCTCCGCGGGCATTAATCAACTTATTTCCGATGCTGGGGTCCTTAGCCCAGGAGGGCACCAGTCCCCACTTCAATTCCGTACATTCTCGTTGTTCTGATTCAAGATTTGTGCGCACACAGGCCACCAACTGCGATGGAGCAATGTTGTAGCGTGGGCTCAATGGCGGGAGGACCTTTAGACCCAACTGTTCCGCCAAATGCTGGAAATTCTCTTTGCGTGTGAAGCGACCGCACATAATGGGGGTTTTGAAATTTCCAGGTTCAACCTAACCCTACAAAATTCCCTAAATAAAGGGAAGAAGTTTCAATTTGAGGGGCACAAATGGCATAGGCCAGTGAGATTTCCAGCCTTTTTTAAATGAATCGCCTGAATATTAAGTTTCTTACGTCTCGCCCCACGAATGCAGCCAGGGATTACCTTTGATTCTTCACTCTAAAGCCGTTTTCATGATGAAGGCAAAAAGCGTATGGACATTTTAAAATAATGTAAGAATAAACACAGCTGGGAATCATTCAATTGCGAAGACAACGGGGTGGGTTTGAGAAAATCACAACCGCGTATGAATGGCTTGTAAGATCTGTCGGGAGCGGGCTTCATCTCCAAGAAATCCCACCCGAATTACGATTGTTGACCGGGAGGAAGTGAGCGAAGTGATCGAGACCCATATTTTCTTTTGATCTGCCGTTTCTGACTCCAACTCCGCCGCCAATTTATCTCCCCGCTCTTTGTTGACAGGAAGTTCCAATGATTTCAGAGCGGCCACGGCAGCCCGCTGAACCTTTGGGACAGGAGCATTGACTTCATCTTCCAGCTTACCCATTACATAGGTCGCGCCTGCAACACCGGCTCCAGCACCTGCACCAAACAGCGCCACGGCACATCCGGACATGATCGGCATGGCCCACAAGACAAAAAGAAGCATGATGCCATAATTCTTCATCAAAAATTTATTTGTGCCCGGTTTCATTGCCTGATCTGTCCTTTCAATCATTGAAGTATTGTAAACTCCGTCAGAACCATTTCAAAGTCACGTATATGGTGTTATCGGATGCAGGTTAATAGAGTTAAATGAAATCATTCCCAAAAACCTGCCAACACGTGGGACGAAAACGCCTAAACTCTCGTCCAACTACCGAGCCAGCCTTTCAGCCTCATGATCCCAGTCCCCAGGCCCCATGCTCCCTAGGGGGAAACGTCCCCCACCTCAAGAATTCATCTGGGAATGGATTGTTATATGCCTAGAGTTAAAGTGGGACGAGAAAACCGATTGATTTTTACATATCGTCTTAATTTCCAAAAGGTCTAATTGAACGGAAAACAATCTTCTTCTGAGCGAATTTCAGGCGATCTTTAAAAAATGTGAATGATATGTTTCCCCGTTCCTGGTATGATTTTTTTTGTTTGTTTTCAGTAATCCGTATAAAAGGTACTTCTTATGGGTCAAAAAAATTTTCATTGTAAATACCCTACATGTGCCTTGGAATCAGTCTATCCTGATGGCTTTTGTATCCTACATGATCCGAATCCTGAAAAGAATTTTCATAAATTTCAAGAAGCAGTGGATAAAGTACAGGAGGCAACTCCAAAGCGTAACGTTATTAATCTCTCTGGAGTCATATTCCCAGCAAATTGGTCAATGAACAAATGGAAAGAGACGGCATCTTTAGATCGAAACGTATCCTTTTGGAACGCAACCTTCCAGGGAGAAGTTGGGTTTGACCATGATTGGTTTGAGGGTTCTATTTTTGATTATGCCATTTTTGAAAAGAAAGTTTCTTTCTCGCAATGTGGAATCCAGGGAAATCTTTCTTTTCGCTATGCAAAATTTAAGGAAGGCATTCTTTTCGATGATGCTGCATTGCCTCATATTACCTTCGATCATGCTTTTTTCCAAAAAGAAGTCATTGTTGGAAAGGATTTTTCTCTCACCGTATATTTCATGGAGATGGTTAGTTTTGACAACGCAACATTTCAAGAAGAGGTTTCCTTTACAAATACTATTTTTCATAAAGGCGTTACCTTCAAAAATGCTATTTTTAAAGGAAAAATTCTCCTTATTCCTACCCATCTCAAATTTCATGCAGAAAATATCGACACCCAAAATTTCCCTCCTGAAACATGAGAAGTCAACTATGATGGAGCACAGTTCCAACAGGAAACTTCCTTCGATAATCTCATATTCAAGGGAGAGGTTTCCTTCCGCAAGGCCATATTCATGAAAGAAACCTCTTTTAATAATACCAAATTCCAAAAGAAGGCCGACTTCAATGGGGTCAAATTTGAAGCTGAAGTATCCTTTGACGAAACTGACTTTATGAGTGAAGTTTCTATTGGAGCGCAATTTAAATTGCGGGCTCTTTTTAGAGGAAAAAAAGACGCACTGTTATTTGCAAACAGCGTAATGGTTGATTTTAAGAATGCAATATTCTACCGCCCTGATATTATCCGATTTTCCCAGGCAGACCTCTCGCGCTGCAAACTATTTGAAACGAATGTTCGAGGTATTGATTTTGCCGAAGTGGAATGGGCAGAGAGCGTTACAGGTAGCCCTACCCTTAAATGGATTTGGAATCAACTCTGTCAGAGGGAATTGTCCTCATCTGTCCTATTTAAACCAGGAACGGATTTTTCCAGAAGCAATGGGAATGATTGTCGGACCCGTTTTGGGAATTTTCTATGGAAGACGTTAAGTCGGAAGGGAATTTATGAACCTACAGATAAAAAACCTGAAGAATTGGAAAATGCATATCGCCAGATCAGGCAAAGTTACGAGGATCACAGAAACTATCCTGAAGCAGGTATTTTTTATTTTGGTGAGATGACAAACAAACGAAAACGACTCTCGTCAATTAGGCAATACCTTTCACTTATCGGTTTGTATGGTGTACTCAGCGGCTATGGGCAAAAACCTATCCAAGCCAGCATTTGGTTAATTGTTTTTCTGTTGGGATTCAATGGCCTATTGATTGGAGCAGGAATGAATAATATTCCTTCTGGGAAGCCTGTTTCCATTTTTGGTTTCTGTACGGTCTTATGGGCTTATACTTTCAACGTAGTAACGTTCAAATCGCCTTTATATTTCACTCCCGATTCCAAATGGTCAGAGTTCCTCACCATATTTGCAAGAATCCTCGTTCCCATTCAAGCCACCCTTTTTGTGCTAGCAGTCGGGCCTTTAAAAGATGACTTTTAAATTCATAAGAAAGATGAAACCCCATCTGCTGTTTCTTCGGTTAAAAGAAACATAGCGCCATGCATATTAATTAGGCGTGAAAAGTTTGTTAAAACTGTTCAAAACTTTCGCTGACAACCTAAGTGATATAAGCGAAGGCCTAAGCCACAGTTGCATCTGAACGGACCGTTTAAACGCACTCGGCGATACTGGTGGTTCAACCAAATCTCACTGAGTTATCCGACGCCTGCCGTCTGGCCACAGGGAGGGACGCTCTGAGCATCTGGCGGGCCTTGTTTGAGCGGAGCGAGTTGGTCCGCCCTTCTCTGTCTGGCGTCCGTCCCCTCCAATAAGGCCGGACGGGGCGTCACTGGTTTTGGGCCCTTTTGCCGGAACAAAAGGGCCTCGCCTGCCGGGGCGAAACCCGGCAACACAGGACAATCTCGGTGACACGAGTGCTGGACAGACGTGCGATGCATTCACTTCCAAAAAATCTCTCCTGTTTACCACAAGATGAATACTTGATTGAAGCGAAAGTTCATCAAGGACCACCGACCATCCGCAAAACAAGACGGCTAGGGTACGGTCTCCGTTTACTCCCGGGATATACTGGGGCGCTTGCTAAAATAGCAATCCAGCAAAACATTATGAGTTGGGTACATTTCGAAACAGACAAATAACCGGTGTCGGGAGCGACTAACACGACTCACTCGCCCGTCACGGCACTAACATCATCATAGTATTGTTCAATGCGGATGGGACAGAGGCCCTTTTTTCTCACAATTGCCACCGCCTTTCGAATCATGCGTTCGTTTCTGCAAAGAAAAAATGTGCCCTTGCTCACTGATTCTCCACTAATGTTGTCACCCTTTCGGTCGAACCCTTCCAGCCATTTGGGGGACGGAGAGAGTTGTGAGCCCCTTCTATTTTCCTTGCCCGTCGTCAACAGGGATTGTTCCTTTTTTTACATTCGATTAGAAGTGAAATGTCTCTTTTTCGAAAGTTACACAATTTATTCAGTCTGTCACTATATTGGGGTAGCTTTGCTGTGAATCTGTGGCTATAATCCCAAACTTTTCGGGTACCGTGCACTGTTAGTGGGCTCCATCTCAACTTCCGCTCACGCCAAATCTTTCAGTTGCAGACCCAATTTCTACACAGTGTTTCGTAAAGTTGTCCGAAATCGCTTTAAATAGGAATGATTGTTGATTGTCCGTGATTTGTGATGAAGCATCCAACTGATCACGCACAAGGCTATTTTCTCTATCAAGGAGAATCGTTGCATTGAAATTGAAGCTCTTCTTCGTCCTTCTTAGTATGACCCTGATTTGTGGGAGCGGTCCTCTTTATGCCGCCGTCACAGGTCAGATTTCTCTCAAAGATGGCACCATCCTCAAAGGCAAGATATTTGGCATGACGAATGGTGTCCTTCGGGTGAGGGCGTTGGCGAGTATGCACAATCCAATTCCTCTTCGTTGGAAAGAGGTGACGGGATTGACAACTGAAGAGCCGGTCACGGTGGTTCTGGATAACGGCGATATCTATGAAGGCCGAATCCAATTGGTTGAGTCCGGGACAATTCAGGTGTTGAAAGACCAGGACTCGGCTCCCCCGATTATCAACCTCAATTCCGTAAAGGCTATCAAAAGCTCAAAAGAGAATACCTTGGCGGGTGAAGAGAGTGAAGAGTTAGATGAAATCACTCTCAAGAATGATATGCATCTGATCGGAACCATCGTCTCGATGGAAGAAAAAACCCTTACTATCGAAACTACATATGCGGGAAATATATCGGTTCAGTGGGATGAGGTGGATCAACTCCAGTCCCGAACACCGCTTTCCATTCAGGTCTTTGAGGAAGAAAAAGATTCCGATGGAGATGATTTTCTAAAAACCTCCCGTACGACTGTGACCGCCTTAGGCGGAAGTGAAGGCATATCGCCGGCGCGTGTGAAAACCATCAATATTCCAGAACTTCGCTATAAAGGAAATTTCGACCTGGGAGGTAACCGCACGAAGGGAAATACGGACACTACGGCTGTGAACGCCTCAACGGACAATACCATTTGGACCGAGCGACACCGGGGCCTCTTGAATGGTAAGTACGCCTTTGCCTCGGCCGATGGAGAGAACACAGCCAAAAATGCCAGAGGCACATTAGGCTATGATTATTTTTTCAACAAAAGGTTGTTCGCCAACAGTTACGAATTCCTCGAATATGATAAGTTTCAAGGATTGGATCTTCGGAGTACGACCAGCCTGGGACTCGGGTATCAATTTTTTGATACCCCAAGCCATAGTTTAAGTGGGTCCATCGGTCCGGCGTTTGTTTACGAAAAATTTCAAGAGACCGGAACAACCAAAACCGTCACCGCCGCGTGGGGGGTGGATTGGGAGTATGATCTGATTTCAGATCGAATACGGGTGTATCACCGTCAAAAAGGATTTCGCGATCTGGGAGTTGGAGGAAGTACTGCCCTACGGTGGACATCCGAGCAGGGAGCCCGAATAAAAGTGTATGGGAAATTGTATCTGAAGGTGGCATTCGAATACCGGTACAACAGCGACCCGGAGCCAGGGAAGAAAAAATCGGATGAAACATTCATATGGGCCTTGGGCTATGAGTTTTCGAGTTAAATGACAATTAGTTTCCCGCCTTTCTCTCTCAACCACCGCGCACGACAACTGAACTCTCCGTCACTTAGAAATAGGCCCCTGGGTTCCCAAAAATGGCGGAGAAGTTTTCCGGAAATCTCCACTTGTTGTTTGGTTCGACAATTATTGCCATATCCTTTTTTATTCGTAAAGTCGGGATAGATTCAGACGTCTGTTCCGGCCCCGGCTTTATCATAGTATTGTTCAGTGCGAATGGGGCAAAGGCCTTTTTTTCTCACAATGGCCGTCGTGTCTCGTATCATGCCGCCATTTCCGCAGAGATAAAAAGTCACATTGCTCACTGAGGCAATGTGATTCTCAACTAAAGTTGTCACACGTCCAATGGGACCTTTCCAACCCTTTTCTGGCCTGGACAGGATTGTGATAAATCTGAAATTCGGATGCCGCCGTGCAAGGGCTTCCAATTCATGTTGGTAGTAAAGGTCTCGCTGGCTCCGCAAGCCCCAATATAACGTCAAAATTCCAGCTTCAGGTTCCTCCAAAAAGGTAGAGAGCATTGAACGGAATGACGCAATCCCGGTTCCCGTGGCTACAAGGACGAGGTCTCGTCCGGATTTCTCCTGGAGAAAAAACGATCCATTTGGCCCTTGAAATGTTACGGGATCCCCTTCATGAAGACCAAACAAATAGTTTGAGCCTGGACCATCGGGTACCCGGTTAAAAAGAAGGGTGATCTGTTGATATTGACTTGGTGGGGAGGCAATTGAATACTGCCGCTGAACATGCTGTTTCAATCCCGGATTCCAAACAGTCAGAGAGATCCACTGCCCCGCCTTAAAGTCGATTGCATCCGGGGCGAGTAGGGTGAGTGCCAACTCACGGACATCATGGGTCAGATCCTTGACTCGACTGACACGGGCATTAAACTCTTGCATTATTGTCGGTTCCTGCCGATTGAGGGTATTCTCTTGAGAGCGACATTACACATTACCAAGCTTAAAAACCGCCTGCAAAATTTAAGCGAAATTGCCGCACATCACAACAATGAGAGCGACCGGCCATCAGTGCTCAATTTCGGAAAGAAAAAAGCGCATATGAATAAGGAAGCCAGAAAGAAACATGGAGGATGAACAGAGATAGCATCCCTTGAAACAGAACAACATCCCAAGAAGAACCACAAAGGTATGCTCTTCACCTCATTTGTAGCACCCATCCCGGGTTACCCTTTCCTTTAATAATCCGTTGATCCCTCGCCTTGGCCAACGGATACTTCCCCACCACCACAAAATCACCAGATTGCCCGGAGCCAATTTAAGGCCGGCTTGAACTTTCAAGATGCCTGCATTTTAAATTCCGGATGAATTCGTCTAGAATCAACTCTCTGGACATAACCGAATGCATGTGTCTTTTCCAATAGTGGAAATGATCCTTTTTTGTATTCCACTGATTCATTTGGATTGATTTGTTGGGAGCCAAGCATGGACTTTCCTAAGTTTATCGAGCAGATCAAAAAAACCTATGGCATCACGAACGATTACGCCCTGGCAAAAAAACTCAAAGTGAGCCAACCTGAGGCCAACTGGTTTCGCCGCGGCAAAAAAGTACCGAATGCCACGGTTTGCATCCGGATAGCCAATCTTCTCAAAAAAAATCCAGTCGAACTCTTAATCGTTGCCCAGAAAGACCGGGCCGCCCCCGAAGAAAAGAGCCATTGGGCCATGGCGTTATCAGCCGTCGATGTCATGATGCATGTGCCGGAACGACCGAGATACATTCCGCAAAAAGTGGAGGCCATAGGCCAGGAACTCCGCCAGCTTGAATCCCAAATGCTGTCCTATGAGGGAACCATTGCTCAGAATGAAGCCATTCAACTATTGAATACCGTGGAATCCACCATTGATTCGATGATGGAACGATGGCAGATATGGAAACGGGATGGCCCCCTCTTTCCCAGTTATTTACTGGCAAATCAGGCAGCGGTTCAGCGGGGAGTCAAAATTCGGCGGGTATTTATCTTCAACAGAGAGCAGATGAACGATGCCTCTCAAATCGAAGACTGCCTTCAGGTATTAAACGATCAACGACACGCGGGGATTGCCGCGTTTTACGGATTTCGCGAGCAGCTAGCCACGACCCTCATTTATCAACGATTGGTTGCAGAATTCCGAACCCGTGGCGTTAAAGAGGAGATTAATGCCGCGTTATTCGATAACGAAATTCTCATCTTTTCCCGATCCTATGCCTCTAGGAATTTGGGCATGAACAACAGTGGTTCGATCTCTATCACCGTCATTGACCAGTTGAATATTTCCTGGAAACCGGACCATTTACGGGATCTGAATCCAAGCCCTCTCTTTGAAACCCGCTTTGTCTTTGAATATCAAGGAGAACGACAATTCAAAACACAACTTGGTCGGTTTCTTCGGACTTACGGTGAAGACAAGGACTAAATTATTCTTCCCGGCTCACACCGGCTGCGCGGAAGGCGGCAGAAGGGCTCTCGCCCGAAATTCGGATCCTCTTGAGACCTAAGCCCCTTACAAAAAAGAATGCCTGAGGCCACACCTCTCAGCACAGTTTCTTCGCTTTACCGTTGATGACAGCAGAGTAATGGGGCGGTTCTTGTCTCTTATCGGTCCCCGATAAAGAGAAATTCCCGCGCAGGAGGGCCGATGTAGGAGGCTCGTGGCCGGATCAGACGATTGTGATCCTGTTGTTCGATGATATGGGCACACCATCCACTCAGCCGGCTTGCGACAAAAATTGGCGTGAAGGCTTCTTTTGGAATTCCGATGAAGAGGTAGACCACTGCCGTATAAAAATCCAGATTCGGGAGGAGCCCCTTTTCTTCCTTCATCGTCTGTTCAATGATTTCCGCAATTTCGTACCACCGCGTCCCATCCGCATGTTGACTCAAGGCTTTCGCCCGTCGTTTGATAATAGCCGAACGCGGATCCTCGTGTTTTAAGACTCGATGGCCAAACCCCATGACCCGTTCCTTCCCGGACAATTTTGAATGGACCCACCCTTGCGCGTTTTCCGGGTCCTGAATGGCGTGGAACATCTCCGCCACAGCTTCATTCGCTCCACCATGAAGGGGGCCTTTGAGCGTAGCAATAGCCGCCGTGACAGCTCCATAAAGATCAGCCCGGGTTGAGGCCGTGACCCGACCAGCGAACGTTGAAGCGTTCAACTCGTGCTCGGCATAGAGATTAAGAGAAACCTCCAGTTCTTTCGCATGATCTTCCCGAAGATTCCCTGTCAACAGATACAAGAGGCTTTGGGCAAACGACGTTGTGGCAGGAGCCTGAAAAAAAGGACGATCGAATCGAGTCCGACTCGCCCAGGAAAGAAGTAGGGGCATTTGTGCGAGTAAACGGACGGCCTTTCGAAGATTGGCCTCATGGGAGATATTCTGAGCTTCATGGTCGATCATCCCGAGAAACGACACCCCGGTTCGAAGCACATCCATGACATTCGCAGAAGCTGGAACCGTTGACAGAAATTGCCCGACGACCGGGGGTAAGGACCCGGCATGAGCCAACTCGGCCTGCCACTCCTGAAGATCGCGGGATAACGGCAGATCTCCATGCAGTAATAAATATGACACTTCTTCAAACGTCGCCTGCTCGGCCAGCTCTTCAATGGCATATCCTCGATATCGTAAACTTCCCCTCGTCTCGTCTATTTGGCAGATGGCTGATTCACCCACCACCACCCCATCAAGGCCGGGATTATGAACAGCCGTTTCCATGGTACACCTGCCTTTCTTTACAGGCCTGTTGGAAAATTTTGTCCTGAGGCGGTCCAAAGAGACCGTGAATGCATTCTTAGGGCTCGGAGAATTCAACGTTTCTCTTTCATTCCGTTGGCACACGTTCATACTTTTGATATTCCAACAACTCGTACAATGCCTGCCTGGTTTGCATGCGATCGAGAAAAGCTTGTTGGGTTCCCTGTTTTTGTAATTCCAGGAGAGCTGCTCGGCCTTCCTTTGCCATCACACGAAATACGGTCATGGGGAACAGCACGATGTGATATCCCATTCCGGAGAATTCCTTGACGGTCAAATAGGGAGATTGTCCCCATTCAGTCATATTGGCGACCAGAATGCTCCCGGAATATTTCAGGGCTTTAGCTGCCGTTTGAAATTCTTTGGCTGACTGGAGGGCCTCCGGGAAAATCGCATCAGCGCCGGCTGCCCTGTAAGCTCGAGCCCTTTCAATGGCCCCATCCAGACCTTCCACAGCCCGGGCATCCGTCCTCGCAATGATGACGAGATCCCGATCCTGTTTTGCTTCAACTGCCGACTGGATTTTTTGACACATGCCCTCACACGAAATCAGGGTTTTTCCGGGCAAATGACCGCAACGTTTTGCCAATACCTGGTCTTCCAATTGGACTCCCACCGCTCCGGCTGATTCTAATTCCTGAACCGTGCGATACACCTGGTGCCTCTCTCCAAATCCCGTATCGGCATCGACGATGACCGGAATTTGAACCCGTTGAGTCACGTACCGGGTTTCTGTCACCACCTCCGTCATCGTTAACAGACCGATATCAGGTAGTGCCCGGGAAGCCGCCAGACCCGCTCCTGACAGGTATGCTGCCGGAAAACCGGCATCCTCAACCAATCGAGCCGAAAACGCATTAAAGACACCCGGCACCGCCAACGTGTCCCGTTGAAGCTCGGTTCGAAAGCGGCGCGCCCTACTCTGGGAGGTTATTGGTTTCCCACTCATCGTCCATCCATAACTGGTAATGCCGATACCAGGACATTAACGTTTTTCAGACGGTCCAGTTCCCACACGGTTTGGATAACCTTTGTCATATCTTTCCGGCCGATTTTCCGTGAAGACAACTTCTGAAACTTCAATTCCAGTTCGCGATCGGTGAGCGGACGTCGTGGATGACCTTTGGGATGGTCAATCTGAGCCGTGAACGTCCTGCCATCCATCAGGGTGACATCAATTCTGTTGGCCATGGCATCCGGATAACCCTCGGAAAACTCTTTGACCTCCTCAACACGGATTTTCTGCATGAGATTAAACAGAACGGTGTCGTTCAGGCGACGCGGGGAAAATGACCGGGGAGATATTTCCCCATCCGTCAGAGCGACTGCCACGCAGAAGGGGAGACTATGATCAGCAGTCTCACGGGTTTTAGGATGCCATTTTTCCTGGTCCCGTCCAATGATTTCGATCGCCACATCACCACTGCCGACAATAATGGCTTTGATTCGGTGGACAGGCCATTCCCCACACGCAGCAATCAGTTGTTCCCGAATGGCGAATGCCGCCTCCACTGCCGACTGAGCATGATATTCCACCGGATGGGGCTTGATGTAGGTGTCAAGAATTTTATAGGAAGAGCCGTGACGTCCTCCCATTTCGGGTAAAGAGAATGGTCCGGAAATCACCTTCATAAATCCCTTTTCCCCTTCAAACATGGCCTCCGGTCCGGTCATACCCTCGCGAGCTGCATACCCTGCGAAGATTCCATTCCTGCCTGCATTGGCAAACGCGCAGGCTTTCCATAGGGAAACTTCTCCCACTCTGGTCTGACGCAGTGCTCCAGCCGTAATTCCCGCCAGATTGAGCGCATGCACGATCTGTTTTTTAGGAAGTTTGAGAAGGCTAGCTGTGGCAACCGCGGTAGAAAACGCTCCATAAGTGACGTGATCCCATCCTCGAGGGCGGAGCGCGGCGGCGTCACAAAGACGGCACTGAATCTCATAGGCCAGCACGATGGACTGAATGAATTGCCGGCCATGAACATGAAGACTTTCGGCCACCGCCAGACAGGCCGGAATATTGTCTGACGGATGAGCCGGCTCCTTGGAGAGGTAGGTATCGTTGCAGTCGAGATACCGCACCGCCGTACCATTCGCAAAGGCGGCCAGATCCGGACTGGTTCGATGGGGGGTTCCCCATACCGTTGCGCCGTCTTTGACCATCACCCGGGTCGCCAGGCGTCTCGCAATCCTGCATGGGGGTGCCGTGGTGGCACCATATGCACAGGCCAGGCTATCCAACACCCGTCGCTTCACCTCATGGATCACGTCCGAAGGAAGGTTCTGGAAGGTTAACAACTCCGCATACTCGGCCAGGCGGTCAGCAAGCATCATCCCCTCTTGCCCTGAGATCGGACGGCATCTCCTTCCAGGAAAAGATTTCTTCTCCGGCTCGACAATTCGGGCAGTCCTGAATGTCCCATTGAGGCATCGTCACGTTCGTCCCGTAGTAAAATGGATAACGAGACATCAAGTCATCCATCAAAGGAAATTGCCCGCTATCCCGACGGGCAAAGACCATCATTCCTACGACATGACCGCCATGATCGTTCACAATGGTTTTGAGTTTGTTGACGCAGCTCCCTCGCGCGGTCACGTCATTGATCACCACAAAATTATCCCCTTTTTGTATCGAGCCTTCGGGAATCTCCACTCCAATCTTTCCTGTATCCTGATTGAAAGGCGCATATACCACTCTCATCGTCATCTGAGGGCTAATGCTGGTCGCGATACCCTCTGCCAACAAACGTGCATCCGATGCCGGCACGAGGAGTCCGTCGATTCGATGGTGTTGGCTCAGGCCTAAAACCCAGTGGCCCATATCCGCACTGATAAGGGAAAGCAGATCCGCATCACGTGCGATGGACTCAAATCCTAAATAGGTCGCGGTATGGTGGCCCGACACGACGGCTACATGCGTATCAAACAGAACCGCCATTGAATCGCGAAGTATCCGAATGACCTCGTGTTTCGACAGGGAAGAGGATGGGGACTTTCCGACAATCGCTTGAAGCCGTTCTTCGACGGTTGAATCCGCGTAGAGCCTTCGCTGATAATCGACCAATTCCGATATGCGTTTGTGTTTCTCAAGCACCAGATTCATGCTCAATGCTCCTTGGTAATCTTCGTTTTCAATGTTCCAATAGGCTGAATTTCCAGCTCCACGACATCATCCGGCTGTAAAAACCGATCCATCTCCAATCCACATCCCCCACCCACGGTTCCAGAGCCGAACACTTCGCCCGGATAGACCGTTTCTCCCCTGGACACATGTTCAATCATTTGAGCGAACGACCAGTAAATGGTTCCAAACGACCCTTTCGACCAGACTTCTCCGTTGACACGAGCCACCATGGCGACCTGCTTCAGGTCTGGAATCTCCTCCGGCGTCACCAGGCAGGGTCCCAACGCCGTGGCAAAATCCTTCCCCTTCGCGGGTCCGAGCCGACAGGCCATTTCCTGGAATTGAATATCCCGGGCACTAAAATCATTCATGATGGTATAGCCGGCAATGTAATCCCACGCCTTATCCGCCGGAATATCTCTCCCCTTTCGACCAATGACGCAGGCCAACTCCAGCTCATAATCGAGTTTTTGTGTCTGTAACGGCCACACCAGAACGTCTTCGGGCCCGATGATGGTCTGTGGATTGCCTTTATAATAGACCGGCGCCTTGTACCACTCCGGGGGTATCGGTTGACCTCGTTTTTTGGAAGTCGCGGCGATGTGCGCCTCAAAGGCAATAAAATCACGAAGAAGAGGGGGATGAGGGATCGGCGCAAGCAACGAGACCTCTTCCCTGTTATAGACAATCGTTTCATCATCAGGGCCATGGATCACATGATCGTTGTCACGAATATAATGAAAGGCCTCCCGGGCTCTATTCATCGCCGACACTTCCCCCTGAAGGAGCTCCAGCATAGAGGACGGGACTTCCGATGTGGCCAGCCTGTAGGGTTGCGCCTCCCCTTGATCCGCCAGCATCCGCGTGTATGCCATGTTCAGATCCACAATGGACTCATGGTGGAATGCTCCGACCCGCGCAAATTTTCCGACTGGTGTGTGAACCTGGAAGGTGACAAGTTTCATGGTGTGCTCCAACTCATGGAATAGTTTTTTAATTCAACAGCCTCAGCCTCAAGCATCACGCAGAAGGGTTGCCGTGACTCCACCATCACCGCAATTTCATTCGTCTGTGTCTGTGTTTTACTGGCCTCAACCGCCCCTGGATGGGGTCCATGATGTATGCCCTGAGGATGTAAGGTCAGGGTTCCGGGATGAATGCCCGACCGGCTGAAGAAATTTCCCTCGTGATAAAACAGGACTTCATCAAAATCCGTATTCCGATGATAAAAGGGAATTTTCAATGCACCCGGCTCACTCTCCAGCGGTCTGGGGGCAAACGTCGAAATCCACACCCTTCCCGCCTGGAAGGTCGCGTGCACGCTCGGAGGTAAGTGATAGCGGGGACTGGTCACCGGCCGAAAATCCCGAACGTTGAGTTTCGTCGGCCAAACCTCTCCCTTCCACCCGACTACATCCAACGGAGAAAAAGGATAAAACACCTTGGTATACGTTCCATCACGTTTGATGCGAAGCTCCCATTCCTGTTGACCCTGTGTGGGGACGGGCGCTGAAAGTTCGGGGACCACAAGGACCTCGGGATCGAATAGAGCATGCTGTCCCAGCAACCCCCGTTCGGGCAGCATGACAGGTTCAGAAGTTTCCATGATCAACATGACACCGGGTCCTTCTTCAACCACCATACGGTAGGTCGTCCCTTTGGGAATGACCAGATAGTCTCCGGGTTCATACGTCAGCACGCCGTAATCGGTTTCCAGCAGACCTCGCCCTTTATGTACAAAATGCACTTCATCGCCATCCGCATTGCGAAAAAAATACGGCATCGTTTCTTTCCGACGGGAGATAGAAACCTGGACATCCGGACTTCGTAATATTTCCACCGGTCGGCTTTCCCTGGTGAAAAAATCTGGAGGGGTCAGGTCGCTGCACTGGAAGGCGCGAGGCCGACAGGGCCCATCGATCCGAAGCCAGTTGGTGGGAGGATGCGATCGATAGAGATGGGAAGCCGGCCCGGCAAATCCCTTGCGCCCATGTTCCTCTTCATACAGCCCTGCTGGAATATTGACGTGCGCTTGCCGGGGTGATTGACCTTTCCGTGTTAAATACATGGGGTCCTTTCTGTCAGCATGAATCCACCATGGCCATAGCGGCTTAGGGAATATGCCCAAAATCAATAATAGTCTGTTCCACGCCCTGCGTTTGATCCCGTTCAATATCCTGATATAAGGACTCGACTGTGCTCTTCACAAAAGTCTTTGACTCCTCCTTTCCCTGTTTACGCTGAGTCAGTTCGAAGAAAATTCCACTGCCGGGAAACAGTGGATAAGTAAAACGCTGGCGGAGCGGACCGAATCCATCCCGACCTTCCTTCACGGGCCCGCTGAACTTCACGCCATGGGCTTCCCATTCCTGGCACACGGTTTCGATATCGTCTACTTCCAATGCGACATGCTGTATACCTGGCCCAAAACGTTCGACAAATTCCGTAATCTGTGATTTACCGGTTTTATCCCGGCCTTGCATGAGGGCCACTCGAATATTGTTCCTTTGAACCACAATGGTATCCATGCTTGACCTATCGGATCCCACATCATCGGCAGACCAGATCGTTCGGAAGCCGAGAATGTTATTGAACAGGTATTCGGCAGCATGAAGATCATTCACACAAAGGGTAATGTGATCAATTCCAACCGTGTCACCCATGGGATTCTCCTTCCCTATCAATAATTCGAAAGGACTCCTGCAGACCGTTCATGTTTTCCCGTATCTTCCGGTCCGTTATTAGGCTTAGCTACCAAATTAATTTCAATTTACCATTAAAAAATAATCTTTTGCAATCTTTTGATAAAGCAATGAATAAAATGGCCAATGCGACATCCTTCCCATTCCCCCTCATTGCTTGTAGTCCATAAAAGTTTTATTATGATAATAATATTTTATCATCAAATTCTTGACTGGCAATCACAGATAACAATTACTTGAAAATGGGACTTACTTATGTGTTCAGCCTAAGGAGGCCACCATGTCAGGATTTTATCGGGAGATGCGGGAATTCGTACTTCACCATGGTGCCATCAATAACTCTTATCTGAATTGGTTTAAGAAGGGGGACGCATCCGATGAAGAACTCCATGCGTTTGCGGTGGAGTTTTATAATTTTGCCCGATTCTTTCCAAAAATTCTTGTCGCACAACTGGTCAACACCGAGGACGAATCCGTCGCGGAGGAATTGACACGGGTTTTGTATTCAGAATTAGGGGAGGGAAATCCTGAAAACAGACATGAGTTACTCTATCGGCATTTCCTGCGTTCCATCGACATCGATCTTCATCAAGCCCTGACTACACCGATGATGCCTTCTACCCGGGCCTATATCGAAGGGCTGGAAGAATTGTACAGCAGCGGACTTCATGAACAAGCCTTAGGAGCTTCCTTTGGCCTGGAAAACATGGCCATTACCATGTGGGATCACCTCATTCCCGGCTTACAGTCTTTGCGTCGTCAGCGACTTCCTGGTCTTGATATGAGGTATTTCACTTTCCATCGTGAACTTGAATCCACTCATGAGGAAGCCATGGTGCATGCCGTTGCAGCCATGGAAGGACATGGCTCCGCTCAGGGGACACTCTCCACTCAAGAGCGACAGGATTTTCACGACGGCGTCCGACAGGTTCTGAACTTTTTAGAGGGGTTCTGGTTGGGTCTCGAGCATCAACGAACGATGAAAAACCCCAACCACAACGGGGCGCATTCCAGGAACAGGCATGTCACACTCGGGGATGCGCGATGAAGGAACTCTTGGATGCTAACGGCTATCGCTCGCGAGGCCTCATGCTCACAGGGGAATGAGTCATTTCCTTAGAGGGTAAAACGGATGATTGAAACGATTTCCATGAATAACAATATTCAGGAGGCGCATCGGAACGGAAACCCGCTCCTCGAATTCCCATATTCTTCGTTTACGCAATTTTTTCAGCAGCGGGTGGCCGATCCGGCACTCATGAAAGACGTGTACTTAACATATTACGACGATTCCGGAATGGCTCGAAGCTATACCTATGAGGAATTCGGAAACGCCGTCAATCGGACCGTAACCTTCCTGCGTGAGCAACTGGGGATCCAACGAGGTGATCGCATTGCCACCCTGCTGTTTAATCACGACTTTACCGTGGTGATGTATTATGCCGCATGGGTCCTGGGAGCCGTGGTGGTGCCGATTGACCTCAATGAATCTGGAGACCGTCGCTTCTATATTCTAGAACATTCAGAGGCCTGTGTGGTTTTTTGTTGGGGAACCGAATACGAAGCCCTCCAGGATATCCGGAATCGACTACCCCACCTCCTGCATCTCGTCTCTCTCGGGAATGGAACCTCACCGCTCATGGACATGATGAGTCAACCTCACCCCGCTCAATCATACAACCACGGATCTCTCGATCAAGCTGCTCTCAAGGATGAAGCATTAATTGTCTACACCTCCGGAACGACGGGACCGCCGAAAGGGGTTGTGCTCACGATTGAAAATCTTCTCGTCGATGCCCACGGCATTGCACGATGGCACGGATTAGAAAAAGGTCATTGCCTCATGTGTGTGCTACCGATCCATCATGTGAACGGGATCGTTGTCACGCTCATCACACCATTTTATGGACAGGGCAGATCCGTACTGAACCGGCGTTTTCGTCAGTCCGCGTTTTGGAACCGAATCCGGGATGAAGGGGTTACCTGCGTGAGTGTGGTCCCTACCATTCTGGAGTTCCTGCTGGAAGGAGCCCGGGATAACCGGCAATACCAGCTTGACCATTTTCGTGGATTGATTTGTGGTGCCGGCCCTCTCTTAAAGGACACGGTGTCACGGTTCGAGCATCAATTTCATGCTCCGGTTCGTCATGGATACGGCCTATCTGAAACCACGTGTTATGCCAGTTTTCTCCCCGTTAACCTTTCCGAACAGGAACACAGGCACTGGCTCACGGACTATGACTATCCATCCATTGGCCTACCGATTCCTCACAACGACATGGCGATTCTCAATCCCCAAGGACAACCGGTCGGCGAGATGGAAAAGGGGGAAATTTGTATCCGCGGACAAACGGTGTGTTCGGGTTACTTGAAACGACCGGATGCGAATGGGGAAAGTTTCCGGTGGGGATGGTTTCGGTCGGGAGATGAGGGGTTTTTCGTTCGTGATCAGGGTGATCGCCCGTACTTTTTCATATCCGGGCGAATGAAAGAATTAATCATCCGTGGCGGTGTGAATATTTCACCCTTGGAAATTGATGAAGTACTCAGAAGGCACCCTTCCGTCAAATTCGGTATGACCGTTTCCTTTGAAAACCGTTTCTACGGAGAAGAAATCGCCGGATACCTCGTTCTCAAAGAACATATGCCGCAACCTTCGGAACATGAGATGGTCACATGGTGTCGCCAGGCGTTGCCCTATGCCAAGTGCCCCAAGGTCATCATATTTGGCCAGGAAATACCCTATACGACAACGGGGAAACCCAAACGTTTGGAGTTAAAGGCCCGGTTGAGCCCCACATTGGCACGCTACCGGGACGTCCAATTCCGCTCTTTGCAAGGCGGCTCGGCTTGAGGAGGCCGCCATTGAATGAGTAGTGGACATGACGGATCACCCATACCACACCCAATGACCAACAAGAGGATAATTATTCATGTCTAGACAGAAGGAGAGTGTTATGGAGATTTCACAATCTGAATTTCTCCACCTCTATTATTTCCTTAAACTCACCAGAGCGTTGGAGGAACGAGTGACCACGCTGTACCGGCAAGGTCGCATCGTCGGTGGTGCGTACACCAGCCATGGAATGGAGGCGATTTCGGTGGGCTATGCTTCCGCCCTGCAGGCGGATGACATTATCGCCCCCTTCCATCGCGATATGGGTGCGTTTTTAGTCAGAGGCATTACGCCGGGTGAGGTCTTAGCGCAATATCTTGGCAAGCGCACCGGACCCACCAAAGGGAAGGACGGCAACGTGCATATGGGCGATCTGAAACGTGGCATCATCGCCTTTGTCAGTCATCTGGCTGACAATCTTCCCGTTGCGACCGGAGTGGCTCTGGCGTTTAAGCTCCGTGGCGAAACCCGTATTGTCGCCGCGAATACAGGAGATGGAGGGACCAGTCGCGGGGATTTTCATGAAGCGTTGAACTTCGCGTCCGTTCGCCGGCTGCCGGTGGTGTTCTTTTGCAATAACAACCAATACGCCTACTCCACCCCTCTTCACCATCAGATGGCCATCAAAGATGTCGTCGAGCGGGCAAAAGCCTATGCCATCCCCGGTGAAATTGTGGACGGAAACGATGTCGCCTCCGTCTATCTGACCGCACAACGGGCCTTTCAACGTACAAGGGACGGAGGGGGTCCCACCTTTATCGAATGCAAAACCATGCGTATGCACGGGCATTCGGAACATGATTCCGCCAAATATGTGCCTCGGGAACTCCTGGAGGAGTGGAAGAAGAAAGACCCCATTCTGCAGGCGGAACGTCGGCTGAAAAAATTGGGGTATGCCGGTCAACCCGAATTCCAGGAAATTCATATGAGGGTTGAAAAGGAAATTGAATCCGCTTTGGAGTTCGCGGAACAAAGCCCTCTTCCGGAAGGTCCGGAAGCGTTGGAAGGCGTCTTTGCGGCTAATCCCGTGGAGGTACTGATATGACCACATCCGCCATCACACATGAAGTGACCTATCTGGAAGCCATCTCGCAAGCCCTTGATGAAGAAATGAGCCAGGATGAGCGGGTCTTCCTGATGGGAGAGGATATCGGCCCTTACGGCGGGGCATTTCGTGTCACCGAAGGGTTCCAAGATAAGTATGGTGAATGGAGAGTGCTGGACACCCCTCTGGCGGAATCGGGAATGGTCGGCGCCGCGATCGGAGCGGCGATGATGGGCATGAGACCCGTGGTGGAAATGCAATTTGCGGATTTCATTTCCTGTGCGTTCGATCAAATTACCGAGATGGCCGCCAAGAATCATTATCGCTGGGGAGCAGAGGTGCCTCTGGTCATTCGCGCACCCTTCGGGGGAGGGACTCATGGAGGGCCGTTCCATTCCGTGTGCCCGGAAGCCTGGTTCTTTCATACCCCCGGGTTGAAACTGGTGGCGCCCTCAACCGCCTATGACGCCAAAGGATTGTTGAAAGCCGCTATCCGTGATCATAACCCCGTCATTTATTTTGAGCATAAATTTCTGTATCGGCGCGTGAAGGAGATGCTTCCTGCTAAAGATTATATCGTCCCGATCGGAGAAGCGGAGATCAAACGGACAGGAAGCGAGATGTCCGTCATCACCTATGGAGCCATGGTCCACGTGGCATTAGAGGCAGCAGAGGCCTTGGATCAGGAGGGGATCGACATGGAAGTCGTGGATCTTCGTACCCTGAGCCCCCTTGATACCGACACGGTCAAAAACTCTGTTCGAAAAACGGGCAAAGTGATTATTCTCCACGAAGATACGAAGACCGGAGGCATCGGTGGAGAGATTGCCGCGATTCTGGCTGAAGAATGCTTCAACGCGCTTGATGCGCCGATTATGCGGATCGCAGCCCCCGATATTCCCGTGCCCTATAGTCCCCCGCTGGAAGACTTTTTTCTTCCGAACGCTCATGACGTCATCACTGCCGCCCGCCAATTGGCGGCCTATTGATTACACAGGGGAGCAATTCATGGCCACCGACATCGTCATGCCGCAGTTAGGTGAAAGCATTGCCGAAGGCACCATTGTGAAATGGCTCGTTCCGCTGGGGGCACAGGTGAAAAAAGATGAATCCCTGTTAGAGGTGGAAACCGATAAGGTCGCATTGGATATTCCTTCACCGGCGACCGGAGCCTTAACCGAGATTTTGATTCAGGAAGGGGAAACGGTCCCGGTGGGCACTCTTCTCGCGCGACTCGATTACCATTCCGAATCCGGAAACGGTGATTCCCCGACAAGCACAATTCAATCACCGGTATCGTCCGGTCACGGCCAGTCAACGATCTCAGGATCCCCTGAACTCCTTTCACCGGCTGTTCGAGACCTTGCCGCGAAGCACCAGGTGGACCTCAGCCGCATCACCGGAACCGGCATGAATGGACGGATTACCAAAAAGGACATCCTGGAGTACCTGGACAAGCAGGGCCTGCCCGGAAAAGAGTCCGGCGATTCGCTAAAGGGACAACCCGCATCAGTGTCCCCTTCCCTTGATGAAGAGGTGATTCCCTTAAGTTCCATGCGACGAACGATTGCGGAACGCATGGTCAAGAGTCGACAGACCGCAGCCCACGTGGTGACGTTTTTTGAAGCCGACTTCACAACAATCGAACCCCCTAGACAGAAGTTGCACCTGACCTATCTGCCTTTTGTGATCAAAGCGGTCACGCAGGGAATCAACGCCTTTCCGATTCTCAATTCCTCCTGGTCTGCCAAAGGTCTGATCCTCAGGCATGCCGTGCATATCGGTATAGCTGTCGCCGTAGAAGAAGGATTATTGGTTCCCGTTGTCAAACATGCCGCTCAAAAAGATCTTCGGCAATTGGGTAAAGAAGTCGCTGATCTGTCTCAACGGGCACGAAGCAAACAACTCCAGCCCGAGGAAGTCCAAGGAGGAACCTTCACCATCACCAATCATGGAGGGACTGGCAGCCTCTTTAGCACTCCGATCATCAACCAACCGCAAATCGCCATTCTTGGAGTTGGCGCTGTTCAGCGGCGAGCAGTGGTCGTGAACGAGTCAATTGAAGTCCGCCCCATGGCCTACTTGAGCCTTGCCTTTGATCATCGGGTCATCGATGGAGCCACGGCAGATCAATTTATGCTCATGGTGAAATCTGTCCTGGAACAACCGTCCTGGGAGGTCACCTCATGAAGGATGTTAGACATGCGGTTATTGTGAGTGCGGTCCGCACTCCCATGGGAAGCTTTCAGGGGGTCTTCAGCCCGGTTCCCGCGACGAAACTCGGAAGCCTGGCCATTGGGGAAAGCTTACATCGCGTTCACTTGTCAGGGGCGTTGGTGGACGAGGTCTATATGGGTTGCGTGCTGGCTGCCGGTCTCGGACAGGCACCCGCTCGGCAGGCCGCGCTTGGAGCCGGCCTGCCCGACTCAGTGGGCGCAACCACCATCAACAAGGTCTGCGGATCCAGTCTCATGGCCATCATTATGGCCACTCAAGCCATCAAATTAGGGGAAGCCCGCATTCTGGTTGCCGGAGGCATGGAAAGCATGACCGGCGCCCCCTACCTCCTGACCAGGGCCAGACAAGGCTACCGGCTGGGCCATGGGGAACTGGTCGATAGCCTGATTAAGGATGGACTCTGGGACGTCTATAACGATTTCCATATGGGTCAGGGTGGGGAACTCTGCGCGTCCAAGTATCAACTGAGCCGGCAGGCCCTTGATGACTTTACGATTGAAAGCTACCGCCGGGCCCGCATGGCCATCGCGAATGGCGCATTCAAACAGGAAATTGTTTCCGTCGAAGTGCCTCAAAAAAAAGGCGAGCCCCTTCTCGTCACCGACGATGAGGAACCGAATCGCGTGAATCTTGAAAAACTTGCCAGCTTGAAGCCGGCGTTCAAAGAAGACGGCGTGTTGACAGTCGGCAATTCCCCATCTTGCAATGACGGTGCGGCTGCCCTTGTTCTGATGGAAGAAAGAGAGGCCGAACGCCATGGCATCAAACCGTTGGCACGAATCATCGGGTATGCCGGCGCCGCATTAGCACCGGAGTGGTTTACCATGGCCCCGGTTCACGCCATCACAAAAGTTCTAAAGCAGACAAACCTGTCGATCGAGCGGATTGATCTCTTTGAAATCAATGAAGCCTTTAGCTCGGTGTCTCTTGCAATTAACCGGGAACTCAGCCTGGACCCGGCAAAAGTCAATGTGAACGGAGGCGCCGTGGCGCTTGGCCATCCAATCGGAGCTACCGGCTCACGGATTATGACCACACTGCTTTACGCACTGGAAGCCAGAGGTGGCCGTTTGGGGCTTGCCAGTCTCTGTATTGGTGGAGGCGAAGCCCTGGCTGTGGTGATCGAACGCATGACCTAGCGCATAGTATTCTCGATCACGTTTCTGTTTTGACTGGAGAAGAAGCGAACATGCCATCACAGGCCATACAAACCATGGGTGTCGTAGGAGCCGGTCAAATGGGTGCGGGCATTGCGTTTGTATCTGCGCTCGCAGGCTGTGAGGTCCTCCTCTACGATATCCACACCGGATCCCTGGAAGCGGCACTTGAACGCATTCACAAGGGATTCGACAAACAAATTCAGGATGGCATCATCCCGGCTTCGGAGGGGGAAGCGGCCTTGAAACGAATCCGGACCACCCAATCCCTCGGGGACATGACTGATCGTCACCTGATCCTGGAAGCCGCACCCGAAAATTCTGAAATGAAATGCGAGCTGTTCCGACAGCTTGGAGCCATCTGCAAACCGGATGTGATCCTGGCCAGCAATACCTCCTCGATATCCATCACAAAATTAGGGGCCATGTCGGGGCGGGACGCTCAGGTAGCCGGCATGCATTTTATGAATCCGGTCCCGGTCATGAAATTGGTGGAACTCGTTCGAGGGTTGCGCACCAGCGATGAGACCATCTCTCTTCTTGCCGGATTTGCCGACCGCATGGGAAAAGTTGTGGTGGAATCCAAAGATTCTCCAGGTTTCATTGTCAATCGCCTGCTCATGCCGATGGTCAATGAAGCCATCTTTGCGTTCGCCGAAGGCATTGCCACTGCGGACATGATCGACAAGGCCATGACTCATGGCACCAACCATCCCGTAGGGCCGCTGGCGTTAGCCGATCGGATCGGTTTGGATACCGTGCTCAACATTTGCGAAATTTTATATCAAGAATTTGGCGATCAAAAGTTTCGCCCGTGTCCGCTTCTTCGAAAATATGTTGAGGCGGGTTGGTTGGGTCGAAAGTCAGGAAAAGGATTCTACAGCTATCACCCTTGATTCCCTTGTCAGGATATGACGCCATGAAGATTGCTCACGATTCACCGGTAGGCCATCAGAAGTGTTCGGCTGAAGAACATCCGGCCTCTCCCCATCCTCAGGACAGAAAGACGCCGTGTACCTCCTTGTCCGGACTGCCGATTGCCGATCGGTATACGCAGGAAGACCTCAAAGATTGGGATCCTGAACGTGACCTCGGGCTTCCTGGAGACTTTCCCTACACACGTGGAATTCATCCGGCGATGTACCGCAGTCGGCTATGGACGATGCGCCAATTCGCGGGATTCGGGACGGCTCATGACACCAATGCCCGTTTCAAATATCTCCTGGATCAGGGACAGACCGGTCTTAGCGTCGCGTTTGATATGCCGACCCTCATGGGGCTGGATTCCGATGATCCGCAGGCTCTTGGGGAGGTAGGCTATTGTGGAGTTGCGGTCTCGTCACTGGAAGATATGGCCACACTCTTCAACGGAATCCCTTTGGATCGGGTATCGGTTTCCATGACGATTAATGGCCCGGCCGCGGTAATCTTCGCCATGTATCTCACTCTGGCTGAACGGCAAGGCATCCCCCTGAATCGGCTCAATGGCACCCTTCAAAACGATATTCTCAAAGAATATATCGCACAAAAAGAATGGTTGTTTCCGCCTGCTCCCCACATGCGATTGATCACGGACACCATCGGCTACTGCAGTGAATACGTACCGAAATGGCATCCCATCAGCATCAGCGGGTATCACATTCGGGAAGCAGGATCCACGGCCGTGCAGGAACTGGCCTTTACCCTGTATGACGGGCTGACCTATGTCGATGCCGCCGTTCAGGCAGGATTGCCGATCGACGCCTTTGCCCCGCAACTGTCCTTTTTCTTTAATTCGCATAACGACTTTTTTGAGGAAATTGCCAAGTTTCGTGCTGCACGACGCGTGTGGGCGCAGGAAATGAAAGACCGATACCACCCCAACAATCCACGCTCGCTTCAGCTCCGCTGCCATGCCCAGACAGCAGGCTGTTCCCTCATGGCCCAGCAACCCATGAACAATGTGGTGCGCACAACCCTTCAGGCTCTGGCGGCTGTGCTCGGCGGCACGCAATCGCTCCATACCAATTCCATGGATGAGACGCTGTCTCTGCCCACTCAGGAGGCCGTAACGCTGGCGTTACGGATCCAACAGATCATTGCTCATGAGAGCGGGGTCACCAACACGGTTGATCCTCTGGCCGGTTCCTACTTTATTGAACACCTCACCAACCGGATGGAAGAAGATGCCCGCGAATACTTTCGCAAGCTGGATGCCATGGGTGGCATGTTGGCCGCCATCGAACGGGGGTTCCCACAACGAGAAATTCTGGAGGCGTCCCAGCACTACCAGGAAGAAATCGACCGGAAAGAACGCATCATCGTCGGGGTCAATGAGTACGTTGAGTCGGAGCAGTACACCATTCCCACCCTGCGAATCGGGAAGGAAGTCGAACAGTATCAGCGGGAACGATTACGTTCGTTTCGCGCCAAACGGGACCCCAAGAAAGTGACTGAAGCGCTTCATGGAATTCAATGGTTCGCGCAATCCGGCGAAAATCTGTTGCCACACCTGATGCACGCGGTCAAAGCCAAGGCCACATTGGGAGAAATGTGTGGAGCCTTAAAGGAAGTCTTTGGAACCTATCGTGAACCTGTGGTGTTATGAACTGTTGTCGCTGCCTGAGGACCATAAGCCATGTTGGCCTTTAGGACCCAATTCGCAAGGAGGTAACAGAGCAAACCGGCATACAGATCTCATCCTTGTTCCTGTAGCCGGAAAACCCTTAACTCAAAACAGAAGGGACCAATCCTGTGAAACTTGGACAATTTAACATTTATCCTGTGACAGACGGCCGGTTCCGGCTTGACGGCGGAGCAATGTTCGGGGTGGTCCCCAGAGTGCTCTGGGAGAAATGTTGTCCCGCCGACGATCACCACCGCATCCCGCTCAGCTTGACCTGTCTGCTGATTCAGGCACATGGGAAGAACATCCTCGTCGATACGGGACTGGGCTCAAAACAGGACAAAAAATTTCATCGAATGTTTGCCGTAGATCAATCCTTCTCCCTTCATGATGCCTTACACCACTTCCGCCTTGCCCCGAAGGATATCGATATGGTGATCAATACCCATCTCCATTTCGATCATGCCGGAGGCAACACGCGGTGTAATGAAAAAGGACAGACGATCCCGACGTTTCCGATGGCCCGCTATCTGGTGCAACGCGGAGAATTTGAGGATGCCATCAAGGCGAATGAACGGACCAAGGCCAGTTACCGTCAGGAAAATTTCATTCCTATTCTGGAACATCACCAGTGTGAGTTTGTCACAGGTACGACCGAGTGGCTGCCCGGTGTCTCGATGGTGGTTACCCCCGGTCATACCAAATACCACCAAAGCATTAAAATTGAATCCGAAGGACACACGGCCTTCTTTTTAGGTGATTGTATTCCCACGGTCTCTCACCTGCCGCTCCCCTACATTATGGGCTACGACCTCTTTCCGCTACAGACGCTGGAAACCAAACGATGGATTCTTGATCAAGCCTACGAAGAAGGATGGCTCCTGATTTTTGAACATGACCCCCGGATCGAGATGGGGTACGTCCACAAAGACACGGAAGGCAAATACTTCTTGAAACCTGCAGAGGAAGCGAGAACAGCATGACCACAGCGACGACGCCCATTCGAGTCCTGATCGGAAAGGTTGGTTTGGATGGCCACGATCGCGGCGTGAAACTGGTGGCACGAGCCCTACGAGACTCCGGCGTGGAGGTCATTTATACCGGGTTACATCAAACCCCCGAGCAGGTCGTCAATATCGCCATTCAAGAAGACGTGAACGCGATAGGCCTCAGCATTCATTCCGGTGCCCATTCCTCTCTGTTTCCACGGGTACTGGAATTACTAAAAACGCATGATGCCGAGGATATCGTCGTCTTCGGTGGAGGCATTATCCCCTCTGATGATGTCGGCCCTCTGATGGAAAACGGTGTGCGGGCCCTGTTCCCTCCCGGTACCTCGATGTCACGCATTGTGGAATTCGTAAAAGGACTGCCCCGATGAGACCGGTCTATATGATCAGTGGTGGGATCACAAAATTCGCCAAAGCCCATCCGGATAAAGATTTCCGTCTGATGGTCAAAGAAGCCTATGACGCCGCCCTCCAGGACGTACCTGGCTTATCGAAAGACATGGTTGATGGCGGGGTCGGCTCCTATTTTTCAGATCATTTCACCCGACAGCTCAAAGCCGCCAGCATGGCACACGATTACCTGGGACTGTGCCCTAAACCGTCAAAACGGGTCGAAGGGGGCGGAGCCACGGGAGGCCTGTGTTTTCAATCAGCCTGGGAAGCGATCGCCTCCGGACGAATGCATTGCTGTGTGGCGTATGGATTTGAAACCATGTCCCGGGTCAACACCTGGAAGGGAAACGAATTTATTGCGTTGGCTTCCGATACGAATTTCGACTTTCCGGTCGGCGGGTTTTACAGCGGGTACTATGCCATGATGGTCAATCGCCATATGCATGAATTTGGCACCACGGTTGAACAGATGGCTATGGTCTCCGTCAAAAATCATCTGAATGCCCTGTACAATCCCTATGCGCAGAAGGCGAAACGTCTCACCGTCAAACAGGTTCGGGAATCCCCAATGGTAGCCACCCCATTGACCATGGAAGATATCTGCACCATGTCCGATGGAGCAGCCGTCTGCATTCTGGCTGACGAAACCATTGCGGAACAGGTCTGTGACCGGCCGGTGCACATCACCGGCATAGGATCAGGGTCAGATGCCATGCGCATGGCTGACCGGCCGCATGGAAAAGTTCCGCTGCTTCCGCACGAGCAGGAATCCGATTATGCCCGGCTCAAATACCCCGGGGTGCATTCCTTTCGCGGTGGTCGAATGGCGGCAAAACTGGCCTACGAAATGGCCGGCATCCGGAATCCATTGGAAGATTTAAGCTTTGTCGAACTTCACGATGCGTATACCTCCTCTGAAATTCAAACCTATGAAGACCTGGGGTTGTGTAAATATGGGGAAGGCGGCAGTTTTATTGAAAAGGGTATCCCGTTCATGCCGGGGATTGAGTATGACTTGCCGTTACCGGATCAAGGGCGATTCCCCGTGAATCCATCCGGGGGACTGTTGGCCTGCGGCCATCCGGTCGGAGCCACAGGTCTGATGCAGGCCGTCTTTGCGTTTTGGCAACTACAAGGCACGATCGAGAAGCATTTAGGCAGTCCGGCATTACAACTTCGCGATCCCCGACGTGGACTCATCCATAGTCATGCGGGCACCGGGACCTATATCACCGTTTCGATCTTGGAGAGGACATAACCACACCATGAAACACTCTGAAACAACCGGCAAACCCATGGAGAAACGCCAGGAGACGAATCTACCGGAAGGCGCCCCGTTGATCATCCAGGACCACTACGAAATCGACTACCGGCATAGTTATGCCCAGGATTCCCCCTTCTTTGTGGGTTTGAGTCAAGGCCGCTTGCTGGGATCGCGATGTACGGGGTGCCAGTATATGTATGCGACACCACGGGCACATTGCATGGAATGCGGGGCGCCCACGACGTGGGAAGCACTTCCACCAACCGGACGCGTGCATACCTTCACGGTCTGCTATTACGGCGGGGAGAGTTTTCTGAAAGAAACCCCCTTTCTGTTGGTGTTGGTGGAATTTGATCAGGTGAATACGCTTTTTCTCTCCCGGCTCAAAGGCGTGCCACCGGAAGAGATTCACATTGGACTCCCGATTCGTCCACAATTCTCCGACACCCCCACTTACAAGGTGACCGATGTCTGGTTCGAACCCCTTGACCGTACATGAATTTCCCACGATTCCTTCCTTACTCAAGGAAGTCCGAACGGGAAACATCCGGGCAATATCCCGCGCCATCACGTTACTGGAAATGAATGGGCCGGAAAGAACAGCGGTCCTGGAGGGGCTAGAGCCTTTCCCCGGCCATGCAAGCACCATCGGGGTCACCGGATACCCCGGCGCGGGAAAAAGTACCGTGATCGACCAATTGATTACGGCGTACCGGGCACAAGGGAAAAAGGTCGGCGTGCTGGCCGTGGATATCAGCAGCTCATTAACCGGCGGCGCCATTCTGGGAGATCGAATTCGCATGCAGCACCAATCGTTGGATGAGCGTGTCTACATCCGGAGCATGGGCACGAGAGGACACCGGGGTGGCCTGGCCCTGGCGACACAGGACGCCATTCATGTGCTCGACGCCGCCGGGTATGATGTCGTGCTGATTGAAACCATCGGGATGGGACAAGAAGAAGGTGAAATTGCCCAGATAGCCCAAACAGTGGTAGACGTCGTCGCTCCCGGTCTTGGCGATGACGTGCAGGCTATGAAGGCCGGGATTTTTGAGATTGCCCATATCGTCGTCGTTAACAAGGCGGATCATCAGGGTGCTCACGAAACCCTTCAGTCGTTGCGGGAATGGGTGCCACAGGTGCTGCTGGTGACGGCCACGACCGGAGAAGGCATCCCATCGTTGGTGGAGGCCATCACCCGCCACCAACAGTCCCTTGAAGTTGAGGCTCCCGTTTCCGGTTGAATGTGCGTATTCCCTGCTGCGGGGATCTAAATTAAAAAGGGTTCTTCTGGTTTTTCTGTGGGTAGGAGAATGGGTTACGCGTTCGTTAGGTTCAAACTCTTTGGGTAGGCGAAAGACAGGAGAGAGGAATGACCTGGTTGACTGCTCTATTGGCTACCCCGCTCCTGGTTCCTTTAGAGGTAGGACGCCTGCTACCTGGCCTCTGGGCGGACGCTGGAATCAATCGGCGGGCCTTGTCTGAGCCCAGCGAGTTGGCCCGCCCTCCTAGTCGTCGCGTCCGTCCGATCTGATGAGCCAGGTGGGGCGTCAATGGTTTTGGGTCCTTTTGCCAAAACAAAAGGACCTCGGCTGCCGGGCCGAAACTCGGCGACTTAACAATTAAGTCTCATGCAACCTCCATCGCTTCAATATCGTTCGTTATCACATTTTGAAATGTCCGAACAGCGCGGATTTTTGCCCGTCCCGGATCCTCTTTCTTCCTGCTCACTCTGCCCTGATCTGGAATGGCTCGGGCAGCAACTGCCCAAGTTGCTGGCGGCCCGCCAACTCCGGAACACCATCAACAGAATGCAAAACCTTATCCCCGGCAAGAAAGACGAATGGACCGTCGAAACCTACCGATACGCCAATCGCATTCTTTCCTTTGCGGCGCATGGCTACATTTGGGAAAATCCGGATCACCCCCTCGACCATCTCCCGGCCAACCTGGCCGTGCCCTGGTGTGAAGTGTCACGTCGGTTAGGCCGGCCTCCGGTTTTGTCGTATGCCTCCTATGCGTTGGACAACTGGCGTCGTCTCGACCCGGACCACGCGATCCAACTCGATAATATTGTCCTGTTGCAAAACTTTCTTGGAGGATTGGATGAAGAGTGGTTCGTGGCCGTCCACGTCGACATTGAGGCAAAAGCGGGCCCGGCCATGGCCGCCATTCTACGCGCGCAGGAAGCAGCGGAACAGGATCATGCAGATGAAGTGACCAAGGAACTCATGACTTTGGCTTCAATGATGGAAGGCATGTGCGGAACGCTGGATCGCATGCCCGAGCGGTGTGATCCCTATATCTATTATCACCGCGTGAGGCCGTTTATTCACGGCTGGAAAAATAATCCGACCCTTCCCAATGGGCTCGTGTATGAAGGAGTGAAGGAGTTCCAAGAAGCTCCACAATATTTTCGAGGAGAAACCGGGGCACAAAGCTCGATTATTCCTGCGCTGGATGCCGCACTGGGCATCAGGCACGCGGAAGATCCCTTAACCGTGTTTCTCACCGAAATGCGTCACTACATGCCACCTGCCCACCGCGCGTTTCTTGAGAAGTTGGAACATCAGCAGGACCATGCCGGCCGGCCGCTGCTGTCCGGATATATTATGAACCACAAATCCAGCAAACCAGATTTATGGCAGGCCTATCACGAATGCGTACAACTTCTGGCACGATTCCGGGCCACACATCTGGACTATGCCGCAAGCTATATTCATCAGCAAAGCGAGAAACAATCCACTAATCCAACCTCGGTAGGAACCGGCGGCACCCCGTTTATGGAATACCTGAAGAAACACCTGGAAGAAACGAAGACAATCATTCAGTGATCCAGCGTATGTAGTCATTTTAATAAACTTCCTATTTTTTTAGGAACGAAAAAACTAAAGTGCCGGGTTTCGGCCCAGGAGTGAGGTATTGCCTGGTGCGTCCCGAAGGGCGCCTCCTTTGTTGTGGAGGCAAAAGGACCCAAACCATTGACGCCCCTTTCGGCCTCATTGGATTGGGCGGATGCAGGGAAGAGGACGGGCCAACTCGCCAGGCTCAGACAAGGCCCGCCAAGAAAAAGCGCATCCTCCCATGGGGCCGAACGGCAGGCGTCGGACAATGGGAAAAATAGAAACGACAGGGAATTCCATGACGGTGATCCTTGGGGAATTATTTGGAAACACTATAAATACCTAGGCGGACAGGCAGGGTCACGTTATCTTGGGAATGTGTTGAAGAGTAGGTGGTTCGATTCGGATGGATGCAACAAAATGTTTGAGTCAAGCTGTATTCGAAGGCCGCACGACCTAAGACGTCGGCTGGAAAGAATTTAGGTCCCTGTTTGTTTACCCCTCGCGCGACATGCAAGAGCTGCATTCACCACTTCTGCGACGGATTCCGCCGTATTCCCACGGGTACTACAGTACTTTCATTCAAGCCAATCGGCTAGCTCCTTGGTGCCCTTGC
Source organism: Candidatus Nitrospira allomarina (assembly GCF_032050975.1). NCBI lineage: Bacteria > Pseudomonadati > Nitrospirota > Nitrospiria > Nitrospirales > Nitrospiraceae > Nitrospira > Candidatus Nitrospira allomarina. The sequence continues at coordinate 3,101,032 of NZ_CP116967.1, read as the reverse complement.
TCGCATTGCATGAGATGCAGCACCTGGCAATGTTTCCTCGAGTGAGTATCCGCGCATTATTGATGATGTGCTCCCAAGATGACCTGAATCGCCTTGATACGTTCGTAGTTATGAACTCAACTCCGCAATAGACACAATAGCGGTCTCGTTTAATAACCTCTCGCTCGAGCCAATCAGGGATGTTCCATCTGTTCACGTCAATTCGCTCCTCCGCGGGGATCCCTTGGGGTGCAGCTAAGGGACTCTTCATTTGAAACCGAATAAATCGACGGCTTCAGTGCATGGACTCGTTCTGGTGACTTCAGGGGTTTGAGCCGTTGAAGGCTTGCGTTAAGACCTGGGTCAGCACCTCGATTTGTTTCTTCAGGTCGCTGGGAGTTAAGCGAATACGATAACGGCCCCACCGATCATCGTAATCCATGACATCAAGTCCAGCAGTCTCAAGTTGTTCTTGCGTCAGGTCCGATTTCGCCAGGCGGGGCTCAAGCCGCAAAAAACTTTTCTTGGGGCGAAAAACAACAAAGTTGCAAGGTTGCCCGTTCTTTGCCAAACCGATGTAGAACTTGTTGTATTTCAATTCGAGCGCAGGATCGAGCGTCTTGACAATTTCAAGCAATTCTTCGCACATCCCCACCGTTTTCTGCGAACCACGCTTGATCCAGTAAGCACGATCCGTTGCCTCTTGCACTTCTTCGTCTTCATCGACAAGGCCAAGTGTCATTTGGTCGAGAACCTTGGTGAAAACAAGCCCAATTTTGTCGTTGAATTTCAGTGCATTCATCTGAATTGCCACAAGCGGGATCATTCCGTTGAACAAGCTAATCACGTTCAGGAATCGAGCTGTTATAATTTCGGCTACAATCACCGCGGTATGTTCGTATTGTGGGTAGCGTTTCCGCTCGATGTCCCAATACTCGATGGTCCGAATGATGTGGCTTTCGTCCGTGCCGCCCAGTTGGACCTCGACTTCGTAGCGGTGATTTGCTTCCGCGTCCTGCAACAAGAGATCAAGTCGACCAGCTCGCGGTTGGATGCGCTCCTTGTCCTTCAACACGACATCGCCGAGACCAAGAATCACCGGATCTTCAGCGATGCGATCCTGCACCCACCGCTCGTTGAGTTCGTCATGCCCCTTGAGCAAGACGGTCTCGAATTTTGCGTAATACGTCATCAGCAGTCCCTATTATGCAAACTTGTCAGCACAACGCCAACCATTAAGCGCGGCAAACTCGCAGGTCGCCTGCGTGGCATTGTTAATGTTCTTTCTTCTCTTGTGACCATGACACGATGGCATAGACCCAAGGCTGAACAGACGAAATGATCATTCCTTGAGTTGTGGAAAAAGATAATCCACCAAGGTCCCCTGAAAGAGAAAATAGCCATGCCAAAGCTTCACCGTTCCTGGGTTCCACAAGGCCCACGGCTATATTGGTTTGTGTATTGGCAGGTATAGATCGCGCGTCGATCAGCAACACGGCATCACTCGAACGACCAGAATATTCGAATGCGTCCTTAGCCCACTCTACATATTTTGCTGCATCACCTATATTCACAGAAACCAGGTGAAACTGACCTTTCAGATCCCTCAATGGTACGTGCCGCACTTCATTTGCTCTCGATCCTGAAAATGTATCATGTATTTGACCAGACTCATGGTACGATCGCTTTCCCTGGCCTCTGGTTATTCCGCAATACACGTCGGAGCCCCGGTGCTCGACCCAATAAAGGTCTACGGTTCTGAGGCCATTCATGACTAGTAAGCGAGTTCGCATAAAAAATTAATAAGGTTTAGGTAAATCCGCGCAAGCCCGGATCTGCGTATTCCTATCAAAAAAACACTTCATCACTGGTTGTGAGCCATATGCCATCATCGATGCTCTTTCATAACTTTGTTCCTGCACTTTTACCCACTCAGGAATTCCCGAGGAATTCCATGAGTGCACAAAAGAAGTCAGTCTCAATGTCGGAAGATTCTTGAACAAGGCAGGAAAAATGTCAAGAAACTTTTGATTGGGATTTTTGGCGAATGATTAAGGAAATGAGAGATTATTCACAATTTATGGTTCTGACCTTATAGCTTGACGATGTGGATCGGAAATCCATCTAGGGGCAGAAAAAAACCGCTGGCAGGGGAATGCATCGCATGTGTGTATCCAACTCTCGTGTTCACGTGATGTGCTGTGTTGCCGGCTTTCGCCCCGGCAGCGAGGTATTGTTTGGTGCGTCCCGAAGGGCGGCTCCTTTGTTGTGGAGGCAAAAGGGCCCAAAACCATTGACGCCCCATTCGGCCTCATCAAATTGGGCAGATGCAGGGCAGAGGGCGGGCTAACTCGCCAGGCTCAGACACGGCCCGCCAAGAAAAAGCGCATCCTCCCATGGGGCCGAACGGCAGACGTCGGACCAGGGAGAAAGAAAGAATCTCCATCTCTGTTGTGAATGGCATGATGCTTTTGGGGTTCGTTGGGACCGGAAGCAATCCTTTAAGATCTACTTAAAGAAACATCAGGAAGGAACCCGATCAGTCCATTCCCACCGTGATTACGAAGCGCTCGTGGCCGCAGGTCACCTATCAGGCGATCAGGCATGGGGAGTGAGAACGGTTTTCTCTGAGTGTTGCTTCTTATAGGCATCTTTCTCTGGCCGAACTGATGCCGGCACTGGAGACAGGTAATCGGTGAGTCCCCGTTGAATGATGCCGTGATTTAGGAACGGGTATTGCCCCAGGAACGCCCGCTTTCCGACCTTTGCGGCGACGGGATCATCATTATGAATAATTTCCGGAATCATCCGGTCAATCCGCTCACGAGCGGCATGAAATATTTCATCCGACAAGTCCCAGACCCGGGGATCACCTTCCCGGCTATACTGCCGTTCAGCCCATAACGCCGTGGTCGCCATAATCAACAAATCTTCCCCGACTGACTCAATCCTATTTTGCCTGCCCTGATCATCACGAATCCCTTCCTGGTGAATCGCCAGAATGTAGAAGATGGCTCTGGCCAGACGGCGGCTTGCCCGTTCGACATATGTGAAGTGCTTGCGAATTTTGGGATGACCGATTTCCAGACGGGAAGGAAGTGGCTTCCGTTTCCACAGATCAAGGTATCGGGGTAGATACCATTGGGCGACATGCACCCCTTCCCGGATACGTTCAAGGGCTTTGCCTTTTGCGTCCAGATAATTCCTGGCTTGCTCCAAATGCGGGTTCAGGGCTTCACGGGCCACAAAGGGTCGCAGAATATCCGTGGCTCCCTCCCCGATACGGTACATTTCGATATCCCGAACCAATTGTTCAATCCCGAAGGCCGGCTCTCCCCGAACCCGCTTGGAATCAGCCTTTTCGTATCCCATCCCTCCAAAGATTGTTTGCGCACCTTTGAGAAAATTAATCGCCTTTTCCGAACACGCGATTTTGGCAATGGCGGCTTCAATACGAATGTCATACGCATGTTGATCGGCCATACGCCACACCAGCCAGGACAGGGCCTCCATGGCAAAAAGATCCGCAGCCATCTGTCCTACGCGCCTCATTTGGGTTTGCCGCCGGCTGAGCGGCTGCTGAAAGGTGACGCGTGAATTTGCCCGATCCAACGTGGGTTGCCAGGCCTGCTTGGCCATCCCCAAACACAACGCGGGAATGCTAATGGCCCGCCCGACGTTCAGGATGGTCAACGCGTATTTCAGGCCTTTCCCGATTTCTCCAATGAGATTCTCCACTGGAATTTGCACGTCGGTGAATGTCATGTGGGCGTTTTCAATGCCCCGGCACCCTTCAAATTGACATCGCTGTTGAATCTTCACGCCTGGGCTGGCCATGTCCAGGATGAACGCCGTGTGGATGGAAGCCTCTGCCCCTATTCCTTCGGGCACGGGGACCCATTTGGTCTTTCCGTCCAAGAATATCCGTTTTGCCGGCACGCGGGCCACCAGTGTTATCAGGCTGGCGAGGGAGCCATTCGTGCACCAGAGTTTTTCGCCATTTACCACAAAATGTGTGCCCAAGGCATTGAGGACGGCATTCGTTTGAATATTGGCCGCATCCGATCCGGTGTCGGGTTCCGTGAGCGCAAAAGCCGAGATTTCCTTTCTTGCCACCCGCGGGAGAAAGGCCTTTTTTTGTTCCTCGTTTCCGAAGAGAAGAATGGGCATGGCAATCCCGATGGACTGTGGCACCGCAACGGTAAGGGCCAGGATATTGCTCCAGCTGGCCATCAGCATCAGCACCCGCCCGTAGTTCGTATACGAGAATCCCAGCCCGCCATATTCTTTGGGTATTTTCATCCCGAATGCCCCAAGGTCCAGCAGGCCCTTGAGCACATGCTCCGGGATTTTAGCGGTTCGTTCGATGTCGTCCGGATCCACATGCTGCTTCAGAAAATCTTCAATTTTCTGGCAATATTCTTCCCCGATTTGCTCTTCCTGGTCGGGCTCTTCCGGCGGAAACAGCAGATTGAAGTCCGGATTTCCCATAAACAGGCCCGCCATAAAACTCTCACCGGCCATTTCCTGGCGCGCTTCTTCTATTCGCTCCATGCCTTTGAACAGTTGTGACATGTCCTGACCTCCTTACTATGAATTCTGAGGGAAACCAGTTTTACTACTGACTCTAGAATTCTCGCAGGATTCTAGATAGGTTTTTCAGCCAGATGGTCTTTTAAAAAAATTTTCTTTTTTACAGTCCGCAACTAATGATATTAAACTAATAATATTCTATCATTATGTTATAATAAATTTATATTATTAAAGTATGGCTTAAGGCTTCGGCTATGGCATGCAGGCCAAAGATGCACGACTCTCCAGAGGAGACAAGACCATGAGTGGACTTCCTCGCATATGGCTAACCGAACACCCGGCAGATCATGTCGCGACGGTGACGATCAACCATCCTCCCGCAAATGTGCTTACACCCCAAGGGATTAGTGAACTCGAATCAACCCTGGACGATCTGGCCAATCATGATCCAGTCAAGGTCATCATCATCACCGGAACAGGACGGTTTTTCATTGCAGGAGCCGATATCCGGATGTTGGCAGAAATCGGATCCAAGCCAAAAGGGAAAAAACTGGCCCTCACCGGCCAAAGAATTTTTAATAAAATCGCGGCTTCGCCAAAACCGATTATCGCAGCCATCAATGGCATCTGCCTCGGCGGAGGCTTGGAATTGGCATTGTGTTGTCATCTCCGATTAGCTGCTGAAGGAATTCAGCTCGGGCTACCGGAGGTTAATCTTGGTCTGATCCCTGGGTTCGGCGGGACCCAACGCCTGCTTCGCCTCATCGGCCAATCGAAAGCTACTGAAATGATTTTGACGGGGGATTCGCTCTCAGCAGAGGATGGCAAAACATGTGGACTGATGTCTGAGGTTTTCTCTGATAAAGATTTGATGCCGCAGGCTATCGGACTTGCCAGTCGGATTGCCTCAAAAAGTCAAAGTGCTGTTCGAGCAGCCCTTCAGGCCATTCAGAGGGGATCGGATTTGAAACTTCGTGAGGGTTTGCTGGTAGAAGCAACCTTGTTTGGAGAACTTTGCGAATCCGAAGATAAACAAGAAGGGCTGGCAGCCTTTCTAGAAAAGCGCACTCCGCATTTCAAGGACCTCTGATCCCCCAAGTCTTTTAGCGAATCTGTCAGGAAACGAAGGGGGGATAGATCAGTTGGTTTTGAACGATTCCTGCTAAATGCAAACACCATTTTCCCTATATACACAATAATCGGGAGGTAGTGAGAGACTGGTGGATTTCATGAAAGGGAGGCACACGATCAATTAACCTGATCTTTTCTTGGTATCGTTCGACTTCAAAGGTATTCCGGTTACACCATTGTTTTGACATGCCTGTTGCTCCCCTAGCCCATCCACTCGTTATTGGTGTGGTGAGCATCCCAATGAGTTCCTTGCCCTTTTTGGCAAATAGCTCACGTTCTATGCCATTTCATAAAATCCACCCATTCTCGCGCCGCAAGCATTATGGGCACATACCGATACAGAGATTGTAATGGGAGTCTCGAACTTATTCAGAAGAGCAAAGGAGTACTGACCATGACATTACCGGAAGTAGGAGCTATTCAATTTCTGCAACCCGCATCATCGGGGGATCATTCACGAAAACAGGTGACCGCCGTGAGCTCCGATGAGGAGAGTGGCAAAGCCAAAAGCCATCGGGAACGAGGTGCCCCCTCTCCCATCCAGGACCAGGTGACCTTGTCGAAGGAGGCTCAGGCATTGTCCACATCAAGGCATCACCCCTCAAAAGGCAATCCCTTCCAGCAACCCTCTTCTCCCTTTGATCGCTGAGGATTGCGAAACGGCGATAATCCGGCAAATGGAGCGTCCCATTTGCTGGTATCGGATTCTGAATAAGACTTGTCTCCTCATTGTTGATCATTTCCCTTAGCCACTCCCATTTGTGCTTTTCTCAATGTATCCGTCCTGATTACCGGCGCTCGTAGAGGAGTTCACAAGCTTGTTCGTATCCTTGGATCCATCCTTCCTGATACGCCTGTCCTAAACTTCGTCGTACCTGATCCATTTGCTCTTCGCCTCGAAACGAACCTGGAACGGCCGAGCACACCATCTCCACGGCTACGTCTACGAGTCGCTCTCGGCGCTGTTTGAGTTCCACGGACACGAGTTCATCTAACGCTTCCTGGCCTCGCTGCATGACAATTTTCTCCAGAAAGGTATCATATCCCTGGGCACGAATGACCCTTTCCCGAATAATACCTAATTCTTCTTTGATTCTTTGTGTATTGCGTATCAAGACCATAAACAGCTGTTTGCGGGATTCCTCTCGAAGGGTTTCTTCCATTCGTTGTAGTACCACCGACGGAGAAATGGATTCTTCCGGCTCGGGATCCGGATCCCTATCCCGTCGGTGGACCATCGGCTCGACATAGCCCAAACGCATTCGATCATACGTTTTTCTGGCATCCGGATCACCCAAGATTTCATAGGCTGCATTGACTTCACGAATTTTTTGTTCGGCCTGACGATTTCCTCGATTGCGGTCAGGATGATACTGAAGGGCTAATGCGCGATAGGCTTTTTTTATCTCATCTTGCGATGCTTGAAGAACAACACCGAGAACCTCATAATAATCGACAACTGGCATTGACATGTTCCTTACAGAAGAAAATTCTTCACCTGATTATTTGCGTAACTTTGGCGAATATCCACGTTAACGCGTCCCTGCATGTTATTTTTAAAAAACAGCTTTTCCTTCATGACCATTTTTTCAAAAGTTCTGTTAATTGGAGCATGGAATGCTTTCCTGTTCGTTGGGACGGACATTACGCATCAACCGGCATTTCCCTTGGAAGCTTCCCTTGAAAGAATTGCCTCGGCACCACCCACACCCAGGCTCCTCTGCCAACTCTCAGCCCGCCTCCCCTCCTCCACTTTTACCACATCACCCGAACCCGTCTCCATTGCCATGCTGTTGAGTCAACCAGATTCCTATCATCAACGTCTCGTGGCCGTTCGTGGAGTGATCACCCAACCGGAAATGCACCTTGATGACTCAGAGTTAGCCATACGCTTTGTCTTTCGTCTGGTCGAGGGGGAACAATCCATTGTCGTTTTTGGTCAACACGATCGCACGCAAGGCTCACCGTCGATTTCACTGGATCTTTCCGTGGAAGTGATCGGAGTATTTTGGAAAGAACGAGAATTGAATGCATCACGTGTCTTCAATGCCATTGAGGCCCTTACAGTCTCTCCCTATCCCTCTCTGATCCCGGATAGTGCTTGAAAAGATCCCCGGCCCATTTTCCTTCAGCACGACAAATATGTTTTTAACTGATGAACAACGTCACCCGTGCCCGGTGAAGGATGTGCCACAGACGGAACCGCTACTTTAAGCACAGCTCGAAGAGTCGGTTCCCAATTGCCCGATTCAAAGTCATCACGGGATAACTCCATTCCTCGCCCGTGTCGATGGATATATTCCACCAAACTCTGTTCGTCAATGAAATTATGTCGACGGACGTAGACCAGTGCCGTCTTATCCTGGACCGCAGCGGTCACGGTGCCATACCCCGGCTTGGTCATGATGATATCCGCCTGTTGACTGATTTCCCCAAATGGCATCGCAAGATCTTCGACACGATGCACCGAGGTATAAGAAGAAAAAGATGGGAGGTCGCTTACTAAAAAGTGGAACCCGGCCATGGCGGACATCTGCTTAAGCGGAAGACGGTTGAGCGGCACACCCCCAAAGGCAATGAGGACTATCAATTCATGCTCTTCCACCCCCAACGCTTTTCGCAGATCATATCCATTCGGTTCTCTTAAGGGTGCCGAAGGCCCTACATCAACCGTCGAACCAAAGGCCGGCATCTCGATACCCGGATGAAGGCGGATGAGAAAGTCTGCCAACCCATAGCTGTTACGAATGGTTTCGAGAATCGAACGATGTATACCGGAATCGGCCTGGGCAAATGGCTCTAACACCCGATCCCAGGATAGCGAGGCAATTCCCACCACCGGGCACTTCACTTGAGCTGCGGCAGCTATGGCAAGAGGCGAAATATTGGAGATGACCAGACGCGCCTTGGACAATCGGATGGCCTGAGCTTCCTCCTCAACCTTGGACTCCCACTGTGCGTGAAATTTGGTGTAGGCCTTCCATGTTTCCTCCACATCAATATGCAAGGGCCCTCGCTGGACACATCCCACATCTTGTTGGACATCCTGCAACTCCCATCTCACGCGGAGATGACGTTGAAAGAAATCAGCAGGGACCTGGGTGCGTAGAATCACATGCAGGTCTTCAATCGCCCCACCTAATTCATTCAAGATTGGCATTAATTGCGCGGCATGCCCAAAGCCATGGGCCGAAATCGAACACCACAGGACCGTCATCGTGTATTCTTCTCCATTAAAAAGCACAATGAATTGGTATTTGATAAATCATAAACCGGGGAGTTCACTTGCGAGAACAGGCTCAGAGTTCATAGAATCACTTCTGACTTTCTAATCGTAATCGGGGATTTTTTCAAGATGCCTTGGTCAGGGTGTAATTCTATGAATCGGAATATACGATCTATTTTTAAGATGATGTGGACCACCACGCTTTTGATTGGCCTACTCAGCGCATGTACCTCCCATTCAAAAACACCTTCGCCTTCTTCTCGGACCTCGCTTCCGGCAATAACCGGAGAAGCACCCACCCCTGCGTTAGAAAACCAGTTATTGGCCACGGTTAAACATGCTGAAGGGTTAGGACCGGGAAATCCCCTGCTTCTAAGTAGTCTATATAGTTTGGCCACCTATTACGAAGATCGGAAAGAATATGACAAATCCGCTGCGCAATATGAACGGGCCCTCAAATTAAAGGAAACCGCGAATGGCCCAAACCATCCGGACGTGGCAGCCATCCTTCAACGATATGCTCGAATGTTGCAAGCAGCGAATCGACCATCGGAAGCAGCTAATCTCCGCCTACGTTCTGAGGCCATCCTCTCTCGCCCCTCGACTCCCATTCCCAGTCAATAAATTTTAGTCGGCCAACAGCACGTCAGCTCAGCATTTTTGACCCTGTTCCTCGGGAAAATTTTACCCAGTGTCAGCCTCCTTTCCCCTATTTCTAGGTCGTTTTTGGACTTTCCTGTCACTTTTTACTCCGAATTTTTGGCACAGGAATTGGTTATAACCAGATGGGTTCTTCTATTACCTTGACCAAGGATTCAGTCATGAAAAAGTCAACACAGCCGGACCAACCAATCGGCAAGTCACGCAAGACCTCTCCCAAAAAGACCTTGACCCAAAAGGCCTCCTCCGACAAGTATCCTCGTTGTTGTCGATGTGGGTCGCGAACAGTACAATTAGAACAGTTGGAGCAGGAACTTCTTGTCACACTCAGCTTGCACTGTCTGATCTGTGGACATTACACCTTCCTTGGTCGGCCTGTGATTCGCTTATTACGCCGTCCAAATGTCACGATTCCAGATTCCATTACACGGCCCGCAGGGGAATAGGGAATCCATCCACACCAAATTCCTCTGTCTTTCAGCATGGATTTCTTCTACCAGGACTCCGTGCGCAGCGTCAGCGGAACCAACCCGCCTTGTTCAAGCCCCAGAGTGAGCTGCCGGCAGGCCGTGACGCTCCCACATATCCGTAAATGCGATTGAGCTAATTTCGGCACAATAGTTTGAAGCGGTGAAATGTCAACTTGCTCGTGTCCGGAGACGGAGTGTACCACTCGCTGGATTCGACCTTTCGGATATCCCCAGGAAATCGGCCAGGATCGAGTTAGAACTGGTTGATATCGAAAATGTTCGGGGAATTGGTGCTCAAGCGCAACCATTTCCTCATGGAGCATTAACTGCCCCTCATGGCGAACACTAACCACCAGCGTCAGGTGGGCTCCAACTCTCCCTCCGTTTCGACCAAAATTTTTGGCTTTTAAATATCGGGCATACGATAAGAATGGCGTAATGCCCGTGCCAAAGGCCACACAAACCATTCGCATTCCCTCCCATATCCCATCGTCTTCCAAGCGAAGATTCGTAGCCTTACATACCTTGGTATTTTCATACACCAACGCGCTCCCCTTCTCTTCGTCCATTTGCAGACGAACTTCTACAGTTTTTCCCTTCTCAAACCAGTCGGTGGCCATTTCCGATTGCCACCAACTGGAGGTATCAGACTGTTCGAGATGGGTATAATTGATGAACGTCTCCAACAAGCGTGGCTCGTTGAAGGAGGCATTTGACCGGGTATACATCCGTCTTCGATATTTGCCCGTCCGGTCTCCCCAGGGCTTTGCGAGAAAGGCTGTTCCTGGACGCATGGTATCTCGGAGGGCGTATAGTTTTCCCGCTATCTCAACTTCCTCAGGCAGTGCTAACTGGATCAACCGGATTTCTCCTGGATCAATGGTCTGCAATTGATGAATACGGGCGCCCACAACATATTCCATTATTATCTCAATCCTCCATGAGAACCGCTCAAAAGGTGAGGAGGGATTTTCTCGAAAGAATTAGACGGCCAAGAGGGACGACGATGCCATTTGATTCTTCTATTCATCTTTAACTAAGATTCCATCTCATCCTGAGTACCCTTAAACCACCAATGAATCAACTTTCCTCCATCCCACCAAAACCACCAGGAGATGTCCCATCGTGTCCTCCTAAGGAAATGGCCTTGTCATCTCCCGATGATTGCCAAGAGGCTTCTGCTTTAGCTTCAAACTCTGCCAAAGATGACAGAACATCCCCCTCCATTCCTAGCCGAAAAGATTCTTTTTACCTCGAACAAATGTCTCAGATTCCGGATGTTCGACAAGACAAAATCGCACATTTCCAACAGGCCATTGACTCACAGAACTATGTCATCTCTGCTGAAAATTTAGCGGATTCACTCATTCAAGAACTTCATCCCCACCCAGAAGAAACCTGACCGCCAACCACAAATTAGTTTCATTGCCGCTTAACGGCAGAGTCTTTCCCTTATTCCCCTTCCAAGCCGATGGAATGTCCGTCTACCTGGGCGATAAGCCTTCAAAAAACATTCTAGAGTTTTTAGCCTGTTCTTGTATATTAAGGTCGGTCCTTTTCCGTTCTCCCCTCCTCATCTTGTCGGTCGGAATTTGGCCTTGTAACATGGCCTCACACAACCGAAAAGGGAATCATGCTTTCGACATCTCCGCACCTATCCATCGGCTCAAACTCCATTTGGTTGACCTTTCCCTCTACACCTGAAAAATTGTTAATCCAAACCTATTTATTGGGACTGGGAGCGGATCACTCCCTCCTTTGTGCACTCCCAAAAGATCCGGCACTCAGCAGTCTCAGTTGCGGGATTCCCTGTAAAGGTCGTTCATGTATCGATGAGGACATTTATGAATTTGAAACGGTCATTCAAGAAATTCTCACACAGCCTCCGACAATTCGATTAGGTGCCCCACCAAACGTTTCACGTCAACACCCTCGCTCATTTCCTCGTTTGACGGTCAATATGACTGGAGCCGTTCGACCACTCAGTGACAAAGGAAAAATCCTTGCTGTGCTACCTGTTCAGCTCAGCAATCTCTCCCCGACGGGTTGCCAGTTTCGCGTCGCACCTTCCGCATGGCCACTCGTCTCTTCATCACATCTCCACATTAGTTGTCGTTTGCCAGGATTTAGCCACTTTTCCAAATTTTCCGGAACGATTGAGTGGGTTGATCCCACGGTGGATTTAGTCATTGGCACCAAATTTTCATTTACCTCTACTCAAGACCCCGCCAATCAAGATGTCATGCGGTGGTATAGTTCTCAACGTGCCAATTTGATTAACACCACAGCTTGACGGGCTTTGAAGTTTAAAAATTCCTTCCTCATTGTGCTCCCAGAATAAGTGTTCTTGTTTTCTTCCCATTTAATTGCCAGGGAATTATTTCACCTACCTCACATCCTTCCCTTTTTGCACGGTATTGCTCGCCACCCTTATCAACCCTATTCTTTAGTGGCGTATTACAGATTACCAATGACGGTTGCCTGGATATAGGGTTTCTTATTACAATGTTGTCAATTCCCGCATAATTTGGTTACGGTACTTAATTCTGCAATTCCAGATATTCTCTCATTTTACCCAGGACGTCTCGCATGGCCGAACCAATTAATAACCGAAACATTATCGATATTACCCCACTTCCGACCCCAAAACAGATGCAGAGTTCTCTCCCCCTGCCCGAAAAAACCGGACAGATGGTTCTCCAATCTCGGCAAGCCATTCGAGATATTCTTCATGGACGAGACTCACATCGCCTGTTAGTCATTATTGGCCCATGTTCGATACACGACCCGGAAGCGGCCATTCTCTATGCTGAACGCCTCAAACTGGTCGCTGATCGCATTCAGGAGCATGCCCTGATTGTCCTTCGAACCTATTTTGAAAAGCCCCGCACAACGGTGGGGTGGAAAGGACTTATCAACGACCCCCATTTGGATGGCTCCTGCGAAATTGGGGGAGGATTTGAACTGGCCCGTTCTATTCTACTGCGGATCAATAACCTAGGATTGCCATGCGCTACAGAATTTCTTGATCCTGTAACCCCCCAGTATATTTCCGACTTAATTAGTTGGGCGGCTATTGGCGCACGCACCACCGAAAGCCAAACCCATAGAGAAATGGCCAGTGGCCTATCCATGCCCGTTGGTCTTAAAAATGGTACGGATGGGGGACTCCAAGTCGCTCTCAATGCCATGATTGCAGCCCGACATCCTCAAAGTTTCATTGGGGTGAACGCCGACGGCCTTACCTCAGTAATCAAAACAAATGGCAATCCGGACCGACACCTTGTTCTTCGTGGAGGTGGTGGACGAGTCAATTATAATCCGGAAGATATCTCTGAGGCCGTGCGTTGCTTAACGAATGAAGGGATTCGTCGTCCGGTAATGGTTGACTGCTCTCATGGCAATTCAGAAAAAGACCATACCCGTCAGGTTCCCGTGGCTCAATCAGTTATTAAACAATTCACCAAGGGCCAACTCGCCATCATGGGCTTGTTAATTGAGAGTAATCTGAAGCCGGGCAATCAAAAATGGGAAGCAGGGAAACCCTTGGAGTGGGGAATATCAATCACAGATGCCTGCATCGGATGGGAAGAGACAGAACAACTTCTTGAGGATTTGGGGGAAGCCTTGGATAAGTCGGCTAAAAGTAAGATATTGACTTCATAACCAATTTAATGTTCCTCGACGAAAACAAGAATCTTCCTCTTAGTTACTTATGACACCTGACCCCATTTTAAAAACGGGCGTTTAAATCCAACCCTTACATTCCCCACAGGCCTTGGTTCGGAATTAAAAGGTAACACCGTGATTCCAAGGAATTAACAAAGAAAATTTCATTAGGCGAAGCCTGCGGTAAACAAGCTAAAGGTATTGAGGCTTAAGAATTGGAGGATAAATCAGGAAGGGGTTGAATTTTAGAACCGCTGGTTTCATGTGTGTGCTCGTGAGTATGGCAGCCTAAATGGTGGCATAACCGGCGATTCCAAAAGCCAGCCATTGCGATCATAGAGGCTCCGGTTACATCTAGAATAATCTCTAACCCACCGCCTGATTCGATCAGGAGATGAGCGGTCATTAACACCACAAGTCCGCAAGCAGTCAAAAGGGCAGGACGGCTATCGCGATGCCTAGGATAGGTCGCCAATAATCCAAAGCCTGCCAATAAGGCTATTACTCCCAAAAACATCCATTCAGTAGTATCGGCCCAAAAGGCTCCTATTATTCCATCAAGACCATCCCAGGAATGTGCGGCAATGACGGGAAGGGCAAGCAATGCCAAAGGCGTCACCGCACAGTGCACAGCACATACCAGAGAAGCGATAGAGCCGGCTTTTGAAAGCCTCGGTCCAAGAGTTTTAATCATCTTATTGGCATTGTGGACACAATCCCGTGAATTCCAATGTATGATCATCCACGATAAATTGGGTCCGTTGTTCAATCAATTTTGTGACTTTTTTTAACGGGCATAACAACAAATCCTCGATCTGACCACAGATCTGGCAACGAATATGATGGTGATGTTCCCGCCCCTCCTTCAGTTCATATCTGGCGAGACCTTCCTGGTGAAGGTCCAATTGGAGAACAAGACCTAAATCTTTCAGCACATGCAAGGTTCGGTACACGGTCACTAGATCAATTGCCACTTTTTCCTGGTGCAATTGTTCAAAAATTTCCGTGGCACTTATTGGCTGGCGAGTCCTTTGCAGTAATGCCAGAACCGCTTGGCGTGTACGGGTCATGCGTCGCCCTGTAGCTCGCAGATCTTTTTTGATGCTAGGTTCCAATTTCAACAAAAGATGTAAGTCTGGTCTTTAGATTCCTTATTGCAAGTTTATTGCAAATAACATATCGGTAAAAGATTGTCAATTACGAGGAGAAAACCGGGAAAGCAACTCAAGACATCCCCTCATCAAGAATGACTCGATGCCATACCCAACACATACGTATAAGATTTACAAATTGAGTTCTTAAGAACTGATTTGGATCCGGAAAATCCAGGAAGAAGGACTGGAGGACCTATTAAATGGGAATTTTACAAAAAGTCAAACTCACGCATTTCGACTAAGGGGAGGCATTTTCCAGTAGGAAAAGTTTTACTCCAGAAGCAAGTCAGCACGTCGGTTAAATTGATGGCATTGATGTTCGTCATCGACTTCACACAGAACCAAGGTATTCCCAAAGGAAACCACATCAAGACGTTTGCGTGAAATTCCTAAATTGGCCAGATATTCTTTGACGGCTTTTGCTCGTCTTACCCCCAGAACCATATTATAACTTTCTGTTCCACGTACATCCGTATGCCCCTCAATTATGAGCTCATAATTGGGAAAGCGGTTCATCCAACTAGCCGTGGCATCCAGACGATCTTGAACATCTGATGAAATCTCCCAACTATCGAATGGAAAATACACAGTGGGGAAAGGATCTACTTGGGACTTTTCCTGAGTTATTCCCGTCTTCGGGCCTTGAGGAATGCTCATGCGTTGGGCAAGTGACGAGGAGTCTTCAGTTTCCCTTGGCGAAAGAGAGGTCAAAGTGGCCGGGGGTGGCCCGGGCGTCAAAACATCCGCAGACTGATGGGTCATTGAAAGCGATTCACAGCCCCATGTCGCACACATCATAAGAATCCCAAGAAATCGTACAAACATATCTAAACTCCCTTCTTTTTCTCATTTTTTCGGCAAAGCACCACCGGGACTTAAGATTTAAAGGTGACAGTCCCATTTTTAGCGGACTATTTGATCCCATGTACAGATTTGAGGAGAAGAAGGTGCATAACCACCTCCAAACAATTCCAAAACCCGTTTCCCGAAATAATGGCGAATTAAATCAGATTTTTTTAAATCAAAGTGAAGAGAAACAGATGGGAGGTACAACCCTAGCGAGCAGGGTGCTAAGAAATGGTAGGAGCTTTCTACCTATGGGTGATGCAACAGGTCATCCTTAAATTGAGTCGATACAAAAACATGGTCTAGCGCCGAAAGCCCATCAAACAGATTGGAGCCTAGCGCCTGAAAAATTCCGATAACGATCATACCGATTAAACTCAGAAGTAAGGCATATTCCATCGCTGCCGCCCCATGCTCTTTGAAAAAAAATTCACCCATTTCGCAATCTCCTTCTGAAACTACGTTTCTCTATTGATGGAATTCCGCCACCCCACCTTATATGCAATATGCAATTGGTAAACCGGTCACACACGACGCCCCATTTTCATCAATTTCCCTTGCTTGTCTTGAATTTCTTCTCCCACCTAGTCCATACGAGGAAGACGTTAAATCAGCCCTCTTTTTCCTCTTTTGACAAATACTTCGACGCTTTGGGGGATAGCCCATGGAAGTCCACCACCATCTAAAGCGAAGTTTCTGATAATCAATAAAACAGCCTCAGAAACTGTCAACCAACACGACAAATTTGGAATGAATGCCCCAAAAGGCCTAATAGATAATGGACTTTAAAATTAGAGTCAAAGAGAGGAAAAAATAATGTTGAAGATGCCTCAGGGCAATCTGAAATACCAAGATAATCCCTATCCCGTGGCAGGAGATCAAAATTATCCTCCTCACGCAGCTTTTACCAGGGATTCTCCAGACTTGCGTTCCTAATCTTCCCGATTGTGATACCGGAAATATTTGAGTTGAGAGTCATAACATAGGATGAATCAATCTATTCAGATCCCTTAATGCTCCGTTATTACGGAAATAAAAAACCTCGAAAAAATCAGATAAACTGCCAAATAATATTGGCACGGGGAAAAATGAAAAAAAGGATTGGATCCCTTGGCTCAATGAGGGAGGGAAGGAGTCAACGCAACTTGAAGCGCTTGCTCCATATCGCCCATTAACACCGGCTTGGCTAAATAGGCTCGGAAACCCATCGACAAGGCTTTATCTTTATTCATGGTGTAACTAAACCCTGAACACAAAATAACGGGAAACCCAGGACGAATGCTCATTACTTGACGAGCCAGAAATTCTCCCGTCATGCCTGGCATGGTTTGATCCGTTACAAGTACATCAAATTGATCAGGATTCTCTTTAAATGCCTGCAGCGCTTCAGGACCGTTGGTAAATACGACAACCCGGTAGCCCATATTTTCCAACATATCCTTGGCCCATTTAGCAATAGATACCTCATCATCCACAAAAATCACTGTTCCCTTCTTACAATTGGAAGAAAACGTTGATTGAACCTGCTGAACTTCGACTGGGAGAGAGGAACAAGGGAAGTAAATGGTAAAGGTCGTGCCCTGTCCTTTCCGACTATCGACCCGAATCACTCCTCCATGACTCGTCACGACCCCATGAATAACGGCCAATCCCATCCCCGTGCCTTCTCCAACATCCTTGGTAGTAAAAAACGGATCAAAAATTCGTTTCGTAACACTCGGTGACATCCCTTGCCCGGAATCAGTAACATTTAGACGGATATAAAGCCCCGCATGCAACCCTTGAACAAGAGATGCTGTCGTTTCATCAACCGCTACTTCTTCTAATGTGACCATCAACCTTCCGCCCATCGGCCGCATGGCATATTCTGCATTAGCCCCCAAATTCATGACCACCTGATGGATTTGAGTCGCATCAGCCAGAACCGGCGCAGTGCTTGGTTGGAGTTCTGCATGTAGGGAAATTGTAGACGGAAGAGAAGCACGAAGGAGGTTCAACGCTTCCCGCACAATCGGCTGTAAATGCATCACTTTTTTCCCAGATTCATCTCGCCGGCTGAAAGTTAAGATTTGCCGAACAAGATTTTTGGCGCGATAACCTGCTCGTAAGACTTCTTGCAATCGGGGCAAAACCGGGCTTCCCACCCCAATTTGAGTCATGGCCAGTTCGGTATACCCTATTATGGCCGATAAGATATTATTAAAATCATGGGCAATCCCACCGGCCAAGGTCCCTATCGCCTCCATTTTTTGGGCTTGACGACGCTGCTCTTCACTTTTCAACAAGGCTTCTTCTGTCTGTCGTCGCTCGGTTAAATCGCGGAGAAACCCACTCACAATTGTTTTCCCTTGTGATTGAACAGCCGAAATCGCCAATTCCAGGGGAAACTCATGGCCATCACGATGCAACCCGGACAATTCAATCCGTTTATTTAATATTGCACTGACTTCTGACGTGATATAGTGTTGAATTCCCTGTGGATAGGCCTCCCGGTATTTCGGTGGGATTATAGTAGTTACCACTTGTTGCCCAATGATTTCTTCCCTGGACCATCCAAACATGCGTTCCGCCTGTGAGTTCCACCCAATAACATAGCCAAGCTCATCTAGGGTGACCACCGCATCAAGGGCCGTGTCCAAAATGAGCCGTGTTCGTTCTTCACTTTCCCGTAGAGCCATCTCTGCCTCTTTTCGTTGCATAAACTGCCCAATCTGGCTTCCAACAGACACCATTTGGTGCAACAAGGGCTCATCAGGCTCCTGGATTTCCCGGCTAAAAAACTCCATTACTCCAAGAATTGTCTCGCCTAGCCTGATAGGAAAGGCAAATGCCGCATGTAATCCTGCCTGAGCGGCCATTGGTGCACGAGGAAAATTAGGGTCCTTGACCGCATCAGGAATCCATATCGGGGTACCTGTCTCCCAGATCCTTCCAGGCAGGCCAACTCCCTTCGAAAAGGACATACTTTGCGTCACAGTAACAAATTCAGAAAACCGTTCATGGGAGGTTCGCCACACTTCCACACAAAACAGGATTTTGGTCCCAGGCTTCACTTGCCAGAGTACCCCCACTTGCCATCCTAAACTTTTACAGACCGCCTGAAGAATTTCAGGAGTGGCTTGTTGAATGGTCGTGCAATCGGCCAACACCCTGGCGATGGCATATTGGGCGGCTAACCGGCGTTCAGCTAGTTTTTGTTCTGTCTCATCCCGTAATAACGCTGTGAACAGGCGCTGGCCCGCTAGCGGCGACTCGCTCAAGGTCAACGACAGAGGAAAAACTGTTCCATCTTTTTTTTGGGCCTTGAATTCCTTCCGCAAACCACCAATACGCTCTACGGTCAATTGCCCATAGGACACAACAAATAGGTCCCACACGTCCTGTTCCGGAGGAACAACCAGACTTCTAAAGGGCCTGCCTATTACCTCTGAGGCTTGCCAAAAAAACATGGCTTCCGCCGTTTCATTAAATGTTTCGATCTTTCCATATTCATTGAAAGTCACAATTCCCTCTCCCTCACTCACTACGACTCCTCGGATTTTTTCTCGATCTTTAGGCCATTGCTGCCTACTAGCATTTTTACCTTGAACCAGGATAAATCCGACCACCATCATGAACCCTACTTCCAGTATTCCAATGGCTCCTCCACCAAGAAAATAGAGAAATTGGATTTCCTGAATATTAATTTTCGCTATCACTCCCAGAGGAAGACCTTTAAGGGGTTGATAGGCTAGTAAGACCCTGTTCCCTCGACTATCAGGCAAAATTTGCGGCCTGCTATCGACGGATAAATCCAGTTGAAATTGGGAAGACCTCTGCCCTCCATTTTCATGCCGGCGAACTAGAAGCACCTCCCCTGTTTGCCCAAAGTGATGTTGATCCCTCAGAGAATCAAATTCCTGTTGAATGCGATTTGCGAAGAATTCTTGAGGCATTGCCCCTTCGTCCCACCCGGGAGTCAATTGAGTCATGCCTTCCAAGTAATGAACGTATATGCTGGTCAAATGAGTCAGTCGATTTTTTTCATCTTCGACGGCTTCAGAATAAAGCCCAATAAGCACAAAAACGCTAAGGGACAGGATCAACACTGTCACCATCAGAACGATTTTTAGGATTCTTTGCTGAGCAGGAACCATCAATCACCGAGAAAGGAACAGAAAAGAAAGGCAGGACAGGCAGCAGGGCTACAGGAACCATGCGTAAAAGCACGAGGAAAAACGCCAAAGAGAATCAATGATTCCCTCCCTCAATCGAATGGAAGTCACCAACCATCCACAAAGTGAAGAGAATATCCTATGCTTTTGCGTAAAAAATGTCTATTCGATAAATGGGAGGATTATTGCAGAAGGAAGACAGAAGCCCTGCTCAGGGTTCTATAACCCCATTGGATAGCAAGGCCAAAACATCTTGAAAAAACTATTCTGCCCCCCGCTTAGTGCCTATATGGATCAGAAATAATTTACTGAGTACGAAAGTGAATACGGAGTGAGACTTCACCATCGATTGGTTCATCTCCATTCATTTGAGGTAAAAACGTCCATTGCTTGAGAGCTGCCAATGAGGATTGAGTGAGTTCTCGATGCGTGGCAGGTTGAATGATCACGACCGTCACCTCGGAAGATTTACTAACCAAAATTCGAGCTTTGAGCCAATCATCTAGGACCTGCCCATCTAAGGTGGACGGAACCGTCGGCCAGGGCGTCAGCTGAGGAACCGGCCCAGCTTGCTGATCTTTATTGAGTCGTAGCCCATGGACATGGACGGTGTCGAGGGTTTCCACCTGTACGTCTTCCTCATGGTCAGATTGATGCGTCGCAGAATCAGATTCGGCCGCATAGGAAAGCGACGGACCACTTAGAAGCCAGAGCATGGACATGCAGAAACCAAGGTTCCGGAAAACGCTCATAGAATTATGCACCAAAGAAAAATTGTCCACGAAAGAAAAATGATCGGGGCATATTAGCATGTGCCACACCAAGCCCAATACTCCCCTCTCCATCATTTAAAAACACCCGTTGGTCGAGCAGATTAATGACATCAAACCCAAGCAACAGTTTGTACTTATCCCAAAGAGGAAGTAGATGCTCAATGGAAAGATTATATGTGGTATATGACGGGCTATGGGTGCCATTAGTCTTTCCTCCCTCGTCTGTTGTCCGCATCCCGGACCCAAATAACATTTGCCCAGTAATGGTTGTTTTCGTGAACGGACGATAAGTTAGGACAGCCGAACTGGTGACTAGTTGCATATGATCACAATATACTCCACTGCTGGAATTGATATCATTAATTTCATCCTGCTCTAACAACATAAAACCTGATTGAAGTTTTTTCCCTCGACACTGGCCCCATGCGACATTACCGCGCCCATACAGATTATCTAAAAACTTGGTTTTTACAGCCAGGTCAATTCCCCGCTGCCAACCGCGTTTAAACGCAAAATAATTAAGAAGCGGGGTTGTGCCGAATTGTCCGGCATCAGATAAATTTTTACTCAATTTATAATAACCGGTCAATTCTATTGACAATGAATCCCCCAAGGCATGGGCAGAACCAACCTCAAAATAATGAGCCCGTTCAGGCTTCACCGTGGTATTCTTCAAATTCTCCGGCTGCGCCGTAGTTCCCACCGTGTTCAATTGAAGAAAAGGCACACTTTCTAAATTTGGCGGAGTAAACATTCTCCCGTAGAAGGCATGAAAGACATGATTTGGAGTCATGGCGTAGGTGGCTCCTATCCTCGGGCTCACTTGCCCATCATTGGTTAACGCCTGAATTTGATCGAACCGAACACCAAGATTAAAGGTCCATTGAGCCCAGGGCGTCCATTGGTCTTGAATCCAGAATTCCTCGCGCCATCCAATGGTGCGGTTATCGGCATTGCGAGAAATGACTCCCCCCACCGGATCGCCTGCTCCATCCCTCAAAAAAGCCGACAGCCGGGTTTTATTGACAGTCTGGGTCCTTTGAATCTGGAATCCCGTTTTAATCAAATGATCGGGATTTAATCGATGACTGTAATCAAACCGTATCCCTCCAGTATAGGCCCATCGGTCCTGATCTCCGGCCGAAAAAGGTTCGTCAGTATCTTGTGTATAGGATAAGGCATTGAAAGGGTCGGTCGTGAACGTGGCTCGGGAATGCTGAAAAAATCCGGCCAGACTGAAAAACTGATCATGACTCCAATCCTTGCGCCAGACGAGCTGGGAATATTGATTATTTTCCTTTTGGTATTCATCGATATTTTGAGAAGTCACCGGTTCAAAACCCGAATCAGTCCCTTGGATTAGCCCCACAATAGTGGGATTTGCCGCTAACCCTGGTCGAGTTGGAATTTGAAATTTGGCAATTGAGTTAAGAAATAACCACGTCACGGTATTCTGGTTATCGATCTGCCAATCTCCACGAAACAAGGATTGATTTTGGTTACTTTGGTCGTGAAATGCGGTTTTTCCTAAAGTGGGCGGATTAATTCCTCTGTTTGTCGAGATAAAGCTATTCATGAGGTAATATCGAAATTCCGAGCCAACCGTTCCCCCATATTCAAAAGCAGGATTCAGTGTTTCGTTGGATCCACCAAAGAATTGCACTGAGCCAGAGTCGGGTTGTGTCCCGCTTTTCGTCGTTACGTCAATGACCGCAGCGGTTTTATTCCCGAATTGTGCTTCCGGCCCCCCCAAAATTATATCTGCACGCTCCCAGGTACGTGGGGAAATGACATCCATAAAGACAGAAGAAACGGTATCCGGAACGGGGACCCCATCTATCCGGAATTGGAAATTAGCGTGGTCCTGACGAATGTGCACTTGCTTCAGTCCCCCGTCTACCGCACTAGGAAGTGTTAAAAGCAGATCATTCAGAGCAATATTATTCCCTCTGGGTAATTCCTCGATATCCTTGCGACTCACCGAATAGGATTCTCCGGAGAGCCGACGCTGAATAGGAGGCAAAGAAGCCACAACCTCAAGAGTAAGCTCCTGACGATGTGCCAGGGTTAACTTGACCTCAAGAAATGGATCGTCTTCAATCTTAAGAATCGTTGATTCGCTCGATAAGTCTGATTGAATGGCTCGAATGGAATAAACACCAGACTCCGGAGGAGCCAAAATAAACTCACCCCCTTCATTCGTCACTTGAGTCTCAATGAGCGTGCCTTCTTGATCCCGCAATTCTACTGTTGCCTGAGGGACTCGGCGAAGATCCTCATATTGCACTAAACCGGATACAATCCAGATTTTTTTGTTAGGGTCTTTTTCCATAGCTTGAACAAAGCTAACACCCACAAACGTCCCCAATCCGAGAATCCAGAAAACAAGTCCACCCCATACCACACATTTATCATCCCTAATCAACATCCAGAAACCTCCAGCATCTAACAAGCGATTAGCAGGCTGTCTCCCCTTGCGTCATTCACAAGCACCCTTCCGCTTTGGAAGGCTGCGCAAGGCCGACTTGAGGGTGAAAGACAGTTGTCAAAAAAGAAAATTAGGAGTAAGAGGAAACTGGAGGACCGCGAGGGTTACCGAAGGGAAGGGTCAGAGACGCATACGTCTCGTTTCGATCAAAGGAAAGGAAGCCGGCAACAACAGACCAATGAGATAAACCCGAGGCATCCCAAACTAGAGAATTGGAAGTATGGTGCTGTACCCATTGGCACAAATCATCATCAGAATGTTGATGCCCATCATAATCCACCTCAGCAAAGACATGATGGATTTCTAAGGCCTGCACAAACGGTATTGAACTCAACAATACCAAAGCAAGCGCTAGAGCCAATCTGATATTACATCGAGAGATGAGAGAGGGCGGTTTTCGGATCATCAATTTTTTGCCAATAAAAGCCTTGCGGCCAAAAATACCAAAGGCCTTTAGGTGTGTCAACATTAATTGCAACTAAATTGCAATAATGACTTTCTGAAGTACGGCAACCACAACATTGCCTTGCATGGATTAGCTTCGATGAAAGTCCTGTCAACGGCAATAAAGTCAATAAAATTCACAGACCATCCCATCAAGATAAACCATTATCATTTCCAATGTTCAACTCAGTCTTCAAGGCTTGCTCGGTCCCAACCGAAAAGCCTACTGAGGTCCATCCTAAGGATACCAGCGTTAAAATCTGCTCCTTGATCGAGGAATTTAAGAATTGGGGACTGCCAACAAACTTTTAATTACCTTTATGGTAATAGCGATCGGTACAGTGGTGGGTGGACAGACTATTCTCAGTCGATTATCTTTAGACCAATCTCTTCTTCCCACTCGGTCGTTTCCTCCCAAATCAGACCAAATAGCGTCTGGAGCAGAGGATTCTGTGATTTCCCTGGAACATTTAGGAGGTGTTTGGGTAGCTAACGTGGAGTTGAATGACTTCCATGAAGCCAGACTCATAGTTGATACGGGGGCGACATTTACAACCATTTCAGAAGATTTGGCATTTGATGCGGGAATTCGATCAAATACCGCCAATTCGCCGATTAACCTCCTTACTGTCGGGGGGAGGGTTCAAGCCGAGCTAGGTGTCGCACGAAGAATTCGTGTGGGAAATACAGGCAGAGATGATGTCCAAGTGGTCATACATACCATACCGAACCTCCCAGACGGGATCGATGGCCTCCTCGGACTCAGTTTCTTTGATCGTTTTCTTGTTCGTCTGGACCATTCCAACAAACAGTTACACCTCTCGCCAAGGACGTAGGCTCCAGAGTCCACTTTAGCTCTACCTTGATGTTCTTTGGCTATTAATCTTGTCTAGGTCCCATCCCCCATCCCTTGACTTGGAGTTTGGGGCAAGGGCATAAACTTTCCTTGATCCTTCCTAACCTTACAAAAAAAAGCTCCTACTTTTAGGATACAGAGAATCAGTCCTTGACAGTTCTCGAAGGCAGTATGGTAATACTACCTTTCCCCTAAACAGACAGGACTTAACCCATGCGATTTTTTATTTATGCGGACAATTTGAATCCCACACAGCTCAAACGACGTGCTCCTGAAGCACAATTTTTATTTATGGCATACGTCCCAGACCACACCATCAAATTCGGGCGGTGGTCCAACCAATGGCGTTGTGGATTAGCCACCATTGCCCCTTCTGCTGGTGAGCGAGTGTGGGGAGGTGTTTTTGAGCTCACCCAGGAGGATGTCCAAGAAATGGACAAATTCGAGGGCGATCTTCCAGAGGGAGCATTTCGTCATGTTGAGGTCCATGTGTTCACTCAGGAAGGAGAAAAAGAGTTCGTAAGCACGCACGTAGCCCAAAGCATTGGAAAATTTAAAGCCAAAGATCATTATTTAGATTGGATTCTTGCGGGAGTTAAGCATTGGAAGTTACCGGATGAATGCGTGGACATGTGGAATCTGTTTCGCTCTCAATGAGCCTTTCGTTCATTTTTTCGATTGAATTTTTCTCTCTTTCACCTATTCGTTGAGAAGGAGTATTTATGCCAAAACCGAAGTATCATATTCTGGTATGCACGAATTCCCGTCCTCCTGGTCACCCCAAGCCTTCTTGTGGAGCTGCGGGTGCTCAAAATTTATTGATGGCACTCAATATGGGCTTGATTGAACGTGGCGTCCAACCTGGCGAGGTACTAGTCACTGGGACAACTTGCCTCGGGCCCTGCGAAAGTGGCCCTAACGTTGTCGTCTATCCGACAGGAACCTGGTACTCTCAAGTTAAAGACTCCGATGTGGCGGTAATTTTGGATGAGCACATAAAAAAAGGAGAGCCTGCGGCCCAGCTCAAACCGGATTCCGTTTGGTCTTAATAGTCAGGTTTTTCCTATATGGGTAAAGCATGGATGAACATCAACATCATAAAGAACATGGATTACATACCGACCAATCTCAACCGTCTCATCTCACACACAAAGCACAGAGGTCATCATTTTTGGTCTGCATGGTGCTCACATGTAGTGATACCCGATCGCCAGATTCCGATACCAGTGGAAAGCTAATCTGCCATCTTTTAGAAGAGCAGGGACACTCCATCTCAGAGTACCGAATCATTAAAGATGAACCGGCTGATATCAAAGGCATGCTCCTCCAAGCCAGCGGTCAAGAGGCGCTTCAGGTCATTATTATCAATGGCGGGACAGGTATTTCCCGGCGAGACTCCACATTTGAAGCCGTTGATGATTTATTGGAAAAACGACTTGATGGATTTGGAGAGCTTTTTCGGTATTTGAGCTATCAAGATATTGGATCGTCTGCCATGTTAAGTCGGGCCACCGCAGGAACCTACGGGAAATTGGTGGTATTTTCTATTCCTGGGTCTCAGGGGGCCGTTCGCCTGGCAATGGAGAAACTTATTCTACCTGAGATGGGGCATATAGCTGGAGAACTCGCCAAATAGGAATATTTAGAAAATTTCTCTTCCATTCCCATTCAGACAACTTTCCCTCAAGAATGCAGAGCTGACAAAAAACAATTTTATAGGCTAATAGACCATCTTTCCTTCAGCCACCATTACCACCTGACCTCCCACTTTAATTTCTTTAATCACATCATCATCAGAAAAAATCTGCACCAAAATGCGTGACGGCCGGTCAATTTCATATCCTTGTTCCATAACCACCTCAGTAGTCGGACCAACTTCAACGACTCCATTCTTGACTAAATAGGCACCCAGGGCGCCACTTGCGCTGCCTGTTGCAGGGTCCTCCGAAATACCAATGGGATCGGCAAACATTCTCGTATGAACAGTGGCGCTTTCCTCCACTGTCATCGTTGTAAAGATCATAATTCCATTAGCCCCAAATCGAGCACAAATCTCTAAAACTTCAGAATGATCAACTTCCATGGATTTTGCCGCTGTCAGGCTCCGAATGGGCACAATTAGTACCGGCAATCCTGTTGATACCAATTCAACAGGGAAAAGGGTATCGGCAATGAGCGATCTGTGAATTCCCAAAGCCCTGGCAATATCATAAATGGCTTCTGCCTGTGAGATGACATCTATAAATTGTGGAGAGGGTTGCGACATAATGACCTGTTCAATTTGTCCCTTCAGGACAATAAGGTCAAGCGCATACAGGCCCAGGGTACATTCATAAAAAACTTTCGTCACGGGCTCCTGCAAGGCAAGATGCTTCAGTGTCCCAAGCACATAAAATGTTCCCAAAATGGGATGGCCGGCAAACGGAATTTCTTGAAGAGGGGTAAAGATTCTCACCTTGGCCGCAGCCTTGGGATCGGTGGGCGGGAGTACAAACACCGTTTCAGACAAATTCATTTCACGCGCAATTTGCTGAAACTCCCGCTCGCTAAGCTCTCCTGGGGACGGAAATACTGCCAAAGGATTGCCGCCAAACGGCTCACTTGTAAATACATCAACCTGATAAAATTGAAGCCAGTTTTTAGAAGAATTCATAATCAACAAGAAAACATTTCAGGTGGGATTAAAAATATGTTAGGCGCATCTCAAAATCACAAAACCATAGAAGGTATTTCATCTATAAAGGGGAATTTTACTGACCTCCCGTAACCATGCATTCCTCATAAGCTCTTTGCCAGCCAGGAACTCCTCTACCCCCCATTCTTCCATCAGTGATTTTTTCACACATTAACGAATCGTTTTCATTTTTTTGTTGACTGAATGTCTCTTGGCTTTCCAAATTTCCGGAACAGCCTATAGCACCCACTAATAACAAAAAAAGGAACAATCCTCTAAATCTTTTCACCAATATAAACTCCAAAAACTTGATTGGTTCAGTAGTTCTGGATCACCTACCTTCCCATCAACTTAGGCTATTAATGGGGTCGCTTCATAAGAACGTGCCATGGAATTACGCACATAATCCTCCACGTAATTTTGTAGTGACCCATTTCGATACAATCGATTATTGGCAAACTTCGTGCTAATTTTTGGCAAAATTCTCACCTTCACTCCGGTCTTATTTACAAAGTCGTCAACATGAACCCCGGCAATATCGCGATTCGGACCTCTGCCAGACTCCACAATACATTGGGGAACATAAATAAATTTTTCTTTTGTCAGCCGTTTGGCAATGTCATTCAACGTCAACAGCACCGTACAATCAGAATCTCCTCCAAGGGTGGCATTCGGCACATGGAGAAACCTTGCTCGATTTTTCCTGAACATAGACAATATCCGATACACACTTCCCGCCATGACAACCGAATCCCGTTTTTCTAATTCCAAAGAATCAAATAGACTGAGAATTCTCTTTCGGTTCAAAAAAGCCGTCACATAGGCTTCAGTATGAATGGTCGTAAAATTTGGAAGGCCGGCATCGTATATCTTTTCCGCCTCAACAGCAAGATATTTTCGACCTTGCCTCATCACCCGACTTGTTGCCTCTTGAATTCCGCCCACCGGCGTCAAACATCCCATCCACAATACACACCGAGAATTGATTCGAGAAATCGTTTTCGCATCTGCAGACATCGTGTTTTCA
The DNA here is from genome assembly GCF_032050975.1 of Candidatus Nitrospira allomarina. Classification (NCBI taxonomy): domain Bacteria; kingdom Pseudomonadati; phylum Nitrospirota; class Nitrospiria; order Nitrospirales; family Nitrospiraceae; genus Nitrospira; species Candidatus Nitrospira allomarina. The sequence continues at coordinate 3,072,948 of NZ_CP116967.1, read as the reverse complement.
TCAAAGGCATAAAAATTTGCAGAGGAAACTGCAGGGCCATCCAGGACCTTCATCAGATGTTTAACCGATGGAGCATGCGGCATCAGTTTTTGTCTATACTCCCCAAGGGTAATGACGGATAACTCAAAATTTATTCTCCCGGGATATTGCTCGACCAACCGATGAATCTTGGGAACATGGACAAAACCAACCGTGAAAAATTGAATGCTTTTATCGGTAAATTTCAAAAAATCTTCGATCCATTCCATGGCTTTTGGATGAAGAAACAAATCGGTCCATTCCATGAATTCATTACCGCCCAGGCACCAGAACTGAAGAGGATCTGTTGGCTTGGAGTTAATATAATTCAACATAAACTCCCAGTCTTCCTGGGAGGTTTTTGGTGGATCCAGCGTTTCCCGGTAGGAATGGTCTAATTCATAACAAAATGCACATTTGACGGGACATTCTTTCCCTAGGCTTAACGGAATTTTCCCTGCATCCATTTCCCGCATCAACACATCGCGGTAATCCTGACTGCCAAATAACTTTGGAGCTTCTAGTATGGGAAGTTCACGGAGCATCGTCAAAAATTTCTAAGAAAAAGACTGGCTGTGGTTAAATCAGAAATCCAATTGACAGTATCACTGTTCTTTTGAAACACTTGAGCATATCAATCAGGCTGCTGAGCAGCATAAAACCTTCTGATGAAAAATTCATGATTTCCTCAAGCGACCCAAACTCGATGACCGTCGAACGGGCACTGCTGCTCCTAAATCTAACAGAGCCATTCTCGCCTGATGCCTTACAGCAACGATATGAGGAAGCCAGGCGAGTCTGGTATCCATCACGTTACGCAGGCCTCACCAATAATCCAGCGAAGTATATGGAAATGTATAAAAAGGGAGAGGCCAAAACTAAGGAAATCCATGCAGCCTATCAAATTCTATCCAATCATCTGCAGAATAGCCGTCCTCTCGACAACAGGATGATCACGGAGCAGCATGACTAACCACACGGGACATTCCTGACTCACCTTTTGAATTTTTCTCGGAAGGCGCATTAGCCACAGGCCAGGTAATCAAACCTTGCACCCCATCAGTTCGTGGTTCATCCTGCCCGGCTTTCATCGCATAGATCTGGGGCAGGTAATTCGTACCAAATTTGGAAATATAGAGGAATACATGTTCCCGGGCATTGACTCTAACAGCCCATGGCTCAAAGTCTTTCTGATAAAACTCCTCTGCCAATTGCATCGCCTCCAAACAAGTGATTCCACCAGGTTCTTTCAACGTGTAATAGTAATCGAGAGGCATATCATACTCTTCCTGCTTATGAATGGTGATACCAAACTTATCAGGATTCCGAACCATTGGTGTATGCCGGTAGGCCACAAAATAGAATAATTCCACCGAATGAATATACCGTTTATTTTCAAGGAGAAATTCCCGTGTCTCCTCGGCTTCTTCCCGAGTTTCACCTGGAAATCCATAAAAAGCCATTACATGATTCCAGATCCCGGCTTTGGCGGCCTCCCGTAGATTATTTTCAATCACAGCCTTTTTCGCATGCTTATCCATGAGCTCCAAAACACGCTCATTTGCCGATTCCATCCCATAATACAGCGTGCAACAGCCAGCTTGAACGGCTTGTTTCCATATTTCGGGATCCTGCAATGACTCTTCAAACCGGATTAAGGTCGTCCATTTTATCCCCACCTGCTCCTCAATCAGCAATTGCGAAACCTTTTTCAATAAGGCGGGAGGATAGGATTCATCTGAAAATAAAAAGTGCTCTGCCTTGTATTTCTCCTTCAAGGCTTTGATTTCTCGGACTACATCATGCGCGGGCTTTCCACGGTACTGATCGAAATATCCCTGCCCATGATCACAAAAGGTACAACGTCCCCAGTAACACCCTCGAGTGGCCAAGTAAGGTAAAATTCGAACCGGGACAAAATAGGCATCCAAGGGTAACCCCTCAAAATCCGGAAGAGGCAAGGCCGTCGTCTTTTCGGTATATATTTCATCGTTCACACGAACCTCCCCCCCTTGATGCCACATCAAGTTAGGGACCTTGCCCCAGTCACGTTCACCCGCCAGCGCTTCCAACAACCAAACCAACGCATGTTCACCTTCGTACAATATGGCCGAATCAAAGACTTGTGTGAAAAATTGCTTCCGTTTTGGGAGATCATCTTTTAACCGGGTAATCACATTGCCACCCACGGTCACATGAATATCAGGAAATTCCTCTTTAATCATTTTGCAAAAGGTCATACCCGCCAGAAGTTGCATTTGGGTTCCGACGGAAACTCCTATCACTTCCGGTTGTTCTCTCTGAATAGCAGGCAGCACTAACTGACGGCACACATCCCGATACACGTTAACAAGATCGTCATCCAGGCATGCCAATACTTCAGTCGAAACTCCCGAGCGATACCCCAAATTACTTTCCATGGGATAGAATACAAGGGAAGCGGGGAAATAGGCGGCAGAAATAAACTGCATAACATCGCGGAATGTTTGTAAGGCCCATTCCAGTTTTCCTGCATCATAAAATGACTCGCCTCGCACAATGGCTTTGGCCTCCGTAGCTCGTTCAGCCAATTCCATGACATCTATCGCATCTTGCGATGTCAAACAAGCCAGTCGGTCTCGTTCCAAATCGGTCAATTCATTGCGGGCCTTTCGTTCCTTCAAACCTCGCCGCTGCTGATCCATTCGAAGCTTTACCCAGATTAAAAAGGTATCACTGAAAAACCAGTCGTACATTTCAATGTTGACATCTTTCTGTACAACCTCATGGCCATAGGACCGAAGTACGGCGGTCAGACTGGGTAAAGCAAGGTATGGAGCGGTAGGAACCCATTCCGGAGGAAAGAGCAACATCGTTTTAAACGTCCGTCTGAATTTATCGGTCGAACCACCACGCTCGATTTCAATTAAGGTATCAGTCATAGGGTCAACGCTCCTGACATTAGACAGAGGCTAATTTCGTTGAAGAATCGTGCGAGTCGAGCCGAAATTGCAGCGAAGGTAACTTATTGGTCCCGAAGTGGGCCACGTATAAAAACACATACTCCCGCACGAAAATTTTCAAATCCCACCCAGCATAATGATTTTGCTCAAATTCCTCGAATACCCGTTCGGCATCCTCAATACTCAACCCCTCTTTTACCGTAAAATAGTAATCCAAGGCCAAATCCCATTCCGGGTTTTTATAATAGGTGATGCCAAATTTTTCAGGATTCTTCGCGACGGGGGTATGTTTGCTCAAATCAAATGTCCCAAATCCAATCGAATGGACGTGTTCCCGATTATCTTCTAAAAATTGAATAGAGAATTTGGCCTCTTGGTAAGTTTCACCAGGGAATCCAAAAAATCCCATGACATGATTCCAAACCCCGTGTTTGGAGGACAACTCCAAGCTTCGCTGAATCACCTCCGTCGTGGTCGCCTTATCCATGAGTTGAAGCACCCGCTCACTTCCGGATTCATAGCCCATATGAAGGAATTTACATCCCGATGTCCTGGCATCCGCCCAAACTTGGTCCTCAAGAAGACTCTTTTCGAAACGGATATGTGTGGTCCAGGCAATATCTAAATTTGACTCAATCAATTTTTTGGTGAGTTTTCGAAATAAGGCAGGGGGATATGACTCATCGGTAAAATGAAAATGTCGGGCCTGATATTTATTTTTTAAATAGGTGAGTTCTTCAATAATCTGCCAATCCCTTTTGGTCCGATACCCTGCTGTATAGCCCTCACCATGATCACAGAACTCACACCGCCCCCAGTAACATCCACGAGTGGCTAAGTAGGGAAGAATCGGCTCGGGTACAAAGTATTTCTCTAATGGCAATCCGTCGAAATCTGGAGGAGGTAACTCGCCCATATTTTCGGCGTAGGATTCGGAATTTACATGAATCCCCGCTGCATCTCTGAATAGTAAATTAGGTACATGTGATAAATCCCCATTCGAGCCTATGGCTTCCACTAATCGCAACAGGGCAGTTTCACCTTCATAGACGATCGCGCTATCAAATAATGCGAAGAGATTTGGGATATCTGGAAGCACTTCCCTCAGGCGGGTGACAGTATTGCCTCCGATGGTCACATGAATTTCGGGAAATTGCTCCTTAATGAGTGCACAAAATGTCATAGAAGAAAACAATTGCTGGCGAAGAACAATTGAAATCCCAATGACGTCAGGCTTTTCGGCCAGAATGGCCGGCTTCAGAATTTCCTCAAACACATCCCGATAAATATTGACTTGGGTATCTTCAACGGCCTCAAGCACTTCAGACGACATAAACAGTTTATAGGATAAATCGGTTTCCATTGGAGGCATGCAGATTCTTGCCGGGGCATACACCAAGGATATCGTGGCCGTCACTTCCCTGAATGTGTTCATCACCCATTCCAGCTTGTCACTCTCGTAAAACTCTTGGCTTCGAACAATTTCCTTTGCTTTCTCGGCTCTTTCCGCTAAATCGCTGATGTAGCCTCGGGTACAATTGCAGAGAGCTAACTGAAGATCCACTTCCTCATCCGTTAACTCACGACTCTTTCTAATCTTTTTGAGACGATCAAGTTGCTGGGGAACTTTTTTTAGAATGCGACGGAGGAAGTCCCGGCTAAAATACCAGTCGTACATTTCTAGATTGACATCTTTTTGGACTACGTCATGGCCGGCAGATCGAAGAAAAGCCGTTAAGGTCGGAAGGCTTAGATAGGGTTCTGAGGGGTACCAGTCTGGGGGAAAGACCAACAGGATCTTGGACTTGTTGGTTGACTCTTTGAAATCAGTCGCTCTTGGTAATTGAATCTTAGAGGGGCGAATCAACCCACCTTTATCATAATTTATCCTCATTTTTACACCCTAGGTAAAATTATTTATTCGCGTTTAAGTCAATCAAACGACATCTTGAACAACCTATTTCATCAATTATTCTTATCATAAAATAACTCATTGATTTTTATTAGTTTTTTTCATTAGATAGATTCCACATTCTAAGTCCTTGAAAAAACCATGGTCAAGGCCAATCGCACGGTCAACTAGTATTGAAAGAAATTAATATTTGACCGAATAATATCTTCATATTAGAATGACTCATCTGCCCTGGGAATTCCTTCCTTGTCTGGTAGCGTACTCTTCATCAACAACTCTAAAATTTCTTAGAACCCCTAAGAAATGGCTGTGAGGAAATGTCCATGAGCAATACAATCATGCCTGAATGTCGGAACTGGATGTCGTACTTAATGGATTCGCTGGTCAATTCTGGGGCTATGCCCTCATGGGAAGCCCTCCAATATCTAGTAACGAATCTGCTAGGTGAGGCGCCCAATCCCCATCTCCATCAAAGCAAATCGCCTTATGAAACGACACAACAACTCCTCCATCGTATTTATGGACCAATCGTTGAAGCCGCCTCCCGCACAAATGAGCTTCCAGCCCAAGCCATGATTCATATGTTTACGGATATCAGTCTCATGGGAAAATCTGCAGTCTTGGTGGTATATTTCCCAGGACATAACGCTCCCCATCAATTGTTGCTATTGGACTCAGTTCCCGCCTGGGACTTGGTATTTGAAAATTCTTCTGCATTTGATAATTGGGCCGAAGAACGATATCAATGGATCGTGAAAGCTCTTCAGAGCATAAGCCACCCAATTGAATCTTTAATGGTTGAATCCCCCGACAAACTCCAACCGATCCTGGTCTAATCTTAGCATGCTTATTAGGACGTAGACGGTAGAGCGAAGTTGACAGAATTTTCTCCGCTTTAGGGACAATCCAGAAGGCAACCTTGGCTAAACCGCTACCAGCCCGGGACAATAATTTTCATGGGTTTCATTGAAAGGTACGATGCCCAAGGAACTAAGAAAGTCTCACGTAGATGGGACATTCACAACCGGCCATTCTGGCAGACAAGTCCTTTCCTTCGTCAGACTTGACAGTCCACGCGACGAGGCGCTATCCATGAAACATTAAGATACAACATGAGGTAACTATGCCAATCAATGTGTTACTCAAAAACTCCCCGCGAGGGCGAGGCCCAGAGCCAAGCCAAGCTCTTTCAAAAGAAATTCAGAAATTACCAGAAGGTGAAGAGCGGACAAAAGAAGCGGATTTGGCAGCTCAAGAAATTCAGGCCTTATGGGAATCTCAAGAAATTGGGATCAGCCGTTGGTCAGGTGAAAGTGGTCAACGATATTCTGATCCAGATTAGCACTCGTAGATTTCAGACCGACTTTAAAATACTCCTCCTGTCTCTCCCCCAAATGATTACGGAACCCCGCTACTCACAAAAATTGGAAATCAAAATTCTCTATATCCTCAAGTAGGGTCATAGGACAAGTTTGGGGAAAGCCAGCGTTCCATCACCGAGACATCCATCCCTTTCCGCTTGGCATAATCTTGGATTTGATCCTGCTGCACTTTTCCAACGGAAAAGTATTTGGCTTGGGGATGCGAAAAATAGAAACCACTGACTGACGCAGCCGGATACATGGCATAGGATTCGGTCAGCTGAATACCTACGGCTTTCTCAACCTGCAACAACTCAAACAAATGCTGTTTCTCAGTATGGTCCGGACAGGCCGGATACCCCGGCGCGGGACGAATTCCACGATACTTTTCTTGAATGAGCTCCTCGTTGGTCAATTGCTCATCTTGGCCAAATCCCCATTCCTGCCGCACTTCACGGTGGAGCCATTCGGCAAAGGCCTCGGCTAATCGATCGGCCAAAGACTTAGCCATAATAGCGTTATAATCATCATGATCCTGTTCAAACCGCTGACAGAGGGCTTCGATACCAAGGCCGGCCGTGACGGCAAAACCACCGATATAGTCCGCTTTTCCGCTGGACTGCGGGGCCACAAAATCAGCCAATGCATAATAAAAATCCCCTCGAGGCTTTTCTATTTGCTGGCGCAAAGTATGAAAGACTGAAACACGCTCCGAACGCGTCTCATCTTTGTAGATGATAATGTCATCGCCCTGACTATTGGCTGGGAACAATCCATAGACACCTTTGGCCGTAAGCAATTTTCGGTCAATGATTTCTTGCAAGAGCTTTTGAGCGTCGTCAAAGAGTTCTTTGGCCTTTGGCCCAACCACGGGGTCTTCAAAAATTTTCGGAAATTTCCCGCGCAATTGCCATGCGTGGAAAAAGGGGGACCAGTCAATTAGGGGAACAAGCGTTTCAAGTGTCACATCCTCAAGAACTTTGCAACCAAGAACACTAGGCTTGGCAATGGACGCCGTCTCCCAATGAATGTCGAAGGGCTGCTTTCTCGCTTCTTCCAATGATACAAATTTTTTGGCCGTTGTCTTGGCTAGATAGGCTTCCCGCGTTTTCTGTTGTTTCGCCTGCACATCCTGCACAAAAGCGTTTTTATCATCAGGGCTCATTAACTTGCGTACGACATTAACCGCTAAGGACGCATCTAATACATGCACGACTGGGCTGGTATACCCGGGCGCAATCTTCACCGCGGTATGGGCCTTGCTGGTGGTGGCTCCGCCAATTAGCAGAGGGATAGAGAAGCCTTCTCGACTCATTTCTCGTGCATTATGAACCATTTCATCCAAGGAAGGAGTAATCAGTCCACTAAGGCCAATCAGATCCACATTTTCTTGGCGAGCGGTTTGCAATATTTTGTCACAGGAAACCATCACACCCAGATCGAGAACTTCATAGTTATTGCAGGCTAGCACCACACCGACGATGTTTTTTCCAATGTCATGCACGTCGCCCTTTACTGTCGCGAGCAGGATCTTACCCTGGCTTCGACTCTCACCTTCAACCTTTTCCGCATCCATAAACGGCAACAAATACGCCACAGCTTTTTTCATGACTCGCGCGCTTTTGACCACCTGAGGCAAAAACATTTTTCCCGCGCCAAACAACTCCCCGATCACATTCATCCCATCCATTAAAGGCCCCTCAATGACATCCAGAGGCTTAGGGTATTTCTGACGGGCTTCCTCCACATCGGCATCAATGAATTCGACAAGTCCCTTCACCAACGCATGCGAGAGACGTTCTTCTACCGTGCCCTGGCGCCACTCATCATCAATTACAGTTGCTTTGCCCTGTTGTTTGACCGTCTCCGCGAAGGTAACCAATTCCTCAGTAGCTTCCGGCCGCCGATTCAACAAGACATCCTCTACTAATTTGAGGAGATCTTTGGGAATTTCTTCATAAACTCCCAATTGGCCGGCATTCACAATTCCCATGTCCATCCCCGCCTTGATAGCATGGTAAAGAAACGCGGAATGTATAGCTTCGCGAACCGTATTATTCCCTCGGAAGGAAAAGGAAATATTGCTGACTCCACCACTGACTTTACAGAAAGGCAACGTGGCTTTGATTTGTCTCGTGGCCTCAATGTAATTCACGGCATAGGCATTGTGTTCCTCCATGCCAGTTGCAACAGTCAAAATGTTGGGATCAAAAATAATGTCCTCCGGCGGAAAGTTCAGCTTCTCGGTCAGAAGACGATAGGCCCTCGTACAGATCTCCACTTTTCGGTCAAGCGTATCTGCTTGACCTGTTTCGTCGAATGCCATAACCACCACGGCAGCACCAAAGCGACGAATCTTCCGAGCCTGCTCCAGGAATTGGTCCTCGCCTTCCTTGAGACTAATGGAATTGACAACACCCTTACCTTGAATACACTTGAGTCCCGCCTCAATGACCGACCACTTTGAGCTATCAATCATAATGGGAACACGGGCAATATCCGGCTCGGATCCGATCAGATTTAAAAACTCAACCATGGCTTTCTGGGAATCCAAGAGCCCTTCATCCATATTCACATCGATGATTTGCGCACCTCCTTCGACTTGCTGGCGCGCCACAGCCAAGGCTTCCTCAAGATTCCCGTTGAGAATCAATTTTGAAAATTTCGGTGAACCCGTTACATTGGTCCGTTCACCAATATTGACAAAATTTCCTTCTGGCCGAATAGTCAGTGGTTCAAATCCGCTCAACCGGGTGAGACGCGGAACATGTGTTTTTTTGTGCGGAGCATAATCTTTGACCCCTCCCGCAATCGCTCGAATATGCTCTGGCGTACTTCCGCAGCACCCACCCACAATATTGACCCAGCCTTGGCTGGCAAAATCGCGAAGGTCTCCGCCCATTCGCTCTGGCGTCTCATCGAACCCGCCAAAGGCATTAGGCAATCCCGCATTGGGATAACAACTGATATAGACGGGCGCCACTTTAGAAAGCTCTTCAATATAAGGGCGCATTTGTTTGGCCCCTAACGCGCAATTTATCCCCACACTCAAAAGATTGGCATGAGAAATAGAATTCCAAAACGCCTCGATCAGTTGCCCTGATAACGTCCGGCCACTGAGATCCGTAATCGTGACCGACGCCATAATTGGGAATTGGCGGTGCACTTCTTCGCTATACTGAGCAATAGCATAAAAAGCGGCCTTCGCATTCAACGTATCAAAAATGGTTTCGACCAGAAGAAGGTCGACGCCACCTTCCACCAATCCCCGAACCTGATCATAATACGCTGCAGCTAAGTCATCGAAGGTGACCGCTCGAAATGCCGGATTATTTACATCAGGCGACATCGATGCAGTTCGATTGGTGGGGCCTAAGGCCCCGGCGACCCAACACGTCCGACCAGGTTTCTCTGCCTGTACCCGAGCCACCGCACGCTTAGCCAATTGGGCCCCTGCCAAATTTAAATCATAGGCCAAAGCCTCCATCTGATAATCGGCTAGAGAAATAGCATTGGAATTAAAGGTATTCGTTTCAATGATATCGGCGCCAACCTGAAGGTATTGCACATGGATATCTTCAATAATTTTTGGTTGCGTCAGGCTTAGCAGATCATTATTGCCTTTGACATCACAGGCATGGTCCAGGAAACGCGTCCCGCGAAAATCCCCTTCACTCAGATTATGGGCCTGAATCATGGTACCCATGGCTCCATCTAGCACAAGGATTCGAGATTCTAAAGCCGCTTCTAATGTGCTCATTCTTACCCCCTCATCATTCAAAAACATCCCAACTCACGGTCAACTTCTCAAGGCCTATCAGCCATTTCTCATCCCCCATTCTTGACTTCCAGGAATTTCAAGAAATAGGATTACGAAATTCACTCTCTTTTTATGACATTTTCCTTCCCACTTTGTAAAAGGCCGCTTATATGGGTGGCCTTTGCCGCGTTAATTACAATACTTTGTAGCATAGGGGGAATCTTGTGGCCTACCCCTGGTTCAGCCAAACCCTATTTTGAAGACGGCTATTTAGGTTTAACACAAGAAGAGCTACGCCAAACACTAGGAACTCCGATGGCGGTTCGATCCCGAAAAGCCGCCCTCCGTGTTTTCAGCTACTACACGTTCCCCGATTGGGAAAAATATTTCAAAAATTTGGTTTCACCAGGAAATGGCGAAGATGTTTACACCTATACCCGGAATGGCATCCAAGTTCGCTATTCCTTCTCCTATATTCCCGATTTAAATGAAGGCAAGAACATTCCGACCTTGTATGTTCAGCGATGCGAAGTGGAATTTTCCCCTGCGGTTCCCTTACAAAACATTCCTTCCCTTGTCCCTGAATTTGTTCCTCCGACAGAACCGTCAGCGCCAACCTTCCGATCCAATCTCTGGGTCCTGCTGTTTAAGGGGCCTCCTTCACCGGAAGCCGATTTCATTGTCAAAGAACAAGGAAAAGAAAAGCTCACCTGGTCGCTGGCCTACCAAATGTTCGCCATTAATGGGATTCCCAATATCCTCTCTCTCGACATCCCGATTGACCGGCTGGAAATCACGACTCAAAGCCTGCAACTCGTCAGGACTCAGCAACGATTAACTCATGAACCCATCCTCAACCCCTTTTCACCAGAATTTCAGAAACGGATGCCTGCTCCATCGGCACCGATCAAATCTGTTCCTCAACCCCACTATGAAGATTGATCTTCTGCCCGAATAATGTTTGGAGTTTGACCTATCGACGACCTTACTCAAATCTAAGATCCCGTTCTTCTCCTAATGATAAGTAGCCCTCGCCCCATTGATTGGCGTCCTCAATATTCCAATCATTGGCATCGGTTGCGAGTTTTAGCCGAATACCCCAATTTCCTCCAAAAACAATAAAGGCTGAACCTGCACCTGAATCTTCTACCCTTTGCGCATAAGCCGGACACAGTGGTTGATCAGGATCATCACACCACCCCGTCACCACACACCATTCTCCCTGGGAAATCCGATCATAGGATTTTACATGGGATACCCGCCGCGGAGGTCCTAACGCCTTAAACCTTATGAAATATGAACCCTCAAAATTCGGGTTCTGTTCAACTTCCAAAAACATACAATTTCACCTTGACCCGCCTGGAAATCCACTGTTAGATTAATGAGTAAATCACCTTAATAAACCTTATTAATGATAACACACGAAAATCTAAAAATGTCTTCACCGTCACTATCTGCAGAGAGAAACATTTCACGTCCGGAGACTGAACAGATTTCCCAGCCGACAAGGGACGGATCTCAAACCACCCCATGGATCTGTCGACGCCCGGTTAGGCTCACAATATATAGTTTGTTGGTAGCTTTTGGGCTCTGGATGGTCGGATGGGGCGTTGTACCACGATTACTTGACCCAACCTTTGAACAGCACCTACAAGATAAATCTGTCATGGCTGGCATGAGTCGCGAGCAAGTGATGGATGCCTGGGGTTCCCCTTATCAAATGAATGTCAGCTATACGGAAAAAGGAATACGACGAGAAGAATGGATCTATGAAGACTGGCTGGACTCAAGCACGATTAAGCACAGATATCTCTACTTCGAAGAAGGGAAATTAATAGGAGGCTGGTATTAAGAAACGTTCTGTTCCAATATACGGTTGGAGTAAAACGCGACTCATAAGAAAAATTGAGCCATTCCTCACTAATTAACTAAACCTTACTCAAAGTTTGTTTAAGCTTAAGGAGTTTCGGTAATTTGGGCTCGCCTTATCTTTCCTGTTCCCCCAGAAATTATTAAAACCCTTTTCCATTCGCGGATTTGATAAATCCCCCAGGCATTGGGTTGTCCTTTGTAAAATGCCAGAGGATCTTCGCCTTTGGCACTTAAGTACGTGGGCTCGGTGAATCCCTCATCCATAACATATTCCATTAAATTTTCGGCTGTGACCCCTTCGCCCCGTAGAGTCACGCTCGCTAAAAATTCTAAAATGGCATCAGGATCGGCCAGGTTAATTGGTTGCATTGTTACTGACTCCTTTGATATGTGATAATGTGATATCAATATGTAGGCATGTAGGATGTCTATCATAATCCTATATTTACTAAAAAGCCCACCTTTTCATTTCAAGCAAATAGACCGTTGTAAGGGATAACCCCTCTATATGAGAAAACTTTCACCAGAACAATTTCGTGACCGAATATTTGATGTGCTTCGCCGAAAACACCATTGGGCCACTCCCTTTCTTGAAGGTAGCACGATTACTAAAGAAAAATTGAATATTTTTTTTCATCAGGAATATGTTGTCTATGTTCGCGATTTCTCTGTACTCCTCGCTCAGATTCTTGGGAAAAATCCGCCATGGGAAGCACGCCGGCTGCTTGCCACTATTATCTACGAAGAGGAAACAGGAGGATTCTCCCTTGGACAGCCTCACCAAGAACTATTTCTTCATATGATGAATGGATTAGGATTTGATAGGGCTGGATTTCGGGATGTGGAACTGTTGGCATCAAGCCGTGGATATCGAGAATGGTTAAATCAAATATGCCAGGAAGAAGAGTGGTCGGTGGGGGCGGCGGTTCTTTCAATTTTTATAAAAGGAACGGCCAATGATCCGGAAGAAGTGCTATATCCCCAGCCAGCACAAAACCAGGATGAGATTGAAGATATTGTCCGGAAACATTATCTCAGTCAGCACCAAGGCTTATCACCGGCATTTATGGATTATATTCGTGCCCAACATATGTTTTCCGCAGGATCTCGGAAAACGGTGTATGACATGGTGACGCATCATACCGATGAAAGCGGTGATCAGATCAAGGTACTCTCCCTATTAGAAGAGGCATTGAACTTGTGGTCACGATATCAGGAGGGGATTGCCCGTGCCTGTGGTATTCGACAAACCTGATCAATTCCATCGGTTTTTTTGGTCTCCTTTGCCGTCATGATAATTCTGGCTCTTATTTCCTGAACATCTGGCGAAGTGATCCAAGCACCGCCACATTCATTCACACCGTCTTTAGGTCATATCAAGCCGCTGGGATTCACTAAACGATGTTTGATCATCGTCATCGCTATCCTGGCCATCTTCAATTTGCAGTGCTCTTGGACTCCTGAAGTAGAAACGGTTCTTTTTGAGGGACCTGAGTGCGTTATTTCCCTAAAAACATCCAACGCTCTAAAGCAGGCCCCAACGCATCCAGCCTCTCTTTCTGAATCTCTTATTGCCAAGATTTTAAATGGCATGACCATCAGCCAGGAGGAAGGCATACTCCAACAATTACTGCTTTCAAATCACCACCCCGTTCCAGCATTCTCTCCATCTCAAATAATTTTTTTGGCACCCCATGTATCCATGGCATTTTCTCAGGTCACACCAGAAGAAGTTATCCATTTTAAGTGTCCACCGACTAATGAGCAGCATTTTCCGACTCAGGGAATGCTCGCCGCTTTTCCTCCATCCACTCTTCTGTTGACTTTGGAAAACTTAAAATCCTACCCAGGGGTATCTCCAAAAATGCAAAATTCTCCTCAAAAATTCCAGCCAACCTCTCTGGTCTTTTCCCACCAGGAAGCTAGCATAAGGGCGGAAAACATCCAAAACTTCATGGCAATTCCCTCGACGTCCCATGGGATTATCATCAACTATCAAAATCTTGAACATCTAAACCCAATTAACAAAGAGAATATACGCACTCAGCCTCGCACACAGACGACCCCTCAAAAAAATATTGAACCACCCATGACCATAGATTCACTGAACTCCCAGTTGCGAGACCTTCAAAAAATCGTAGACCAACAAGCTGAAGAAATTCGTCGCCTTCAAAACACCTCCGGTCAATAGATAAATCATGATCCTAACTACATAGATTGCCTACCTCGGAAGACTTCATTCGGCCATATAATTATGGAAATGTCATTTGGCACTGGCAGACATTGATTAAATAGTTATTCCAAAGACAACTTGGCTGTTTCTTTACCACTTATCCGCCATATCCGGCTTTTTCGTCACCCCAATTCAGGACATTGCATTAGTAATGTGCGTCCATTTCCCCATTTCGCATATCCCCATACTTCAAATGGCCGCCGTCTCGGACATAGGTTTAGTCCGAAATTTTCCCGATTGATTTAAACGGCAGTTACCTAAAACTGCCAAAAAGTCCCTAGCATTGTATGGGGGGAAAAAGCAGCCCAGAGCGAGGCGGGAGAATCGAGAGGTGAACCGCAATGAACACCTTGCGGATGGGTCATTAAGGAATCTCACGCCCCATGAGTTGGCCGACCAGGCACCTTAGCCGGACCGCAGAAGGCATCGCATTTCCAACATGGCGCAGTCAAGTTTTCTGGGAGGGTTCACAAACGTCAAACAGCCAACCACCCTACTTAAGAACTGTCTCCTCATTGGGAAAGCGTAAAAATTGCCCATTGGAGAACCATGGCATCTGAGAAACCCACGGTACCAATAATCACAAATCGACTGAGGGCTGGAAATTGAAAGCGTCACCTTATTTTCCTTTATGGATACGCCTTTGAGAAAGCCAGAAAAACTCATTCGGCCAGATGCCCAGAATGAAGGATTTTGTGTACAACAGGGATATCGGCGGGAGGAAAAGCAAAGGAATTCAATTCATGTTTGTAAACCCAGGCGATCTCAGCGCACTCTAACGGTTGAGGAATGCCCTGAATGATGGAACAGGTAAAAAAATTCAACTCCACCACTTTTTCTGGATATTGATAATGGAGAGCATGGAACGGCAGAGGCTCACTAATATCCACCCCTAACTCCTCCCTCACCTCCCTGCGCAGGCAATCTTCCAGAGTCTCTCCAACTTCCTTTTTTCCCCCTGGAAATTCCCAAAGCCCCCCTAGATGGGATTCCGGCTTTCTCCTTGCCAAAAGAATCATATCTTTCCGGCAAATAATGGCGGCAGCCACAACAATAGTCGATGACTGCTGCAGATCACTACCTTTCGTCCGAAGAAACGGTGAGGCAAATATTCCTCATTGGACACAATAAACAAGTGGGTTTTCTGGCCGTACACATCATGGCTCCAAAATCCATTAAGGCCTGATTAAAATCATACCCTTTGCCTCTGGGAATAAGTGTTTCAGAGAGAACCCATAACTCCGTCTTCTGCTTCTTAGCCTCCCCTTTCCCAATAAATATCCGATGCAATACCCGCATCACGTTAGTGTCTAAAATAGGGGCGTCTTTATTAAACGCAAATGATCTGATGGCTCCTGCGGTATAACGACCAATGCCCTTCAGAGAAAGCAGCTCTTTTGCCTTACTGGGAATGGCTCCGCCATAACGCTCAATCGTCTCACAGGCAATGCCATGAAGTCGGTATGGTCGAATATTGTACCCCAGGGGATACCACGTTCTGCGAATATCATCGGGGTGAGCGACCGCTAAATCCTGCAGAGTAGGATATTTCCCAAGGAATTCATGGAATTTTGGTATAACCCGATCCACCTGTGTCTGTTGCAACATGACCTCAGAAACCAAAATTTTATACGGATCGCTGGTCCTCCTCCATGGAAGATCCCGCCCGAATTCCCCATACCACGTCAGGAGGCGTTTCTGAAATTGTGTTTTTTTTGATTTTGGAATGCCCTGAATAGCCTTAGCTTGAGGCCTGGATTTTTTTTTTGTTTTGATGTTTTATTATCTTCGTCATCAACCAGAAGTTCTTTCAAGTTTGATCCTAGCCAAGTCTAGGGCGTCACCACATTCGCCATACATTCTCAAAAATTAAACTAAAGCATCACTTTATCTTAACAGGCAATAAAAATTCATCCACTACATGAGATTCCATGAAACCGTCACGTTAATTTCCTAGACAGGGGTCTCTAAGATCGGGTAATGTCCCGCACATTAAGCAGGACCGTTATGTTCCTTTTCATGTGTTCCCCCATCCACATGTTCCTTCTATTTGAAAAACTGAGGGAATAGACGAGGTCCTATGAATTCCCTAAATCTTTCTTAGCGGTCAACCTTCAAGTATCCCGGGTCTTTGTCCAACTATGCGGACGAATTCCGGACCAGGAACTGCCTCTCCCCTGCCCCCTCTCAGGGGAACATTAAGATATTCTTCCGTTCACATTTTTTCCCAATTTTCATTCCATGCATTCCAGTCCTTACCGTCTCTGACGTGTAGGGATATGTTCAACATTCAACATTATATTTCTCCCTTACAACAAACAGGAGGTTTCCTATGCTCCCACACACTATCCCACTTTCCCAATTTTATCCAAGTGGAACCACAGAGATTCAAAAACTTGCCCAAAGCACAGCTGAACTCATTTCCGGATTCTCAAAAAAAGGAGGACCAAATCTATCAGACTATCCTTTGCTGAATACCCTCCTTCAACAGTTTTCCCGAGAAAATATACACAAGATCTTTTCCGCCGATCAATTAGGATTAATTCGAGCGGCTTTTGGAGAAGCCCTTTCACCCGCAACCATTCAGGGTTGGGCGTACCATAAACCGTTAGGATATGCAGGCGACTATCAAATTATTGAAAAAATTTACAATTACGAGACATCTTCGAACCCTCAGTTATCTAAGTGGGACGAGTTTTTTCATACCCAAAAAGCACCTAAGGCAGTCAGAAACCGATTATCTTTTTTCCTTGACCAATTATGGAAAACAAAAATGGAAACCCCTTCAACCAGCCATATCCTCAACTTAGCCTCCGGCCCTGGACGCGATATGTATGAAGCTCTCAAGGTTCTTGGGACTTCCAAACTCGAGATTGATTGCGTTGATCAGGACGCACAGGCCATCGATTATGCCAAGGACCTTTGCCGTGACTTTCTTTCTCATATTCAGTTTACGCACAAAAACGTGTTTCGTTTTTCACCGAACAAAACCTACCACCTGATTTGGTCGGCGGGATTATTTGATTATTTCAATGACAATATCTTTAAGCGAACCTTAAAAAGGTTCTTTACCCTTCTCAAAACAAATGGGAAAATGGTGATTGGGAATTTCACCACTGAGAATCCCAGTCGCGGCTATATGGAACTTTTCAAATGGGATTTATTTCATCGAAGCCAAATGCACCTTCGCATGCTTGCGCAGGAATGCGGGTTTACAGAGAATCAAATCCGTATTGAACAAGAACCTGAAGGGGTCAACCTATTTTTGGTAATCACAAAGAATTAACCAGAAAGAAAGGCATCCCTCTTTCGCATCGCACGGGAGCTTGGCTTTTTCAGGGACAGTGGTCATAGAAATAGAAAACGGGGGAATCCGTCACCAATGAGGATTCCCCCGTTTTCACAAACAATTAGGCAAATGCCAGGACACCCCACCTTGGCCAAAACTTATGATGTCGTCTTCTCTAAAACGGAATGAAGGACCACACTGAGGTCCACAAGGTTAAAAGGCTTGGCTACTCGACCCTTGAAACCATAATCCTGATAATTGGCAAGGACAGGGTCATTCGAATAACCACTCACCACAATAGCTTTGACTTGAGGATCTATAGTCAAGAGCCGGCTGATGACTTCTTTTCCTCCTAGCCCGCCGGGTATGGTTAAATCAAGGATGACGGCTGAAAATGGGGAACCAATTTCTCTTGCTTCACAAAAATTTCTTAAGGCTTCGTCTCCATCTTTGGCTGTTTGGTAGCTGTAACCACAGGTTCCCACCATCTCACCAAGAACGTTTCGTATTTGAATTTCATCATCCATGATTAGTATTTTGCCTTGTCCTACTTTCACGCTCCGCTCCGGCAATTCTGGAGACATTTCTTGAATAGGAATAGCGGGTAAAAATAAAGAAAAAGTACTACCTTCGCCAAGTGCGGACTTCACAGCCAACAATCCGCCATGATTCCTCACAATGGAGTAGGACGTCGCAAGTCCTAACCCTGACCCTGTGGACTTGGTTGTAAAATAGGGATCAAATATTTTTTCTAGATTGTCCTTTGAAATCCCAATCCCGTTGTCAATGAAGCGGATTTCAATCCAATCCTGAGCATGCGAAGTCATCGCTCCCAAACCAGATAGTTCAACCCCATCTCCTTTAACATTTTGAGCTTGAATGATACATTCCCCTCCCTCCTCCATCGCCTGCCTCGCATTGATCACAAGATTATGAATCACCTGGCAAATTTGACCAGCATCAATTGTAACCGGCCACAAATCATCGGAAATGTTAAAGATTGGACGGACATTAGAGCCGGCGAGCACCAACCGGACATTCTCATGCAAGATCTCTTTCAAGGAAACAGTCTTTTTTACCGGGGCCCCGCCCTTAGAAAAAGTCAGGAGTTGCCTCGCAATATCTTGTGCTCTCAAAGAGGCATGTTCGGCCTCAGAAATCCGAGTAAATAGCGGGTTGGATGAGTCCAGTGTATATTTCGCCAATGACAGTTGGCCTAAAATGGCTGTGAGCAGATTATTGAAATCATGGGCAAGTCCTCCGGCCAGAAGCCCAAGTGATTCGAGCTTTGCCCCCCGCAACCGCTCTTCCTCCCATTTCTTTCTTTCCGTCACATCCTGAGCTATCCCAATGATCCGATGGATCCTCCCTGATGAATCCTTCACCGGAAAGGTTCGGTTATGGATCCAGCGTAGCTCATGGCGACCAGTGACAATTCGATATTCAATATCAAGGCCTTTTGCATCGATTCTCTTTAGAAACAAATTTTCAACCTTGGCCTGATCTTCCTGAAAAACAATGCTCAACCAATCAAAAGGATTATTCATGAGTTTTTGAGGATCCCCGCCCCAAAGTCGTTGGTAAGCAGGACTCACATAAACAATTTGCTGTAGGTCTACATCCCAGATCCAAAACACACTATCCACCGTTTCGGCCAGTTGGCGAAATTTTTCATCACTGTCTCTAAAAGCCAACTCAGCCATTCGAACGTCTGTCACATCACGACAGATCAGCAAGACGGTTAAAATTTGTCCACCGATAGTTGGCTCCGGACAAAATCGTATTTCAAAATTTTTCAGTCCTTTTCCAGTAGGATGGGAAATCTCCAGGGATTCTGATATACCCTTTTTACACACCGATTGAATTTTCTCTTCAAATACACCTGCGACCTTTTGAGATACCCCCAATTCAATGAGTTCTTTACCCAAATACTTTTCTGGGGGAATTGGGTCAACGCTATCCCACCACCGATTTAAATACATAACACGGTTCTTACGATCAAAGCGTCCAATAATATCGGGAAGATTACCGGTCAAGGATTGAAGCTCTCGGTCCCAGCGCTGCAATTCCTCTTTGATATGTTGGTGATCAGGGATTTCAATTAACGCCCCATGGCAGATCATTTCATTTTCGATGCTCCCCTGAGACATCACACTATTTTCTTGAACCCAAACCACTCGATTTCCTTCACCGAGCATCCGATATTCTAACCGAATGGTTGCAGGCAAATGGGTGTGTTTCTCCCAAGCTCTCAAAAACATATTCCGATCTTCCGGATGAATCCGACAAAAAAACGCTTTAGAATCTTGGGTGAGTTGCTCAGGAGTCAAGCTTAACAATGAATAAACGTACGGACTCACAAACTTAAAATTCCGATCAATCCCCTGTTGAGTGCACTGATAGATAACCAGTGGTACATGGTCAAAAACGGAACGCTCATTTCGAGAGAAGCTATTCATAGAGGAAGAATGCCGCAATTCAACTACCGACCTGACTCAGAAGGAGTCAGCACCCAACCTCCAGGATTCTACCAATTTTTCCTACGAAAAAGGATGGCCAGCGTCTGGGGTTACCTTCACCTGCTTAAGAGGAATGGCGGGGTTACGAAATGAAGTCAAGGAATACTCATTGCCATAGGGTAGACTGAGGGGCAGTTGGATTTGAAATCCAAGAATGCCACGCTCATTGGTCAAAAGCTGAAGACGTCCAGAATGACGTTGAATAATTTGATGTGCAAGGATCAACCCTTGCGTGGCGGAAGGGTCAGGTTCATCAATTACGCAATTATCAAAGTCCCACTCCTCTATTGAAACCAGCTCAGAATCCGTTGACATTCTTTCCGCTTTCCACCACACCGAAACTTGAAGCCAATTTTGCCCCAAAACCTGGCGACCAGCTTCTGTTTCAATTCGCAAAGTTCCAGACAAATGCGAGGGGTCCTTTAAGAGAAATAACAGGCCATTGAAAATGGCCTGCATGAGCCCCTGGCGATCGACAGAGACCATCGGAACATCTGGACTAAATATCTTCTCAATCATCGTCTTATGGTAAGAAGGATTGCTCGCTACAAACAAAAGACAGGAATCAATGATATCGTGGATATGGGCTTTGGCATTCAATGATCCCGATAAAGGTTTGACATATTCTCTGATCTCTTTTGTTAAGGCTTCTATCTTCGCAAGATCTTCTCCGACGATACGATGAAGCCTATCCATAAATTCCCCGTCATGCCGTCGCATTTCAGCCACTTGAACAAACGCTTTAATTGAGACTAATGGACTATGAAGTTCCTGAGTCAATCCATTGGCCATGGCCTCAAGCGACCGTAGGCGATCCACTTGGCAAAGCAAATTCTGGGACCGGTGAATTTCTTCGCGTAAAATAGCATTTTCTAAAGCTAAGGCAGATTCCTGAATAATGGTATTCCAAAATGTTTTTCCACCCATCATCCGAATAGCTTCACTAGACGTAGGGCCAAGCGCCAAAACGCCCAATAATTGGTTATTCCCAAAGATCGGATAGAACAACTCTAATCCGGCACCTTCTAATATTTCGGCTATATGCCTCTCGCCCTCATTGGAATCTAAACCTTTTAATTCCCCGATGGAGACTTTTGCCTGCGTAAATAGTAGTAATTGTGGCAGATTGTCGGAGATAGCCCATCCATTCTGGATAACAGGATGATCAGGAGAAAATCCGAAATTTGAAACGGCCCTATAACGATTTTCTTCAACTTGCAAAACAAAGATTGCGGCCTTCGATGCTCCAGCACTCCTTCCGACCGTTTCTAGAATCGCCTGACCCAAATCCTGAATATTATGCATGTTAGCGACTTTTGAAGAAAATCTGGAGAGAGCTTGAGTCCTCAATTCCCGGCCTTTGAGTATGGTTCTCGCGACCGCGCCCTTCGTTCCCACTTTCATCTGATAAACTCCCACAACCGTCATGAGATGGAGCACAAGTTGCACGACGGAAAACCGGACATTAATGGCACCCAGCAGGGATTTCTGGGCCAGTAGCAGCATCGGATACACCGGCTGCGAGACAAACAATAAAATAGCAAAATAGGACAATCCTTTTTCAACATACACTGAAAATTCCAACCAGTGAAAACGCAACAAGGTATAGGCTACGATTGAAATATATACCGCAAACCCAATAGTTCCGTAGGGTAATACTTCAATCCCATACCACAAGGGATAATTAGTAGCCCCACCGATGTATCCGATTGCAGAGCCTATAAGGAGATACAAAAATTGCCTTCGACGTAATCCTCTTTCCTTCGCATAGGCTTGAATAAGAAGAAGATGGGCAAAGATTACAAGTCCGACCCACCAAATCAAACAAAAATGAAAGACCAAACCAGGCACACCCCAAAACGGAAAAACGGAAATTTGGCGGACACCTTGAATAAAGAAAGGCGTAAAATCGGCAAGAAGGAATACCCCTCCCACAAGGTAATTCCATTTAATGGTGGTACGATAAATATTCTCTTTCTTAAGTAAATACAAAACATGATGCAGAAATGTAATGGGAATAAAGATCGCCCCTGCCATTAATATACGAAGATTGAGGAGCGCAAAAAACTCGGAATCCGCGACTTGCCAGGCACAATACCCAAAACTCCATAAAGCAGTGGCGATTCCAAATAAACCGAACGTCCAATGCCTGGGATCCTTTGGAGCGCGGAAATAGACAAAGGACGCCAACCCGCTAGCGGCCAACCCATTCAACAATCCACTGATGGCAAAGAATTCCACGGGCTTCGTGTTTTTGACGAAGGAGTATTAACTTACGGATTCCACACCTGGAAAGAGTTCATTATGTCAAAAAAGGCCGCACCAGCCTTGAAGGGATATACTTTGATCATGAACCGTAACCTGAACGGCCCAAATGGTCAAGTATTCCCATTTTGATTTCCTTTGAGCTTCTTAGACGCCTTGGTATCGTGAAGGGTCGGCTTGCGAGCTTGGTGCCTGGCCACTCGCCGCCATTCGGCCCTTTCAGGATTTACCCTCTTACTTACCCGTCGGTGAGGGAAAGGGACGGGGCACCTGGTTTTCAAATCGCACTCGGAAGGTTGGGAAAAATTTGGATGCAGGGTGGGGTTTTAGCGATGCAAGAGGTCGTATGAACGCAGTTCAATCAAATTTGAAAGGGTCTGTGGATGATGAGGGACGCTATTTGTTGAACGATCAATCAAGACGGCATGAAGACCAGCCTGTCGCGCCCCCTCGAAATCCTCAAGAGGATGATCTCCTACATGAAGTGCTTCTTGAGGGATCACCATATGTTCATCGAGGGCATGAGCAAAAATATTTTTGGCTGGCTTGGCGGACCCGACCAAACTGGAAATGGTCACAGAATCAAAAAACGTGCTGAGACCAAGCCCACGCGAAACCTGAAAAAACCGACTATCAAAATTGGAAATAATTCCGAGTTCAAAGCCTTGCCCTTTCAACTCAGCTAATATTTCGAGTGTTTCAGGAAACAGCTCCCAATGGATAGGCTTCCCAAACGCCTCGAATACCTCCTCAAAAAACTCGTCAAATCCTTCGAACATCCCCACCCGATAAAAAACGGCATGCACAACATCAAACCACCACAACCGCTCGCACTGCTTGAGTTTTTCCGGCCGCTCCACCGAAAAAATCGGAAGAGGCATGTCTTTCATGGTTTGCTTGAATGCGGCATTCAATGCATATTGGGTGTGTTCGGTGTCCGGGACCCCGTATTTTTTAGCATACGTTAAATAGACCTCCCCTACCGATCCCTTTACATCGAATAAAGTCCCTACGGCATCAAAAAAAATGACTTTTATGGGGGAGGAACTCATACAATAAATGAGGAGGGAGGAGGATCAAGGGCGTAGAGGCCGACGACCTGTCCTCTGCCTAAGAATGGCCTTGTAGGTTCGTTCGATCAAACGAAAATCATTAGGATGGAAATTCAAGAAGAGAAATGAGGCTCTATGGAATGAAGGCCACGGCCTCAAAAAATCAGGCTCTTATTTCTTTTTGCCCTTTTCGCGCCGGGCCACTTCTAAACCTTTTACCCGCTGTTGATTTTTTCGATGTTTTCTTCGCAAATCACGATCTTTTTGCCGACCACGTGGCATGGGTGTTCTCCTGAGTGAATTGAAATACTTTGGAAATTTAATAGAATTTGTTTTTACCACAGGCATCATAGGAGGAACAAGAGGTCGTATTGCGGGCCTGTAGGGCCCGTGATAACATCGGAGACTTTTTTGCCAATTCCAAAACACCCTATCAACAATAGTATGTCATCTTCACAGTTAGAAAAAACCTACAACCCTAATGAAGTCGAGCAACGGTGGGGGTCCTATTGGATGCAGCACCATCTCTTCCAACCTGACCTCGGCAACCACTCTCAATCATATTGCCTGGTCATTCCTCCCCCCAATGTCACCGGATCACTCCACATCGGCCATGCCCTCAATACGACCATCCAGGACATTATCGTTCGATGGCGACGCATGCAGGGATTAAACACTCTTTGGGTTCCTGGGACAGACCATGCGGGGATTGCGACGCAAAATGTAGTGGAGCGGCAACTCGCGCAGGAAGGTCAGTCACGAGAACACATCGGGCGCTCGGCCTTCATCGACCGGGTCTGGAAGTGGAGACACCAATCAGGAAATACCATTATCGAACAGTTAAAACAGTTAGGAGCCTCCTGCGATTGGTCTCGTCTCCGGTTTACCATGGACGAAGGACTTTCACGAGCTGTTCGAGAGGTGTTTGTTCGTCTGTACGAGGAAGGACTTATTTACCGGGGGGAACGTTTAATAAATTGGTGCCCGCGCTGCCTGACAGCCCTGTCCGACATTGAAGTCGAGCACGAACCAATTAAAGGAAAGCTTTATTACATTCAGTATTACCTCTCTGACGATCCAACACAATTTCTCATGGTGGCCACTACCAGACCAGAGACCGTTCTGGGAGATACCGCAGTGGCTGTCCATCCTGAGGACCCTCGCTACCAGCGGTATATCGGCAAAGAAGCTCGCGTCCCTTTAACGACACGAACCATTCCCATTTTAGCTGATCCGATATTAGTTGATCGGGAATTTGGAACCGGAGCCGTCAAAATTACACCTGCTCACGACTTTAATGACTTTGAAGCAGGCGAGCGACACGGTCTTCCGCGCCTGTCCATACTCGATTTCCAAGCTCGAATGAGCCTTTCAGGACTTCAAGAATCTCAAGCAGACTCCAGACTTCAAACCACACTCAACCTCAAATCAGTCCAGGAAGCCCGCACCATGGTGATAGAAGCCCTGGAGAAGCAAGAACTTCTCCTAAAGGTTGAAGATCACGCCATGGCCCTCGGGAAATGTTATCGATGTAAAACCGTTGTCGAACCCTATCTTTCACCGCAATGGTTCGTCAAAATCCAACCTTTGGCAACTCCTGCCATCCAAGCGGTTGAAACCGGACACATTCGAATTATTCCCGATGGCTGGAAAAACAATTATTTGGGCTGGATGCACCAGATCAAGGATTGGTGCATTTCTCGCCAAATCTGGTGGGGACATCAAATTCCCGCCTGGTACTGTCGAACCTGCAACAAGGACAAGTTACTCCAAACTAGCCAGGTTGGCGAAGTCCCTGGCGACAAAATGATTTCTTCCCACCTCACAATGAGCTGCTTTATCACCCCCGATGCACAACCCATCGTCTCGAGAACTCCACCACAATCCTGTCCAACATGCGGCGGGACCAACCTCTTTCAAGACCCTGATGTATTGGACACCTGGTTTTCATCCTCCCTCTGGCCGTTTTCTACCCTCGGGTGGCCAGACAACACAGAAGACTTCAAATCATTTTACCCAACAGCAACCCTAGTCACCGGACTGGACATTCTCTTTTTTTGGGTTGCCAGAATGATCATGATGGGCCTGAAATTTACGGGGCAGGTCCCATTTCGTGATGTGTACATTCATGCCCTGGTTCGAGACGCCGAAGGTCAGAAGATGAGCAAATCCAAAGGAAATGTGATTGACCCCCTCACCAAAATGCGACAATATGGAACGGATGCCCTGCGGTTTACCCTGGCCTCAATGGCCTCTCCTGGCCGGGACATTAAACTGGCCGAGGAACGCATTGAAGGATATCGAAATTTTGTCACAAAACTCTGGAATGCCGCACGATTTATTCATCTCTATGCGGACGGACCGCGGACATCACTCGCAGCAGAGCTCCGCCCTTTTCCAGATCGATGGATTCTCAGCCGACTGAACCATACGATCCGTGAAGTGAGCAATGCCTTTGAAGACTATCGCTTTGACCAAGCCGCCTCTGCTCTCTATCAATTCGTCTGGCATGAATATTGTGATTGGTTCATAGAACTCGCCAAACCCTGCCTCCAACAGGAAAACCATCCTGATGCGCCTGTCACCCGCCAGACACTCTTGGAATCATTTGAAATCATCCAACGGCTGTTACACCCCGTGATGCCATTTATTACCGAAGAAATATGGCAATCCTTCCCGCACGAAGGGCTATCAATCATGACGCAACCCTTCCCTGCTGAAAAGCCGGAATGGGTCAATGCTGAAGCCGAACAGGCTTTTTTGTTTCTCCAAGCGTTTGTCAACACGGCGAGAACCGGGCGAGCCTTCCTGAATATTTCCTCTGCTCAAACCCCTTCGATCTATGGAGCGACCACCCAGGACAATGACACGGCCACTCTGGCCTTTCTTGCGCCCCATATCGAGTCAATTCTGCGCTCATCGGTCATCACAGACCAGGGCATCCCTTCTCTCCGTACATTACAATTGCCTTCTGGTCATTTCAGCACTATTGGCATTCCTGTTCCCAATGAGATTGACCTTCATGAAGTGATCAAAAAAATTCAGAAACAAATTGGAGAAAAAGAGAAGGA
The DNA here is from genome assembly GCF_032050975.1 of Candidatus Nitrospira allomarina. NCBI lineage: Bacteria > Pseudomonadati > Nitrospirota > Nitrospiria > Nitrospirales > Nitrospiraceae > Nitrospira > Candidatus Nitrospira allomarina. The sequence continues at coordinate 3,046,654 of NZ_CP116967.1, read as the reverse complement.
AGTGCAGCGCCTTGGCAATCGGTTATCCTCTTCTGAATTTAGGGAGAAGGCGGAGTCTTCCGTAATACAGGAATCAGAAGACCGCCGTACCAAGCTGATTGATGAGTTGGGAATTCTGAATATGACGGAACAACAACTGGTTTCCATGACGACCTGATGGGTGTACCTTCTCTGGCCTCGCCTCCTCCTCTTTTTTCCATCCGGCGCGTAATCAGCGCTGCGCTGGAAGAAGACCTTGCCTACGGAGACTTGACCTCAACCCTTCTCATTCCACCAACTCTATTAGCTCGCGCCGACATCATTGCAAAAGCCCACATGATCGTGGCGGGTGTGGCCGTTGCCAGAGAGGTGTTTCAATCAATCGATTCAACCCTTGAACTTACCACTCATGCTGGCGATGGAAGCATGGTGCGCCCGTTAACCACTATCCTGAGCATGAAAGGAAAGGCGCAATCGCTCCTTCAAGGCGAACGAATCGCCCTGAATTTCCTCCAACGGCTTTCGGGAATCAGCACTCTCACCCATCAGTTCTGCGAGGCTGTTCGTGATTATCCAGTCGCTTTAGTGGACACACGAAAAACAACACCTGGACTCCGGGCCTTAGAAAAATGGGCCGTCCGCCTTGGCGGAGGTAAAAATCATCGCTTCTCACTCCATGACGGCATTCTCATTAAAGATAATCACTTGATGGTCATGGCATCCCAACGGATGAACATCACCCAGACATGTTTATGGGCCAGGCAACATGCCCCGCATGGCCTTCAAATTTGCGTGGAAGTCGAAACAATTGCTCAGGTTCGACAGGCCTTAAAGGGAAAAGCCGATGTTCTTTTATTGGATAACATGACCCCCCGTCATGTCAAACAGGCCATAGACATCATCCAAAAACAGGCCTTGGTGGAAGTATCAGGAGGCATGACCTTGGACAACGTTCGAGATATGGCAGAAGCCGGACCGGATTTCATCTCGATTGGGGCACTCACACATTCCGCGCCATCCATGGACCTCTCCATGGAGATCGTTCCTCTCCGAACAAAAAGACGTCCTCAAAAGCGCCAACGATGAGACTGATTTTCCTCTAACCCCCTGACTTATCAGTGGTATCCTCCTCAAAAATAGCCGCCCTTCTCCCCTCAAAAAAATTTGGCAAAACCCTTTATATTTTTGATGAATTAGGCTCAACCAATGCATTGGCCGTGGAAAAAGCCAAGAACCAAGCACTTTCTGGAACCGTCATACTGGCCGACAGACAAACCTCGGGACGAGGTCGACTTGATCGGTCTTGGTTTTCCCCAGGCAAGTCCAATATTTACGGATCTCTCCTTTTTGTTCATGAGACACCCATTCAATATTTAGGATGGGTTCCTCTCATGGCCGGAGTGGCCATTGCCCAGGCACTCGAACAACAGACATCTATTCGTGTCGATCTAAAATGGCCCAATGACTTATTAATTGGAGGTCGTAAATTGGGTGGCATTTTATGTGATTCCTTTCGAAATCCAACACACCATTTCTGCGTGGTAATCGGATTTGGAATTAACGTTAACCTCACTCAATCGGAATTTCCTTTAGAACTTCAAACTAGTGCGACTTCTCTGCAGATCCATTGTCGCTATAGTGTGAACAGAGAAGAGCTCATCATGAAAATGATCACATCACTGGAAAAAAACTGGGAAAATCTGAGGTCCAACGGACCTCTGTCTTATCTTGTGGAATACACGCATTGGTGTGGCACCATTGGACAAGCAATTCAGGTACAGTTTCCTGATGGAAGCCAACTCCAGGGGCTGGCTCATTCCATAGGAGAACATGGCCAACTCAGAGTCATTCCTTCCCCTTCCGACTTAAACGATCAATCAGCCAGGATTCGAGATATTCATTCCGGCGAAATCCTTCATCTTCGCACAACCGCCCAACCATGACCCATCTCTGAAGGACTGCTCAAAAGGAGAGACCTTTTTTATGCTTTTAGCCATCGACATTGGAAACTCACAAATTGTCTGTGGGGTTTTTCAAGACAGCACCCTGATCTCACACTGGCGCTTATCCACCGACAATTCCAAGACTCCTGATGAATATAGCATTATCTTTCGGTCCCTCCTTCAATTTCATAAAATCCTGCCAGAAGACATCCTAGGCTGTATCGTCACTAGTGTGGTCCCCCCTCTCACACATATTTTCGACATGTTGGCCCAATCATTATTCGGACAATCACCTCTAATCGTCACCAGCGCATGTCCTCATGGGCTCATCCTCCAGTACAATAATCCAGAGGAAATCGGGACAGACCGTCTCGTCAATGCGGCCGCAGCATTTGCTCGGTATAAACGATATCTGATTATTGTTGATTTTGGGACCGCGACCACATTTTGTATCGTCACACAACAAGCCGAGTACCTAGGTGGAACCATTGCCCCTGGCTTAAAAAGCGCAGCAGATACCCTACACACCAAAACAGCAAAGCTTCCAAAAGTTGATTTGGTTATCCCGGCATCCGTGATTGGAAAAGATACGACTTCCAGTATGCAGGCAGGAATCATGTATGGATATGCTGGATTGGTTGATGAAATCGTGAGGAGAATTCAACAGGAAATCGGAGAATCCCCACTTGTCATCGCGACTGGCGGGCTGGCCCAAACAATTGTTCCAATTTCTCACACTATTCAGGAGGTTAGACCCAACCTGACATTAGAGGGCTTAAAGCTCCTCTATGATCGCATGAACCCTTCCTGTGGATAACTCATCTCCAGATTTATAAATACTTTAGCTTACCAAAAATCATAAGAAATTTAAGAGGATGGGTTGACTTGCCAGATGAAGTGACTATCTAACTTGCGATAAGCAATTTGAATGTCTCTCTCTTCTTACTGGTCATTTATGACGCAACAATCGGGAAAAGGGAAAACCATGTCTTCAACAGAGGAAACTACTGGAGAAGTGACTACAGAAGAAGTCAGTCCTCAAGAACATTCGAACGAGGACACATCAGAAAGTGCTTCTGAAAATGGCGGAACGCCAGAAGAAGAACTTCAAATTTTCCGAGATAAATATTTACGCCTGGCCGCAGAATTTGAAAACTACAAACGCCGAGCCCAGCGGGATCAGAGCGATTCTATTCGATTTGGCAATGAATCATTATTGAAAAATTTACTTCCTATTATTGATAACCTTGAGCGGGCCATTCAATGCGCGAAAGATGCAGGAACGAGTGGCCCCTTACTAGAGGGGGTAGAGCTTACCCACAAACAATTTCTGGAAACCGTAAGCAAAGTTGGCGTTCGACAACTAAACACTGCAGGAAACTCATTTGATCCTGCTATTCATCAAGCGGTGACCCAGGTGGAATCGGAAAACATGAAGCCAAACACGGTGATCGAGGAATTTCAAAAAGGATATTTATTGCACGATCGCATTTTACGTCCGGCTATGGTAAGCGTGGCGAAAGAAAAATCAGAACTGACAGAACCTGGTTCGACTGAAGAATCCGGTGAAGAGGGAGGAATACACGTATGAGCAAAATTATTGGGATTGATTTAGGAACAACAAATTCTTGCGTGGCTGTAATGAGCGGTGGAGACCCAACAGTCATTGCCAATTCGGAAGGCGGACGGACTACCCCTTCGGTTGTTGCTTTGACCGACAAAGACGAACGATTGGTCGGACAGATTGCCAAACGGCAAGCCATAACCAATCCGGAAAACACTATTTATTCGGTGAAACGTCTAATGGGAAGAAAGTATTCTTCTTCCGAAGTCAAAAATGCCGCAAATCGACTATCCTATAAAACGGCCGAAGGTGCTAATGGGGACGCCCACGTCATCATTCGAGGGAAAAGCTATAGTCCAGCAGAAGTTTCCGCCATGATTCTTCAAAAAATGAAGCAAACCGCTGAAGATTATTTGGGAGAAAAGGTGACGGATGCTGTCATTACGGTCCCAGCCTATTTTGATGATAGCCAACGCCAGGCTACCAAGGACGCAGGGAAAATCGCGGGATTAAATGTCTTGCGCATCATTAATGAGCCGACTGCAGCATCTCTCGCCTATGGGCTCGACAAGAAAAAAGATGAACGTATCGCGGTCTACGATCTCGGCGGTGGAACCTTTGACGTTTCCATTCTAGAAATTGGAGAAGGCGTCTTTGAAGTCAAGTCCACAAATGGTGATACCTTTTTGGGCGGAGACGACTTTGATCTTCGGGTCATGGATTGGTTAGTTGAAGAATTCAAAAAAGATCAAGGAATCGATTTACGGAATGATCGAATGGCCCTGCAACGACTGAAAGAAGCAGCCGAACGGGCAAAAATCGAGCTTTCCTCCTCCCAAGAAACCGAAATAAATCTACCCTTCATCACCGCTGATGCCAGTGGACCAAAACATTTGGTACTTAAACTCACCAGGTCAAAATACGAGCAATTGGTGAATGATTTAATTGAGCGAACAATCGAACCTTGCAAAAAAGCTCTGGCCGATGCGGATATGACCACCAGCGACATTAATGAAATCGTCTTGGTAGGTGGAATGACTCGGATGCCGAAAGTGATTGAACGAGTTAAGCAATTTTTTGGAAAAGAACCCCACCGTGGAGTGAATCCTGATGAAGTCGTGGCAATCGGTGCGGCCATTCAGGGTGGAGTCCTCAAGGGAGATGTGAAGGATGTCCTGTTATTGGATGTCACCCCGCTTTCACTCGGCATCGAAACATTAGGGGGAATCTTTACAAAACTCATCGAACGCAACACCACCATCCCCACCAAAAAGGGTCAAATTTTTTCAACAGCCGCCGACAACCAAACTGCCGTGACCATCAGAGTCTTTCAAGGTGAGCGGGAAATGGCCAATGACAATAAGCTATTGGGACAGTTTGATTTAGTGGGACTTCCGATGGCACCAAGAGGTGTTCCGCAAATTGAGGTTACATTTGATATCGACGCTAATGGCATTGTGCATGTCTCAGCCAAAGATATGGCCACGCAAAAAGAACAATCAATCAAGATCACGGCATCTAGCGGATTAAGTAAGGAAGAAGTTGAGCGTTTGGTTAAGGAAGCTCAAAGTCATACCGAAGAAGACAAAAAGAAACGGGAATTGGTCGAAGTCAAGAATCAAGCCGATACCCTTATTTATAGTACAGAAAAGAATTTGAGCGAACATGGAGACAAGATTGAGGAAACGGAGAAGTCCAACATCACCGAGGCGGTAGACGCACTTCGTAAAGCTATGGAGGGAACGGACCTCGAAGCGATTAAAACCGCCATGCAAAACCTCACCACCGCCTCTCATAAATTAGCAGAGGAAATGTACAAAAAGGCTTCGACGGATGCCTCTGCCAGCGGCTCTGGACCAGAAGACGGCCCTGGAACAACTGGCGGAGACAGCGCTGGCAGTGAGGAAAAAGTTGTAGATGCAGAATTTGAAGAAGTTGATAAAGGCAAAAATTAAAGACTTTTGAGCAGATTGATGCAGACGGGCATACCTTATTCCACCTTTGGAAAACACTGATGGCACAGACCCAAAAACGAGATTATTATGAAATTCTCGGGGTGGACCGCAATGCCTCGGAAGAAGACATTAAAAAAGGTTTTAGAAAACTTGCCAGGCAACATCACCCGGACTTGCATGCCGACCCAGTTCAGAAAAAAGCGGCTGAGGAAAAGTTCAAGGAAGCCGGGGAAGCCTATGAAGTGCTCAGCGACCCAGATCGCCGAAGAAAATATGACATGTTCGGTCATGCAGCGGCTGGCCAGGGAGGAGGAGCCGATGGATTCGGGTTTGGAGGTGGCGGCTTCGGAGATATGTTTGGGGATATCTTTGAGGACTTTTTCGGTGGAGGCAGAGGGCATAATCGAGCCGAACAGGGCAATGATCTTCAATATAACTTAGAAATTTCCTTTGAAGAGGCCATTAACGGCAAGGAAGCCAAACTCAAAATTCCTCGTTGGGAGGTCTGTGAAACCTGCCATGGAACTGGCGCGAAATCCGATCAAGGCGTCAAACCCTGTTCCGCATGCCGAGGGGCTGGACAAATACGGTTGCAACAGGGTTTTTTCACCATTAATCGAACCTGTGGGCAATGCCAAGGGTCAGGTCAAGTCATTGCTGACCCATGCAAGACATGCAGAGGACAAAGACGCGTTCACAAGGAACGGCTTTTAGCAGTTACCATTCCAGCTGGAGTCGAATCCGGCATGAGACTTCGACTTTCCCATGAAGGCGAACATGGCATGAATGGCGGACCTCCTGGAGATTTGTATGTGGCGCTCAATGTACGGCCTCATCCACACTTTCAACGGAAGGGCCAAGAGATACTCTATGACCTTCGCTTGGATTTTGTAACAGCGACACTTGGGGGAAAAGTCGAAGTGCCTACATTAAGTGGAACCACCATGGTAAAAATCCCCGCAGGGACCCAACACGATCAAATTCTCCGGCTCAAAGGGTTGGGTGCTCCCGGGCTTAAGTCCCAAACTCGTGGCGATCAACTGATTCGGACTAAAATTCAAATTCCTACAAAACTAACCCCAAAACAACACGAACTTCTTTCCGCTTATGCGGAGGAGTGCGGAATCTCTACGGACACGCAAGGAGAAGGCCTGTTCGATAAAGTTAAAAACATGTTTGATTAACCTGCCGCTTTTACTGCCTCTCCCCCCCTCACGGAAACAGATGCCCGTCTTTTTCATTCATTCAACCCAGGTTGATGATGAAAGAATCACGATCTCCGACCCCTTATTCAGTCATCTTTCAAAAAGTTTACGAATGAGACCGGGAGACCAGCTGATTCTAAATGATGAGCAAAATTGTCGATACCATACCACAATTCTTCAAATAACCAAGCAGGCTCTCTACTCGACGGTTCTAAGTATCCAAAAATCCCCGCTCTCCTCCACTACCCCAATTATCTTGGCACAAGCCGTTTTAAAAGGGGAAAAAATGGCCTGGGTCATCCAAAAAGCCACCGAACTTGGGGTCCACGCACTTGTACCACTGATTACCGAAAGAGTTATTCCACGAGTGTATCCATCACATGCAAAGAATTATCAGGAACGTTGGGATCGCATTGCATTGGAAGCCGCACAGCAAAGTGAGCGATGGAGCATCCCAAAGATACTTCCCATACAGACCTTCCAGGATTTTCTACGGCAGAAAAATAAAGGGTTACAAATTATGTTGGCCGAGCGGCAGGAGACGGCTTCACTATCGACCATAGCCTTACCATCTGATGATCCAAATGGCATGACGGTGCTCATCGGTCCAGAAGGAGGTTGGACGAAAGAGGAACGACAAATAGCCAAGAACCTGAATGTTGTTTTTGCCACGTTGGGACAGGGAATTTTACGAGCAGAAACAGCCAGCCTGGCTTCATTAGTCATTCTACAAGCCAGACTTAACTATCTGTGAGAATTAAACCGAAGCGCCCAGCACTAGGGATGAGATGGCGAAGAATTCAAACGAATGATCGTCCCATGGTCTCCCACAGCAAACCCATTGGAAAGTTCAAGGAATGATTGAGCGTACAGGGTTTCAGAGTTTAGGGGTTCGATTTCCTGCCATGTAAAGCCGGCGTTGTGAGTCTCTAAAATGGTCCCCCGCTCACCAACAATTCGACCAACCAGGGGGTTTATAAAACTAATATTCACCAAATCGGCTGGTTTAATGCATGGACTTCCACAGGGTCGAGTGTGATCAACCCATACTTCGCCTCCATTCAGCGTTTGGAACATAGTTCCCTGCGTCCCAACAACCCATCCAGCCACATTATCCGTAAACACAATATCAAAAAATGTGGCGGGATTATTGGTGGTCTGGAGCCCCCAACTCTTTCCCCCGTCAGTAGTCGCCAAGATGACACCAAGGGCACCAACAGCCCAACCATGTTTTTCATTAAGAAAATGAACACCAAAGAGATCTGCTGTCGTCCCACTCACCTGATCAGCCCAGCTCTCTCCCCCGTCTTCAGTGTGTAAAATGACGCCACGGGAACCGACCACCCATCCATGTTCAGGTGTAAGAAAATCAGCCGCGTAGAGCGTTCCATTTGTCCCACTCTCCTGCGGGATCCACTGTTTTCCACCATCTACAGTATGTAATATCGTTCCGTTTTGTCCAAGAATCCATCCGTGCGTTGCATCAGCAAAAGTCACCGCAGTTAATAACGCATTGGTGCGTCGAGGGCTCGAATTCCAGGTAGCTCCACCATCGTCGGTGTGAAGAATCGTTCCTCCTGCTCCAACGATCCATCCCTTCCTGGCATCCAGAAAATGCACACCAAGAAAAGTCACCTTGGTAGGACTGGTCTGGAGTGTGAGGGCAGACGGAGTGGTTTGAGGAAAGGTTGGCTGAGGGTTCACAACTAAGGCTATACCAGCAAGAACTCCCAACACACACAGACCTTTCACCATTCGATTCCAGTCAGGGAGATTTTTCATTAGATCAAGTTTCCCAATCATGCCAGAATTCATTACTGGGCTCGCCCTTTTTCATTCCAATAATCTTTGTCAGGAAGGCCTCTCTGTAAAATCGTAAATGGCCCCCCCACGATAGTAATATACTTTTTGGGCGTACAGCATTCGCCGGTATCGAGCATATCCCATGACCCTCGCTTCAAAATCAGTTCCCCTTTAGTGAGGTCAGGCTCAAAACCTTCGGGGTTTCCAAAACCAAAGGCCGGACGGCGAGGGACACGGATCCTAATCTCCGTATCGGTCCATGATTCGACATGGGTTGCAATGCCGTTCACCAACACCTCACTGCGAGACACATCCTGCCCTAATCTATAATTATGCCAGTCATGGGCATCCTGATTGAGAGATAAACGAGTGGCTTCGGAAATTTTCAAAAATTCACCAAATCCCTTACCAGTAATAGTCACGACTTCGTCCAAGCCGGCTTCTTTAGGAGAATAGGAGTGAATTTCCGGCTGAACAACAGTAAAGTCTCCTGCCTTTAATGTCACAATCTCTTGTCGCTCACAACAGGTGCCATCAATTTTAGGAGTAGCTCCTCCACGTTTCACGATTACCGGCCCGCTTTTGGCGCTGAATGGCACCCATACATCAATTTGTTCATCAAGCCAACGGTGAATGACAGCCGGCACTCCCCCAATCTCCACCCCGTTGCCCCCGGAAAGAAAATCAAAGGCATATGCAGTGCCGCCGGCTTCTGAATACACACCAAAATTTTTCCCCTTAATCGTCACGAGTGTTCCAATTGGTCCTTGAGGGGGAATCATTCCTGATATCTGACTGGTCAATATGGTAAATGTTCCAATCTCCCGCTCCTTTCCTTCTCGATGGAGCATCAGAGAACCTGATTGGGCATTTAAGGGCACATGGGCCACGATGGTTCGATCGGACCACTGCGCAATGATCGCAGGCTTTCCGCCAAAATATATTCGTCCATCTTCAGGTCGGCTTTCTCCAAACCCCTGACCCGACAGTATGACCTTACTTCCGATTGGGCCCTCAGTAGGATCAAAGGCAATAGAAGGAATTATGGTCAAAGGGACGGCATTACTAACCGCATACTCAACAGGAGCACAACATGATCCATCCGGTAGTGGGTCGCTTGACGCTAAGCGCACTTCCACATCACCGGACTTGGCATTAGCCGGAATGAGAACTTCAATTTTGGTAGGCCGCCACCGCCGCACCTCTGCCCGAATCCCATTGATTATCACTTGATTGACCCCGAACATGGTATTGGGATCACGAGACCCAGCCGTATTGCCGAAATGTTCACCAACAATCGTGAGCAAGGAACCCGCTTCGGCTTTCGAAGGATTCAAGCTGGCAATACGTACATTAGTAACAGAAAAAATTCCGGCTTCTCTTTTGGCCGATCCGTTGATAACCATTACCGGGCCGGAACGAGCGTGCAAAGGCACCTTAACCAGAATGAAATCAGGTTCCCAGGATTGAATGAGGGCCGAGACCCCCTGAAATTCCACTCGATTAGCCTGGGTATTTTGAAATTCACCAAAACCTTCCCCACTAATGGTCACTGTCGTGCCCGGCGGTCCATCGGAAGGGAACATTTCAGCATAGGCCACTGATGAAAAAAGAAAAAAACCTAAGGCAACGCTCATGAGACTTCGAACTCGTTTCATAGGTAACAAACCTTGCTTATTGATTCAAAAAATGAATTAGGTATGAACAATGGACTTCTTCATTAAATTAAACTGAGAAGAGGAGCCAACCCAACTTCGTGGCTACCAACACAGGGGATGGAACCAAGTCAGAGCGGGTGTCCACAATGACTATATCAAGCGATCTTTTCATGCGTCAATTTAGAGAACTGCACCAACAGAATGATGAACATTCACAGCCATTTTATATCATAGATTTTCAGCTAAACTCTTCGTTTACCAAATGCCATTTTAGGACCAAATGGGAGTAAAAAAGTCCCACACCACATTATGTAAAGATCTCCTGACGCTCCTAATGGCGGTCTTCCGATTTGAACAAGCCAAAAAAATATCGCTGAACCAATTCGGATATCCAACCATAGCGACCCCTGAAATCTCAAATGATGCGGCTACAGGACCAAGGGGAGTCAATCCTTACCAAAGCAGGAGTCGGGATGGCACACGCTGAAGGGATGATTAAGAAATACGAACCAGCTTAAGGGTGTGACACTTGAACGATCAATTCAAGCTCAATTGGAGCATGAAGAGGTAATTCGAATGCCCCAAGAGCTAATCTGGCATGACGGCCGGTATCTCCAAACAGCTTAACCAACAAATCAGAAGCCCCGTTAATCACCGCAGGCTGATCCACAAAACCTTCCACGGACGCTACATGCCCCGTCAAACGCACCACCTGTTTGAGACAGGCAAGATCTCCCATCATCTCTTGAAGGATGGCTAACCCATTTAGCATGGCTAACTGGGCAGCAGCAGATCCTTCTTCTACCGTCAGCTCTCGCCCGAGTTTTCCAGGGTACACAATTTGCCCGTCACGAAAAGGCAGCACCCCACTCACAAAGATTAAGTCTCCTGCCTGACGAGCCGGAACATATGACCCGACTGGACAAGGTGCCGCAGGCAGCTTTAATCCCAGTCGGCTTATTGCTTCATAAACACCCATAACGGATATTACACAATCAATCACTTACGAAGCACGTTTACTCATCGATCGTCGTTGGTAAAAGTCTACCGCCTTATTATGATCCGCTAATGTCACAGAAAATTGATGACTCCCATCGTTCCGTGCCACAAAATAGACAAAATCGGTTGTCGTAGGATAGAGCGCAGCATGAATTGCAGCCAAACCCGGATTAGCAATGGGTCCAGGGGGAAGCCCGCGTACCTTGTAGGTGTTGTAGGGACTATCTACCGACAGATCGGCTTTTCGAATATTTCCATCAAACGATTCGAGGGCGTAGATGACGGTGGGGTCGCTCTGCAAGGGAATGCCCAGCCGGAGACGATTATGAAATACTCCGGCAACCAAGGGTCGTTCGGCTGCCAGCCCCGTTTCCTTTTCCACCACGGAGGCTAGGGTCAACACCTCCTGAAGAGTCATGCCCATGGCCATTGCCCGGTCTTTGAATTCTGGAATCATCACATCATGAAACCGATGAACAAATGTTCGAATAATGGATTCCGGCGGAGTAAAGCGAGAAAAATGGTAAGTATCAGGAAAAAGGTAACCCTCTAATGTAGGGGCCTGGATATTCAGGCTCTGAATAAATATCGGGTCATGGCTTAATCGAAAAATATCCTGCTTGACGGCAAGACGTTTATGATCCAGGATGTCCGCAATTTGTGCAACGGTATAGCCTTCGGGAATGGTAATGGCATATTGATAAACTTCACCTTTCACAAGTTTGTGCAGTAATTCGGTGGGTTGCATTCCCGCATTCAGTTCATATTCGCCTGGAATGATATTTCGATCGACCCGCTGCACACGCCCCAAAAGCGTAAAAAACCATTCTGATCCAATAAGGTTATGGTGATCGAGAATGTGGGAAACCTGCGTAAATGGAGTACCGGGTGGGATCTCGACAAGAACCGGTTGGGTTGATCCACCCATGGGTTGATTCATCCACATAAAACCACCCATGACCAGAACTACCACCGTTAAAAGACTTACTACTGTCCGGCGAACAAGGATCATGTCACGACGTCCCCTTTCCTGCTCCCCGTCGGTCCATGTGGGGGGACAATGCAGCTACATCATCATGCTGAGGGAGTTTATTCCTCCTTCAAGGTACCTCTGTGTGAGGCAACATAGTCATAAACGCTCCGCAAGGCCTCATCTAACCGTTCTGGTTGATTACCACCCGCCTGAGCCATATCTGGTCGGCCGCCTCCAGACCCCCCAACAAGTTGAGCCACATGTTGAGCGACTTTTCCTGCAGGGATTTTGTGAGCCTGTTCTTTGGCCACAATAACCAATAACGAAACTTTTCCTTCTTTGACCGACCCCAAAACCAAAATACCCGAAGGCACTTTGTGGCGAAGCTTATCAGAGAAGGTTCGCAATTCTTGGATAGTCAAACCATCGATTCGCTGGATAAGGATCGGCATCCCGTCTATGTCCCGAATCGACGCTTCCTGAGCAGCACCTTGCTGATCAAGCAATTTTTGTTTCGCACGCTCTAATTCGCGTTCGGTATCACGGAGGGTTCCAACAAGTTTCCTGACTTTTTCAACGACTTCATTGGGACCGGCTTTCAGCACGGCGGCCAATTCTCTCCATTCGGCCTCCTGATGCTGAGTTTGGGCCACAGCTCCCTCGCCCGTGAGCGCCTCAATACGCCGGACACCTGCCGCAATACCTCCTTCGGACACAATACGAAACAGACCGACATCTCCTGTTCGAGCACAATGTGTTCCCCCGCACAATTCCTGACTAAACGAACCCATTTCTACAACCCGAACCTGCTCACCATACTTATCACCAAAAAAAGCCAGAGCACCTCGACTTAGAGCATCCTGAATTTCCATTTCTTCAACCTTAACAGTCAGGTTCTGACGGATTTGTTCGTTCACCAGTCCTTCGATTTCTTCAATATTTTTGGGGGTCAATCCTTTGAAATGTGAAAAATCAAATCGCAATCGATTTGGGGCCACCAAAGATCCATGTTGCTTCACATGAGGACCTAAAATTTCCCGCAATGCGGCATGAAGAAGATGGGTCGCCGTATGATTTCGTGCCGCGCTCTGCCTTAAATGACCCTGTACCGTGGCGGTGAGAACATCGCCAACATGAACAGATCCTTCGATGACCTGGCCCTTGTGGAGAAACCACCCCTTTGCCAGCTTTGTCGTATCATGGACGACAATTCTTGCCGATGGGCCCACCAACGTTCCCTGATCCCCGACCTGTCCACCACCTTCAGGATAAAAAGGCGTGGTGTCCAGGACACACTCTACCATCTCCCCTTGCTTGGCTTCCTTGATGACATGCTCGTCCTTCACCAAGGCAAGTAGTTTCCCTCTATCTTCCTGACTGGCATACCCCACAAATTTAGTCAAAGGGAATTGCCCGAGAGCATTCACCAGGTCGCTTCGAGAATCTGCCTGGCTAAACCTGGCAGTTTTTCTGGCTCGATCACGTTGCGCCTCTAGCGCTTGCTCATACCCAACATGATCGACGGCCAACCCTTCTTCTCGTGCAGCATCTTCCACCAAATCCAGGGGGAAACCGTAGGTATCATATAACTTAAAAACCGCTTCCCCTCCTAAGATTTGGCTCCCCTGTTGCTTGGCTTCCTCCAGGATTTGATTAAGGAGAGGCAAGGCCTGTTCTAAGGTTCCAATAAACCGTGTTTCCTCCCCCTGCACAATCTCAGAAACCGTATCTTTCATCGAACGAAGATCCGGATAGACCGAATCCATTAGATCAATTACGGAGAATACCAGGTCATATAAAAATTCTCGCTCCACCCCCAATAACCGGCCATGCCGTGAGGCTCGACGCATGATCCGTCGCAGGACATAGCCACGCCCCTCATTCGATGGCAACACCCCTTCAGTGATTAAAAAGGTCATCGCCCGCAGATGGTCCGCAATCACCCGCATCGACCGGTCAGCCGTTGGGGAAGTACCATACACCTTTCCGGTATTTTTCCCTATCCGTTCCAAAATAGGGCTGAACACATCGCTATCATAATTTGACGCGACTCCCTGGGTTACCGCTGCCAACCGCTCTAACCCCATTCCGGTGTCAATACTTGGTCTGGGTAGAGGATTGAGTGTGCCAACAGAATCCCGATCAAACTGCATAAACACCAAATTCCAAATCTCGAGATATCGATCACAGTCACACCCAACGGCACAGGTCGACCGCCCACATCCGAATGCCTCACCCTGATCAATGAGAATTTCGCTGCAAGGACCACAGGGACCCGTCTCTCCCATTTGCCAAAAATTGTCCTTTTCACCCAGACGAACAAGGCGACTCTCTGGAATACCCATTCGTGTATGCCATAAATCATAGGCTTCCTGATCTTCACGAAACACCGTCACCCACAATCGATCAGGCGGCAGGCCGGCCATTTGAGTGAGAAATTCCCACCCAAACGCAATTGCTTCCTCTTTAAAATAATCTCCAAATGAAAAATTGCCCAGCATTTCAAAAAACGTGTGATGGCGTCGGGTAAAACCCACGTTCTCCAAATCATTATGTTTTCCCCCCGCCCGCAGACATTTTTGAATGGAGACGGCCCGGTCATAGGGCCGGGATTCCTCACCCAGGAACACACTTTTAAATTGATTCATACCCGCGTTGGTAAACAGGAGAGTAGGATCTGCTTGCGGAATGAGTGGCCCGCTGGGCACCACCGAATGCCCACGGCTTGAAAAGTAGCTTACAAACGCCTGCCGAAGCTCAAGTGATGTTGCAATCATATCAATGATTTTTGCTCAAGATGATTTTGCCTCCAGGCCAGATCAGTCACGATCCCCAGCTGATTTTTTTGCGTTGGGACTGACAGGCGTGGATGATTCCTCTTGTTTTTGAGGCTCCCCGGAAAGGCCATAGCTGTTTCGTAATTGCGTGTCGATGTCCTGGGCAATATCCGGATTACTTTTCAGAAAGGTTTTGACCGCCTCCCGGCCCTGACCGAGCCGTTCCTCCTTATAAGAATACCACGCTCCAGCTTTATCTACGATTCGACGCTCAACGCCTAAGTCCACTAATTCCCCGACTTTGGAAATACCTTCGGCGAACATGACGTCAAATTCGGCTTGTTTAAAGGGTGGCGCCATTTTATTTTTGACCACTTTCACCCGCACCCGACTCCCCATCACTTCCTGCCCCTCTTTAATCGATTCAATCCGGCGAATATCCAACCGCACTGAAGAATAAAATTTCAAAGCGTTGCCGCCGGTTGTGGTCTCGGGATTACCAAACATCACCCCAATTTTCATGCGAATCTGATTGATAAATACCACCGAAGCTTGAGACTTGGAAATAGCCCCGGTTAGTTTTCGCAAGGCCTGGGACATTAATCTCGCCTGAAGCCCCATATGGGAATCTCCCATTTCCCCTTCGATTTCGGCACGAGGGACCAAAGCTGCAACGGAATCAACGACAATGATATCCAACGCCCCGCTTCGAACCAGCGTTTCGGCAATCTCCAGAGCCTGTTCGCCAGTATCCGGCTGGGCCACCAGCAGATCATCGGTGTGGACCCCTAGCTTTTTAGCATAGGTGATATCCAACGCATGCTCGGCATCGATAAAGGCTGCCGCCCCGCCGGCTTTCTGCGCTTCGGCAATGGCATGCAGGCACAACGTGGTTTTTCCAGACGACTCCGGTCCGAAGACCTCAATGATTCGACCTCGAGGCAACCCTCCGATGCCCAAGGCCATATCAAGCCCGAGAGACCCCGTCGAAATGGCCGGAATATCACGAGGAACGTCTTCTGTCCCTAGCTTCATAATGGCCCCTTTGCCAAATTGCTTTTCAATTTGGGTCAGAGCCAAATCCAGCGCTCGTTTTTTTCCGTCTTTTTGGGTCTCTTTTTGAGGAGCTACGCGTTCTGCCATTGGGTATCCTTTTGTTCAATATTTCTGAGCATGCAAAGTGGCGGCTATCTTACCCCACACTCTTTAACAGGTAAATGCCTAACTTAGATTGAAAAATGTGATCCAGGCTCATTGAATGGCACCGTCCTCAAAGCCGTATATTCCGCACCGGATTGGGTCACCTCACTGCGAAAAAGTGTGATACGGTCAACATGGAGTATCCCAAGGTTCTGAGGTTGCTCCAGTAAGCCGGAATGAGTCAGTACGCCACCAACCTGAGATTGGTCATGTTTGATCCTGGCCAAAGTCAAATGAGGGAAATAGGGCTTCTCCTCAGGAGGAAAGCCTAACGGTTCCACCGCACCTTCGATTCGTGAAACAAGATTGACCAAGCCAGGAATATCTCCCGTACATCCGATCCACAGTATCCGTGGACGTCGAAGATGCGGAAAGACCCCCAGCCCCTGAACCTCTAAGGTGAGAGGAGGCTGACTTGTTCGGATAGGCTCAATGGCAGTCAAAACCGGTTCCACCATGGAAGCGTCCACATAACCAAGAAATTTCAGTGTGAGGTGTATCGACTCAGGGCGAACCCAATTGACCACTGGCAAGCTTTCTCGCAGCCGACGTTGAAGTTCAACCACCTTCCGGCGCAAATCCAAGGAAATTTCAACAGCAAGAAAGACTCGCAGACTCTTCTGATTAAAATACCGCTTCATTGGCGTATCGTCGGATCAAATCCAGAACAGCCTGAGAGGTCTTCAATGTAATTTCCGCTCGATCCCCATGAAATCTCCAGCATTGACTCTGAGGCCCATGCGGACCATCAATCGCTCCATACACCAGCCCCACTGGCTTGTTCAGAGTCCCTCCCCCAGGACCCGCAATTCCCGTGACTCCAACTCCCACATCAACTCGACTTCGCATACGAATTCCTTTGGCCATGGCTATGGCTACCTGTGAGCTCACGGCCCCATATCGACGAAGCGTCGAGGAGGGAACTCCCACGAGTTCTCGTTTCGCTTCATTACTATAAGATACGACTCCCCGGTTCACATAACGCGAACTGCCGGGCACGCCAGTCAAACGATGGGCCACTAATCCTCCGGTACAGGATTCGGCGACTGCCATGGTCCAGGAACGGGCTTGTAAGACTTCCCCGACAATTTCCTCCATGGTACGTTCACCTTCGGCAAAGAGCCAGGGGCCTAAACAATCACGGATCTGGTGAATCATGTGATTCCTTTCCAGGAGGCCCGGGGATATTTCCTTCACAGTAACGGGTGGGCCGTCGAACACCCAACAACTCACCCTCACCGTCACTCCCCTGGGCGAAGCTAAGATTCCAATCTGAAAATTTCGATTGTCCTTTAAAAAAGGATTCAATCGCGTTTGAACATCGGATTCGGGCAATCCAAAAGTCTGAAATGTATGGTGCCAATAGTGCCTGTTGCTGTTGAATAACTTTCGGAGTATCGGCTGAACCTGAGAAACCATCATAACTTTGGCCTCACGAGGAACACCTGGTAATGCAATAATGACTGATCGCCCGCTACGCATCAAAAAACCGGGAGCCGTGCCCACGGTATTCACCAACATCGTGGCTCGGGAAGGAAGAAAAGCCTGCATGGCCAATAGCGGTGTGACCGGTCTTCCAAAGCGTCGATAGTAAGCCTTGAGATTGTCATAGGCTTTTTTTCGTTTGATCAGTGGACATTGAAGCGTCGCGGCAACAGCCTCACGGGTACAATCATCCAGTGTTGAACCGAGGCCACCCGTCAAGACGATCACATGAGCGCGCTTCATCGAGCCACGAAGAGCTTCTTGAATATCACATTTTTGATCACCAACAGAGATTTTTTTCCGAACCTCAATGCCACACTCAGCGAGAAGATGTGCGACGAATACCGAATTACTATCGAGGCGTCCGCCCAGAAGCAATTCTGAACCCACAGCAATGATGTCAGCAAGAAGGAACTTCATGTTCAAGTGATTCAGCCCGATTGCATCAAACACAGTCGTTCCATTATCCCCATGACCTTTAGGGAATGGACGCAAAATCTAGATCAAAGGTCACTTCGCCTCCGGTTCCTGGGAAAACTTTGACGGTGGTTTGAGCCAAGACATCAAAAACGTCATAGTTAAAGGACGCCACAATCTTTGCACGATACATGGGGGGGCCTTGGTTTGGGCTGAGCAGCGTCGCTCTGGCATCAAACCGAATGCGATCAGGCTTGATTAACCGATCTCCCTGTTTAAGCAACAGATAGCTATCTTGGGCAAAGGTTGGTGAATCCCCAAAAATTATCACCACGACTTGAAGGGATTTTTCATCCAGAATTCGCTGAATATCCTGGGATGCGAGACGTTCTCCTCGAAGAGCAAAATGACTGGACATCACCGCAATTCCATTTAATTTCGTCATAAGAAATCCATGAGCCTGAGGAACTTCTTCAGAAGATATCCCGAAATGCCAATAGAGCCTATCGGGTGGAGTTCGGCTTCGGGCTCCCTCCTGACCATTTTTGATGGCTTCAAGAATTTGAAATTCCGAGGGATGTGGAACAATACCCCACACCGGAGAGGAAACTAAGATGACCAGCCCCGCTGCCAAAAGAAACCAAAAACCAGCATCTTTTACCAACCCCAGCAAAGACCCCACACATAAGGAAAAATGTCGAAAAAACAAGATTTGATTCATTGGCTATGACCTAAAATGGTGCTCCCCTCCTCAAGATTAAAGTCCTATTTCTGACTCCTCCTTTTCCAAATGGATCTTAACAGCCATCATGCCACCGGCTCATTGACAATATTGCAGTAGCGATGTTAAGACCTATTTTTTTAAGTGATTAAAAAAACACGGGTTTTCTTTCCAGGGGAGGTATGATTATGGCTGGTGCCGAAGAGGCTGCCAAACAACAATTTGTCAATTTTGCTTTTTATAAAGTCGACCCTTTGTGGAGACGTCTTCCCAAAGAAGAGCGAGACCTCGGCAAGCAAGAATTCATCCGCGCTGCGGAAGAATATTCCGGCAAAGTTATTGTCGTGCCCTACACCACAACAGGCATAAGAGGTGATTGCGACTTTATGTTGTGGCGAATTAGCTATGATCTTGAAATGTTTCAAGAAATGAGTTCAAAGCTCCTGGCTACAGGCCTGGGACGGTACCTTACCACGCCGTACTCTTATCTTTCTATGACGAAACGATCCATATACGTCGATCATCACGTGCATGAGGGCCAAGAAAGTCGAAGATTGAAAATTTCTCCTGGCCGCGCGAAATATATATTTGTATATCCATTTGAAAAAACCAGAGAGTGGTATCTGCTCACCAAAGCCGCCCGACAAGGCATGATGGATGAACATATCGCTATTGGGCATAAGTACCCCTCAGTTAAACTCAATACCACCTATTCATTTGGATTGGATGACCAGGAATTTGTGGTTGCCTTTGAAACCGATTCCCCACAGGACTTTCTAGACCTCGTCATGGAGTTACGCTCTACCGAAGGCAGCCGTTATGTCAAACGTGATATTCCAATTTTTACCTGTATTATGAAAAGTCTCAAAGAAGTTGTTGAAACTCTCGGAGGGTAATCTCCCTCACTTTTTCTCGTAACGCACTTTAGAACAGCCTACAGACTTCATTCAAACATAAGCCCTTTAACAGATACCCTTCAATTGAAGGGTATCTGTCTGTGATTTTAATTCCAATTTTCCCGATAGATTCAAACTTTCTTGAATTCCTCCCACCTGCAGCAACAAATTTCTTCATAGAATGCATTAGATTGCAGAACCTCCGGCTACCCCCCCACCCAGGCACTCGACCATTTTGACAGGCCTCAAAGAGGTGTGTTATCAAGAAAATCAAAGTCTAATTTTCATTTGGGAGTGCCAGAGATGGAAGGGGAAAAGGATATTCTTTTTGTCCGCCGGGACAAAGATGGCGCGGTAACTTTATATATTGACGAAGATTGGGCTGCAGAACGGGGGGTTGATCCATCGCAATTAGTCAAAATTGAAATTCCCCGTGAACTCTATGCCAATGGAACAGTTCAGCAACTAAGAGAATACGCAGCCACATGCCTCGAATCTCTTGATAATAGCACTCCATAAAACTACATAAAAATTATGTCTACAACACTGCGTTTCGAACACATTGAAACAGCCATTCAGGCGCTTCCGACTCAAGGCCGCACCATGCTGCAGCTTCTTTTGTTGCAGTACATGAACCTAAGTTCTGAAGCCATCGACTATATGGTCAGCGACCAACCTGATTCCCGCTTCCTGGCAGGCAATCAGCCAAAAGGAAACCCGCTCTCTCTTGAAGCCGAAAGAAATATCACATCCCGTGCGAACCAGTACAAAGATTACTACCGGCAAAAACGAGAACGCCCAGGAATGCACATTGAATTCCTGACTCAAGCATTGAAAAACATTGATAAATCCATTCAAATCGCAGAACGGTTGCTCATTTCAGAATTTGGATTGGCCCAGAATGCCTTGCAGGATGCTAAAACCCAAGCACCCTCGATTCTACTTCGTCAGGAACTCCGGAAATTACAGCGTGCATGGGATAATCAGGAACTCTCCACGAAGGAGTATCAAATACAGCGACTGCTCCTGGAATACCAGGCCTTATTGCGACGACGTGGGATCTTCAGACGTCGATTGAAGTTCGCTCAAAATGAATTTATTGCTTCCGGAAACTCTCCGTTAAAGGATCACGAGATTGCCCATGTCTGGGGAATTCCTTTAGGTAGCCTGGTCGCCAGAAAGGTCAAAGCCCTTCAACACTTTCTGACTGAATTACAAAAACACCAGGACAATCTCCCCGAACCAAATGAGTCGTTGCAACCAATTAACCTCTGGCAAGAAACTCTTACCCTTTTATCCCAACGTCCCATTGAAAGGTCAATGGTTGAATATGATGGTTTGGAAAAAACAGAGGAGGCGTTACTTGATAAATTACGAGCATTTGTCGACGGAAGCATGTCAGAGCCTGAAGAATCAAAATTCTGGACAAGCATTACCAAAGTCAATGACACCGAATTTTCAGGAACATGGAAATCTCATGCCCGCTCTATTTTAGCTTTCCAACGATTACACGCTCTGATCAATGATATGGATTTTTCAGAAGAAGGATTGGAAGAAAGCCTACGGATCAAAATTTACCCACAACTCCCTGATGACCAACTGGCCCCTGAATCCGATGATAAACCTATTGAGCTTAGTGAGAAGGGCTTAGGTGTGCTGAATTATTTCGTAGGAGAACCAGACGACAAACGAAGGGGATAATCCTCGCTTCCGAACCTGCCAATTCATCCTTCTCCGCTATTTTTCATTCCCGGCAAGAGTTGTCTTCATGACCTCGTTGGCCCATTCCGTACTGAGGAAATACTCTTGCCGCACCACATGAGGTTCAAAGCAACTGTTTTCAATTTGATCCCACTCCCCTCGTTCGTAGGACATCACGCACCTTAAAATTTCCCCTAAACATCCCTGGCCTTCGGTCAGAGCAAGCAGAATTTCAGAAGCAAGAGGAAGGTCTGCGAGAAGTTGCTTCATCTCACAATCAAAGTAGGCATCCAACACAGAAAAGAGGCCAACGGTAAAGCCTTGGCTGGTAGACTCTCCTTGCAACCGGCTCAAACCTTGACACATTCGTCCCCGGATGAGGGCAATGCGCATCAGCTCGCTTGGCTTTCCACCAGTATGGGCCAGCACCAGCAAGGATGCCCATTGCCGCATACGTTCGGTCCCTACCATTCCCACGGCTTGTCCAATTGAATTAACCACTCGAGGAAGGCCAACAGACGCAGAGTTCACAAAACGAAGAAGCTTAAGGCTTAGTGACAGGTCATTTTCGACTAATTCCTCAAGATCTTTTATTCGGATATCAGGATCTTGCAATTTGGCCAATAAAAGCACAATCGCCATGCGGTTACCGGAAAGCTTGACTCCCTCCATGATTTGCGGTTTACAAAAAAAGTAACCTTGAAAATATTCAAATCCTTTTTCATAACACAGCGTATAGACTTCTTGATCTTCGACTTTTTCTGCAAGCAATCGAACAGGGTACTGCTTCAACACATCAATTTGCTCAAGAAGCTGTTCACTCGTTAATGCTAATATATCCACCTTCACAAAGTCCGCAACATCTAATAATGCTCGATGAGAATCCCGAACGATAAAGTCATCCAACGCAATTTTGTACCCAAGTTGCCTAGCCCTGAGAAGAGATTGGATGACGACGGGCGTAGGCTCAATGGACTCCAATACCTCAAGAACCACATTGTGACTTGGCAGAACTTCATAATTTTGGCTTAAAAAGAAATTCGCTGTCAGGTTGATGAACGCCTGACTCGTCCCAGCTATTTGGTCAATTCCCATCTCTAAAAACGTATTCACCATGACCCTGGCGGTGGCCTCATCCCCGTCAACTACTTGCGCACTATTGGCTTGACCATCTCGATACAGGAGTTCATACCCGAAAACTCCATTTTGACGATCAAAAATAGCTTGTCGCCCAACCAGAACGGATTGCTTGATGTTTGGAGCAGCCGTTGAAGTCATAAAAACCTTCCAAGGTAAATAAATAAGAGTTTTAAAAGTATCTCCACGATCCCTAGGACCTAAAACAAGCAAAGGCGGCTCTTATTGAATCCAGGATGCTAGGGCTAAGAAATCCACCTAAAACTTGATCTTTTTCAGAAAAAGAATTGTCCCAAGTTCTCTAGCTATGGTATAGATCTTTTCGTTCAAGGTGAAATACGGCGGTGTAGCTCAGGTGGTAGAGCAGCGGACTCATAAGCCGCGGGCCGGGGGTTCAAATCCCTCCACCGCCACCAAGTTCCTTCTTCCTCTTTGCCTCTCTGATTTCTGAAGAAGCCGAAGGCTCTCCCCCTTCGGAGGCATCGGACACAAACGTCACCCGACATAAACGTTTTTGTTTGCATTCAATGAGGCATCTGCTATTGAATCCGAATGACTTCTATCAGACGACGCTTCTTTAAATGGCACTTCAATAAATACCGAAGTCCCCTTAGACGGTTGACTGTGAATTTTTAGACGAGCCCCTATCTTCTTTGCCCGATTGACCATAATTCCCAATCCATGTCCCTGAGCCCCGACAAGATCAACCTCAAAGCCCTTTCCATTATCTGACACCTCAATAATTGTATCTGTAGGCGTCGTCTTTGCAGACACTTGCCCTCGTTTGGCATGCGAATATAGTACGCTATTCCGAACGGCTTCTCGTACAATATGCAAGAGATGGGCACCCTGCTCCCGTGACAGATGATCCTCACAGGAAGGATCAACATAGACAAATATCGGGAATGAGGCTTCTCGACTCAAATCCTCAACAAGGGTCTTAAGTGCCACCTCAAATTTGTTTCCGAGCAGGACTCCTGCCTTGAGATTCTCCAAAAACACCTGGAGCATTTCTGACATTTCCGCCACTTGCTCAATAATGAAGGTGGTGGGACGCCCTACTTCCATAGCCATTTGAATTTTATGCAAGGCACGGGCTATTCGTTCATGAAAATGCAGAATAATAACATTTCGTTCTTCAATGACGGCTAATAACTCCTTATTGCGTTGAAGAAGATACAGGAATGGAGACAACTGTACGATTCCGCCTAGCAATAATCCCGCTATAACAAAACCCAGCCATGTACTCACAAAATTCAATGAAGGAGGATTGATTTCAAGAAATAGAATAGATACCCCATAGGTTTTTTGAATGGCCAGGAGCCCAACTGCCGCACTTAAGAGTTTCCACACCAGGGTGTTTTCAGTCGAATGTACCCGACGAAGAAGCAAAAAGACCGTCAACCAATGCATCAGGCAGGTTGCGATCAATACCCAAAACAAGAGGCTTCCACCATCCATCTACCTAAGACATCCTTCCCTCGTAATATCTGGACATTCCTTCTTCACCTTGTATAAGCCATTCTCTGTTCTTTGTGTTTCGTGTAATCCAATGATGTTGGCTATGGCAAGAACGGATCAAACCAGGAAATAGACAACCCTTGCCGGGTGCATTTCATAGCCTCACATTCTTTGTCGGAAATTTCCCCAGGCATCTTAAGAAAACGGATGCCCAATCATTTTGATATAGGCTCTTTGCTTTGACAATTTGCTTCAGCCCAATCTCCTTTCCAAGACCCTGCCGCCATGGCATGCCATTAATTCTAGAGTCCTACCTTTGAGGTATTTACCGGTAGGTGTAGGTCAGACAGACTCCTCTCAGTATGGAGATCTAGTCATATGCGATTTCTCCTTATTTTCTTGTCAAGTCTTCTTTTCTGGTCAATGACCATCTCGATTGAGTATGGGAATCGAAATCCCAGCACAACTTCCACAGCGCAAGCCTGTTCAGGAGAAGTCAATGGAGAAATTCTACTGGATTATCTATTCATCGGTAGGATTAAGGGCATAAGGGATAACGGGCACATACTCACTGTTGGCCTCCCATCTGATTGGGCATCTCTCCCCCCAGACGTTCAGCAAGAGACATATGAAGCAGTCACCTGCTATGCAAAAACACAACAGCGCACACTACAGGTTATTGAAACGCAATAAAGAATCGGACTAACGACTCAGCTTGAAGAAACTCAGGCAGGTGGACCGGGTGGGCGCTGCAGAGACTCTCGATAATATTCATATAGAACTTGAGCCCGTCCTTCATCAATAAGAACGAGCTGACGTTGATCGAAAGTATTGGCGCAATATAGATATGTTAATTGGGTTGTGGTCCCTAACTCAATATGCATTTCTCTTCCCCCACCATCCTGGCAAGTGGTCTCCTGTTGAATGCATTTGGAGGGGAGGCCTTCGTATATGATTTGAGCAGAGGAATGGTGATTTTCATAACAAGGCAAGGATAAATCCTCAGGAGCGTGAATCATGTTTCCCCAAAAGTCATGAACCAATTGTTGAAAATCAGATTCGGTTATGTGCGTCACAGTTTCAACTAATTGATACAATAACTCCCGATCTGCCTCACCCCCAACAATCAACCCTGTCAAACCAGAAGAATGCTCGCACAAACCCCAAACTACGATTTCCTTCCATAGTCCGAAACGAAACATCCAGGTTCCTAGATTTGAATGAACACCAGTAATGCTGGCAGTCACTTTACCCTTAACCAGCTCCTGACCCATTCGCTCGGCGGCAATTCCGATACAACGATAAAGTGTTTCGCCTGGTTCCCGATACGGTTCCTCATCCCACTCAAAAGGTTTCACGCCCTGTGAGAGTCGGGCAACCTCATACAGAGGTCCATCGAACACTTCTTCATCTACTGACCAATATCGGCAGAAAACGGGAGAAGATATGGGAAACACCCCTCTGGCATCTAGCGCTCGTTGAAACAAAATTCGTCGACCAAGATTCCATGTTTTTTCAAAAAGGATCATTCGTCCCATTGGCCCTAAAGTCCGCAACAGGGCATCTAAACGTTCCTGTATCCCCGTCAGAACTTCCAATTGCTTCTGTCGTTGAAGGTCACAGGCACGTTGAAACGTTTTCCAGGTTTGGCTTGGAAGCCCTGGCTCCCGTTCCGCCTGGAACAACGCATGAGTCGAAAGAATAAGATCGTAGGTTCCCGAGATCTGCTGTTGTGGCACCTGAGAGACCTCGAAACGAACATTCCTGATTCGTCGTTTTTCTGCCTCGAAACAAGCTACCTCAATTGATCGAGATGACCGATCGATTCCTAAAAATTCAATGTCAGGATGCTGTTGGGCAAAAAAAATGGTTAGAATGCCAATCCCACAACCAAAGTCCAATGCTTGGTTTGCCGGAGCAATCCTGCCACACACAGAGTTTCCAACTGTCAAAAAATAATGGAACCGTTGGGAATACAGAACAGGGATAAAATCCCGATGGGCCAGTTCATCATAAAAATCAATGTCGCCTTTTCCGTCTTCACCACCATATCGATGGTCGATTAATCGTTGAAAATCGCACAATTCCTCTTTGGAAAGAGTCTCTCGTTGCCATTCATAATATGACGCCTCATCATGAAACTCTCGCAATCCCCATGACAGCAAATACGGGAAAAGCTCCGCATGGTAATCAGAAATTTCTTCCCTTTTATATCGCATAATAAACCAGATTAGGACAATTTACTCTAAAAAATGAATACAGAAAATGTTGGGATACAAAAGAAACACAGGGATAGAAGAAAACCTAATTACAGGAGTGGGTAACGGAGATCTGGGTATATGCACGGCCGACACAAAGGGGCTGGCCATTCATTCATACGTCATCTGAAAAACTAGAACTTGGCAGATAACATCATCGCATCTTGGTAGGTCTGAGGAACTGGATGTGGATGTTGAAGTTGTCCAGTTCCCAATACCATATATTTTTCAATCGTGAGCTTCGAGAGAATAAGAGGACCTCGCCCATGCATACGAGTGCTATTACTCCCGATATCTGGACCAAGCCCAAACTGGGGTCCGCCATGAAGACGGGTCGAAGCATTCACCATAACAGCGCTCGAATCGACTTCTCGAACAAAACGCATGGCTAACTGATAGTCTCGAGTGACAATAGTATCGGTATGCCCTGGGGCATAGCTCCCAATATGATCCATAGCTTCTTGACTATCTTTCACCACTTTAATATTCAGAGTTAAGGATTGATATTTTCTCCCCCAATCCGCTTCCTCCGCCGCTTTAATCCCTAAATGCCCGGTCATTTCTAAAATACCCATCATGGAAACCGTTTTAGGGCAGCCACGCAAAGTCACACGATACTCCTGAAGAAGTCTTCGTGTTAACCCTGGCAATAAATGCCGACAAACGCCCTGATGAACCAAGAGAGTGTCCATGGCATTCGCTGCAGATGGCGATTGAAGCTTGGCATTCACTGCAATGGTTTGGGCTAAAGGGATATCGACATCCTGATCGACATAAACATGACACAGTCCTCCCTCAAATCCAATGACAGGAACCCTCGAATGCTCCAAGATCCCATTTCGCAAACCAGCACTCCCTCGTGCAATGACAGCTTGGACATACTGAGGATATCGCACCATTTCCAGTGCCGCCTCTGGGGAACTCCGATCGAGAAATGTCAGCCCCCCTGTAGGGGCACCATTGGACACCGCCGCCGCTTGGAGGTGGTGAACAATCGCACTATTAGTATGAAACCATTCAGTTCCCCCACGAAAGACACAGACATTGTTGGTCTTCATGCACATTCCTAACGATTCAGCGGTCAACAAAGGCCCCATATCCGATACCACCGCGACAATACCTAGCGGAGAACGGACAGTATGAACCTGCATTCCATCTGGAGTAAGCCAGGCATGACTGGCCTCTCCGATTGGATCAGGAAGAGCTTGCAAATCTAACAATCCTTGGTGCATGAGGCGAATCGTGTCTTCTGAAATTCGAATCCGTTCTGAGGCCTCACGATGGGCTTGTTGATCGGTTTCCTTAGAAATGCCAGCCAAATCTTTTGCATTGGCCTCCAAAATTTCCTGAGTATGATCGACTAAACTCTCGGCCATCGCCTTTAAGACCTGATTTTTCACAATTGAAGACAGGCATGCCATGGGGCGAGCAGCCTCCTTCGCTCCTTTTAAAAGCGCTTGCACATATAATTTGAGAGGTACTTCAACCATCCATCGCACTCCTTCATCATAAAAATTTCTGAATGCGGGACTGACTATAGCCAGGAAGGCTCACAGAGTCAAAAATAGCATTGATTCAAAAAAGATTTTTCTTAGAACACTTTCAGTTTACTCTACGACCCCTCTCCCGAAGCTAAAAGCGCGTCGCATACCCATAAAAGATAGTCAGGGTTGAATTATAATTTTCACCTATGCTAATCTCCATTGGTTTAATGGAAAAATATTGAACATCACTTAATTGCATGAATGTCTCTTCACTTGGAACAGCCTGCCTGATAAGACAATCCACACCTATTGTCTCCTGCCGGTCCCATTTGAGCCAAATTACTGTTTTGTGTTTCTTTAAAAAATCCACGGTTTTGTGTTAATCCGTATATCTCTGAAAGGGGGTGGGAAGGTCCGTTATGGTCACGATTAAATCGTTATTAGAAGCTGGGGTTCACTTCGGGCATCAAACCAATCGCTGGAACCCGAAGATGAAACGCTATATCTTTGGTGAAAAAAACGGCATTTATATTATTGACCTCCAAATTTCTCTCCAATG
Source organism: Candidatus Nitrospira allomarina (assembly GCF_032050975.1). NCBI lineage: Bacteria > Pseudomonadati > Nitrospirota > Nitrospiria > Nitrospirales > Nitrospiraceae > Nitrospira > Candidatus Nitrospira allomarina. Next base: position 3,018,479 of record NZ_CP116967.1, on the reverse strand, counting down.
CTTTCAAAAAGCCTACGAATTTACTCGTGATACAGTGGCTGCCGGGGAATCCGTCCTATTCGTAGGGACCAAGCGGCAAGCCATGGGTATTGTGGAGGAAGAAGCCAATCGTTGTGGAATGTTTTTTGTTAACCAGCGATGGTTGGGTGGGATGTTAACAAATTTCCAGACACTCCGTCGCAGCATCAACCAACTTAAAAAGCTTGAAGCTGCGGAAACCGATGGCACATACGAACGACTCAAAAAGAAAGAAATCGTTCGCATGAAAAAAGAGCAAGCCAAACTGGAAAAATATTTGAGCGGTATCAAAGGCATGAATGATATTCCTGGATGCATTTACATATTGGACACCAGGATCCAGCACATTACGGTCAAGGAAGCTAATCGCCTTGGCATTCCGGTTATTGCCTTAGTAGACACCAACTGTGACCCTGAAGGGGTGGACTTTCCTATACCCGGTAATGACGATGCCATTCGATCCCTCAAATTATTTACCGGACAGATTGCGGACGCCTGCATAGAAGGTACGGAACTTCGCCGGAAGCGCCAGGAGTCAGTGGCGAATGGCGAAGGGTTTCTTCCCGACAACACCGAGCAAGGTCATTCATCGGTTGTGCCAAACAAAAACACCCAACCTGTCTAAGGATCCTGGGTTCATCTAATTAAACTGAAATTTATATTACTGTCAGTAGGAGAGCATGCACATGTCTAGTTTGAGTGCCTTGGTGAAGGAGTTGCGAGGCAAAACAGGGGCAGGAATCCTTGATTGCCAAAAAGCCCTTCAAGACACAGGAAATGATGTCGAAAAAGCCATCGATCTGTTGCGTCAAAAAGGGTTGGCCGCTGCACAAAAGAAAGCAGGCCGAGAAACCAAAGAGGGTATTATTTCCTCGTATATTCATTCAGGATCAAAAATTGGGGTCCTGATTGAAGTTAATTGTGAAACAGACTTTGTCGCACGCAATGAAGAATTTCAAGCTTTCGTTAAGGAAGTGGCCTTACAAATCGCTGCCTCACATCCTATGTACATTAAACGGGAAGACATTCCGGTAGACTTGATTGAACGGGAAAGGAATATTTATCTCGCACAGATGAAAGAGTCCGGAAAGCCCGAAGGGACCTGGGAGAAAATCATCAAGGGAAAGCTCGAAAAATATTATCAAGAGCAGTGCCTCTTGGAACAAGCCTTTATTAAAGATCCCAGCATTACCATTCAAGATCTCCTTTCGCAGAAAATCTCGAAGTTAGGAGAAAACCTCACGATCAGTCGCTTTACGCGCTACCAACTCGGCCAGGACTAATGCCCCTCAAATATCGTCGGGTCCTCTTGAAAATTAGTGGAGAAATGCTCGCGGGAGAGCAAACCTACGGTATCCAACCTTCCGTTTTACATAATCTCGCAGCCGAAATTGCCGACGTACTGACCCTGAACGTCGAAATCGCCATTGTGATTGGAGGTGGAAACATTTTCAGAGGTCTTGCTGCCAGTGCCTCTGGCATGGAACGAGCCTCGGCCGATTACATGGGCATGCTCGCCACCCTGTTGAATGCTTTGGCTTTACAAAATGCTTTAGAGAGCAAAGACATCCCCACCCGTGTCTTATCGGCAATTGAAATGCGGCAGTTAGCCGAAAGTTACATTCGTCGCCGAGCTATTCGGCATTTGGAAAAAAAGCGCGTGGTGATTTTTGCCGCCGGTACTGGGAATCCCTACTTTACCACCGACACCGCTGCCGCACTCCGAGCCATGGAAATTGGTGCGGATGTTATCATGAAAGGCACCAAGGTTGATGGCATCTACGATGCGGACCCTATGACGACACCCTCGGCCAAACGCTTCACAGAATTACCATTTTTATCGGTGCTCAATAAAAGCTTGAAAGTCATGGATGCCACAGCCATTACACTCTGTATGGATAACGATTTGCCTATCATTGTGTTCGATCTGACCTCATCAGGAAATATCAGAAAAATCCTTGAAGGGGAATCTGTCGGCACTATTGTTTCCAAAAATGCGCTTGTCACTTAACGTGGGGAATGATCATGAACGATCCAACCATTCTTAAAACCACGCAGCGAATGGAGGGAGCCATTGAGCACCTCAAGAGAGAATTCATGTCCCTTCGTACCGGTCGCGCCTCATTGGGATTACTCGACCATATCACCGTTGATTATTACGGGACGCCCACTCCACTCAAGCAAGTCGCCAACCTCGCGATTCCTGAAAGCCGACTGATCACCATTCAGCCCTGGGATACCTCCCAAATCAGGGAAATTGAACGTGCCATCATTAGTTCCGAACTTGGCCTCACTCCATCCAATGATGGCAAACTCATCCGGCTCCCCATTCCGCCGCTGAGTGAAGAACGACGGAAAGATTTAGTCAAACTCAGCAAAAAATACGGGGAAGAGACCAAGGTGCAGATTCGTGGATTTCGTCGGGAAGGCAATGACGAACTCAAACACCTTCACAAAGAAGGCTCCCTGACAGAGGATACCCAGCACCGGCTAGAAGCTGAAATCCAAAAGCTCACAGATAAATTCATACAGACTGTTGATGACCTCACCAAGAAAAAGGAGGAGGAAATACTCGCAATTTAAGGAATATTTGTGATACCGATTAGGCCACCTTCACCTTCCGACCTCCGGCACGTCTCGTCTCCGATTACCGTCTCAATCAGTCTTGATGCCCTAACCAGGAATTTTCACCAAATCCGGCAATGGATCACTCCGTCTATAAAAATTCTGGCCGTCATTAAAGCTGACGCCTATGGCCATGGGGCGATTCCTGTGGCTCAGACTCTGGAGCATGCGGGAATTTTCGGATTTGGTGTGGCATCCGTTATGGAAGGGATCACCCTTCGAGAACACCAAATTCACTGCCCCATCCTGGTCATGGGGCCCATCCTCCCTCAACATCTAAGCGAAATTATTCGCCATCAGCTTACTCCGGTGATTTCTCGTGCAGAAATTCTTCAACAACTTATCGAGTTACTTTTTCCTCGAGCCACCCCATTTCCGATTCATCTCAAAGTCGACACCGGATTACACCGACTCGGCTTCGAGAATGATGAAGCCCTCTCCCTTCTAAGCAAGCTAACTCTCTCGACCCCTCTCATTGAAATAGAGGGTCTCTTAAGTCATTTTGCTGATGCCGACAATCAGGATCACACCTTAACCAATCTTCAAATCCAAAAATTTCTGGCCTTTATCGACCAAGCGAAGCAATTGGGAGTCCAACCCCCCATTCTCCATATGGCCAATAGCGCAGGCATCCTGTTTCATCCAACCGCACACTTGGGAATGGTCAGGCCTGGATTAATGTTATATGGATACGCACCCCTGCAGGAGAGTTTCCCCCAATCCCTCACTCTTGAACCGGTAATGCAAGCCACCACATACCTGGCCCACCTCCGGTCTCTACAGCCTGGGGAAATTGTGGGGTATAACGCCCTATTCCGCACACGGAGGCCATCTCAAATCGCCGTCCTGCCGGTCGGGTATACCCACGGATTTCCTAGACACCTTACGGGAGTCGGACATGTCCTCATCAAAGGAGAGCCGGCCCCCATCATTGGAAAAATTTGTATGGATATGATGATGGTGGATGTTACGGATATTCCCCATCCAACTGTGGGAGAGGAGGTCGTGTTACTGGGAAAACAGGGAACACGGAAAATAACAGCTGAAGATCATGCCAGATGGTTGAATACGATTCCCTATGAAGTGTTGTGCGGGATCGGAGGAAAAGCGAACCGAATTTACCTTCCCCCTACACTTGACTCCTCTCCTTCACATACCTCAACGCAATCAACCAAAAAAATATTGGAATAACTCCTCAACATACCGATGCCTTCACAACACGGCCACCCCGGCTCGGCCAAACCGTTTCAGGATCATGTCGTTTTCAGCTTACGCTTCAAACGTTTCTCCACGCTGGCCACCTTGCCAGCCAACCGGCCTTTATGGCCACGCCGGTAATCAACCTTAATCACACAAGAAATCCGCGGACAATCCTTTTTCATCCTGGTATAGCATTGCTTCACGACTCGAAACACGTCATCCCACTCCCCTTCCAACACCGTTCCCATGGGATTGAGGCGATATTCCACCCCGCTTTTATCAATCAGGTCCAGTGACCGGGACACGTATTTTCCAACACTTTCACCCTTACCAAGAGGTGACATGCTAAATTCCAACAGCACCATTACCCACCTTCCTTTCCAACGGGTTCCACCTGCTCTTCACTGGACAACTTCCAACTATTGGGATACTGCAATTCCCCCGACAATTGAAAGCCATTGACCGCTTCCGCCAAGCGCTCACGACGCCGCAGATCGCTCATTTCCGTGCTCTTTAGCTCTTCGCGCAGGGCCCCTAGCCAATCCAGAAACTGGTCGAATTCTTCATCAAACAGCATTTCAAGATTGTGACGAAGCACCTTGGCCAGGGCCGGAGCGGTCCCACTCGTACTAATCGCTATTCGAAGATTCCCGCGTTTAACCAGCGCAGGCATCATGATCGTGGAGTATTCAGGCAAATCCATCGACCACACCAGAAAGCGTTCGGTTTTCGCCAGTTCAAATAAGGACTTGGCCAAGTCCAAATCATCCTTCAACACATTCATAATCAGCACAACCCCTTGGGCATCCCCCGATCGAAATGTCCGTCCCCGGTGGATAATTTTTCCTGAGGCGGTTAACTTCCGCAAATCAACATGAAGAGTGGGATTGACCACGGTAATTTTTGCTCCGGCATCCAACAAGCGATGCACCTTCTCCACGGCTTCCTCATCACCACCAATTACCATACACTGGCGGCCATCCAAATCAACTGTTACTTGAAATCCTGCATTCTTCGTCATGAGTATCCTCCTTTAGAACCCAAGTTATCTTACCCAACATACACCACAAGGGGAAAGGGTAAAAAAACAATCTCCAGGCCCACCCAATCAGATAGGTCACAGCCACCACAAAACACAAGAAAAGGGAAACAGAAGACCCAGTCCAAGAGAGCTGAGAAGCCGAATTTCCATCATTGATGAGTGGAGGAAAATACAGGATTACTGAGGCAGGACTTATTCAACCGGATGCTGCAAACTTTCCGAACTTTGAATGCCGAGAGATTCATAGATTTTCAAGGTCGCTTTTGATTTATTCAAGGTATAAAAATGAATTCCCTTTACCTTATGATCCACAAGATCCACCACCTGTTCGGTCGCCCAATGAATGCCAACCCCTTCTGCATAAGTATCATTCTCAGCTCGATCCATAGCCCGTAACAGTTTGGCAGGAATACGGGCCCCAAGCGCCAACTCAGACATCCGAGCCATGCCCTTTCGGGAAACTATCGGCATAATGCCGGCAATAATAGGAACTTTAATGCCTACGACTTCGCAACGTTCACAAAAATCGAAAAAGTCCCGATTATCAAAAAATAATTGGGTGCAGATATAATCAGCTCCCGCATCGACTTTTCGCTTCAGATTGTCCATTTCCTGTAACCGGTTTGGCGTACCGGGATGCCCCTCGGGAAATCCTGCCACGCCCACGCCCATCTCAGGAAATTGCTGCTTAATAAACCGCACAAGATCAGACGCAAACTGAAAGCCGTCTTCGGGAATCTGGACATCCCTGCTTCCCTTGGGAGGATCTCCCCTCAAAGCCATAATGTTATGAATACCGCTCCCCTGATATTTCGAAAGAATATGATGAATTTCGTCACGCTTGGACCCCACGCAAGTTAAATGCGACACAATGGTCAGGTCGGTTTCCCGTTGGAGTTTTACTACTAAATCATGGGTGCGTTCACGGGTGGATCCGCCAGCACCATAAGTCACACTGACATAGGCAGGCTTTAACGGCATGAGGGCCGAAATCGCTTCAAACAATTCTTGAAACCCCCGTTCCGTTTTTGGAGGGAAAAACTCAAAACTAATCGCAGGATTATAGGTCCGCAACACTTCTGAAATATGCATGTCGATACCTTAAATTGCTCACTAAGATTTGTCTAGTCTCCGGCACGATTCGACCCTGCTTGAAGAACAGCAAGGGGCCATACGCACCAACGAACGAGAATCGCTCCAACAAGACCTGTGAGGACCAGAACGGTCAGAAGATGAAACAGGGTCAGATTTCCAATCGCAATGGGGATCCCCTGTGCCTGTAGGGTGCCCAGAAACATCACATACCGGATCATCCCCATCAGCACCAGCGTAATCACCGTACAAATGAGCCCTCCCCAAACAAGCCCTTTGACCTGGGGAACCATAAATGACGCATTCAACAAGACCATGGCCAGCAACGCCGTCGTTACCCCCACAAAGAAGAAGACAGAGGGCAATCCCGTCCCGTCAATCAGTCCTCCCCTCGGCACCTCACCCAAAACAAGAAACAACCAGGGTCCGATAAGCACTTGCGGAACCAGCCCCATTAACATCCATCCCACACCATATCGAACACGCTCATCGGAAGGGGGGTAGGGGGATAGAATGGTTGAGGCGGAACCATTCGACGCACCCGTCCATCCGAGCAGACCAAGCAACGTCACCACCAATCCCCCTGCCGCCAAGCTGGCAAAAAGGAGGTGAAGGCTTTTCGGAATGACACGAGTCCAATCCACGGTCGACACTCCAAGAAGAAACCACCCACCGCCTACATACCCCTCATGAGCCATCGCATCCCATCGCCCAATCCATACGACACCTGCTCCAAAGATGAGCATGCTTGCACAAGCCAACCAGACAAGGCCTGAATTTCCTCCAGGACATTCCTCCGGCCGGCTTTTCCAAAGACAGATTCCCCCCAACATAAAACCCAGTATTTCTTCATAACTCCACGGTCCCCCGGCAAGATGAGATTCCGGTAGCGGATACCCAAGGAGGGCGGGCACAAGAAGACCGACAATCCCGGACAGTACCAATAAACCAATCGTTAAGCGAAGAACCAAGGGGCTGAGAACGTCGCGCAGGCCTTGATGGGGGGAATCGCTCTGCCATCGACACAGTAAGTCCGTCATCAGCAATAGAAGTGTCAACCCTAACGGCAACACCATCCGCCATACATCCAAGACCGTAAAGAGAAGAAACCCGTCAACCATATCCGCTCTCTTTCCTTAACACATGAATAAAAAAAATTGGATAACTTCGGGCCCAGGCCATACCGGATGAACAAGAAACCTGTAGGGAATAGAACACGTCCTGGAAGCCAAAGTCATCTTCAGCCCATTAAACGGTCTTCATGACCCGACTTTATCCGGATAATGCCGGAACAATCTGAAACCATCCCTGATCATGAAGAAGATGAACCGGAGTCTCAAAAAGAGCAGATAAACTCTGATCATTCAGAACATCCCTCTTAAAACCATCTTTCATGATCCGCCCCTGCTTCAACAATACAACCCGCTCAACCTCCGGAGGAATTTCATGGACATGATGCGTCACCAAAATCACCGTTCCCCCTTGGCGTATAAAATTCCGAATGATCTGAAGATATTGAAAACAAGCCTGCACATCCAGCCCAGTGGTTGGCTCATCCAACACAAGGATCTGAGGCTCGTGAACCAAAGCCCGACCCAACAAGGCTCGCCGTTGTTCTCCTGTCGACATCTCCCCGAAAGGGCGATCCCGAAGATGGGCAATCCCAAGCATGCTCAACATCTCAGAACTTTTGGAGCGATGTCGGAGACTAATGGCTTGATGTTCATACACATCCAAACTAGAGAAAAATCCCGAAAGAATAATATCCAGCCCCGTTGTATGACAGGGATAAGCCTGTTGCATATCCCCTGAAATTAACCCGATCTGTGAACGGAGGTCCCACACATTCCAGTGCTCCTTCCCCATCAGCCGGACATAACGATCCGGCCCGGCGACGGGATACAGTTCCCTCGAAAGCAGCTTCATGAGTGTCGATTTGCCTGAACCATTTGGACCCAGGATAACCGTCGAACGGCCCTGAGCAATCGCCAGAGACAGATCGTGGAGGACAGGCTGACTGCCGCGATACACCGTCGCATGGTGAATCTGAATGAAAGCGGATATGTCTGAACTCGACATGTCATCTGACATACACAAGCCCTCCTGCCCCGTGAACAAATAACCAGGACCCACAAGCCATATTAAACACATGACGCCTTCTCGGAATTGGTAGAGTTCATAGACCTCAAGCGCGAGGGCAGTGCAAGTCCCTGCAACTTTTCTTACACCAAAACCCAGCAATTCTATCCTTTACCAAAACAAACCGTCTCACACAAAGACAAATTGTTCCATCCTGAATACACAATCGAACTGGAAATTCACATAATGCTCAAAATCAGGTCGTCGTATATCATGAATAGACACAACCATCACTGGCACGTCAGTTGCTTCCAATAAAAATTGAGCGAGGGAAAGTAAGCCGTTGAGGGCGGCCAATATTCACCATTTTCAGCAGACGTATAAAACGAGGGAGGTCGCAATGAAATGGATGTCTTCAGGATGCGCAATCGGGACTATGGCCTTTGTGTCAGGTCTCACATTGGGAATCGCAGCAGGGCTGTTGTGGGCCCCACAGTCCGGGAAACGAACCAGAGAAGACCTACATGATCTTGCCTCCGATACCTTGGATCAAGCCGAAGACTGGCTGGATAATACCAAAGAAACGGTTGATGATTTTGTCAAAAGAGGAAAAGCGGCCGTCATGGGCGCCTAATTCCGGCATTTTTGTGGACGAGTGGTCAAACAATGTTCATGGTATATTTAACCTTGGACGAAGCGAACACGCCCTGGGAAGCGATGTCATTTTGAGCGACCTTGTCATTCAACGCTGTTCGACAAGCCTGCCCTGGTGCAGTTGAAGGGGCACAGCCCGAGTTCTTTCGAAGACCCTCAGTCTCAGTTGTGCCTATTCATTCTTGTTGCAGATCCTTCCCATGGGCTCAAGACGACAAATTGCAAGAGGGCCGTGCCAATACAGCAGTTGTTGGTCCCCTGCCGGGATAAGGGATCCCTGGTTGTGCACATACTTCCAGACCTACCTCAACCCTGTTGCCTTGGGCCCCAGGATGAATCCCAAACAATCGAGGAACAATATTTTTTTCTAGACTCTTCTTGCCCAGGGGGATACAATTAAGTCCTGTTGTCTGGTCCCATTGACCTTCCAATATTCCGGTATTTATTTGACCGTATTTCCACATTACAAGTTATTCCCGAAATTTTGAGCGGGATACTCTGCAGTGGTCTGCTGTACATTCACCAAGCCCAACCACTTCCCATTCGCAGGAAAATCTCATTCTCTGACGGATAGTTCCGCCAAGGGAAGGTGGCACAAATCTGATTAGATACCGGACACAAAACCAATCCCGTTCTTGGACCACCACAACCGATAAGGACATACGATTTTGCCATGGCAGGCCTAACACAAACTCCGTTTCATCAACGAATCGTCATCGGCGTCGAAATTGAGGCGTACAGCATCAATGTCACCGATCACAAGATCGGCAGGCGCCTGTCAAAACCACGGCCTGGTCTTTCCGAATCCGGCGAACGATTTACCCGGGATGCCTCCATCGGCAGTGAGTATAATAGCCGACCATTCACAACCATCCGGGAAAGCTTATTTTTACTCAAGGCCGGCCTGCGAAAATATCTGCGAGGCCTGTATCGCAGTCGAGAAGACGAACAAGACTATCGTGTGCCGTTATTTGTGGGAGGCTGGACGAACCGGTTTGCCGGCACCCACCTTCACATCTCTGTCGCCAATCGTAAACTCACCAAACAAGAAGCCACCGCACTCAGCTGGCATCTGCATGACCAGCTCCCGTTGCTCATCGCGACCGGAGCTAATTCTCCCATATGGGACAAAAAAGTCACGGGCAAAGCCTCCAACCGGTTTCTTCGTGGAAATGCCACCTACTTCACCCCCACAAAACGAGGGGACCTCACATCGGTCGATACCCGGGAACTGGTCTATAGCAAAGGCCGGAAAACCAAACCGCCCACTCTGGAAATACGGGTCTTCGATTCCAATATTCCGGAATTTGTCGTGGCGAATTTATGCCTGGTTAAGGCTGTCTGTCTGCGATGGCTGCGGGGCGAAGCCGCGGCCAATCGGATGAGCCATGCCGATTACCTACTCGCCCGGACAGAAGCCGCCACGAAAGGCATGAAAGCCAGGCTTCCCTGGAAACGCGAATGGATGCCGGCTCCGGACTATTTAGACCAGTTCTTATGGGAACACCGGGAGGAATTCGACGCCATGGATATTCCTGAAGAAATTTATGAGGTCCTGCGCCTGCTCAAACGCAGATATAACGGAGCACGGCTCATTCATGATGCGGTGGCCCTGGCCATTCGCGAGCACCCGCAAACCTGGCAACGCCGTTTCGCCAAACGCTATCGCTCAGGATTGGGGCATTTGCTCAGCGGCAACACTTTGCAGGATTTTGCCGCAGAACTGGAAGTGCCCTTTCCCAGCACCGAACGGGTGTGGCTGGGTCGAAAACGAGCATCCATCGATGAGTAAACGCTATCCCGCCCCGTTGATCGGGATCACTTGTGAAGCCGTGTCTAATCGCAAGGACTTCGCCAACTACGACTTGTTATGTGATCACCGCTATGCGGCCGCCGTCACCGAAGCGGGCGGCCATCCCGTGTTGCTCCCGATTAACCACAGGGAAACTCTTCGCAATCGCTATTTAGAAGGCATCGACGGGTTGGTCATTGTCGGAGGAGACGATTTGGATCCAACCTGGTATGGAGAACGCCCAAAAAAACGCACAAAAGTTGCATTTCAAAACCGGTCCAAATTTGAAGCCTGGTTATACAAGGCCGGGAAAACCCGTCGGTTACCCATTTTAGGAATTTGCTATGGCATGCAGCTGATCAATGTCCTGGAAGGCGGAACCCTTCATCAACATATTCACCCGCCCAAGAAGGGCTACAATGTGGACCATGAAGGAAAGAAAAACGGGCTACATCCAGTCAAAATCATTCAGGGCACTCGATTAGCCAAAATTCTCGGAAAGGGTCGCAAGGTAGTGGCCACAGAACATCACCAGGGCGTCCGGACACTGGCTCCAGATTTTATTCCTGCCGCCATCGCCAGCGACGGACTCATTGAGGCGATGGAACATCCCAAATACCCTCATATTTTTACGATTCAATGGCATCCGGAACGACAACTCCGCAGCCAAACCACACAACGGCTCTTACGGGCCTTTGTCCGATCCTGCCAACACTACCAGCGAACAAGAAACTCGTAGTAGGCTTCAACTCGTCCTATTGTCCAACCAAAAAAATCGTAAACTTTAGGACCAAGGGATCGGACAATGAGACCGGGAAGAGTGACGGACTGTGGCATCTGGCAATCTGAAAGGGACCCATCCTGCACGAGACATTCATGGCCAAGGTAAACCGGAACGCCCGCACCATACTGTCATTCTGAGCCGGAGGCAAAGAATTTTGCCCAGGTCGAACAGTCCCACACCCTCCGAAAGATCTTTCGTTTTTCTCAGGGTATCAAGATGACTCAAGATATGGACACGTACCTGACGCATTCACCATTCTTCATCGGGCATGCGGGCTTTGACACCCCTGGACTTCTTACCAAAAGATGACAACAATCCGTTGGAATTTCACACAATGATTTCCTGGCAACATCCCTGGAAGCTCCAAGCCAAGGCTTCCTTCATCATCATCCTCATTGTGGGCGGGGCCATTCTGGTCACGGAACTCCTGCATCAGTATTATGTGGCGGAATTGGCCAAAGATGTCATTCACTCAAAATCTCTTGTCCTTTTGCGGCAAATCGGCGCGCGCTTTCAATCAGAAAAGCATTTTCACAATGCGATATTACGGGAGAAATATTTAAACGATTTAATGAGCCGGAACCCGGATCTCATCTTTCTCCGGGTCTACGGGAAAAGCGCCAAACCCGATGAACCGCCTATCCTCCTGACGCAAGTTGGAGACACCAAGGACGCTTCAAGTGAAATCCCGTTGATGGTCACCCACACCTTCCAATTTGAAGAACCCCAAGGCCGCTTTCACGATCAACCCGGGGATGATCGGCTTAAACTATCCACGCCTCTTGCCATACAGGGAAAAACCAGCGGGGTCATTTACGCCGAATACTGGACTGGACAACTTACCACCATTACACGTTTTTTTCTCAATTGGTCGCTCGTCATCAGCCTGATCATGGGATTCGGCATCGTGGTGGCGTTAAACTTCTTTCTCTATCGACATGTGATCCGTCCACTTGGACGGCTAAAAGCCGGGCTGGCTGAAGTTGAAAAGGGGCAATGGGCCACCCTGGTCCCGATCGAAAAAACAGACGAGATAGGCGAATTAGCCCGCCAGTTCAATTCCATGGCACAACAGATTCAGGAGGTCATGAGGGAAAATGCGTCATTGAATCAGGCATTAGCTCAGGCCCGGGATGCCCTACAGACCAGAGTGGAGGATGCGACGGCAGAACTACGGCAACGGAATGAAGAGTTGGCCGCCGTCAACGAGCGCCTCTCCATTGCGCAACGTGATATTCTCCGGCAACAACGGTTGGCTGTCTTGGGTCAACTGGTCGCCACCATCGCCCACAAGATCGGCACACCCTTAACGGCCATTTTCGGACACCTGCAACTGCTCCAGGAAGATCCGCATCTTTCCCATGAAGTCCTGGAGCGGGTGCGAACCATGCTCAAACAAACCGACCGGCTCACTCACAGCATCCAGGACTTACTTACCTTTACGCGCACACCCACCATTTCCGTCGAACAGGTCTCGGTTCCGACCCTGATCGACCAGTCGTTACTATTATTTCGCCCCCTTCTCCAGGAGCACGGCATTCAAGGCCTTACGCATTTTGCACCCGATTTGTGGTCGGTCCAGGGAGATGCCTTTCATCTTCAGGAGGCCATCAACAACCTCATCGATAACGCGATCGATGCCATGCCGGACGGCGGGCAATTGACCATTCGGGCCCGAAACGCCGAAGATACCCATCAGGCAGGACCGGAGGTCATCATTGATATTCACGATTCAGGACCAGGGATTCCGCGTGAACACATAGAAAAAATATTTGACCCCTTCTTTACCACCAAAAGCGTGGGGTCAGGAACGGGCCTTGGGTTGGCCATCACCACCGAAATTATTCAATTGCATAAGGGTCACATCACCGTGCATAGCGAAGAGGGCCATGGCACCCGTTTTCTCATTCGGCTGCCGGCCTGGGGGAACTCGGATCATGCATAAAGCTACCATCCTCATCGTCGATGATGAACCGGACACACTGATCCTCCTTCGGGAAATCATGGAAAAAGAAGGCTATCAGGTCTACACCGCGACGAGCAGTCAAGCCGCCTTACACACCTTCGTCGATCAAACGCCCGATGTCGTGTTATCGGATATTCAAATGCCACACATGGACGGACTCGCCCTCCTGGCCGAAACACGGAAACGCAGCCCCCTCACCCAGGTCATTCTCCTCACCGCCTATGGATCGTTGTCGACGGCAGTGGAAGGGATCAAAGCCGGGGCCTTCGATTACCTCTCCAAGCCATTCGCATTGGAAGAAATTCGTTCCGTCGTCAGACGGGCCTGTGACCATAAACACACTCTGGAGCAGGCACGCGTATCGATTCAGCCACTTTTGCCAAAAGGAAATGGCATCAACCAGATACAAGGCAACAGTCCGCCGATGGTGGCCGTATACAAACTTATCGCCAGGGTCGCCCCAACGGAATCCACCGTCCTCATCCATGGTGAAACGGGAACTGGAAAAGAACTCATTGCCAGGGCCATCCATGCCAACAGTCTCCGAAGCGACGGGCCGTTTATCGCCGTGGATTGCGGCACCCTCACAGAAAATCTTCTGGAAAGTGAATTATTCGGTCACGAACGCGGCGCCTTCACGGGAGCCATCACCCTCAAAAAAGGACTCCTGGAATCGGCCAATCGAGGCACCTGCTTTCTGGATGAAATCGGCGATATCTCCCCGAACCTGCAGAGCAAACTTCTCCGGGTCCTACAAGAGCATGAAATCCGCCGAGTGGGCGGCATGGAATCGATCAAAGTCGATGTCCGCATCATTGCCGCCACCAACAAACACCTTAAAAAGCTGGTGGAATCCGGGAAGTTTCGGGAAGACCTGTATTATCGGCTCAACGTTGTCACACTGCATCTGCCATCGCTGAGAGAACGGGTCGAAGATATCCCCACACTCATCGACTACTTTCTCACCAAATATACCCAGCTCAACAATAAAGTCATCACCGGAGTGCACCCCCAGGCGTTAGCCCTGCTCACCAACTATTCCTGGCCGGGAAATGTGCGTGAACTCGAACATACCATCGAACGAGCCGTGGTCATGACTCCACATTCGCTTATCATGTCTCACGACCTCCCGTTAGCGCTTGTCGCGCCTCCCGCCCTACCCGACCAATCGCCATCCCACCCAGACTGGAAAACGCTCGGACAGCTCGAACGGGAACACATCCTTAAAGTCTTAGATGCCCAGCAAGGCGATGAAAACCGCACCTCGGAACTTCTGGGCATCCACCGGAAAACCCTCCAACGCAAACTCAAAGAATACGGCCTCCGCTAGCCTCAGTCCCCGTCATCCGCATCCAATATCCACCCGTGTTTCTCATCATCAGAAAAGGAAACCAGCAGGAAGCAAAAACTACAAGTAACCTTCACTGACCTTTCACCTTCAGGTCGGCTAACCAGCCTGACGTGTATTTCGTCAGGCGGACCTTGTTTGACCCTTGCGAGTTGGGCCGTCCTCCCTGCGCCCACGTCAGCTGGATTCAATGAGGCCGACCTGGGTGAAAGTATGATTGTTGCGTCTCGAGGAGCGCAACCGTTGTTTGGCGACTTTTCCCGAAACAAAAGGACCTCACCGTACGGGGGCGAAACCCCGGAACCTCACTTCCCTCTTTTCTTAATCACCAAGACATTTTTACGGTCCGCGCTTTTTCCTGGAAGGTCCTGAAGGGTTCGTCTTCTGTGATCCGACGCCTGCCGGCTGGCCCCAAGGAGGGCGCTCTTTTCAGCAACGGACCCTGTTTGAGCGGAGCGAGTTGGGCGAGAGGGGAGTCATTAGATCTGGCGTCCATGAAATAGGCCTATGCCAAGCCGGCAAGGCTAGGAGAGGATGATTGTCCGTCTATGCCTCTCGCCAATTGATGGAGAAAGGAAAGATGGATCCCCCATAATGAATTGCGGAAAGAAAAAAAAGACTGATCGATGCTGGATTTTCTTCCTTGCAGCTAAGACCCATTTCATTCGAGAAAGAAAGCCAAAACCATGTTTACTCAGCTCAGCCAGATGGAATTGGCCCAGGTGGGCCCACGAAGGGTGGCCAACTCGCAAGGCTCAAAACAAGGTCCCTAACGAAAAAAACGTCAGCCAGGTTAGCAACCTAAAAGTGAGGGCCGTAGGAGAAACCCTCGTCATATTTTTTCTCCTTCCCGTTTGCAACTGGCGGGAAATAAGAGAGTTCGCCTTCCTCACACCATGCAGAGGCAAACTAAGAGTCCGAGGATCATCCAATGAGGCCTTCCCTTACGAGTAGGGTGACGTCACGCGTAACGTTTTGATCAGACGTCTAAACGATTCCGGCCGGGATTGGCTCTCATCAAAAATAAAGGCATGTTGGCGTTGTGCGGATTGTAAGAAATTGTCTCGCGTTTCTGGTGGGATACCCATTAACACGGACAGAGAGACCAGATATTCTCCAGATCCCCTGGATATGTCCTCTTGCAAATTGTCAAAGTTGACGACCACAAACGCAATCTTTTTATGATCAGGGTTGAGCATGCCATCCGCATTGAACCATGCTCCGGGTGTCGTGCTGGAAAGAAATTCTCTGGTGGGCTCGGTGAGATCGGATGTCGCTTGACTGGTCCCGTCGGTCAGTCTGGTAATCGAATCTGTCGAGGCGTCAGTCAGCTCGGTGGAAGCATCAAACGGGGCCTTGGTCAAATCAACCGTGGCATCGGTAATACATCCAGTTAAGAACCCGCCCATGAGCATGGCCACACACAACCCCCGTATGGAATGGAAGAAAAACGGCTTCCGGTTTTCCCGTAGATCCCATTCGACAGTTTCGGACGAGAGACAGAGGTGTGTCGGTGCGAGCCGCGGCCTTTTAAGAAAACGATATAAATGACGGAAATAAGTACTCATGCGCTATTCCCCCTTAGTTAGGAAAATAAAAAAATGTATGAATTATTGAAAATAATAGACAATTACTCTGCTTTCCTTCCCTCCCCAAGTTTATCCTGAAAGGACAGGATTTTGTACTATTGACGAATACATGGATCATGGTTCGCCGCCACATCTCTCACAGCATTAGATTGAGAAGGACTACCCAACCCCGCCTGAGGTCATGTGGGCCCTGAGGGCCTACACGGCTTCGGACTGACATTCTCCCGGTGTTTCCGTATTTCGAAATGTTGGGAATCTTGAACAAACGGGGTGGGACGTGGTTCATGCTGCCCCTGCATTCATGGTCCGGCAGGTGGCAATGGCGTGATTATGGAAAACGAGCCCGCTCGTTATTTGCGGGCAGCCACTGCCCGCACGGTCAAGGCATATTGATTGATGCGTTCCGCCCGGGGCGATGAGATCTCCCCCTTTTTCCTCATGGGCTCTTCTATGGATTCACAATTGATGCACCGCACCGCATCATACATCCAGACAGATCCATTGTTTTCTAGACCGTAAAACTGATCCGACATCTGAAATCCTCCGCAACGTAGACAATTCATATCTGCCTCCTTGTTGACTACAACCTCCGTTATGAAATAATTGTTCCTCCGTAAGCCTTTTCTCTACAAGGTCGACATCTTTTCGGCCTACGACACAGGCAACGCCTCCCTCTCCCAACATGCTTCAGCCACAGATGCAACCTATAGCACACTCATCATTGGCGATAAGCCCGAAGAGGTATCCATGGCGTGCCCCTTTAACAATCAATCCCTTTCTGCGAAGCGCGAGAGCACACAGTTTGACAGGCGTGAAATGCCCTAACTCATAATCATAGGCCTCCGTGGAAGGTCTGTCTGGTCAATTTTGCTCAGTGGTGTGGACGAAAACGATGGCACCGCGAGGAGGTGTTCCGGCTCAACTTTATTGAACCGACTGAACGGCAAGAGAAGCGGAAGGGAGACCAAACGGAGGAGGTATTCTAGTCGTGAAGGACGACATTCAGGAGGGAACTGTGCACGTGCAATTCCTTGTCCGCTTTGCTGTTGTATTCAATGAAGCCCAGTTTGCGAAACTTATTCATAAAGTAACTGACGCGAGAGCGCGTGGTGCCGATCATTTCCGCCAGCGTTTCCTGACTCAATTTCGCAATGACGGCCTCCGGCTTGCTTTCTTTTCCAAAATGGGCCATGAGGAGCAGCACACGCGCCAGCCGCTTCTCGCTGGAATTGAAGAGTTGATCGACTAAATCCTCTTGGATGCGAATATTGCGTGCCAGGAGATGCGTGAGGAATAGTTCAGAGAAAGTGGGTTGGTCATGAAGTATTTTGATCATGGCGGTTTTGCCAATGCGAACGATTTTGGCCACACCGACCGTGGTCGCGGCCTCCAGACGCAATACCTGGCCGGTGAGGCAGGCTTCCCCAAAAAAGGTCGCTGGCTCCAGAATCGCCACAACGGCCTCCTTTCCGCGTTTGGAGACTACCGTAAGCGTGACCTGGCCCTGCAGAATATAAAAAACGGCCTCAGCCCTCTCACCTTGTGAAAAAAGAACCTGGTTTTTTCGGCACGACAGGATGGTTTTACCCTCCCCGACTTGCGTCAAAAATGCGATTGAATTGAATGAGGTTCGTCGTTTAGGTGCCATGCATCCTATTGGAATAAGAAGGGTATGAATTCATGATAACGTCAGGCACTTGAAAACCATTTTTCTTAAGAAGCCGCGCCGACCGAGCAACGAAGGACGCCTTCCAACTCTACCCAATTAAAGGGTTTATACAGACAGGCCCGCGCCCCTGCCGCAATTGCCTGGGCCTCCAGGTGGCATTCAGTATGGCCAGTGAGCATCACGACCGGTATGGACGGGTACCGCTCCTGCATATGCTGTAGGACCGTCAACCCCGTGATCCCAGGCATCTTATAATCAAGGAGGACCAGGTCATAGTCCGCCTGTCCGAGCATCACCAACCCTTCCCGGCCATTTTCAGCAAGGTCTACGGTGTGCCCGGAATATTCCAGGCGAATTTTCAGATAATCCCGAATGGAAACGTTGTCGTCGACCACGAGAATGTGTTTTCTAATCATTGTAAAAGGCAACCTTTCCTGTCAGAAATGGTTTGCATGCGACTGCGAGGCATCGTCCCTTTTAATTCGAAACGAACGATGCGCTTCCCTCCGCGTAAAGCTTTCTCCTTTCACTGAGTTACTTTTCACTGAAAACTACCTTCTTGAGATGGACAAGCTGTTCCGACCCTTTGAGCAACGAATCAGAGTACCCGGGACCTAATTCGTGAGCGAGACCATTTTCGCTATGGCCTGAATAGCCATATTGGCGTTCATCGTCATACGCTCGTTTATGCATACCTAATTGGTCTCATCGAAATAAGGCACAAGAAGAAAATGGTTAATTGGACACAGCCGGCATGTAGGCGGTGCACACAATTATGAGATAGGGTATGTTCATGAATTTCTCATTGCCTGAATGGAATGCTTGCGCACTGCTCTCTCCTTCGAAATTACTCGTCAGCAGGTCTTTTGCTTTGTGATTTCAACCGCATACGGCTTGCGCCATTCGGGAGTTCATCCTTTTTGTCACCATACCGCTCCTGCACCTTGCCGAGGATCGTGAGGTCAATTCCTTCAATCTGCTGCAAGGCATCATCGGTGAACTTGCCATACCGCTGCTTGAGTTCACCTTTGAACTGCTTCCATTCTCCTTTGCGTTGATCGCCGTTCATATTTTTCTCCCTTCCATAAAAGAATCGGGTCCGCTGAGTACCGTCTCGAACGGTCCCTGACCCCCTATTTTTTCCGATGATGGGTCACTATGAAAGCAAGGCCGGACAATGTCTGGTCAAAATTGCTCAATTTGGGGATTTTTTTAAAGAAGAGATTTGGGGGAGAGCTTTCAGGAAAGACGGCCTGCTCAGACATAGACTGTCCAGCATCTGACTGGAACCCTGCCAATTTCAAGGATAACGGGCGCGAGGACGGCTATTGCAAACACGACCTATAACCGAATGGTGAGTTCATTCATCCTCCAGGAGGGTGAAGTCCTGGATTAGACACGCAAGGGTGCCGGACCTTATGACTTACCATAACCGGGATAGCCTGGCTATGGCCTACTCGAGTTATTGAGGTGCCCTGACAACAGCCAACCGATGTGGTCAGGACAAACCCTCCCGACCTACCAGGCAGATTAGACCTGGCCGTCTGCCCCCACTTCTACATTTCACAAGTGGATGGGTCTTTTTCTCCATCTGTTTGAGGAGAATGTGTTTCATAACGTGGCGAGCGTAGTGAATCGGTATGCAAGTGAGACTTTCGCAGCACCCTTTTCCATGAGACCTACTACAGCCAGGGTCGCTCCATCCTCCTGGATCTTTTCAACGAGTGGCTCCAGCCCTTCTCTCCTCACGAACTCACCAATCTCTTTTTTTGTCCCAGTGGGTTCATCACGTCGTGTCCCGGAAATTGAACCCCTCATCCAAAGTTCTCCCACTCCGAGTGATCGTAGCCTATGCCGGGACACACAAGCTGTCATTTGCCATTGAATGTCGTTCCTTATCCGTACAATGTTTTCTTGATATGCGGGAGAATTGCTTTTTCATTCAATCCTTTTTCAACTGCCTTTACCCATTACCTCAGGCCCCTTGCATGTCTTCAGGGCACTGGGAGTGACTGCTTCTCGAAGAAGGGAGGTTCCCCGCCACGGAAGGCCAGCGGCCCTTTTCTTTTTTCAGGGTATGAGGGGAGATATGCAGATGCAGTTGTGATGGCATGGTGGCATTGAGCCAAAATACGCCTCTAAACTTGGCAATAGTGTTCATACAGGACTGGCATAACGGTAAATGCCACATACGGTACTCGGATCCATACCCCTCCCTGAACATCTCATACCAATTTTCCTCTTTCACACACCGGTTATACTGAGGATCACTTTTACGGTAAAAAGGCGATAACGTCCTCAGAATTCTTCGGATGTCCTCATGGAAGACTTCAGGTTGACTCCGTTGCGTCTCGGCTAATGAGTACATTTCCCGGTTGGTCAATCCGATTCCTTCAACCGCCTGGTACCATCCCTTTTGCCCCCACCGTTCGAAACCCTTATAAATCTGCAGCGTTTCTCCTTTTTCCAATCCCAGAAAAAGACCCACCTCGGCGGGTTTCATGCCATAAAAATGATAGAACAGACAAATGAGGGCATCATGGCTTACCACAGCACGGCGGAGCAGTCCTTCAATAAATCGATACAAAATGGAATTGGAAGTCAGCGGAATGTGTGATTCCTGGAATCTTTCAAGGAAATCCGAAATAAAGCCGTCCAACAACACCGTTGGATGACCCGGCAATTGAGATGGGCAATACTCAATAAACCAGACAATCAGGTCAAAGGACAGCCTGCGAAGCGATTTTTCATGTGAGGTGTCGTCGACCCATTGCCCCGTGTCCTGTAAATTTCGTTTGATAATGCCCGATGACCGTTCCAGGAAAAACGGAAAATCCGCCGAAATACTTTCCAGGAATTCATCTTGAGTCGTCGCCAGCCCATTGACTGAAGAAGTTAGCGTTTTCACGGTGTTCTCCTTTCAGGCGAATAAGACCATATATATATCGATTGTGTTCGAAGCGTCTTCATCTTTACCGGCCTGTTTCCAGATTATAGAGGTGCTGATTCAACGCACACGTGGATGCATGATGTTTGACTATTCTGGAATGAGCTCCCATGCGATAATACCTGTTCGGTTTTTGAACACCACTGGGATCCCTCATCTTCAGATGATTGCCCAGTATGGCGGGAAGGCCTGGCCCTGTCTGTTCAATATTGCTCAGATTGCAAGAATTAACATGAGTGCGTGACCGCGGTTGTTTCGGTTCGGAGAAGCGACCCCGCCGCCACAAGAGGTTCAGTCAAGCGTCCCATCGATCCCGTACTGATGTTGGAAGGCTTAAGAAGATGAAAGATTGGTAGTCGGGCTTACCTACCCGAAGCTGGATTTTCCAGTAATCCAATTTGTTCGCTCGTCATGGACAGCTTGTGAAACTCGATAGCTTTGTTTAACTGTTTGTGTCTGTGGGATCTTCATGAGTCTCATCCTTTCGTGTGGTCAGGTGGTCCAATATCACTTGCTTAAAGAATCCCTCCTGATCGGCGATTCGATACATTATGCCCTCTTTTTTAGTGTCTCGGACATGACTTCCACGGCCTCTTGTTCGGTGAGTCCCTGAAATCTCCTCCCGCGGCATCCACAGGCCATCTGATCGGGATGCGTGCAGCGTTGAATGATGTGGTCCGCCACCCAGCATTGTAAATTGTAATTGTAGCGTGTCATGGTGTTCTCCTGGTTTGGTGTTCGGATCGGATTCATCTTTGGGAAAAATTTGCGGCCAAAAGGAGAGACATGCAAAGGAACCAGGAAAGGTGCAATCCAGGGTTTTGCTCTCGCATGACGCCTTGGACGCCACCCTGCTTTCGAATTGGTGTCCGAGTCCCAACAAGCCTCGTATTTCAAGAAATTGGGAAGGATGCCAGGTTTCACACCCTCTCATGGTGCGGCACCTCCTGACTCATCAATGTGCCATGTACCTCATACCGATTAGATTCGGTGCATTACCGAATTTTTTAGATTCTGTGATTGCCGGAGTGCTTCCTCTCAATGAAAAATATTCAGCGACGTTCCGTCAATATTCAATAGCGGTGTTTGTGAAAGAATCATGGCACATTCAATCACGTTCTCAAGCTCACGGCTGTTTCCCGGCCAGGAATGCTGAACCAACTGCTCCAGCGATTCGGGGTCAATGTCCTCGCACTGGCGACTGAATTGTATGGAATATTTTTTCATAAAAAAACGAGCCAACAGTGGGATATCTTTTCGACGATGGCGAAGCGGAGGCGTGGTAATGGGAAAGACGTAAAGTCGATGGTACAGATCCGACCGAAACCGACCTTTCGCTTTCGCCTTGGTCAAATCCTTATTCGTGGCAGCGATGATTCGCACATCAACCCATCCCGATTGGGAACTACCGACACGATTGACTATCCCATCCTGCAGGAGGAACAACAAATTGGCTTGCGCTTGAAGGGGCATTTCCCCGATTTCGTCCAGAAAGAGGGTTCCTCCATCTGCCAGTTCAAACTTTCCTTGCCAGCATTGTTCGGCCCCTGTAAACGCTCCCCTCTTGTGACCAAACACCTCGTTCTCTACTAATTCCGATAGGAGCGAGGCGCAATTGACGATGACGAACGGCTTATGTCGACGGGGGCTCAGTTCGTGAATGTATCGAGCGAACAGCTCCTTGCCGGTTCCGGTCTCTCCCAGTATTAACACGCTGACCCCGGTGGGTGCGACGGCTTCTCCCAGCGCCAAAGCCTGCTTGAAATCTCGACTGACACCCACCATTTCGCCAAAAGCATGACGGCCTTTGATTGTCTCCTGGAGATCTACGTTTTCCGGCGATTGAGGTTCGCGAAGTTGGCTGTTCTCCTCATGGGACCCTAATTGGAATGAGTTCTGCACTAAACGGGAGACTCTGCGATCCATCATCTCACCTCGTATTAGTTCAGGTTATAAGGAGGAGGGTTGCCTACCTGAGGCGATTAGTATTATGGAGGAGACATCAAGGTGTCTGGTCAACATTGCTCAGATTTGAATGATTCACATGCGGAAGGAACCTCTAAGCATTCTGGCAGGAGAAACAGTCCGGTAGGGACAAGACGTTCAACCAGTCAAGGGATAATTAAGTCCGGCCAGGCTCCCGTGAGGCATATAGTCTCAGGGAGTGTTAAATATTAGTAATTTCCATGACATATTGACCCATAGGCCCGTTGACTCTTAAACCGATGAAGCAGCGAAATTTTTACAATATTCAATGGCCCCGTCGGAAATCCCTCCCTCGCTAAGCGATGAGCACTTTGTTTCTCACTGCGCGTTTTGACGAGCCGGGAGGCTGATGGCGGAAAGAGGTTGTTTCCCGACTCCCTTCAGACGTTGCGGATTGTTTGTTTAGCCCACACGTGGCTAAAGGCGTCCCTCCAGCAGACTTCGAACTTTCTCCATTCGCTCCCGGTTGACACCAAAATCGGAATACCCTACCCGTGATGCCGATCGGAAATGAATGGTCTTTGCCGCGTCATCAAACAGAATCTCGACATCATCAACAAAGCGAAACAGGAAACTTCTGACTTCGTAATGAAGGAAGATCTCCCCTTCCTGAACCAACTCCGTGCGACTCAATTCACTGAACACCTGTTTCACAGCCCCTTTGGCCTCATTCAATGTTTTCTTGAATCGATAGGGGGCGATTGCATGTTTTTCCGACTCACTAAACGTGAAGACGCAATTGGGACTATCGGGGCACGGGTTGAGGCGATGATCTTTCATCGTCAGTTCCCTTTCTGTCCTTCCATGGGCCATCGTGGCCAAGAATATCAGAGCCATCAAAATCATTTTCTGCGACAACATAATCATCATAAAACCAGTTATCCTTTCTCCGACGATAGGTTCCTAGATTGAGTTCGATTTCAGCCAGCCAGAACATTGGCCCCTGGCAATAGAGAAGTCCATTCTGGCAGGATAATCTGCAGAATGCTGATCAGAATTGCTCAATCTAGAGGGAATAAGCGTGGATGAGCCAAAAACCGACGAGTTGGGGTTTACCAATCTGACGCCGCGATAATAAATGAAAACCTTAGTCGTGGAGAACGACATTGAGGAGGGAGCTATGCACGTGCATTCCGCCGTTGTAATCAATGAAGCCCAGTTTGCGAAACTTATTAAGAAAAAAACTGACGCGAGATCGCGTGGTACCGATCATTTCGGCGAGCGTTTCCTGATTGATTTTCGCAATGACCGCCTCCGGCTTGCCTTCTTTCCCAAAATGGGCCATCAGCAGCAATATGCGCGCCAGCCGCTTCTCAGCCGAATTAAAGAGCTGATCGACCAAATCCTCCTGAATGCGGATGTTGCGGGACAAGAGATGAGCCATGAACATTTTGGAGAAAGCGGGTTCGTCGTGAAGCAATCGGATCATCACCTGTTTGTCAACACGGACGAGAGTGGATTCTTCCAGGGCGGTCGCCGTAGCCATATACACCAGCTGTCCGGCGAGACAGCCCTCCCCCAAAAAAGCCCCCGACTCCAGTATGGCAACGACGGCTTCTTTCCCCTCCTTCGAAACCACGGTCAGCTTGACCTGGCCCGACTGAATAAAAAATACGGCCTCTGCCTTCTCTCCTTGCGAAAAGATAACCTGCTTCTGGGAAGACCTCAAATTCGTTTTACCGCTTCCGACTTTTTTGAGGAACACTTGAGAATTAAACTGCGATTCCGACTTGCCTTCCATAGGCTATCTCCTTTGAAAGACCTGAGATTAGGGGGAAGGGAGGGATTCGTGCAAGACGCCGATTAATGCCGTTTATTTTTCCATAGGTTCAATCATCGAATCAAGCCTCTTACTGATTTGATAGGACAATTCTTGTCGGCGACCTTTCACCCCGACCCCCATAATTTTCCGCCCATTTGCCTTTCTGTAGGATATTCCAAGGCAGACGATTGGTCTCGGACATACTGCCATCTCCTCGCACACGGTCCCTAAGGCAAACAGGCTCTCCCCGGCGAATGATCACCATTACCCCCTGTGGCCTCATCTCCTTCACTAACCAGATCGGGACAAAGGGTCCAACCATGGGCCAAACTGTTCCCCACATCGGGCCCCTTTCAGGAAAAATAGTTGAAAATCCGGTATCTATCAACAGCCATTCGCCATTTGGTATTGGCGTAGGATTTGCTATATCAGACAGTGATTTCAAAAAACATCACTCCCGGCCTACCCCAGGAAACGTGTAAGAGCAAGGTCCCGTTTTGCGAGAAGAGAAAATCCCTATATGGAAGTTCGTTGTCAGGACGGAGAGGCGTTCCCCTGCGGGAATATATGCGGCCTTGTTCTGCTTGAGTGTCCTAATGACCGGCTGTCAGGATCCCCCGATTCACGAATTACACAAAGCCCGTCAAGCGGTGGAACATGCCAGGAGGGAAGGAGCCTTGATTTTCGCACCTGATCTCTACAGTTTAGCGGAAAGTGAGCTGACAATCGGAGAAGAAGAATTTCTTGCACAAACCAGAAAAATGTTCTGGGCTCGAGATTATTCCATGGCCACCCGATTAATTATGTTGGCACAAACGGATGCCCATCAAGCCCTCTCCCTGGCCAAAGAGGAAAAACAGAAATCTTCCATGGCAGACAGAAATCCTCCACCTCATCTTTCAGTCCACAGCCACCTTGAGGGGCACCGTCTGACCAAGGGGGACCTGTTCTTTCAGGACCACGAAAGGAGGAATAGTTCTCAAGCTCGGTGACTCCTGCAAACCCCTTTGATTAGGAGAACAAATACAGTATGATCTGGAGAAGTCGGTTGGCATTTCTCAATCGGATCTGCCTGCTCACAGCTCTTAGCCATTCGCCTTCAGCCTGACTCGTTGGATCGTGATTCACCTGTGTTCCTCGTTCATCTGCAAACGTTTCGGCATACCCCTTTTCCCACAATCGGGCAGACCTGGAATGATGCCTGAGACCGTTATGCCTGTCGAATTGATCCCAACGCGTCCAGACCACACATACGTCATGAGGAGCCACACGTGGAACAAATCCTAGATTCACCCGGTGACATATTTATCCGGTACGGCCTGAGTACGTTCTTTCTCTTGTTAATCATTATCATCGTCAGGATGGGGATTCACCACAGTCTCTTTCGGTCAACGGAGCTTTCCGTGGAAACACGGAGACGGTGGGCGGTCAACCTCAGAAATGGCCTGCTTCTTCTGTTTATCCTCGGGATGATTTTCATTTGGGCCCCGCAACTCCAAACCTTTGCCGTCTCCGTCTTTGCCGTCGCCGTGGCCTTCGTCCTGGCCACCAAGGAAATCATTGACTGTTTGAGCGGCTCAGGACTCCGGGTGTTGACCAAAGCCTATTCCTTGGGTGATCGGATCGAAATCGGAGGGATTCGCGGAAACGTGGTCGACCACAATGCCCTGACCACCACAGTGTTGGAAATCGGCCCTGGGCAAACCTCTCACCAATATACCGGCCGGGCCATGGTCATCCCCAACAGCTTTATTTTCGATCACCCCTTAACCAATGAAACCTATACCAAAAAATACCGCCTTCATATTGTGACGGTCCCGCTGAGTACCGATGATGACTGGAAAACTGCCGAACGTCTGCTGCTGCAGGCCGGCGAGGAAGAAGCCGCGCCGTATATCGAAGAAGCCAGAACCTATCTTAAAAAACTCGAAGGCAAGTTGTGGTTGGACTCCCCCTCCGTGGAACCACGGGTCACGATTCAGTTGCCGGAACCCGGCCGCATTAATTTATTACTCCGCGTGCCCTGCCCGACTCAATATCCCTCACGCCTGGAACAAGCGATCCTTCGAAAATTTCTTGCTGAATTTTCCTTTGCTCCTCGCCTGGTTATACAGGAATCTCATTCTTCTCATTAACAGTGGATTAGCCTTTCCACCGGTTTTTATGGTAAACCCTTGTGACTCATTTTCATCGTTCAGCATCCTCGCTGACCAGTCATCAACCCAAACATTGCCGATTCCACGATACACATCGAGGGCCTACTCACCGGGTAGGGCCGAGGACAAGAACTGAATATCCCGATTCAGGAAAGGCACATCCATGATTGTCGACATACTCGAGAATGATCCACTCTGGTACAAGGACGCCATTATTTATGAACTCCATGTTCGGGCGTTTTGCGACAGTAACGCCGATGGCATCGGGGATTTTAAAGGGCTTACCCAAAAACTCGATTATCTCCAGGATCTGGGTGTGACCGCGATCTGGCTCCTGCCTTTTTGTTCATCTCCTCTCCGGGACGATGGCTATGACATTTCCGACTACACCAACATTCATCCACATTATGGAACCAGGCGAGACTTTCAGGCGTTTGTCCGGGAAGCCCATCGTCGCGGATTACGCGTGATTACTGAATTAGTGGTGAATCACACCTCGGATCAACATCCCTGGTTTCAGCGCGCGCGGAAAGCCCCACCCGGCAGCAAATGGCGGAATTGGTACGTGTGGAGTGAGACCCCGGATCTCTATTCCGACACCCGCATTATTTTTAAAGATACCGAACATTCGAATTGGGCCTGGGACCCCGTGGCCAAGGCGTATTACTGGCATCGTTTTTTTTCTCATCAGCCGGACTTGAATTACGACAACCCTGAGGTGCAAAAGGCGATCTTTGAGGTCCTGGATTTCTGGCTGGATCTGGGTGTGGATGGCTTGCGACTGGATGCCGTGCCCTATCTCTTCGAGCGGGAAGGGACCAATTGCGAAAACCTCCCGGAAACGCATGCGTTTCTCAAAACATTAAGAACGCACGTCGATAAAAAATTCAAAAACCGTTTCTTTCTCGCGGAAGCCAATCAATGGCCGGAAGACGCCGCGGCATATTTCGGGAAGGGCGATGAATGTCACATGAACTTTCATTTTCCCTTGATGCCCCGCCTGTTCATGTCGATGCAAATGGAAGATCGGTTCCCGATTATCGATATTTTGGATCAGACTCCCGCGATCCCGGAATCCTGCCAATGGGGACTTTTTTTACGTAATCACGATGAACTCACACTTGAAATGGTCACGGATGAAGAACGGGATTATATGTACCGCGTCTTCGCCCATGATAAGCAGGCCAGGATCAATCTGGGAATCCGGCGGCGATTAACTCCGCTCCTGGGCAATGACCGGAAAAAGATTGAACTGATGTACAGCTTGTTATTTTCGATGCCGGGTACACCGGTCATCTATTACGGGGAAGAGATCGGGATGGGAGATAATTTTTATTTAGGCGACCGAAACGGGGTCCGGACTCCCATGCAATGGAGTGCGGACCGCAATGCCGGATTTTCCTATGGCAATCCGCAGAAGCTCTATCTTCCGATTATCATTGACCCTGAATATCATTACGAAGCCGTTAACGTCGAACTCCAACAAAACAACGCACAGTCGCCCCTCTGGTGGATGAAGCGCATCGTCTCCTTGCGTAAACGCTATAAGGTCTTTGGACGAGGCTCCATTGAATTTCTTCATCCGTCCAACCGGAAAGTCCTGGTCTTCCTCCGGCGGTACCAGGACGAAACCATTCTGGTGGCCGTGAACTTATCCCGGCACGCCCAATGGGTCGAACTTGATCTCGCTGAATTCAAAGGACGACGTCCCATGACCTTGTTCGGACGGAGTAAATTCCCAGCCATTGGCGATTTGCCTTATCTGCTCACGCTGAGCGGACACGCCTTTTACTGGTTTGCCTTGGACCCCGTTGAATCCAAACAACTTGAGGCTCAGGGAAAGGCGGACCACGGCTTACCCACCATCACGATCTCCAAAGATTGGGATAATCTCATCCAGAAACGGGAAAAAGCCAAACTCGAAAATGCGTTACCCCAGTACTTACAAGGCCGACGGTGGTTTGGCGGCAAAGCCCGCACCATGCAATTTGTGGAAATCACCGAAACGATCCCTCTCCCGCAGGAAGATCCTTTGGCCGTCCTCGCGCTCATCCGCGTGGAATACACCGAGGGAGAACCGGAGATATACCTCTTACCCTTGCAGTATCTTCCGGCCGATCGTATGGCCCCACTCGTGGACTCTCCGGCAGCCATTGCACGCGTGCGAGTCAAAATGAAAGACGGTGAGCAGGAAGGCCTTCTGATCGATGCTATGTGGGATCGGGAGTTTCAAAAAATGCTGTTGGATAGTATTTCCCGAAACCGCCGGTTCAATGGTCCGGCGGGCGATTTGGCCACTCAAGCCACGAAAATCTTTCGTCGGCAGCTCCAGAAAGAGGTCCCGACCCTTGAACCAAACCTGTTAAAGGGTGAACAAAGCAACTCCTCGGTCTTGTTTGGACATGACTTCATTTTAAAACTCTACCGCCGGGCTGAAGTCGGCGTGAATCCTGACTTTGAAATCGGACGGTTTTTAACCAATAAAGGATTTCCGCACATTGCCCCCCTGGCTGGAGCCATCGAATATCAACGGGACAATGGCGACCTCCTGACATTTGGTATCTTACAGAAATTTATTCAAAACGAAGGAGACGCCTGGAAATACACGTTAGATGAACTGAGTCGATATCTGGAAGAAGCGCTCACGCATCCCACAGCCATCACCACCTCATCAATTCCTCAAAAATCTCTGATGGCTCTGGTAGACGAGGAGATACCGACCGGCGCCCGTGAATGGATTGGCCCGTATCTGGAAGAAGCCCGGTTGTTGGGCCTTCGAACAGGAGAACTGCACGCCGCGCTCGCCTCCGATTTCGAAGATCCCGAGTTTAAACCAGAACCGTTTACCGATTTTTACCGGCGGGGTCTATATCAGAGCATGCTGGGAACGGTCAACATGAACTTTCCTCTTCTTCGCACTCAGGTCAAAGGGCTTCAGGATCCTGTGCAATCCATTGCAAAAAATGTATTGGAGGGAGAAGGCCGCTTACGCAAACGTCTGTTAACCATACGGGACCGGAAACTCACCTGCACCCGCATCCGGTGCCATGGCGACTACCATCTCGGCCAGGTGCTCTATACCGGAAAAGATTTCATCATCATCGATTTTGAAGGCGAACCGGCCAGGCCCTTGAATGTCAGACGACTGAAGGAATCGCCTTTGCGGGACGTGGCGGGCATGTTGCGATCCTTTCATTACGCGGCGCATGCCTCCTCTATTGGATTGGTCGAGGGCGTTCGACCGGAAGACTTTTCTTTGCTTGAACCTTGGGCCCGCTATTGGCAGATATGGGTCAGCGTCAGCTACCTCAAGGCGTACCTATCCATTAAAGAAGTCCGTGACATTCTTCCCCCGTCATCGGACGACATCCAAATTTTGCTGAATGGATATTTACTTCAGAAAGCGATCTATGAGCTCGGCTATGAACTCAATAATCGGCCCCATTGGGTGCGTATTCCCCTGGATGGCATTCTCCAAATTTTAGAAGTGGACTGATGTTTCTCAAACCGAGCCTTGAACCGGGACTCTGGCTGGCTCCTGGCGATCGTCCAGTCATATTAGGCATTCTGGACGGGGAATACTTGCCAATCGTCATTTACAGGAATATCCAAGAAGCCACATACGAAGGAGTGCCTCATGTCTAATATTCCCAAAACGTTACAAACCCTGATCATTGAACATGTCGAGCCTGAACTGGATGGGGGGCGCTATCCGGTCAAACGGATCGTCGGGGAGAACCTGGACGTCACAGCCGACGTGTTCAAGGAAGGACACGACACCATAGGGGCCGTCCTTCGGTACAAATTGCTGGGACAGAAGGAATGGTCGGAAACCCCCATGCATCATGTCGATAATGACCGGTGGGCTGGATCATTTCCCCTCGCAGAAAATACCCGATATCTCTATTCCGTGGGAGCCTATGTCAGGAGTTTTGAAACCTGGAAAATTGAACTGACCAAGAAACATGGGGTGCTTCCGGACCTTTCCAGTGAATTATTGGAGGGAGAAGTGCAAGTCAAAGAGGCGCTGAACAGGGCGAAAGGTCCCGATAAGTCCGAGCTGAAACTCTGGTTGGAAAAGTGGAAGTCCGCTTCCGACCAGGAAGCCCGGATCGCCATCGCCCTGGATCCGATTGTGGCCACACTCGTCGACCGACACGAACAACGGGCTGCCTGGTCCACCTATGAGAAGGAATTGGAAGTGATTGTCGACCGAGAGCGTGCCCGGTATGGCGCCTGGTATGAAATCTTTCCCCGGTCAGAAGGAACCGTGCCGGGAAAAGGGGGAACATTTAAAGATTGTGAACAACGCCTTCCGGCCATCCGGGATATGGGATTCGATGTCCTCTATCTCACCCCTATTCATCCCATCGGAGAGACCAACCGGAAAGGCCGCAACAACAGTTTGAAGGCCAAGCCGGGCGATCCGGGCAGTCCCTGGGCCATCGGAAGTCGACATGGAGGACATGATGCGGTCGAACCGGCTCTGGGCACCATGGACGATTTTGACCATTTTCAACAAGCCGTCAGAAATCACGGAATGGAAGTCGCCATAGATTTCGCCATCAATGCCACCCCGGATCATCCCTACGTGACACAACATCCTAACTGGTTTAAGCAACGCCCGGACGGGACGATCAAATACGCCGAGAACCCTCCTAAAAAATATGAGGACATTTATGGATTTGATTTCTATACCGAAGCCTGGCAGGACATCTGGCAGGAAATGAAGCGGGTCCTCCGCTTTTGGATCGAGCATGGAGTCAAAATTTTTCGAGTGGATAATCCCCACACCAAACCCGTGATCTTTTGGGAATGGCTTATTCGGGAAATCCAGTTGGAGCACCCGGATGTCCTGTTTCTGGCAGAAGCCTTTACCCGGCCTAAAATGATGCGGGTTTTGGCGAAAGCCGGGTATACCCAGTCCTACACGTATTTTACGTGGCGAAATTCAAAAGGAGAAATGACCGAATATCTGACCGAATTAACCCGGACCCAAATGCAGGAGTATTTCCGGCCGAACTTTTTCGCCAATACGCCGGACATCCTGCCGGAAATTCTCCAACAGGGAGGTCGGCCGGCCTTTAAATTCCGGCTCGTGCTGGCCGCCACGCTCTCCCCGACCTATGGGATCTATAATAGCTATGAACTGTGCGAAAATAAGGCAATTCCCGGAACCGAGGAATATCAGGATTCGGAAAAATATGAAATCCGGCATTGGGATTGGGATCGTCCCGGAAACATCCGTGACTATATCACCCGCATCAACCAGATCCGCCGGGATCACCCTTCCTTGCACACCTTCACCAATCTGCAATTTTACCAATCCGACAACGACCACATTCTTTTCTATGGGAAAATGAATGCCGACAAGACTGACATTCTTCTGTTCGCGATCAATATGGATCCCTATACCATCCATGAGGCTCGCCTGCGAATTCCGATCGATGAATGCGGCATTGGTGAACAGGACACTTATCAACTGCATGAACTCATTCAAGATTATCGCCATCAAGTCGTGGGAGGTGACTACACCATTCGATTGGATCCTCACGACGAACCGGCGGCTATTTTCGCACTCCGGCGCCGTACTCGTCGTGAAAGCGATTTTGACTATTTCATGTAACAGGGAACGATCCGCAGGTTTTCTTACCCCACAATGAAAAAACAGGCCCCTGCCATTTCTTGGCAGCGGCCTGAACTTCCACAGAGCCTTCATGGGCGCAATGCTCAACGAGGACCTCCTCTCCCACATTACCGACGAGTTTAGGCACACAATTCCTATTTGCCGCTCTTCAGATCGATCCCCGCGACTCATCGGCAAGGATAATGAGAAACAGAAAAATCCAATCCCTCGCGATTTGGCCATCTCAGGAGAAAAATCCCAGCAACAGAAGAGACAGATTGTCTCCTTTTGAGACAACCTTTCTTTCCTTTTGAAGCCAGTCACATTCGCTTCTCGGTTCCGTTTGTGCCATTTCTAAATATACCTTTCAATACCCAGTAATTAGGAATGCCTCTTAGCACCTCGGAAGCCGACTCCGAGGAATATTCATGGAATGTTCCTTGCACTTCTTTGCTGTCATGCACATGACAATCTCACCTTGGAGAGATTTTGAGGCACCAAACTCATCGGTCTCCCCTCAGATCCTGCCCAAGAACCAAACCATAATCCTGGTGGAGGATCAATCTGATCTCCGATGGCTACTGAAACGTAGACTTGAAATAAATGGGTATATATGCCTGGAAGCGGCAAATGGAAGAGAAGCCTTGTCCCTTATTCAGGTGCACCCATCCATTCGTCTTATCCTTTCCGACTACCTGATGCCGGAAATGAATGGCATGCAACTGCTTCAAGCCCTTCGGGAGAGCCCCATGAATCGAAAAATCCCGTTTATACTGGTCACCGCGTGCTGTTCAGATCAGCTCCACCACCAAGGTATGAGTGCAGGGGCCTTTGCGATCCTAGCCAAGCCTTATCACCACGGGGAACTCGTCCAACTCCTTGAACAAGGAATATCCACTCAAGCCGCCTGATGCTGGCGATCTTGACTGAAAACATCTCCCTAGACAAGATTGCCAATCAAGTGCCGGACAATTTCTTTTCTTCCTTTGTTTTCCCCCGGAATGTAAACTGCCAAGAAAAAGATTCGTGAATGAGACTTCTCACCCGATTGATTCAGCTGAACGGCTTTGAATTTCGATTATTTCTCGGACCTGCTCATGTGAGAAGGTAGGAGAATTCATGCCTTAGCTGTCATGTTGCCTTCATTACCACTTCCTACTCGTCTGGGCTCGTGGAATCCGACCACCATGACTCGTCGATTGTTCCCTCACGGCCCACTGTCAGCCGGTCAGCTCGTCACACTAGGCGGCATTGCCTTGATCACTATCGGAACATTCCTACTGAAGACCCCATGGGCCACCACCCCTGGTAAATCGTTAAGTTTTCTCGACGCCCTCTTTACGGCAACTTCGGCCGTAACGGTCACCGGCCTGATTGTGGCGGACACGGAAAAAGATTTCACCTTATTCGGACAGATCGTCATTTTGACGCTCATCCAACTGGGCGGGTTAGGGTACGCGATGCTCGCAACCATCATGCTCATCGCCGTGGGACAACGCATCGGACTACGAAACCGCATGATGGTGGCTGAGGCGCTCAGTTCATTGGATTTGGCGGGATCGATTCGTTTTGTCAAAACCATTTTAATCATCACCTTTACCTTTGAAGGTTTGGGCGCATCCATCCTGGCCGCCAGGTTTTCCCAGGAAATGCCCTTATTAGAAGCCTGCTGGCATGGTATTTTTCACGCTGTTTCCGCCTTTAACAATGCGGGATTTTCAACGTTTTCTCAAAATCTAATCCCCTATCGTGACGATGTCCTGGTGAATGTTTCCATTAGTCTCCTTTTCGTTCTGGGCGGAATCGGGTTTATTGTCTTCCGCGACCTGCTGAGTTATTACCGAAAAGAACGGTATCGAATTCAAACCCATACGAGGCTGGCCTTACTTGTTTCCGTAAGCTTATGGGTGATTGGTACGATTGGATTTTATCTGTTGGAAATGCATAGTCCGGCCACGCTTCGCTCGCAAACTCCTGCAGCGGGTGCCATGGTCGCAGTCTTTCACTCGGGAGCCGCCCGGACAGCAGGATTCAATACGCTGGACCTGAGCCTCCTCCGACCCAGCACCTTGTATATGCTAATTTTGCTAATGATCATCGGGGGGTCACCGGGAGGAACCGCTGGAGGAATTAAGACCACCACGTTCGGCATTGTATGTCTATCAGTCTGGGCCGTATTCCGAAAGCGACTGGATGTGGAGTTTCATTACCGACGGATGCCTCTCCATCTTGTCTTGCAAGCTCTGGCAATCATGTTCCTGGCCATCGGAGCCGTCACCACGTTAACCTTTTTCCTCGCCTTGATTGAAAATAAGCCTTTTTTGGCTCTCATGTTTGAAGTGGCCTCCGCATTGGGAACGGTTGGGTTTTCCGTTGGAAACGGAGGCGTGCTCAGTCTCTCCGCGATACTAACGGATTTTGGAAAAATCATTATTTTATCCAGTATGTTCCTCGGGAGATTCGGACCTCTCCTGGTCGGTCTCGTCTCCCTCACTCCACCCGTCCGCATGCTCTATCGTTTTCCTCAAGCAAAAGTGGCGATAGGTTAAGATGAGACGCATACCAACACCTGACCAATTGGCCGGCTAAATGTCATGAGGGGATCTTCCAGCACCCTACCTCATGGGATTTAGCCTATTTTCAGGTGAAGGCCTCACACTTTTCCTTTCCGTTTCATCCCAAAAACACCGATGCACAATGGGATAGTACTCATGGTCATGGGTGCCAATCGAGAACTTCCGTGCATTGTGAAAGACCGATTTTTTTAGGACACATTACTTGCGAAATCTCACTCGCCATAGCAATGGTCTCTCACGCCTCACAATAATTTGCCGGAATCGCCGGGGATGGCAGGCGTCCACTGCTGCCATCTCAATTTTGCTTTTTCAATTGGTTTTCTATCACCTCTCTACCCTCTCTCGCCCAATTCCCTCTGTAGGCATGTTCCCCAAGTCGGAATCAACATTCAAAAAAAGCGACCCTTCCCTGCACTATTCATAGCATTTTTCTTTTGCACGATCAGGTCTCAAGTAACCGGTCCCATTCAATCCAGTTTGCAGTACACAAGTTTGAAAGGCTGTACTTGAGCAATTTTGCTCCATTATTAAAGTGCTTTTTCGCGCAACCCATGAAATCTAAGGAGGTTTCCCCGCGGGATTTTTTCCTATCAAATGACCTTTCGCCCGCAAGAGTTTAATTGTTTTCTCATTGAATAACATATGAAGAAAACACTGTATTCTCCATTGAATTGATTAAATTAATTTTTCCATTGCGGCCGGAGACGTGTTTCCACATGGGCCCTTAGAGCTGGACTCAGGCGTCCTCTGACTTCGACCGGCCGATACGCTGTGGGCCAACAACTCGTGGAATGGAATATGAACAATTCCGGAAAATGGCAGACAGGATGATCGCGGCACGCCCGGTTACGAATTTGATCTTCCGTTGGATCATCGGTTAAATAGGACAAGGCTTGAAGAACGAGGGCTTACACCATGAGCAGGACATCCTAACGAGTGGAAGGATTAACACGGCTGAGTTGTCGGGGGTCACCTGACGCATTCCCCCTTGTTATGGAAGTACCGCAAGGAGGAAGCCACCTGTCAGATTTTTTTAGAGATGTCCTGGAAGTAATTCAAAGTCGAGGTACCCGGCAGCGATCGGGTAAGAAAACACTGAAGAAAAAGAACTCAAAATAATCTCTCACCTTATTGGATGGCCTGGAATCCATCGAGGTGGGGCCACCAAAAGAAGCCTGCAAGGAAAACGTACGATGAATACCACAAAAGCAACAACTCTGAGTCCGGCGCAATTGGAGCAATTGTCGATCAATACAATTCGTTTTTTGTCGGTGGATGCGGTGCAAAAGGCCAACAGTGGTCACCCGGGACTCCCGCTGGGCGCAGCCCCGATGGCCTATGTCCTATGGACACGATTTCTTCAACATAACCCCTCCAATCCTCACTGGTTCAATCGAGACCGGTTCGTTCTGTCGGCCGGCCACGGATCGATGCTGTTGTACAGCTTGCTTTATCTCACCGGCTATGACTTGCCGCTCGATCAGATCAAACAGTTTCGCCAATGGGGCAGCCTCACGCCGGGTCATCCCGAGCGAGGAATAACCCCCGGCGTTGAAACCACCACAGGCCCGCTCGGTCAGGGATTCGGCAATGGAGTGGGCATGGCTATCGCCGAAGCCTATCTTGCCGGGCGTTATAATCGGCCCGGTTTTGAAATCATACATCATTACACCTACGGGGTGGTTAGCGACGGTGACCTGATGGAAGGCGTGGCGGCCGAAACCGCCTCCCTTGCGGGTCATTTGAAGCTGGGAAAGCTGATCTATTTGTATGACGATAATCGGGTCACGCTCGCCGCGTCCACCCAGCTCACGTTCACCGAAGACCGCGCCCAACGATTTGCGGCGTATGGCTGGCACACACAAACGATCGACGACGGCAACGATGTGAACGCTATCGATCGCGCTATCCATGCCGCGCGTCAGGACACAGACCGGCCCTCACTGATTCTAATAAGGACTCATATTGGCTATGGTTCTCCCCACAAACAGGGAACCTTTGCCGCGCATGGGTCCCCGCTCGGCGAGGAGGAAGTGAAATTGACGAAACAGAACCTCGGCTGGCCCATTGACCCCCCATTTCATGTACCGGAGGAAGTTCAGCAGCATTGTCGCCAGGCCATTGACCAGGGCCGCCAAACGGAGGCGAAATGGCACGAAACATTTTCGGAATATGAAAAAGAATATCCGGACCTTGCCCGTGAACTTCGCTCACTCATCAAGGGCGAATTACCACCAGGCTGGGACGCGCACATCCCGCAATTCCCCGTCGATAGCAAAGGCCTGGCCACCCGCGTCGCCTCGGGAAAAATCATGGACGCAATCAGCAAGGCACTCCCTGGCTTAATCGGGGGCTCGGCTGACTTGAATCCGTCAACCTTCACGGAACTAAGCGAAGCCGGCAACTTTGGGAATTCCTCCACGGCCATTGGTGATCTGCAAGGATCGGCGGGCGGCGGATGGAGTTATGCCGGACGTAATCTCCAGTTCGGGGTACGCGAGCATGGGATGGGTGCGATTTTGAACGGCCTGGCCACGCACGGCGGCACCATTCCCTTCGGGGCGACGTTTCTGACCTTCTCCGATTACATGCGACCGCCGATTCGCCTGGCCGCGCTGATGGGGATCCAAGTGGTATATGTGTTCACGCATGACAGTCTCGCATTGGGTGAGGACGGCCCAACCCATCAATCCGTTGAGCAGGTCGCCAGTCTTCGAGCGATTCCCAATCTGATCGTGATCCGACCCGGCGACGCCAACGAGACGGCAGCGGCTTGGCGCGTAGCGATCGAAACGCGTGACCGGCCGGTGGCCTTGATCCTGACGCGGCAATCTGTGCCAACGCTCGATCGCACAGAGTTTTCCGCTGCGGATGGCCTGCAGCGTGGCGGATACATCCTGGCCGATGCCCCGAATGGCCATCCTGACCTCATTCTGATCGCCAGCGGGTCTGAAGTCTCTCTGATCGTGGAAGCACGGCAGAAACTTCTGGAACAAAAACTCCAGGTGCGCATCGTCTCGATGCCGAGCTGGGAACTGTTCGAAGCCCAGTCACAGGAATACCGCAACACGGTGTTGCCGGGGGCAGTCGGCGCAAGACTTGCGGTCGAAGCCGGAGTGTCTCAGGGTTGGTCTCGCTATGTCGGCAACCATGGTGACGTGCTCGCCGTGGATCATTTTGGTGCATCGGCTCCCGGCGATATTGTCATGCGAGAGTATGGCTTCACCGTCGCCAACGTATGCAGGCGGGCTCTAACTCTTCTGAAAACGCCACGCTGAAGATCGGAAGACACGAATACCCATTTTAGGAAGGAGAGACACGATGCAACTTGGCATGATCGGTCTTGGACGAATGGGCGCGAACCTGGTCCGGCGCCTGACGAAAGATGGCCATACCTGTGTGGTCTACGATAGAAACCGCGCTGCCGTAAAAGAGCTTGAGGGCCAAGGCGTACAGGGCGCTGCCTCGCTTGACGAATTCATTGTGAAACTGTCCAAACCACGTGCGGCCTGGGTGATGGTGCCCGCCGGTGTGGCCGGCGAAACAGTCCAGGAACTGGCCTCGCGCATGGAGGCAGGCGATATCATCATTGACGGCGGCAACACGTATTACCGCGACGATCTTGAGCGAGCGAAGGCTCTCAAAATCCGCGGCATTCACTATGTCGACTGCGGCACCAGCGGGGGAGTTTTCGGTCTAGAGCGCGGCTACTGTCTGATGATCGGCGGAGAGGAAGATGTCGTCAAGCACTTGGAGCCGATTTTCAAAACTATTGCGCCGGGGATCAAGGCGGCGCCCCGCACCTACGGGAGGAGCGGCGCCCCAATTCCCGCCGAACAGGGCTATTTGCACTGCGGCCCGACCGGGGCCGGACACTTCGTGAAAATGGTCCACAACGGAATAGAGTATGGCCTCATGGCGGCCTATGCCGAAGGTCTCAACATTCTCAAACACGCCGACGTCGGGCTACACCCCCGCGAGCAGGATGCCGAGACGACACCGCTGCGTGACCCGGAGGCCTATCAGTACCAGATCGACATGGGCCAGGTCGCCGAGGTATGGCGTCGGGGCAGTGTGGTGTCCTCCTGGCTGCTCGATTTGACCGCGGCCGCGCTGGTTGAAGATTCGGAGCTGGCCGGGTTTTCGGGACAGGTCTCGGATTCCGGCGAAGGGCGCTGGACGGCGCTGGCTGCGATTGACGAGGGTGTGCCGACCCCGGTGATCAACGCAGCGCTCTTCGGGCGATTTGAATCCAGGGGTGAGGCCGACTATGCCAATCGACTCCTCTCCGCCATGCGAAAGCAGTTCGGTGGACATGATGAAAAAAAGGAATGAGGAAGCTGAAACGAGCAGGAGCCATGGCGATGACACGCGGTCCGACGCCCTGGGGTTCTTCTTGGCGGTGGTCGACTCAGTCCTGAAACCGCACCCCCCGGACAGTTCCTACAAACGCGGCGGATGGGGGCCGAAAGAAGCCACCACGCTCATCGAAACAGACGGAGGTTGGCTTAACTCCGTCAGCCTGCAAGCCTGACGAGTCGGTCTTTCTCGCGGAACGTCGGGTTGCCCATAGCCAGAACCGGAAAAATCTTGCATGAGTTCTGGCCACCCGCGTCACGGGCCACAAAGAAAAGAGTCGCATACCCCCCAACATGCGATATGCATGACAGCACCACTTCGTTCACGCCGATTCATCGAATATCAAATGCGCGTTGTTATGTTTAGGGTTTTTCCAAGCCTGTCTATCCGATCGGGCAGGATGGAATGAATGGGATTACCCGACAGCGATAAGAGTGTTGCCGAGCGCTCGGCTGTTCAGCCGTCGACTCACGGTCCATCCGATTCTGAATTGGTGACCTGAAACAGGTTGAAAAAAGTCAGGACATCTTGACGATTTAGCATCGATCCATTTCACCAGATGCTGAAGGCCCCGTTCAGCATGCCGGCGCCTTGGAGACCAGTCCCGACCTATGAGACTTGTGGGTGTGTGATTTCGTAATTGTTCGCCTGTCTGCCCAAAGGAATGCGCCTCCGCATCCGCTATGAGTCACATTCGTTCACCGTGATAAAATGTGTCGCATGAATAGTGAATACCACGCTCCATCCTTCCGCCTTTTCCTCACCCATTCGATGACACAGAATCAAAGTCATGATCAAATCCATATTTGACGAGAAGTTTTTGTATGCGAGGACTCATGATGAAATCGAAAAAGT
Organism: Candidatus Nitrospira allomarina; assembly: GCF_032050975.1. Lineage (NCBI taxonomy): Bacteria > Pseudomonadati > Nitrospirota > Nitrospiria > Nitrospirales > Nitrospiraceae > Nitrospira > Candidatus Nitrospira allomarina. Next base: position 2,978,354 of record NZ_CP116967.1, on the reverse strand, counting down.
CCTTCGCGACATTCAGGGATGCCTTTCGACAGGTCGATACCACCGCTTCCCCGAACCGTACCGGAATATGCATTCCGGCAGGATTTTCATCAATGATGCGCACTTGCGGATTGTTGATCGCATCAACGCGATAGATGATGCCCATATCCGCCTTCCCTGTGTGAATCAGATTCACAATATCCCCAGCATGCGCGGCATAGACCAGCTTGAATCGGCTCTTATAGTGGGGATCGAGCTTGGCCAGTGCCTGTGCCGTGATTTCTCCCAGCGACGAAGTGTTTGGATCCCCAAGGGCCATGCGGATCGCTCCATTGGGCAGCGCCTCACGAAAGGAGATCGGCATAACCCGTGAGGTGGCAGACATGACGAGCACGAGAGAAGTCTGCGCGTAGACCCTAGGCCCTCCATTGAGAGTCAGCCTCTTTTTTTGCAGTTTTTCGACTTCCCCCACCGCCGCAGGAAGAAACACATCAATCGGAGCTCCCTTTTCAATTTGCCGGCGAAATATTTGCGACGGACCGTACACCACCTTTACGGCCGCGTCATATTCTTTTTCAAACATTGGAACAATTTCCTGTAATGCCGCCCTCAGGCTTGGGGCAGCCCCAATTGTCAGAGCTTCAGCCTGAACAGGCCCTCCAGTTGCCACGACACCTAGGATCCCACCTACCAGCGCTATTGCCCTACCAAAATTGCGAATTCCCATCATGCTGCTCAGCTTTCTGACCTTCATCGTTAGAGGGTCTAATTTGTAAGATGAATAAATGAGATTGAATCTATCCTCAATCAGAGATCTCGTAAGATGACTTCTGCTGATGCGCATGGCCGCAGAGCCCCCTCCCCAAATTTTCGCCCCACCGCTAACAAGAGGTTCGTTGCCTGTCCACCATTCACTTCGTCGCTGCATCACACGCTAATCTACCGTCATGCGCCAAGGAAATATGCTTACAAATCAAATTGCCCCATTGAGGTCCACGGATTCATCATTTGTGTCCCAGCAGAAAATCTCAACCCGTTACCATGCCCATCAACTTCTTCTTCCTGAAATGACAAATAAAAAACATGCGAACTCAATAAGGAGAAATAGCAAAATAAATGCCTATGTCGGATCTATAAAACGGAATAAGAAAAACCCCTTCAATTCGAATCTTTTTAAGTCATTCTCTGAATTTCCTCTCTACCGGCCTGACCGGCCAATCTTTCGGAATTGTGAATTTTCGCACGATGCGCTCAGTGCAAAAACCGAATCCCTACTCCTTAAACTTTGCTGTTCAACATGTTCGACGTAGACCTGATGCCGACGACATCGCGCCAATAACCTGCTCGCATCCTACCGTGGCTTCCTGAAATGTGGAGGTCAATTAGCTGGGTAAGGATTTTGCTAGTCGCTAGGGAAACCGCTGAGTTCAGTGGATGAGACCCGGATCACGGAAACCAAAGAGGTCGTGTAGCTCAGTATTGTTTACCATGACAGAAACTCAACCAGTTTTTGGGAGGCTTCGTGCATGAATCAGATTGTCCTCATTGCTCTGCGACGCCCGTATACCTTCGTGGTTATGACCATTCTCATCGTGCTTCTGGGGGTTATGACGGTGCGCCACATGCCGACCGACATCTTTCCGGATATTACGATTCCCGTCACCTCTGTGGTCTGGATCTATTCCGGCATGCTGCCGCAGCAGGTAGAAGGGCGCATCACATATCTGTTCGAGCGTTTCCTAACTTCGACAGTGGAAGGCATCAAGTATATTCATAGCCACTCTTACTTCGGCAGCAGCATCACGAATATTTTCCTTCAGGATGGAGTCGACGTCGGCAGGGCCGAAGCGGATATCGTGGGTATTGCACAAAATGTTGTCAATGCGCTCCCACCCGATATTTCGCCGCCCATGGTCATGCGTCTCGCACCATCTTCTATACCGGTGGCCATGCTCCAAATCAGCTCCGATCACATGACTCCGGCAGAGCTTTATAATCTCGTCTACATGCGAATCCGTCCCCTGCTTGTGACGGTACCGGGGATCGTTTTGCCACACCCATACGGCGGCCAGGATATGCAGGTCATGGTTAACCTTGATCAGCAGAAATTACTTGCCCGTCAACTCACTCCGGCGGACATTCACAAAGCGCTCATGCAGCAATATCTCGTGCTACCTTCCGGCGACATCAAGATCAAGGAGACCGACTGGATCGTCCTGACAAACGCCTCACCGTTGAAGATTGAAGATTTCGCCGATTTTCCGATCAAGCGTGAAGGTAACGCATTCGTCTACCTGCGCGACGTGGCCACGGTGCGCCTCATGGGGCGTGTGCAACAAAACGCGGTGCTGGTAAAAGGCAAACAGACCGTCATCCTCGTCGCGATGAAGAGCACCGAGGCCTCGACCCTTGACGTCGTCAATGGTATCAAAAAGATGATCCCGCGCGCCGAGCAGGTTTCTCCGGAGGGGGTGGAGATCAAGCTCATCGACGATGCCTCGACTTTTGTGAAAGATTCGATTTCGGATGTCTTGCATGAGATGCTCATGGCCGGAGGGCTGGTCGGAATTATCGTGCTGTTGCTGCTTGGTTCATGGCGGGCCACAGTCATCGTCTGGACCTCGATCCCGCTGTCTATACTGACCGCCATCATTGGTCTGCATCTGCTCGAAGAGACGATCAATGTCATGACCTTGGGCGGGTTGGCGCTGGCCGTCGGCATTCTGGTCGACGATGCGACCGTAATGATCGAGAATATCGATCGCCATATCGAAATGGGCAAACACCTCGAACAGGCCATCATCGACGCTGCCAACGAGATCGTTGTCCCGACCCTCGTCGCCACACTCTGCATCGCCATCGTCTGGCTCCCGCTTTTCGAGCTTGGCGGCGTCGCAGGCTACCTGTTCAAACCCATGGCGGAGGCGGTCATCATTGCAATGCTGGCGTCCTTCATCCTGTCACGAACACTCGTGCCAACCATGGCGAAATATATGTTGAAGGATCACCATGTCGCAGCCGCATGAACCTCACGAAGGGTCTGGCCCGGAAACATCGGCGAACGTCCTGGTCCGCTTTCAGAACGGGTTCGAACGCGGCTTCAACCGGTTCCGGGGGCGTTATAGTGCCCTACTCGAACAGGTGATCGCCAACCGGCGGGCCTTCGTCGCCACCTCTCTGGCCATCGCCGTGGCTTCCATGTCCCTCTTTTTCTTTCTCGGGCGTGATTACTTTCCCGAGATCAGGTCGAGCGTCATGACGATGCATATGCGAGCGCCGCTCGGGACACGCATTGAGGTATCAGGACGCATTGCCACTCTTGTCTCCAACACCATCCAGGAGTTGTTGCCCGGTAAAGTTGAAAACATCGTCAGTAATTGTGGTCTACCGGTCGGACCGCATAACCTCGCCTTCATTCCGACACCAACGATCGGCTCCCAGGATTGTGACTTGACGATCCTCCTGAATGATGAAAAATCCCCGGTCTGGGACTATCGGCGAATTCTCCGCAAAGGATTGCGGGATCGCTATCCCGGAACCGAATTCACCTTCCAACCGTCCGATCTGACTGCAAAAATTCTTAACTTTGGGGCGCCTGCGCCGATCGATGTGCAAATCAACGGCCCGGACATGTATCCCAACTATGAGTTCGCACGTAAATTGGTGGGCAAATTTCGCGAGGTTCCCGGTGCCGCAGACGTGGTGATCCAGCAGACGATGCGCACACCGACCCTCATGGTCGAAGGCAATCGCACGTTCGGACTCGGAGTCAACAGGTCCCTCAAGGAAATGGCCGACAACCTGCTCATGACGACCGCCGGGAGCCAACAAACCGACCAGATCTATTGGCTCGATCCCAGTACCGGCATGTCGTACCTGATTAATGTCTATACGCCGCAGCCACAGATCAACAGTGTCAACAGTCTCAAGACTATCCCGGTCGAGTCCGCGAGCGACTCGAAAGATCCGGAGGGACAGGAAGTGCAGCTCCTCGGAAATTTGGCCGACATTACCGCGACGGGCACCCCGGGCGTAATCACGCATGGGAACATCATGCCGCTGTTCAATATCTATATATCTGCCGAAGGACGGGACCTCGGCGGCGTGTTGGGGGATGTTCAAAAGGTCGCCAAAAGCATGGAAGACGAGAAGCCACGCACCGCTGAGCTTGAAATCCACGGCCAGGCTTCGTTGATGCATGACGCGTATTTCGAGCTGATCTTCGGACTTCTCGCTGCGGTCGTGCTGATCTATCTGCTGATTGTCGTCAACTTCCAATCCTGGCTGGATCCTTTCATCATTATTACAGCCCTCCCCGGCGCTCTGGCGGGCATTGCGTGGGCCTTGTTCCTGACCCATACGCGGCTTTCGGAGCCAGCCCTCACGGGCGCCATTATGACCATGGGCACGGCAACCGCCAATTCAATTCTTGTCGTGTCCTATGCACGCGACAGGCTGAAGGAGCATGGCGATGCATTGCAGGCCGCGATGGAAGCCGGAGTAACCCGCTTCCGACCCGTGCTCATGACGGCCTCGGCCATGATTTTCGGGATGGTCCCTATGGCGACAGGATATTCCACGAATGCACCTCTGGGACGCGCCGTCATCGGCGGCTTACTTGTTGCCACCGTTTTTACCCTACTGTTTGTGCCTTGCGTCTACGCGATGATTTATAACAGGCGAGCGGTTCGCCAGAAGGACCATGCATACAATGCGTAAGATTGTTCGTGGAAGACTCATGGTCATCTCGGTTGCCCTCCTGTGTACCTTCTACCTCGGCTATCGGGTTTACGAGAGCAAAAGCGACGCCTCTCTGCTGCGCAAGGAAACGCACGAAAACGCCGTCTCCACCGTGACGGTCATTCATGCAAAGGCAGTGCCTCCGACCGAGACTATTACGCTCCCCGGTACTGTTGAAGCTTGGTTTCAGGCTCCAATCTACGCACAGGTCTCGGGGTATGTGAAGATGTGGTACAAGGACTACGGCGCGCTGGTGAAAAAAGGCGATATCCTCGCCGAAATCAACGCGCCCGCTCTCGACGCCCAATATCACCAAGCCAAAGCGGATCTGGAGTCGGTGCGCGCCATCTATTCACTCGCCGAAATTACAGCCAAGCGCTGGCTGGCTCTCCGCCAAAACCATGCGGTCTCCGAGCAGTCGATTTCTGTGAAGGTGGCGGAAGCAAAAGCGGAGTTGGCAAAGGTCAGAGCAGCGGAGCAGAACGTCAGGAACTTCGAGGCCCTCATCCGGTTCAAAACCATTGTCGCACCCTATGACGGGGTGGTAACCGTCCGCAACATCAATGTCGGCGACTACGTCAATAAGGAAGGGACGATCAGTTCCCCCGGCTCGGTCAGCAATCTCTTTACTGTGGCCGACGTGAGTCTGCTGCGACTCTTTGTCTCCGTGCCGGAGTCGTTCGGACCCTTCCTCCAGCCAGGTCTCACGGCCGACGTAACAGTACCACAATTGCCCGATCGTCATTTCACCGCCAAATTCCTGACTGTCTCACGTGGATTCGACGTCAGCACACGTACCGCGATTACCGTCTTCACGATCGAAAACGAGGACAGGGCTCTTTGGCCGGGCTCCTACGCCCAGGTCCACCTCACGGCCCCGGTCGACCGGAAAGTGTTTACGATTCCATCCACCGCATTGGTTTTCCAGGAGCGCGGCACGCAAGTGGCTGTGGTGGCGGAGGACGACCGGGTGCACTTTAACCCCATTACCGTGAGCAAACTTCTCGACAATGCCGTCGAAGTAGCCGAAGGGATTTCCACCACCGACCGCATCGTAAACAACCCCAGCGCCGCGTTGCTGGAAGGAGACACCGTGCGCATCGTGACCCCGGCCCCCGGTTATGACCTTACCAATACGGATGCATCCGCACCGACCGACGCGCCCGAGCCCACCGGCGGACCGCTGCCAACAGGCGCACCGGCGCCGAACGAGTCATCGCCACCAAAGGAACACACTTTACCATGAGAGCCGCGATACCCATGATTGGCGAATGTTTATCCCTGAGACTGAAAGCCTGGCCTATCTTTCTGTCCCGTGCGTGGCGCTATGGCTTGTTCCTCCTGACACTCAATTTACCGGCTTGCAATTGGTTCCCGGCTGTCGATCTAGCGCCTAGCTATGAACCGCCCCAATACGTCGTACCGACCTCATGGAAAGGGGCAAGTCCCTTCGTCGAGGCGAAGCCGTCTGATGATGAATTACGCCCGGATTGGTGGAAACTTTTTAACGATCCAATTCTGAATAGTCTTGAAGAACAGGCCATGGCAGCCAATCCGGATCTGCAAGCCGCCGGAGAACGATTCGTTCAAGCTCGCGATTTGATGATGAGGGCGCGCTCGCAGTACCTTCCTCACGCCGGTCTGGGGTTTGGCGTCTCGAACAATAGGCAATCCGATAATAGTCTGTTTCGCGGCCTCGGCGAAGACAACCGGGAAGTGTCCATTTCCACCGGAGGTTTGGCGTCCTGGGAGCCCGATTTTTGGTCCGCGCTTCGCAATGCTACGCGGGCCGAACTCTACCGCGCCGAGGAGCGCGCCGCGGATTATGGCCTGGCGCGACTCAGCCTGCAGGCGGAAATTGGGGCAAACTATTTTACACTCCGCGGATTCGACGCGCAGACGGCGATCTATGCCCAATCGATCGACCTCTATAGAAACGTGCTCAACCTCGTCAATGCCCAGTTCGCCGGCGCGATCGCATCCGCATTGGACGTCGCCCGAGTTGAATCCCTTCTGTTCAGTACGGAGACAAAATTAGCCCAGATTCAAGGCCAACGCCAAGTGACGGAACAGGCGATCGCCATTCTTGTCAACATGACGCCGAGCAGCTTCACGATCGAACCGGTGGATGACCTTCGCGTAGAGAATTTCGCCATTCCCAGAACCATCCCTTCCACCTTGCTGGAGCGGCGGCCTGACATCGCCGGGATGGAGCGGCGGATGGCACAGGCGAACCGCGTTATCGGCATCGCCCGCGCGGCTTTTTTCCCCGATGTGCGGTTCTCGGCCGGCGGAGGGTTCGAAGATAACGGTTTCAGTCTGATCAAGCTCGCCAGTAGTTTTTGGTCCTATGGGTCCACTGTTTCGCTGCCGCTCTTCCAGGGTGGATATCGCCGCGCCCAATTACAGCAGGCCTGGTCGGCCTATCGCGAAACGGAAGATCGCTACCGGGCAACCGTGCTGAACGCCTTTCGGGAAGTCGAAAACAATTTGAGCCTGACCAACCGGCTGACCCGGGCGGCCAATCGGCAAGGCGCCGCAGTCGGAGCCACGCTCAAGACGCAAAATTTGACGACGGAGCTTTATCGCGGCGGGTTGGCCTCCAGCCTTGAACTCATCTATGCGCAGGTCGCCACACTCGAGGCGCGTATCGACTTGGTGTCTATCAAGGCCGACCTGCTGAGAGCTTCGGTTGCGCTCGTGCGCGCGCTCGGGGGAGGCTGGAACCGCAACCAATTACCTTCGGACGAGGAGATCCAACCATTCGATACGTTCCAATATGTCGATCTCGACAAACCGCCACCCGCCGGTGGCATCGATGTAAATGTGTTCAACAGAGGAATGAATAATGATTTGACCAAACCGTCCGTTCCCTGAAGGATGGTTCACTGTGCAGAAAAATTCAAACATATGACGGTTGAATCTAAACAGATAAAAATCGGGGAATCGAGCGCAATTTCAATCCTCAACTCTGCAAACAGGTGAAATCCTGCTCATTCAGATACTTATTTGAGCTACAAATTTCATAGGAAATGGTCAATCAAAGACTCTAAGAAGGTTGATCTCACCATGTTTTTCAAGACACCCGTCTGACCCTTCTTTCTTCATCTCGGCTTCCGTGTTCGGATTGTTCGCGCATTGGAACCTATCTAGGTTCGGTGCTTTTTTGCACGGACGGGTGAAGCGTTCGACAATCGGAGACCATGGTTAAGCAGATCCCGCTCATGAATCAACTCATTGACGCCCCTCTAATCATTCCCGAAGACGATGTATTCTTCCTAAGCTGTCATCCATTCTAGCAACCGCTTTCAGCAAGGACCTCGGAATAGAATCCTCGCTGTCCGTTCTTCTTCTCATATTCAACCGATTAACCTAGAGGCGACAGGCCAGGGATTGGAAAGCTTCCGACCTATGGCCAATATATTAAACTTCAAGCAATCAGCCCGTGTTGACACGGGATCAAAGGCACAGGTTTAAGCAGGATTTTTTGGTGCGATTGCCCAACTTTTGGAGTTTTTGGGGAAATTGAAGATTCCGCCTGATGCACGCCTTTTAAAAATGCACCCAACATTTGCCAAACTTTGCTGAAAAAAACATTCCAGTTGAACAGATGGAGATCGCTACAGGTGGGCACCGCTGACCTTACTAATCCGAATATCGAGAGAATTCAATTTGGGGATTGTTTTGCTATTCGGTAAACAATTTGGTAATTGTTCTGCTGTTCACCAGTAAAGATGCTTGAGTCAGGGGTTGTATCTTATACGGATCATGAGGTACGCAGTGTCTCAATGACAAAAACCTCAACCCGCCGATAGCCGTATTTAGCAGAAATTGCTCATGAATCAGCTTGTCCTCATTGCTTTGCGAAGGCCTCTGACCTTCGTTGTTCTTGCCATTCTCATCGTGATTTTCGGGACCAAGTCGGTGCTCCAAACCCCAACCGATGTCTTTCCGAATATCAAAATTCCCGTCATCTCCGTGGTGTGGTCCTACGCAGGTTTGCTTCCGAGCGATGTATCCGGACGTATTACGTTTTATTTCGAACGTGCCTTGACCTCGACTGTTGAAGGCATCAAGAAGATTGATAGCAAATCCTATTTCGGTATCAGCATCATTAATATCTTTCTTCAGGACGGAGTCAACCTTGCCGGGGCGGAAGCCGAAGTTGCGGCGATTTCGCAGACAGTAGTCAAAGCCCTGCCGCCCGATATTTCACCGCCTATGATCATGCGTCTCGAGGCATCCTCAGTGCCGGTGGCCATGCTGCAAGTCACCTCCGACACGCTCACGCCCGCAGAGCTCTATAACCTTGCCTTTACCCAAATCCGGCCTCTTCTCGTGACGATTCCCGGAGCGATCCTGCCGCATCCCTACGGAGGACAACCGAAACAACTCCTGGTCTCGCTTGACCAGCAAAAGCTCCTGGCCCGTGGCCTTACTCCAGCAGATATTTTCCATGCCTTCGATAGGCAGAATAAGGTGTTGCCCGCAGGCGACCAAAAAATTAAGACCACGGACTGGATGGTCCAGACAAACGCGATGCCGTTGCAGGTCGAGGATTTTAATAATATTCCGATCAAGCGAGACGGAAACGCCTTCATTTATATGCGTGATGTCGCCAATGTGACCCTCGCCGGCCCGCCACAAACGAATGCCGTGCTGGTGGAAGGCAAACAAGCCGTCACACTCGTCGTCATGAAGAGTGGTGAGGCTTCGACCTTGGAAGTTGTTGATGGGGTCAAGAAGGCGATCCCGCGCATTGAAAAGATTGTGCCCAAGGGCGTAGAGGTTAAAATTCTCAACGACGCCTCGCTTTTCGTGAAGGAATCGATCGCGGACGTGGTGAAAGAAATGGCCACGGCTTCCACACTGGTTGCCCTTATCGTTCTGTTGTTACTGGGTTCATGGCGGCCAACGGTTATTATTGCCACCTCGATCCCACTCTCCATCCTCTCCGCACTCATCGGCTTAAACTTATCCGGAGAATCGCTGAATCTCATGACCTTGGGCGGTTTGGCGCTGGCCGTCGGCATACTCGTCGACGACGCGACGGTCATGATTGAGAATATCGACACCCATCTCGCTATGGGCAAACCCCTCGATGAGGCGATCGTCGACGCCGCCAACCAGATCATCGTCCCCACCTTGGTCGCCACGTTAAGCATCGCCATCGTCTGGCTCCCGCTCTTCGAGCTCAGCGGCGTATCCGGCTGGCTATTTGCACCAATGGCGAAGGCGATCATTTTTGCGATGCTCTCATCGTTCATCCTTTCCCGGACACTTGTGCCAACCATGGCGAAATATATCCTTGCGGATCACCACGAGGCCGCTGAGGAGGGTGGAGACGTCGATCCGGATAAACGCCGAAGCTTCTTCGTCCGATTCCAGCAAGGCTTCGAACGCGGTTTCGACCGGTTCCGTGAGCGTTACAATGCCCGCCTCGAACAAGCCATCGCCCATCGCCGCACCTTCGTCGTCATCTCTCTCTCCCTCGCACTTGTCTCCCTCAGCCTATTCTATTTCAACGGACGAGACTTCTTCCCCGAGGTCAAGTCGGGGACGATGCAGATGCATATGAGGGCGCCGCTCGGCACGCGTATTGAGGTCTCAAGCCGTCTCAGCTCTCTCGTTTCGAAAGACATCGCGCAGATGCTTCCCGGTCAGGTTGAAGGGGTCGTCAGCAATTGCGGCCTGCCGGTCGGACCGCATAACCTCGCTTTTATACCGACACCGACGATCGGGTCCCAGGATTGCGACCTGACGATCGACCTGAAAAATGAAAAGTCCCCGGTTTGGGACTATCGGCGTATTCTCCGCAAAGGTCTTCGGGAGCGGTATCCAGGCACCGAATTCACGTTTCAGCCGGCTGATCTGACCGCCAAAATTCTCAACTTTGGCTCGCCGGCGCCGATCGATGTGCAAATTAATGGGATGGAGATGTATGCCAACTACGAGTTTGCACGAAAATTGGCAGGAGAACTACGCAAAATTCCTGGCGCCAGCGACGTGACGATACAGCAGACGATGCGGACACCAACCCTTTTTGTTGAGGGCCAACGCACGTTCGGCCTCGGCACCAACCTGAGCGAGGGGGAAATTGCCGACAATCTGCTATTGTCCACCTCTGGTAGTCAACAAATCGACCAGCAATATTGGCTTAATCACAAAACCGGCATTTCCTATCAGATCAACATCTATACCCCGCAACCTCAGCTCACGAGTATTAAAAATCTCATGACGGTCCCTGTCGATCAGAACAATCTCGACTCGTCGCAAGACAACGTTCAGCTACTCGGCAATGTAACCACACATTCAATGATCGGTACGCCTGGCCTGATTTCGCACGCGAACATTATGCCGCTCTTCAATATCTATGTGTCCGCCGAAGGGCGCGACCTCGGAGGTGTTCTGGCGGATGTCGAGAAGGCTGCCAAGGATCTGGAGAACGAGTTGCCACGTAGTGCTGCGCTTGAAATTCATGGGCAGGCGGAAACCATGTACGAGGCATATGTCGAGTTGATTGTCGGTCTCATCTTTGCCGTCGTGCTGGTATATCTCCTGATCGTCGTCAACTTTCAATCTTGGCTGGATCCCTTTATCATTATTACCGCATTGCCCGGGGCGCTGGCGGGTATCGCCTGGGCATTGTTCCTGACACACACGAATATTTCCGTGCCGGCGCTGACGGGGGCCATCATGACGATGGGCACCGCAACCGCCAATTCGATTCTTATCGTATCGTACGCCCGTGAACGGCTCGAAATGCATGGAGACGCGATCATGGCTGCTGTCGAAGCCGGAAAAGCCCGCATCCGTCCGGTGCTCATGACGGCATCGGCCATGATCATCGGCATGCTGCCGATGTCGATGGGTAATTCGCCCAATGCGCCGTTGGGTCGGGCTGTCATCGGCGGTCTGATGGTCGCGACCGTATTTACCTTGTTTTTTGTGCCCTGCGTGTATGCCATCATCTACAACCGGCGAGGGTCTGGCCAAAAGGCCAGTGAATAATATGAAGAACCTGCGTGGAAAAGGCCTTGTGATCCTCGCCATCCTGCTGGGTCTTCTATATATGGGCTATCGAATCTATGCGCACAACAGCGGCGCCGCTGCCCTGCGCGAGGAAACCCTTGCAGACGCCGTCCCAATCGTATCCATCATCAATCCCAAACCGTTACCGCCAACACAGACTATTACCCTCCCAGGCAATATTCAGGGTTGGTTTGAGGCGCCGATCTACGCCCAGGTCTCGGGCTATGTGAAAATGTGGTACACGGATTACGGAGCGAAGGTGAAGAAAGGCGATGTCCTGGCCGAAATCAATGCGCCGGCTCTTGACGCTCAATATCGGCAGGCCAAGGCGGACCTGGAGTCTGAGCGTGCCCTATATGGTCTCGCCAAATTAACCGCAAAACGTTATCTGGCGCTCCGCCATAATCATTCCGTCTCCGAGCAGTCGATTTCAGTAAAAGTGGCAGAGGCGAACGCCCAGGCCGCAAGGGTCAATGCCGCAGAGCAGAATGTCAGAAATTTCGAAGCGCTGATTCGGTTCAAAACGATCGTGGCGCCCTTTGATGGTGTGGTGATTGATCGCAATATCAATGTCGGTGACTATGTCAACAAGGAAGGCACGATCAGTTCTCCCAGTGCGATCAGCAACCTGTTTACTGTGGCCGACGTCAGCAAGGTGCGCCTCTTTATCTCTGTGCCGGAGTCTTTCGGAGCATTCCTCAAGCCAGGCCTGACGGCCGAGGTAACTGTGCCGCAATTGCCCAGTCGTCGTTTTACCGCAAAATTCCTGACCGTCGCAGGTGGATTCAATGTGAGCACACGGACCGCGGTTACCGAATTTGTACTGGACAACGAGGATAGAGCCCTTTGGCCTGGCTCATACGCCAAGGTAAGTCTCACGACGCCCGTTGATTCTGATTTCCTCACGATTCCAACCAGCGCGATGGTGTTTCAGGAAAATGGGACAGAAGTCGCCGTGTTGACGGATGACGATCGGATTCATTTCAAGTCGATCACCGTGGGCAAAATTCTCGACGCCACGGTCGAAGTCACGGAGGGGATTTCCTCCACCGATCGCATTGTGAATAATCCCAGCGCGGCGTTGCTCGAAAACGAACAAGTGCGCATCGTCACGCCCGCACCTGGGTATGACCGCCTCAACACGAATGGACCTACGTCAAAAAACCCACCCGAAAAACAACCGGACGAACCTGTGTCAAAGGCCCAAACCGAAGCACCGATGACAAAAGACCAATCATCACAATGACGGTTGTGGACACATGGAAAGCATAGCCTTGCAAACACGGCTAGAAATGTCATGTAGGTTATTACCTTGGGTATGGCGCAGCACCGCGTTAATGATTGCGCTTTATTTATCGGCATGTTTGCCTCACGTAGATCTCGCGCCGGACTACCAACCCGCTGAATTCATCGTCCCCGTTTCATGGCATGGTGCCAGTCCCTTCGTCGAAGCCAACCCATCGGATGATGAATTACGACAGGACTGGTGGACGCTGTATAACGATCCGGTATTGAATACGCTTGAAGAGCAGGCCATGGCGGCAAATCCTGATTTGCAGGCGGCCGCTGAGCGGTTCGTCCAGGCTCGCGATATGATGATGAAAGCCCGGTCACGTCGCATCCCGCAAGTGGGCCTGGGATTCGGCACCTCCCGCAATAGGCAATCCGAGAATCATCTGTTTCGCGATCCCGATATTTCGGACACCGCATCGACGGTCTCTCTTGGAGGGATTGCATCCTGGGAACCCGATTTCTGGTCGGCGATCCGGAACGCCACGCGTGTAGAGATGTACCGGGCCGAAGAACGTGCCGCTGAATATGGGCTTGCGCGCCTCAGTTTACAGGCGGAAATTGCGGCAAACTATTTCACGCTACGCGGTCTCGACGCGCAACTTGCGATTTATACCAAATCAATCGACCTCTATAAGGGCTCGCTGGAACTGATCATGAACCAGTTCACCGTCGGGATCGCGTCACAACTTGACATTGCCCGTGTCGAATCGCTGCTGTTCAGCACTCAGACGAGAGAAGCCGAGGTTCGAGGCCAACGCCAGGTGACAGAGCAGGCGATCGCCATCCTTCTGAATAGGGCGCCGGCCAGTTTCACGATCGACCCCGTCGACGACCTTCGTGTGGAAAGTTTCACGATTCCGAAAACCATCCCCTCCACTCTGCTGGAACGTCGACCCGATATCGCCCGGATGGAGCGCCGGATGGCCCAGGCCAACCGTGCCATCGGCATCGCTCGCGCCGCCTTCTATCCTAATGTGACGTTCCTGGCCGGCGGAGGGTTCGAAGATTCCGGCTTCGATCTGATCAAGCTTGCCAATAGTTTCTGGTCCTATGGGTCCGCCATTGAGCTACCGCTCTTCCAGGGTGGATATCGCCGCGCCCAATTACAGCAATCCTGGTCGGTCTATCGCGAGACGGAAGACCGATACCGTTCGACAGTGCTCAACGCCTTTCGCGAAGTCGAGAACAATTTGAGCCTGACCAACCAACTCACCACTGCAGCCAAACGGCAAGACGCGGCCGTCGGGGCCTTTCTCAAAACGCAAGACCTGACATCTAGCCTCTACTTTGGCGGACTGGCCTCCAGCCTTGAGCTCATTTACGCGGAGGTCAACACGCTAGCGGCGCGTATCGACGCTGTGGTCATTAAAGCCAACCTGCTGAAATCATCGGTGGCCCTCATTCGTGCGCTGGGCGGGGGCTGGAACCGCAACCAATTGCCCGCCGATGAACAGATCCAGCCATTCGATACGTTCCAATATGTTGATCTTGACAAACCTCCACCCGCCGGGGGAATCGATGTCAACGCAGACAATAACGCGGTGAATAATGATTTGACCAAACCACCCACTCCGTGATCCACGCTCATCCCTGGTCAATTGGAATGGCTTATGCGGCAAGGTGACAAAGGGACTCCTGGTGGTATTGGCGTCGATCATCACGGGAATGGGAACCGGTCGGCACTCTTAGATGTTCGGCTTATACAATCCCTACTCAGTGACGTGATAGGACACATTGGAGAATTGACCATCAACCTGGATGGCATCAAAAACCGGATAGATTATTACAGAAACTCCCAGCACGAATCCCCCGTCCTGCAGGATGTGCTTGATCTTCAAGGGTGGGCCCGGCACCTGGAACCATGGAATCTCCACATGGAAGGTTTGCGATATTAGAAGGCAAAGATATGGCAAGTACAAGAACTTCCCTCTAGGCACCATGAGTTAACGCCTACATGGCGCAGGTATGAATACCAATGGCGGTAAGGTTTAAGGCTATCCCCGACAACAGAATGGCAGAGTGAAAATGCTTGAGACTCTTCCCCATTCTGTGTTTACATCGGGGATGCTTAAGAACATCCGTAATTGATCGTGGCACATGGCATCAAATCTATTGTGATATATTTTGGATTCAGATGAGCAATCAATTCGAATTTGATCTGTTATGCATCGGCAGCGGCCCGGCAGGCCAACGAGCGGCAATTCAAGCCGCCAAATTCAGGAAGCGGGTGGGAGTGGTTGAACGTCAGCAATGCGCGGGCGGCGTGTGCATAGAACTCGGGACCATTCCCAGCAAAACTCTGCGCGAGGCCGTGTTATCCTTCATGGCCACCAACCATCCGTTTGTCCAACAGACGAGAAACCGGGAACGGCACCGTCCCACAGCCGAACAATTATTCTCTCGGGTGCAACTCGTCCGAAACCGCGAAGTCGACATCGTGGAGGACCAGCTCTGGAGGAATGACATCGAACTCATTTCCGGCGAAGCCTCCTTCACTGACGCCCATACCCTTGTTATTCACACAGAACACGAGACGAAAACCGTCACGGCTGAGAATATCCTGCTTGCCGTCGGAACCGTTGCCGCCCCCCCACCTGGTACCGGCGTGGATGGTGAAATCATTGTCACCAGTGACGAGATGGTCCACCTGACATCCTTGCCCAAAAGATTAGTGGTGGTCGGCGGGGGCGTAATCGGGATGGAGTATGCGTCAATGTTTGCCGCACTCGAAATCGATGTGACCGTGGTGGACAAACGGGAGCACTTGCTGGAATTCCTGGACAACGAAATCGTTGAGGAACTCATTCATCAAATGAGAAACCGGGATGTGACCTTCCGATTGGGAGAAACCGTGGAAGAATTGACCATCTCTGAAGGTCCTCCCAAACAAGCTGTGATACAACTGGAGTCAGGGAAGCGCCTTGTGTCCGACATGGTCCTGTATTCCGCAGGGAGAATCGGCGCAACCGACCGATTAAATCTAGCTGGTGCGGGCCTGACGGCGGATAATCGTGGACGCATTGCGGTCGATCAAGCTTTTCGAACGCAGGTCCCCCATATCTTCGCCGCCGGCGACGTTATTGGGTTCCCCAGTCTCGCCTCCACCTCCGCCGCGCAAGGTCGACGGGCTGCCTGCCATGCCTTCGGGGTCAGTGCCGGTCCCATGGATTCACACTTTCCCTTCGGCATCTACGCCATTCCTGAGATTTCCATGATCGGCGCGCATGAACATGAGCTGACCGAAAAAAAAATCCCTTATGAAACCGGCGTTGCCCGCTATAAAGAAATCGCTCGCGGGCAAATTATGGGAGATGACAGTGGTTTGCTCAAAATGCTGTTTCATCGTGAGACCCGAAAGCTCCTCGGCGTCCATGTGATTGGCACTGGTGCCACGGAGCTCATCCATATCGGGCAGGCGGTGCTGGAATTGGGGGGAGGTCTGGACTATTTTCTTGACCGTATCTTCAATTATCCGACTCTTGCGGAATGTTACAAGGTGGCCGCCTTAAATGCCTTTAATAAACTTTCACAAATAGGATAGCACCCTCAAACGACGTTGATGGATGTTCAACGAATACAGGTCTTAATGAATTTCCTATTGGAAGGTTGTCGTATGAACCCTTCCCAGCCATCGAACAAGTTTTCGACCCACCATGCTAAACGCGTATCTTCACGCGGATAAATCAGAGGGGCATTCTTTGAATGGCTCAACGTGAATTCATGCGGGTACATTTTTCAGATAAACCGACGGTCAGGATCTTAATTCGTCAGAGACTTCTCATTTCTTGGCAAACTGTTTGTGTATGGAGTGGACTGGGGCACCCCACTCTACCTGTTGGATGTGGTACGCCGGCAACACCGTTGAAAGAGAGACTTGCTTGCTAGAAGAAGTTCTTTAGCCGGACGATTCTCGTTCAGGGGCGTCACTGTTCAGTTCGAAGGATTTTTATGGCCAGCGCGCTACTCTACGATCGCCTGCAATTTGCCTTCACCGTCACGTTTCATTATCTCTTTCCACAATTGACGATAGGGCTGGCCTTACTGCTGCTTTACCTGCGAAGCCGTGCCCTTATTTCCGGCGACGACCACTACAATCAGGTTGCCCGATTCTGGACAAAGATCTTTGCCTTGAGTTTTGCCTTTGGTGTCGTGACCGGAATTCCATTGGAATTTCAATTCGGCACCAATTGGGCGAAATTTTCGAACTTCGCCGGCGGAGTTATTGGCCAGACACTGGCCATGGAAGGCCTGTTTGCGTTTTTTCTGGAATCCTCGTTTCTCGGTATCCTGCTGTTCGGCGAGGGGCGATTCAGCCAGCGGGTGCAATGGTCCGCATCGCTGATGCTGTTTCTCGGATCCTGGCTCTCCGGCTATTTCATTCTGGCAACGAATGCCTGGATGCAACATCCGGTTGCCTATACGGTGGCTCCGGACGGACGGTTGTTCGTCGACAGTCTTTCCGGTCTGCTCACGAATCCTTGGCTAGTCTGGCAATTCGCCCACAATATGACGGCCGCGGTCGTGACCGCCTCATTCGTGGTGGCCGCGGTCGGTTCGTTCTATCTCCTTTCCGGTCTGCACGTGAAATATGCGAAGACGTTCCTCCGCACCGGCGTGGTGGCAGGGGCCATCGCCACGGCGCTGATGATCTTCCCGACCGGCCATGAGAATGCCAGACAGGTGTTTGAACACCAACCGGTCAAAGGTGCCGCATTCGAAGGGCTCTTCAAAACCGAGCGGGGCGCGGGCATGGTACTTATCGGCCAACCGAACCTCGAAACCCTGACGATCGACAACCCGCTCGTCGTGCCGGATGCCTTGAGTCTTCTGCTTTTTGACGAACTCTACGCCGAGGTTAAAGGGCTCGAGGCCTTTCCACGTGCAGAATGGCCGGACAATGTCGCGCTGCTCTACTATGCCTATCATGTGATGGCCGGGCTCGGAACCCTGCTTGTGTCGATCATGGGTCTGTCGCTGCTCTGGCTATGGCAGGGGCGGTTGTTTACGGCAAACTGGCTGCTCTGGCTGCTCATGCTTGCCGCTCCCTTTCCCTATCTCGCCACCACGGCCGGCTGGATGACCGCCGAACTCGGCCGGCAACCCTGGCTGGTATATGGCCTGCTCCGCACGGCTGATGGTGCCTCACCGCTGGTTCATTCGGGAAACGCACTGTTTACGTTACTCGGGTATTTCGGCATCTATCTTGTATTGGGACTGCTTTTCCTTTTCCTCATGGCTGAAATCATACGGCATGGCCCGGCGAGCTCATTCCCTGAGTCTGCAAACCCATAGGAACCGTTACGATGGAAACCTTCTGGTATGTTGCCGTCACCTTGATGCTGGCTGTCTTTGTTGTCCTTGACGGCTTCGACTTCGGCCTGGGCATCGTCTATGCCTTTGTCGCGAAAAATGAAACGGACCGGCGGGCGGCGTTGGCCGCCATCGGCCCCATTTGGAACGGCAACGAAGTATGGCTGATCGCTGCAGGTGGTCTGTTATTCTTTGCCTTTCCCAAGGCCTATTCGGCAGGGTTCAGTGGTTTTTATCTGGCCTTACACCTGGTCTTGTGGCTACTGATTGCCCGTGGACTCGCACTCGAACTTCGTTCGCACGTGGATCACGCCCTGTGGCGCCAATTTTGGGACGTGGCGTTTGCCGGTGCGAGCCTCTTGCTGGCTGTCGTGTTCGGCGTGGCCTTGGGCAACCTCATTCGCGGCGTGCCCTTGAATTCCGACGGCTATTTCTTCGTGGCCCTCTGGACAAATTTTATGACCGGACCGGAGCCGGGCATACTGGATTGGTTTACCGTTCTCATCGGAGCCACAAGCGCAGCGATCCTCGCCATGCACGGCGCCAATTTCCTGGCCATGAAAACGGAGGGCCAGTTGCGGAACCGGGCACGGCGTGCGGCCTGGCTGATGGGATCGGCCGTGGTTATTCTGGTCGGGCTGGCCCTGACCTCCGTCCCCTTTGTCCAACCCTTATTCTTTCGCAACTATGCCGCCCATCCTGTCGGATACATTTTCCCCGTTCTCAGTATAGCGACGCTGTTATTGGCTCTCATGATACGAAGGCGCAATTGGGATGCGGGAGCATTTTCCGCAACGAGTCTCCTGATTCTGACGATGCTGGGCAGCACGGCCTGGGGGTCATACCCAAACATCCTGATTGCGACAAACGATCCGGCCAATAGCTTGACCGTAACCAACGCCACGGCCGGCCTCTATGGTCTGCAAATCGGCCTCTGGTGGTTTTTGGTCGGATTCATTCTGCTCATTGCCTATCAAGCTTGCGCGCATCAGGCGTTCCGGGGGAAGGTCAAACTGGGGGCACACTGAAACTGTCCATTCTATAGATTCGTCTCAACACCAGCTTCACGACCAGAATCTCTCAACAACAGGCCTCCGTGCTGAGGCTCGCCACCAAAGCGTTCCCCGAGAGTTACCAGTAACTACAGATGGAATGATTGGGCAAGCAACTCCCTCTTCTTGATCTGCGTCATCTCTGAACGTATTGCTATCACGGCTCTGAGGGTTGGACAGACTCCTCAGAGGAATTGTACGATCCTGTTGACAAAGGAAAAACTGTTAGAAGCAGATGCGCTCATCGAAACAGACGGAAATTGGCATGATCCATGCCGGAGAGGATAAGAACATGACGGTCCCGAAAGAAGTGGTCTTCCTATTGGATGTAGATAATACCCTATTGGATAACGACCACATCGGCACCGACCTCAGCCATCATCTTGCGCAAGAGTTTGGCGAGAAAAACCGGGATCGATACTGGGACATTTTTGAGACGTTGAGAAAGGATCTCGGTTATGCGGACTATCTGGGAGCTTTGCAACGCTACCGTGTCCAAACCATGAATGACCCGCGGTTGTTGTTGATGTCTTCATTTCTGGTTGACTATCCGTTTGCAGAACGCCTCTATCCTGGCGTGCTCGACCTTCTGGCTCATCTTGATCATTTGGGCCGAACGGTTATCCTCTCGGATGGTGATGTGGTCTTTCAGCCCCGCAAGATCCAACGCTCGGGATTGTGGGACGCAGTCGAGGGTCGGGTGCTAATTTACGTGCACAAGGAACACATGCTCGGCGATGTTGAGCGACGTTTTCCAGCTCGACATTACATCATGATAGACGACAAGCTTCGTATTCTTGGAGCCATGAAACACGTCTGGGGCGATCGTCTGACAACGATCTTTCCCCGCCAGGGCCATTACGCGTTGGATCAAAATAACCTCAAGGCCTACCCCCCGGCTGACCTTACGGTTGAGCGCATCGGCGACCTGATCAAATATGATCTACCTGCCTTGATGGGCAGGATCGATACCGGCCATACGGACTAGGAGACGCCATGAAGGGGAAGATCAAATCAGGGATTATGGAAAGGATATTAAGAAACTGTGGAATATCGTCACATCCCAAACTCAAGCGTTGGTCCCAAATGTAGACAATCTGCGTTTATCCATGGGAATCCATTCATGTACTTACCCTTCCGATCAGTCAGGGTTCCCCGCAGGTAACATGGAAGTGAACCCTGTTGTCATTCCTGTTTTGAATCATGATATTTCTGGGATGAACCGTCAATGGGCTACACAGTTCTTCTTGGCACACCCTGTTGCATTTTATAAGCCATATGCCCAAACTTAAAGAAATGGCAGTATCGACTTCTTATCTGGTGAAGGAGCCCTTTTCAGAGGATTTGTTTCCTGCTACGCTCGACATGCAGGACGTTAGGACCGATGAGTGATCATGTCGGAAGATGAAAATGAGACACCTGCACGAAACTTCCAACGTGAAGGGACGGCACCTTTGCCAATTTCTGGCATGATCTGATGAACAAGATTCTCGCCAAAATCACCACAATGATAAAGGTCGCATCAGCATGAGCCGCGTGAAACCGACCACTCGCAGGGCTCGCCGGGTGTTAACCAAGCGGCCCGCGTGGAAAGCGTTGGCCGCGCATTATAAGACGATCCACAGTCTGCATCTGCGCCAGCTCTTTGCCGACGATCCCGACCGGGGCGAGCGCCTGACCGCCGAAGCCGCCGGCATTTACCTTGATTATTCGAAAAATCGCATCACCGACGAAACATTAGGCCTCCTCCTTCAGCTTGCCGAAGACTGCGGTCTGCATGAGCGCATCGCTGCCATGTTCTGTGGGGAAGAAATCAACGTGACAGAAAGACGCGCTGTTCTGCACACGGCTCTGCGCGTGCCCGAGACCAAACGAATTCTCGTTAATGATGTCAATATCGTCCCTGAGGTACATGGGGTTCTCAACCGCATGGCGGAATTTTCACATCAGGTCCGCAACGGCCTTTGGCGGGGACACACCGGCAAGCGGATACGCCACGTGGTCAATATCGGCATCGGCGGCTCTGACCTCGGTCCGGTGATGGCCTATGAAGCGCTGCGTCATTATAGCCAGCGCGACATGACATTCCACTTCATCTCGAATGTAGACGGCACCGACTTTGCCGAAACCACGCGCAACCTCAACCCGGAAGAGACGCTCTTCATCATCTGTTCGAAGACGTTTACGACCCTGGAAACCTTGACGAACGCCCATACCGCGCGCGCGTGGAGTGTGCGCCAGA
Source organism: Candidatus Nitrospira allomarina (assembly GCF_032050975.1). Lineage (NCBI taxonomy): Bacteria > Pseudomonadati > Nitrospirota > Nitrospiria > Nitrospirales > Nitrospiraceae > Nitrospira > Candidatus Nitrospira allomarina. The sequence continues at coordinate 2,956,706 of NZ_CP116967.1, read as the reverse complement.
TCGGACACGAGCAAGCCGTGCGCAAGCACTTTGTAGCCGTATCGACCAATGCCGAAGAGGTGTCAAAGTTTGGGGTCGACACGGCAAACATGTTCGAGTTCTGGGACTGGGTCGGCGGGAGATATTCGATGGATTCCGCCATCGGCCTCTCGACCATGCTCGCCGTCGGCCCCGATCACTTTCGTGCGATGCTCGCTGGCTTTCACGCGATGGATGAACATTTCCGCACGGCTCCATTCGACCGCAATCTGCCCGTGCTCATGGGGCTCCTCACCATCTGGTATAACAATTTCTTTAAGACAGAGACGGTCGCTGTCTTACCCTATGACCACTACCTCAAACGCTTCCCGGCCTATCTCCAGCAGTTGACGATGGAGAGCAATGGCAAGCATGTCACGCTCGGAGGCGCAAGCGTCGGGTATCAGACAGCTCCGATTTATTGGGGCGAACCCGGCACCAACGGCCAACACTCTTTCTACCAGCTGATCCACCAGGGAACAAAGTTAATCCCCTGCGATTGTATCGGTTTTTCCCAAACCTTGAATCCGATCGGCCATCAGCATGACATGCTGATGGCAAATCTATTTGCACAGACCGAGGCGTTGGCCTTCGGGAAGACCGCCGAGGAAGTCAATGCCGACGGCATACCAAACTGGCTGGTGCCGCACCGCGTGTTTGATGGCAATCGCCCGACCAACACCATTCTTGCCGAGCGTCTGACGCCGGAAACGCTCGGGGCGTTGGTCGCGCTCTACGAACACAGCGTCTTCACACAAGGGACGATCTGGGATATCGATTCATTCGACCAATGGGGCGTTGAACTGGGCAAGGTGCTGGCAAAACGGACGCTTGCAGAACTGGAAAGCCCTGAAGAACCGCAGCTCAAGCATGACAGTTCGACCAACGCGCTCATCCGTCGCTACCGCCGCTTCCAGAAAAGTCCTCCCTGAATGGATCACATCCGGCCAACTGGCCGGATCGGTCGGCGGGCATGTCTAGCGGGCGGCTGTGTCTGCGGCCCGCCCGGCAATGGACTATACGGCGCGCGCGATTCCGCGCTGCGACGGAATCGCGATTATCCTGAGAAAAGCTCACATTCTCTGGCAGCGTTACTCAAATTTTTCAAGAATATTGAATACGGAAGCACGCATGAAAGCCGCCACACTCATCGTACAATGTCTGGAGAACGAAGGCGTGAAATATATCTTCGGTGTGCCGGGCGAGGAGAATATGGATCTTCTCGATGCGATGATCGGTTCTTCTATCTGCTTTGTCATGACCCGCCATGAGCAGGGCGCGGCCTTCATGGCCGACGTGTACGGCCGGTTGACCGGCAAAGCCGGCGTGTGTCTCTCCACGCTGGGGCCAGGCGCAACGAATCTCATCAGTGGCGTGGCCGATGCCACCATGGATCGTGCGCCACTCGTCGCCCTGACGGGCCAAGCCGATCAGGACCGGCTGCATAAGGAATCCCATCAGCACCTTGACATTGTTTCCCTGTTTCGTCCTGTGACAAAGTGGAATGCCACCTTGCCCATTCCCGACATCATTCCTGAAGTCTTTCGGAAAGCCTTTAAGCTGGCTCAGTCCGAAAAACCCGGCGCCACACACATCGAAATTCCCGAAGACATTGCCTCTATGGAAACCGAGGGTCAACCTTTGCTCGTGCAATCGGTTCACCCCGGCGGGGCCGCACCCGAACAACTCGACAAGGCCCGACGTATCATTGGGGAGGCCAGGGCTCCGATCGTGCTCGCGGGCAATGGCGTCATTCGCGGACATGCCTCCGAAGCGCTGGTGCGCTTTGCTGAAAAGCTGAACATTCCAGTCGCCACAACCTTTATGGCCAAAGGCACCATTCCCGATACCCACCCGCTCTCGCTCGGTGCCATTGGACTGGAGACCATGGACTATGTGAACTGCGAATTCCTGGATGCGGACGTCGTGATCGCAATTGGATATGACATCGTGGAATATGCGCCCCATGCCTGGAACCCCAACCGCGATAAGAAAATTGTGCACCTGGACATGTCGCCCGCCGAGGTTGACGCGTCGTACATCATCGAGGTCGGGGTCGTGGGTACGATCACTTCGTCACTTGAAGCGCTGACAGATCAGGGCCACGCGCCCGCTACGACGCGTGCCTCACGTTTTCGCCAAATGCGTCACGAGGAATTGGCACAAGGCGGTCAGGACACGTCATTTCCTCTTAAGCCGCAAAGAATCCTCGCGGATCTGCGTGCGGCGCTGGCCCACGATGATATCGTGATCTCGGATGTCGGCGCGCACAAAGTCTGGCTTGGGCGCCTCTTCCCATGCTTTCTTCCCAACACCTGCATCATTTCGAACGGGTTCGCGGCCATGGGCATTGCCCTGCCCGGCGCAGTGGCGGCCAAATTGGCACACCCGGACCGCCGTGTCGTGGCGGTCACCGGGGACGGAGGGTTTCTGATGAATTCGCAGGAATTGGAGACCGCCGTACGCATGGCTACCCCCTTTGTGGTGCTTATTTTCAATGATGGCGGTCTCGGCCTGATTCGCTGGAAACAAATGCAGCAATTCGGCAGATCGACATACGTGGAATTTCACAATATGGATATCGTGAAATACGCGGAAAGCTTTGGTGCGAAAGGGTATCGCATCGCATCAGCAAAGGAACTGGCACACGTGCTGCAAAAGGCGTTGAACTCCAATACCCTTTCAATCATCGACTGCCCGGTCGATGCTTCTGAGAATTTACTCCTTACCCAAAGACTTGGCACTCTTCCCTCAACGCCTGAGGGTCAACGATAAACACACCGCGCGTTCTCAGCAAGTTTTACCAACGCGATACGCCTCACCCCTTACCCCTCTGCTTCATGTCCAATTGAATAACCCACCTCGGCTCATGATCTAACCAACTCCTTAACCAAAACGGGATACCACACCGCTCCTTTTTTAATTCAGGAAGTATGGTATCCCGCTAAGACTTACCGTGTATTTTTTCGGTCTATTAGACTTTTACAGTCAGATACAAAGCTCCTTGACCCCTATGAATAAAGATCAAGGCGGAGGACTTGTCCGTCAAGCTGGAGGTCACTTTTCTGAAATCCTCCTCCGAGCGAACCGGATTACGATTGATTTCGCTGATCACATCGCCCTGAGCCAGTCCTGCCCGTGCGGCATAGCTTCCCGGTGCGACATCCATAACCACCACCCCGTTCACATTTTCTTCCACCCCTAATTGCTCGGCCATACCAGGGTTGAGATTCTGAACAGCCACCCCGGCAAGGGGTCCTTCCGTCGTGCCCATCTGGCCTGCTTGTGCCACTTGGACAGGCTTATCTTGTTCACGAATTTCCGCATTCAGAGTATGCTTCTGCCCATCCCGGATCACCACCATCTTCACCTCCGTTCCAATAGTAGTCCTGATAACATGATGCTGAAGACTACGCGGATCCAATACGGGTTTGCCCTGATATTCGACAATCACATCACCCCGTTTGAGGCCCGCCTTGTCGGCAGGACTTCCGGGAACAACATTAGTAACCAGCGCACCTTTGGATTGATCCAATTTAAAGGAGCCTGCGAGATCCGTCGTGACGGCTTGTATACCGACGCCCAAGAATCCTCGCACAACTTTTCCGGTACTGACCAAACTGTCATACACCGGTTTGGCAAGATTGGTGGGAACGGCAAATCCCACACCTTGGTACCCGCCGGATTGGGAAAAGATTGCGGTGTTAATTCCGACCAGTTGGCCTCGCGTATTCACCAACGCGCCACCGGAATTCCCCGGATTGATCGCGGCATCGGTCTGAATGAAATCTTCATACTGAGTAATGCCCATGCCTCCTCGACCTAATGCGCTGACAATCCCCAGCGTGACGGTGGAATTCAACCCAAAAGGATTGCCGACCGCCAGGACATATTCTCCGACTCGAAGCTCGCCGGAATTTCCCCATGGAACATACGGTAAATCCTTCCCATCAATTTTAATGACGGCTAAATCAGTCTGAGGATCAAGGCCGATCACTTTTCCCGTGAATTCCCGATTATCCGGAAGGGTGACCATGATTTCCTTGGCCCCATCGACCACATGATCATTGGTCAACACAAATCCATCACTAGAGATAATGACCCCGGAACCGGCTCCCTGCCCTTCCGGAGCAGGAGGCCCGTTGGGCCTGTTCGGCATTCCTGGCATCTCCGGCATTCCTGGCAGACCGAAAAACTCTCTCATCGGATCAGACGGCATCCCCGACATGGGAACCGGCGCTTCTTTTCGAACCGTAATATTAACCACTGCGGGGGTCACCGCCTGGGCAATGTCAGCAAATCCTCCTTTTTCCATATTGGGAAGGGATCCAACGGATGCAGGATCTGCCGGATGAGAAACTGCTGCTTGCGAATGAAAAGGCATATTCCATGACCCGAGCAGTAGGATTCCAGCCAGGAAGCCGATGCCGGCCAGTCCCGCCTTCCCGGCATTCATTCTGGTAAAGGACAACGGCCATTGAAACCGCCAACCACGAGAACCACGATTGTTTGTACCCATTGACACTCCTCCTTGATAGTAAGATTGCCGACCCTGAGATATTTCGTATCGACATCCTATCTATTCAGTATAAGCTGAGGATTAATTGACTATTAATTTTGATTAATTTTCACACGATTATTTAAACGCTGACGCATCTCTCCACTTAGAAATCAACTGCCGGCAACAACCCGCTCGCAAACCAAAAGAAAGGCGCCTGCGCCATATGTCATCCGAAGGCCGAGGGCAACCATTTTCCCCAATTGAGCAAACAGGGCATGCCTCCTGAATCGACCTTGGACACATCCATGAGAAGGATCAACATCGACTTTTCAAGGTGTCCGTGTCCAGACAAAAACAGGTTCACGGTAGATTCCCAATGAATGTCGTGTCACAATAATGTAAGGAGGACGGACAGACCGACATCCAGAAGAACAAGATGACGGTCATTTCAGCATAGATGCCTCAATCTGCAACTGATACTTACATGGGGGTCAACGCTTTTCAGATTTCAAAAGGACGGCTTGACCGGAACAGGAGGACATCATGGAAATATTGACTCTCGTGATCGCTATCGTCGCCTTAGTGATTGCGATCATGGCCTTTCAACGAACCGGCGGGGGAATGCGCGATCTCCGTCGACAAATAGAAGACCTCACCGAAAAATCCGAACATGCGACCAAGGGGGCCCGCGACATGACCGCTGATGCCCTTAGCCGCCTGGAAACGTTTATTCGTGGACAGCAGAAACCTGCGCCATCGCAGCAGGTACCACTGGAAGACAAACTTCCAACCACACCGCAGACCTTTTCTTCAACAGAGCAGGAAAAACCAATAGACGAACCTCCAACCACACAGCAGACCTTTCCTTCAACAGAATCGGAAAAACCAAGAGACGAACCTCCGACCACGGAACGGAAACCATGAAACCATGGGTCATACCGGCGACGGTATTTTTTCTAGGATTAGGCTTTGGCTTAAGTGGCCCGATGTTAGCTTCACGGTATTTGAATTCCTATCTTCCCGCATTTTTAAAAGACGCCATGCATCCACTTGAGGGATCGGTGACACACAAACAACGCCAAGAGGATCGTTTACTGGTCACGATTACGACTCAAGACGGAAGCATTTTAGCCACCTTTCAACAACAGGTGGCTGAGATCGAGCTCCTCATTGAGGAACGGGACCTGGTGACATTAGACGTGCCGAAATACGAACCTTTTATACACAACCCCACATTGCTTCGGGTCACAAAACACAAGGAGATGAACCCTGCCCATGCGGCACCTCCGAATTCGTCCGTTCCATCTGGCCTGACAAAGGAATCCGGCTCAATGATTGATTCCCCAGGATCTGCTCCCTAAACTAACGAGGCAGTATCGAACACCTGTTCTCCTTAAGGAGGACTTACGTATTTCCCTGGGCTTATCAAAAAAAGAGGTGAAAGTGATTTGGTTAAACGAAGCACGTCAGTTGAATAGGTCCATGCTATGGATTCTACAAGTTCTCCTGTTGGTGGGTATATTGACAGGCTGCGGTGCCATGAATGCCATACCCCTTCCCGAATCGCCAACTGCAGTTCAACAACTCCTCATGGCTCAAGCCGTGGAGCGAAGCTTGCATGAAAAAAACACCATGCCCATTCCCCTAACCACTGGAGATACAGTAAGTCTGGATATGGCTGGATTAAGCGTTGAACAAGGGTTGGCCGTTGCACAAAAATTTTTTAAGGGAGCCATTGGGGGCTGGCTGGGGGAAAATGGACTGAAAATCGTCATGGATCCAGCTCAAGCCAAGTACCGGATCCACATCCTTGTTCAGGGTTTAGGAGTCGAGCAACGGTCCTCCTTGTTCGGGTTACCACCAATACAGAGTGCGCTTCTCCCCATTGCCTTGCCCGAGATTGCGATATACGCTTCTCAAAAACTGTCAGGATATACCCGGTTCCGCCTGGACATATACGAAACAACGACAGGACAGTTTGTTCGCTCCACTCCCTGGTTCCAAGGTTCAACCTACTTCAACGAATATACCATCTTGTTTTTTTTCGACTTCGAGTTTACCGATTTGATCGCTCCATTTTGATCTGGTGCTCTTTTTTCGACCAAGAATATTTAAACATCCCCGGCCTCTTGAAAAAACAAAGAGCCATTGGACAGAAAGTTTAAATGCCCTAGACAAAAGCTCCTCTGATAAATCCGTGAATCACCAGAAACCTCTCTTGACTCCTTCAGGAAGATTTCACCACCACATACAAATGACGTGAGGAACGGACAAGCACGACCAGTACCGCGTGTTCCTTCTTAAGCCGTTTAAACCAGGAGGAATACTCCCTGACGGATTCCACGGGATGCTTATTTAATTCAATAATGACATCTCCTTCTATGATCCCCGCCAATTCAGCGGCACATCCTTCCTCAAGGAATGAGACCACCGCTCCCTTGGTGGCAGGATTCAACCCATATTCCTGAATGGCCGCCTCATCGACATCGGCCACTTCCACACCGGAAAGAGGATGTTCCGCGCGAGGCGTACGAGTACGCCGGGCCTGAGGGGTCGGTGGTTGCTCACGGATAACCACTCTTACCTTACGTTCTTTTCCATTTTCGACCATACCCAGTTCAATCTGTTCTCCAATAGTGGCACGTGTCACTTGTTCCAGCAACATTTGTCCATCTTTCATATTTTTTCCTTGGTACTCAAAAATTACCTCTCCCCGGTGTATCCCGGCCTTGTCGGCCGGCCCACCAGGAACCACATCCGTCACCAGGGCCCCTTCCCCGCTTTTTAGGCCAAACCACGGAGCCAGTTCCGTCGTCATTTCCTGTACCCCCAGTCCTAAATATCCCCTAACAATCTTGCCATGTTTGATCAGTTCCTCTAACACAGGTCTTGCCAATGAAGAAGGCACAGCAAACCCCACTCCTTGATACCCTCCACTTTGAGAGGCTATTGCTGTATTAATGCCAACTAATTCTCCTCGGGTGTTCACCAACGCCCCACCTGAATTTCCCGGATTTATTGCCGCATCGGTCTGAATGAAATCTTCAAAGCGGGCTAACCCCATCCCTCCTCGATCAAGAGCGCTGACGATACCTAGCGTCACCGTTGAATTCAGACCAAACGGATTGCCAACGGCCAATACATATTGACCAACGGCTAATGAGGCGGAATTTCCCCAGGGAATCACAGGAAGTTTGTCTGCCTGAATTTTGATAACCGCCAAATCCGTCTCGGGATCCGCCCCAACAACCTTGGCTGGAAATTCACGTGAATCGGGAAGAGTGACAAGGAGATCACGGCTTTGGGCAATCACATGATTGTTGGTCATAATGAATCCGTCGGGAGACAGGATGACACCTGATCCTGAACCCTTTTGGCGTTTGGGAATACCCGGTGGGGGTTGGCTTTCACCAAAACCTTTAAACGGAAGTGGAACGCCTCCTATACGGGATTCGACAATATCAACAGTTGCCGTGATATTCACAACTGCCGGGGTCACGGCCTGAGCCACGTCCGCAAATCCTGCTTCCTTGAATGTTTTTTCCTCCATTCGTTCCAGGGGGGACTCTGAGGACTCAGCTGCCCATCCGGCACCTCTGTCTATTCCAATACTCAGCGCAACCACACTGCCACAACCGATCCACAAGGCCAGGACGGAACTCAGGATCGCCATACGCCTGGGAAAGTGACGCGTCACCTTGCAATTCCTATTACCCATTTTTATCTTCATAATTGGTTCTTGATGTATGATCTGCGATCTCGGAATAGATTATCCGATGACTAAAAACACGAATGTCCCCAGAGTTCCACCAGGCAGATTTTTCTCGGCTTACGTTCGCTGCCTCCGAAAGCTTCATTCAATGGCGGATCAAATATATTATGGAATAATGTGGAACCTTCCTCGAGAAACACAACCACGATAAAACCTGCGTGTGTTCCCGAGGAAGAGAGCCTGATAGCCCGATGCTAGGAGGCGAGTGACAATCTCTCAGAAGACAAATCTTTATACAACCCCGGAATAATACCGGATTATATCTGAAACCGAAACCACACCAACGATCCTGCTACTTTCTGTGACCGCAAGGTGTCTGGTACCTTTTTCTTTCATCAGGCGCACGGCTTCGACAATTGGATCACTGGTTTCAACCGTGACTAACGGTTCGCGCATGCAGGTCTTCACCGTGGTGGTAATGGGATCTGTTCCGGACGCGACGACCTCTCGAGTCAATTCGGTTTCGGTAATATACCCCAAGTACTCATCTCCACTTTGAATTAACACCGACCCAATTTTCCATTTTTGAAGGCACTGTCCGACTTCCTGCAAGGTGGCATCGAGCGACACGGATCGCACAGTTTTTGCCATATAATCGGAGACGGTCGGCCCGGACGCTTTCCGTTTCTTGGATTCCTGCGAGAGGGAGGCTCGCCTGGCCTCAAGATCCGCAATAGCGCTTTCCAGCACTCGCTGCCGTTGCCGGATCGTTTCCCGCTGTGAGTGGTGGGTGGTGCCTTCCGGTGCCTCTTCAGAAAGATTCATCAGCCCCGCTGCCTCTCCTAGTTGGGCATAGTCATAGGTATCTAAGAGCGGAGAGGAACTGCCTAACGCATCGGCGAGAATGTCTTCAGTAGCGGAATCAAATTCGTTTAATGCGACCGTGGAAGGCTCATCTATCAGGAATTTTTTCAGGCTCTCCAATTGTTGACGTATCCGGGAAATATCCTGATCCAATGTCCCCACTCGATCCGTTTTAGACATCTTCTGTGATCCCATAGAGCCTCCTTTCCTCAATGACATACGATATAAAAAAGAGCAAAAACGATACTACCCTACCATCAATTAGTAGGCAATCAGAAATTTTCTTGGAAGGAAAATGGGCCGGCGAGGGGTATGGAAACGGGGGGGGAGCGGACGTGAAGAGGATCCTGTCCACAAACCGATCAATAATCAGGTTTCCAATAAACTTGAAAGCAGGGTGGCAAGCCCCAGGAAACTGAAAAACCCGACTATATCGGTCACCGTGGTTAATACAATGGAGGAGGATTGAGCCGGATCCTGTTTGAGTGCCTTCAAGGCGATGGGAATGATCGCACCGGATAACCCTGCAATGACCATCGAAATAATCATGGACAAGCCGATGATGAAAACCAATCCCAACGACCGGCTCCACAATCCCACTGCAAGACAGGCTGTCGCAGAAACAGCCAGGCCATTTAAAAATGCGACATAGACTTCCTTCCCGCTGACCCTGAGCCATTGGGATGGTCGAATATCCCGCAGAGCCAACCCGCGAATGACCACGGCGAGGGATTGGGCCCCGGTATTGCCTGACTGCCCGGCGACAATCGGGAGTAAAACAGCCAGAGCGGTAAATTTCGCAATCGTCCCTTCAAACATTCCCACGACGAATGCAGCCAAGAATGCCGTTAACAGATTCAGTTGCAACCACGGCAATCGTTTTCGGACGGAAAACCACACGGGGGAAAGCGCACGCTCATCTTTATTGGCACCCACCATCGTCAGCAGGTCTGCACTCGCATCTTCCTGACTGGCCTTGATAATGGCTTCGTTCCGGACAACGCCTAAGAGCCGTTCGTCCAGATCCACAACCGGAATCGTAAAAAAATGTCTTTCACCAAAGAGTTCGACAATCTCTTCACGCGACTCCAAAGGATGAATGGTAGGAAGATCCTGAACCATAACCGACTGCAATTTTTCCTCCGGATCCACCAGCAACAAGTCACGGACGGAAATCCGGCCCACGAGCTTTTGGTTTCGATCAATGACATAGACGTCATGGACATCCTTCTGGGCCCTGATCCGCACCTGGACCATGGCTTCTCGAACCGTGCTTTCTTCCTGCAACACAAAAAATTTTGGATCCATAATACGACCGACGGATTCCTCCGGGTAGGTCATATAGGACCGGATTTCCTGGGCATACCGTTCAGGAACTCTGAAAAGAATTGCCCGTTGCAGATCGTCGTCCAACCGTTGAAACAGAGATGCAGCTAATGAGGGCGAGAGATGCGGCACAACCTGTTTCAGCAAATCGGTGGGCATGATCGCCAACGTATCCGCAGCCACGGGAGGAGTAATACAGGCCAGAAGATTCGCCCCATTTTTCGGACTGGTCCCTTGCAAGACTCGCAGGATATCCTCCACCGGGTACCCTTCAAGAATTCGTGCGGCTTCCTCATGATGGTTCTGAAAAAACGCCTCGTTGAGGAGATGCCCCCTTCCCCGGACCTTCATACTCCTCTGCGTGGTCAGATCCCTCACCCTATTTTGTTCCGTTCTTGTAGCGTCTCCGCCACATCGGTCATTAAGCGAATGCCGGTTAACGAATAGACTTCCCAAAGTTGCATGAGCGAATCACTCACCGATCCCAACGGGGCCTTGCCTCCGACATCTTTTTCAATCCTGCGTAACATCCGATATCGCAGGGCTCCAAAAAATGTTCCCCATCGATCCACCACCGGCAAGGTATGAAACCGGCTCCACTCAGAATGTTTAAGAATTTCTTCCAGATTGGCTTCGGCTGATAAGGTGGTGATCTGGGTCTCCATCAATGTTCCGACTAAATGATCAGACCGATCAATCAGCAGTTGCCTCAATGTGATGACACCTTCCAATTTACTATCGCGATCGATGACGTAGATATAGTACATGGCTTTCTGGCCATAGGTACGAATACGGTCAATGGCCTCTTCGACGGCAATATCAGGTGGGAGGGTAAACACCTGAGGATCCGCTAAACTTCCGGCCGTGTTGGGTGAATACCGCAAAGCACGGCGAAGGGTAGCTCCCATGGGATTATCTAACCGGTCCAACACGTCCTGACGAACAGGTTCCTCAAATTGTCGAAGAACCCCGATTGCAGATGTGGCATTCATGGCGCCTAAGACATTTGCTCCAAGATCTTTCGAGAGCTCTTCGATGATTTTGGCCGTGGACACCGGCAAACAATGCTCTAAAACACCAGCGATTTCTTCCCCGGGTAAGGCCTCCAGGAGCGAAGCCGCTTCATGAGGATCCAGCGATTCCAAATGACGAGCCGCTTCTACGGGATGCGCCTGCAAATACCCCAGAGTCAGCCGATGTTCGAGTTCCATATGCTAATGCTCGGGATGGGTAATGACGGCTGTTGTTTCGGTAACCTGAGTCGCAGGAACGATGACCCGGCCTTCCCGGGTTTCCAACACGACCGAAATTGGGGTGACGGCAACCACGGTTCCTTGGTTTTCCCCAATTTTTACGGTCATGCCCACTCGAACCATTGACCCTAAATAATGGGCGGCAATGAGATTGGCCACAGCGGATCGTGACCCCAACCCGAACGACAAGGCCGCGCCCCCGATCAATCCTGCTAAGAGGATGACAATGGTATTGTTCAGCAATTCCGTATTAATTCCAAGTGCGTCAATCGCCGTCACCACAATCAACAACACGACCGCCACATAGACCGCCTGGGCCACCATCGTCCCGTGAGTAATTCCTGCCGAACTACACGTCATGGTAATCAACTCACGAACAAAATTCGCGGCAATTAAACCCAGAACCAGCACCAACACCGCAATCCCGACTTTGGGAATATAATAGGCAATACTCGTCAAGGCATCCGAGACCATGGTCAAACTGAGGGTGTCGGACGCTTGAATGAGAAAAACCAGAAAAATAATCCAAAACCCAATCATCCCCAAAATTTCAGAACTTTTCTGCTTGGTTCCTGACCGCTCCAATAAGGTTTGCACGGCAGTTCGACTCAGCAAACGGTCAAACCCCATCAATTGCAACAGGCGGGTCACCACGACAGAAACCAGCCTGGCTAGCACATAACCAAGCCCTAACAACATGCACGCCAAAATCAGGGTGGGCAAATAGGCAACAATTTGAGCCAGGCTCGCGGTAACCGCGTCGGTTAAGCCATCCACCCACCCGGCCATCGTCAACTTTTTCTCTTGCATTTGAAGGATCGTCCTCTCTGCGGTATCGACCTAACTTAGACGAAACGCCTTGTTTTCCCCATCAGACCCGATGGGCAGCGGACCACGCCAATCGTTGATCATAGTATCCTCCTACACATCACGCAACTGACATTCCGGCGAGACACCGTATTTGACTCATGGGATACAATCTGCCTGTCCACCCTTCTATTAAGCGCTCATGAAGCCTATTCCCTGTCAATTTGGTGCTTCCGTCCACCTTTCCGTCGTTCACGCTGCATCGCCTTAGTAAAGCTCAGGATGGCCGGATCATTAAGCCAAGCAGTCAAGTCTCGCCCGATCCGCACTCGCCAGGAAGGATAGACTGATTCCGGTGCTCCAGGCAGATTAGGCGTATCAAGCTCAGCCAACAAATCTTCAAGCTGCACGATGAGCAGGCGGGAGGGTGTCCTGGCTAAATACCGGTACATGGCTTGAAGCATATCGTCCGACAGGTTAGCGGGAATTGGCTCGGCAGCACAGAGGCCCTCCCGATGTAAGGCCTCCCATAATTGTTTCCGATCTTCCGCCCGCTGCTGCCGGTCTTGCTTGCAATCTTTTTTTCTGAGATATACCCCCCCTGCTTGCTTAATCATGATATCTCGCCCAACCCAAAAACCTTTGAGCGTAGGTAGGTCATGTGTTGTTGCGGCCACAAGGGCCTGCTCAGGATAGGCATGTGGAGGGGACATCTCCCCCCCATTTTTTCGTTCAAAAAATAGCAGGCGATAGGAGAGAAGTCCGGCGGCATCTAATTTTTCCCGAATGACAGGAGTGACCGCACCCAGGTCTTCCCCAACCACCATCACTTTTTGTCGCACACTTTCTAAAGCCAGGACCGCCAACATTTCATCCACATAGGTTCTGACATACACGCCATCCTTTCCTGTTCCGCCTTGGGGAACCCAGAACATTCGAAACAACCCCAAGGCATGATCGATTCTGAGGACACCTCCATGTCGCATATTTTGCCGTAAGGTTTCTCGAAGAAAGCGATAGCCATCTTCCCGCAATCGAACGGGATTGGGAACAACCAGTCCCCAACTTTGTCCATTGAGATTAAAGGAGTCCGGCGGCGCGCCAACGGTAATCTCTGAGGCAAGCTGACGTTGAAAGACCCAGGCATCAGCTCCCTCGGGATGAATGCCAACCGGTAGATCGTGATACAGCCCGAACGACAACGAATGTTTCTTCGCAACACGATCGAGGTTCTGTAATTGCAACTCACACAACCATTGGACATATTGATAAAATTGGATTCGAGTGGCATGGGATCGTTGAAACACTTCCACATCAGGTGACTGTGGATGCCGAAAGGAGTTCGGCCAGGTACGCCAGGCCACCGTTCCCAATCGCTCCGTCAAAACCTGAAATGTACAAAACATGGTCAGATGGGGATTGAACCCGGACACAAATCTGGTAAATGCCCTTCCACGTGCCGTAGGGTGCATAGGCTGGAGATGGTGTCGTCGAAACACTCGGAAGAGTTCTTCGAGAATGGTCCATTTCAGTTTCCCTACGGCCTCATAATCGACCAGTGGACTCTCCCGAAATTGTTGGAGGCGCTGCTGGAATTTTGCACTCTTGGCCTTCTGACGAAGCCGTGCAGAAGTCCGCCACTCCTCCACCCCCTCCAGGTTCAAGTACATAGGGCTCCAGAAGAGACGGCTGGACGGAGAATAAGGGCTCGTTAATCCCACCGCTGGGATATGAAGAGGATTGACCCCAATGGTGGCCACTCCCCAACGAGTCCCCGCCACCTTCATGACCTCTTCTAAATCTCGAAAATCCCCAATTCCCCAGTTTCTGTGGGACCGTAACCCATAGAGTTGGAGCGAAATTCCCCAAGCCCGTTTGGGTGAAGGGGGAAGATAACATTTCTTGGGTGCCACTATGAGCAGGGCCTGTCCCTCCACAATTCGCTCTGCATACAGCTTTACACGGACCGAAAGACGGAAATATCCAAGTGAAAATTTTCCCGAAAGAGGAAAATGAACCTGGACATATTTCACGCCACGTATCGTCTTCTCAGAAGTGACCTTGCCCCTGGATCCTGGCAGAGATAGGCGCCGGCTGCCTCCCTTCTCATCCGTCACCTGGATGACAAGGGAAACCTTTTCCAAGCTGATGTCCTCAAGAGGAAGGGACAGAGCCAACATGAACGGAGCATCAGAAGGGTACCGCACCACAACTGATTCAATGACCTGCGTCCAGGTTCGGGAAACCGCATGAGCAAGCGAGTCAAGAATGTCCTTCTTCGATGAGGCCTTCACCCCCATGCTTGCCAGGACTTGTTGAAGATGAGGAATCGTAACCTGCCGCTCAACACCTAAACCATCAAAATAAACCGGTTCAATCCCATACTGACGGCCTAACTGCCAAATCGGCTTCGTGGTAAGTTCAAAGTTATTCATCGTTGTCATTCAAAAAGATACTCTCCTTGATGGCAGTTGTTGCGGAAAATCGCTACTAACCATCCCTCATTCTCAGTTTGGTGGCCGCCGGCTCATGAGAGTGACTTGCTGAAGCACCATGCATCCACCATATTTTGTTGGGCACTTCAGATCAGAAGATTTTCCCAATCATCCACTCGGAAAGAGCATCCCTCCCTTCCCAAGGGTCTCCTATCTCCGTTAAGACTTTATCGTTGTAATTGTAAGGGAAGAGCAATCTTGTGTCTTCAACAAACCTCGTTATTAACTCCTGAAAATACCGTTCCGAAAAATCAAAATTTGCCGCGATCCATAGACCTCTGATTTTTTCATGGGAACGTTTCCTCCCACTTCAGGAAAAACCCCTTTTCGTCCATTCACGACACGGCCGTTGCCTCGAAAAAAAGCAAAACCTCGCCCAACAGCTTGGACGAAGAGCCCAAATTCCGGTACAATACAGTGATAAATGAGTTGGAATGGGGTCCCTCAAAAGTCAGACAAGCATAGGAGCTGAGAAAGGAACCATGCCCCCTAAAACACCAGACGAGAAACCCAAGAAAAAACCGTCCACCACAAAAAAAACGACATCTGAACCCAAGACGGCAAAAAAGCCCAGCAGCAAATCTGTGGGATCAGCTACAACTAAGCGCCCGGTTTCGTCTCAGGCAATTGACAAGGAGCCTGAAGTCTCCTATCCCGGTCCCTCAATGGCTTTATCCGAAGAATTGCGGGAACGCATTGCCCAACGCGCCTATGAAATTCATCACCGGCGCGGGGGCCAACATGGCAGTGATTGGGAAGATTGGCTTCAAGCCGAGCGTGAGATTCTCTTGCATCAGCCTCCGCCACCATAGTAGACAGGTGGAATATTGATTGTTCAATACTTTTACTCACTGACCTCACACTAATGGAGGGTATCTCACATGGATAACGACACTCGATATGTCCTGCTCGCTGGACTTTCTCTTATGGTCGGAGTGGTTCTCGGAACCGGACTTGGTCTGTTGATGGCTCCTCAGTCGGGATCCCGAACCCGTCGTCAGTTAAAGAATATGATGGAAGACGCCAGCGAACGGGCCGGAGAATTTGCCGAAGATGCCAAAGAAGCGGTCACCGGGATGGTGGAGCGCAGCAAGAAATTTGTCGTCTAGCGGACTGAGGCCAGATGTGCCGTTTTCCCCTGAAGGCCAATGTCGACCTTTCCGCTTGCCCATTTTGCCCTAGCCTGGGGCATAGCGGTTGTGTCATTCCTATGGACCAGCGTTACATCGGGCTCAAGAGGTGGTGACCATGACCGAGGTCCGTCAGGATTTCGGGGTTCGGAACAAGGCCAGCCCCCGAGAAATTAAATGATAGGGTTGTCCCCCTTTCAATAATTTCGAATGCTTGGGATTTTTCTTGTCAAGCGGTACAGCGGTGTCAAATTCCAACTCCCACCGCACCGACTTGGTGTGAGCAGGAAGTATGAAGTCCACATCCTCATGATGGGCGTTTATCAATACTAAAAACGTCTCATCCACAATCGGTCGTCCTTGACTATCTTTCTCTACAATGGCATCCCCGGCCAACCGTATTCCCAAGGTTCGATGCCCCATCTGCCAATCTTCATGCGACATTTCTTTTCCATGCGATCCGAACCAGGCCACATCCTTCACTTCCGAATCTTCTATCCGGCGCCCTTGAAAAAACCTTCGCCGTTGAAACACCGGATGGGTTTTTTTAATGGCAATGAGCATCTTCACAAAGTCCAGCAATCCGAGTTGGGATCGCGTCAGGTTCCAATTCAACCAACTCAACTCGTTATCCTGGCAATAGGCGTTATTATTCCCCTGTTGCGTACGACCTAACTCATCTCCGCCACAGATCATGGGTACTCCCTGGGATAACAATAAGGTCGCGAAAAAATTCCTGACCTGCCGGTCCCGCAATTCCTGAATCGCGGGATCCTCCGTCGGGCCTTCCACACCGCAATTCCAACTATCATTATCATCGGTTCCATCCCGATTCCCTTCCTGATTGTCTTCATTATGCTTGTGGTCATACGACACCAAATCCTGAAGGGTAAATCCGTCATGAGCGGTCACAAAATTTATACTGGCATAGGGTTGTCGCCCGCTTTCTCCGTAGAGATCGCTGCTCCCGGACCAACGATTGGCGATTTCCCCAAGCAACCCACCATCACCCTTCCAATACCGGCGAATGGAATCACGGTATTTCCCATTCCACTCGGCCCACCCAGGAGGAAAGTTTCCCACCTGATAGCCCCCTTCCCCCAGATCCCAGGGTTCGGCGATCAGCTTCACCTGTGACAACACAGGATCCTGGTGAATGATGTCAAAAAAGGCGCTGAGTCGATCCACATCATGTAATTCCCGTGCGAGCGCGGATGCCAGGTCAAACCGGAAACCATCCACATGCATATCATTCACCCAATACCGCAAACTGTCCATGATCAACTGCAAGGTCCGGGGATGTCGGACATTCAACGTATTTCCACAGCCGGTATAATCCATGTAATAGCGTGGATTGTCCGGAGACACCCGATAATAGGAGGCGTTATCAATCCCTCGGAATGATAACGTCGGCCCGAAGTGATTCCCTTCTCCGGTATGGTTATAGACCACATCAAGGATGACTTCGATGCCGGAACTATGAAGTTTTCTGACCATGGATTTGAACTCATCGACCTTTTCTCCTCCACCGGGGAAAGCCGAATACCGGATATCAGGTGCAAAATATCCGATGGAGTTGTAACCCCAATAATTCGTGAGGCCCTTTTCTTTCAAATAGAGATCATTCACAAAATGGTGAACCGGCAACAATTCCACTGCGGTAATCCCCAGCGATTGCAAATATTCGAGAATCGCCGGAGACGCCAAGCCTGCATAGGTTCCCCGCAATGCTTCAGGAACATCCGGATGCCGCATCGTCATTCCCTTGACGTGGACTTCATAGATGACCGTCTGCTCCCAGGGGATATTCAGACGTTGGTCTCCTCCCCAGCTAAAGGCCTGATCGACGACCACCCCTTTGGGAATGTTTGACGCGTTGTTCCGGTCATCGAATGAAAGGTCACCTGCCGGGTCGCCAAGACGGTAACCAAACATGGAATCGGACCATCGCACAACACCTGTCAAGGATTTCGCATACGGATCAATAAGAAGCTTGGCAGGATTAAACCGGTGCCCAGCCTCGGGTTCATATGGCCCATGCACCCGGTATCCATAGAGTTGGCCAGGACGCACCTCCGGTAAATACACATGCCAGACTTGATCAGTTCGTTCTTCAATAGGAATCCGGTGGGTTTCCTGGTCCTGAAGTTCATTGTCAAACAGACAAAGATCCACACCGGTTGCATTTTCGGAAAACAGCGCAAAATTGACTCCTTGCCCATCCCATGTGGCACCGAGCGGATATGATCGACCTGGCCAAATTCTCATAAAATTCTGCTCTCCTGGATGTCGGGTTACGGATATCGGAAATAGCGGGGGACGATAATACAGCATATCTCAAAATGGGGCAAACTTAGCCAGACGCCTCTGACCTTCCATATACAGCTCTTCAGCATTTTTGTTAAACTTTCACTTATCCCATCCCCCACCAGCCAACAATACTAATCCTAAAATACCAGCCGGGAGGCACCACCTTTGGAAAAATTAGAGGCAGTAGGATGGCAATTAGACCTGGGCGCCTCGTATATCGACGCCTCATCTGTGGAGTTTCGGGTGTGGGCACCCCAGGCCCAGTCGGTGGCCGTCAAAATCATGGGAAGTACCGGTGAAGCGATCCCCCTTGGTCAGGAATCTTTGGGATATTGGAAAGGCACCGTGCAAGACCTTTCTCCAGGCACCCGCTATCAATATGTATTAAATCACACCATTGAACGCCCTGATCCGGCTTCCCGATCGCAACCGGATGGTGTACACGGCCCCTCGGAAATTATTAATCCTCTGGCATTTTCCTGGACGGATACAGCTTGGCGTGGCCTGCCCCTCGGTCAATACATCATTTACGAGCTCCATACCGGCACCTTCACCCAGGACGGAACCTTTGATGCCATCATCAGCCGTCTGCCATATTTGCGTGACCGGATTGGTATTACCGCCATTGAACTCATGCCGGTGGCGCAATGTCCTGGGTCCAGAAACTGGGGATACGATGGAACCTTTCTCTTTGCTCCGCAAAACAACTATGGTGGACCCGATGGCCTCAAGCGATTGGTCAATGCCTGTCATGCAGCCGGTCTCGCGGTGATCATGGACGTGGTCTATAACCACCTGGGTCCGGAAGGAAATTACCTTGGTGATTTTGGGCCGTACTTTACCGACACCTATAAAACCCCATGGGGGAGCGCCCTCAACTACGATGGACCCGATAGTGATGCTGTCAGACATTTCATGATCAGCAATGCGGTCTATTGGATTCATGAATACCACATTGATGCGCTACGCCTAGATGCGATTCACGGCATCTTCGACTTCAGCGCCAAGCATCTTCTTCAGGACATTGGAGAAGCCGTCCATACGGAGGGAGAACGACTCGAGCGCCAGGTTCAAGTCATTGCCGAAAGTGATCTGAATGATGTCCGCATCATTTCGCCTCTCTCACGAGGGGGATATGGGTTGGACGGGCAATGGAGCGATGACTTTCATCATGCCCTGCATGCCCTGCTCACAAATGAGCGTAAGGGCTACTATGAAGACTTTGGACAACTCAAAGACCTGGGGAAGGCCATACGGGAAGGGGTGGTCTATTCCGGACAATATTCTCCACATCGACGACGGAAACATGGCAATTCCTTCAAACCCTGCTCACCAACACAACTTGTTGTGTGCGCCCAAAATCATGATCAAATCGGCAACCGCGCACAGGGAGACCGACTCAGTCGCTTGGTGAATTTTGAAGCCCTCAAAGTCGCCAATGCCACCGTCCTGCTCTCACCATATCTTCCTCTTTTATTTATGGGAGAAGAATACGGCGAAACCGCTCCTTTTTTGTATTTCATCGACCACGGGGATCCTGCGTTAATTGAAGCCGTCCGACAGGGGAGAACCAGGGAATTTGCCGCGTTCGGATGGACGGACATTCCTGATCCCTACGCTCAAGAGACCTTCGATCGTTCCACCATTCGTCCTTGTCTTGAAACCAATCCCCAACAACACGCCCACGCGCGGTGGTGCCAAGCGTTGATTCAGCTGCGCAAATCTATTCCCGCATTAGGCACCGGAGCGAAGGGACACAGAATCCAGATTGGGTCACATGCGAAAAGCCAATTGCTGATTATTCATCGCCGTGCTAAACAGGGCCCAGAGGCACTGGTCCTCCTGGGGTTTCACCACAAGGCCTCCTTAGCTTTGGTCAAGCTTCCAAAAGGGAATTGGGAATCCCGCCTGGATAGTGGAACCTTCGCCGATGGCGATCGGGAAGAACTCATGGCTCCCTCTCACCTACCCGTTCAGAATGTGGAGCAGGTCTCTCTCAAGCTTCCACCCTATCCCGCCTGGGTGTTTCTGAAATCTGACTAGGTTCAGGTCAAGACCATTAGGGCGAGCATACGGATGAAGATCCCTTTCTCTCTGTCCGGAATGATAAATGTCGTTGTCGGCTCACCATACCAATCTGATCGAAAAGGAAGAGCAAGAACAGCCATTCCACAGAGGTCTTGGAAATCTACACAGGCTTAAAGAAGACTGCGGCTAAGGGCGGAAGGGTAATCACTACAGAAAACGGCTGGCCATGCCAAGGCATGTCTTCGGCCTGTACACCTCCAGAATTCCCCATATTACTTCCACCGTACGCTTCAGAGTCACTGTTCAACAGCTCTCGATAATATCCGGCGGTGGGCACACCCATTCGATATGTTTCTCGAGGCACAGGGGTAAGGTTCAGGGCACAGACCACAATATCGGAAGGATCTTTTGCGCGCCTGAAATACGTGAGCGTCGAATGATCACTGTCATGAAGATCGATCCACTGGAACCCCGTCCAATCATAGTCAACTTGATGGAGCGCGGGTTGTGAAGCATATAATCGATTGAGATCAGCGACATAACGCTGGAGACCCTGATGCCGATCATACTCAAGTAGATGCCATTGCAGGCTATCATCATGGTTCCATTCCCACCACTGGCCGATCTCGCATCCCATAAATAGCATTTTCTTTCCAGGATGCCCCCACATGTGTCCATACAAGGCCCGCAAATTCGCAAATCGCTGCCATTCGTCCCCGGGCATTTTATCCAGAAGCGATTTCTTGCCATGGACCACTTCATCATGAGAAAGCGGGAGGACAAAGTTTTCGGTAAAGGCATAGACTAATCCAAAGGTCACATTATGTTGATGATACCTCCGATAAATAGGATCCAGACTAAAATAATCCAGGGTATCGTGCATCCACCCCATATTCCATTTAAACGTAAATCCCAACCCTCCGACATAAGTCGGCTTGGAGACCCCAGGCCATGCCGTGGATTCTTCGGCAATCATCACAATGCCGGGATGTTCCTGATGAGCCACGGTATTGAGCTCTTTCAAAAATTCCACTGCTTCAAGATTCTCTCTGCCCCCGAATTTATTGGGAATCCATTCGCCGGATTTTCGGGCATAATCAAGATAGAGCATCGATGCCACAGCATCCACCCGAAGGCCATCAATGTGATACCGGTCAAACCAGCTGAGTGCGCTATTGATCAGAAAGTTTTTGACTTCGGTCCGACCGTAATTGAAAATTCGGCTATTCCATTCCGGATGAAATCCGAGCCGCGGGTCCGAATGGTCATACAAATTTGTCCCATCAAACCAGGCCAAGCCATGGGGATCTTCCGGAAAGTGCGCAGGAGCCCAATCCATCAGGACCCCGATTCCGGCCTGATGACAGGCATCCACAAAAGCCATAAACTCGGCAGGAGTGCCAAACCGCCTTGTGGGTGCAAAATACCCCGTGGCCTGATACCCCCAAGACCCGTCAAAGGGATGTTCCGTCACCGGCATCAGCTCAATGTGGGTAAACCCCATGTCCTTCACATAGGGAATGAGAGTTTCCGATAATTCTGAGTAGGTCAGCCATCGAGACCCTTCCTCTGGAACACGTCTCCAGGATCCCAAGTGCACCTCATAGATGGACCAAGGCTGAGCGAGGGGATCACGATTTTGCCTGGCTGCTATCCACTCCCCATCCCGCCATACATATCCCGAAAGATCACGGACAACAGAAGCCGTTTTGGGTCGTAATTCAGCTGAGGAAGCATACGGGTCCGCTTTTAAAAACGGCGCATCCCCATTTTGCGGTAAAATCTCGAATTTATACACCGCACCATCATTCATATCCGGAATGAATAACTCCCAAATGCCACCACCTCCCCGGCTTCTCATGGGATGCCGACGCCCATCCCATTCATTGAAGTCTCCGACCACGCTGACCCGTTTGGCATTGGGTGCCCACACCGCAAAGTTGACCCCTTGAACATCCTGATGGGTGCAAACTTGCGCCCCAAGCTGTTCATAGCCTTTATAAAGCTTGCCCTCACCGAATAAATGTAAATCAAAATCTGAAATACGCGGAAGAAACGCATAGGGGTCGTGACGTTGACTGGTTTTTCCCTGCCGATCGACAATGCGAAATTGGTAACCCGTGCCCAATGAATGCCCCTCCCATCGAGCTTCAAAGACTCCAGCAGGATGCACGAGCTTCATGGGAATAGGGGTGTTGCCATTGTGGCCAGAAAGCACCGCAACTTCGGCAGCGTCAGGCAGAAAAGCCCTGATGCAAACACCAGAAGAATCCGTCGATTCCCCGCGATGAGGACCCAAGACTGAAAACGGATCCCATTCAGTGGCAGAAACCAGACGTTGAAAACGATTTGAGAGCGTTGGCATTGCCAATGACTCCTTTCTGTGTTAATTAACACCATCCTAACATAACAAAAGGGACTATGTATTCTGCACTGTTGGCCTTGCTGCTTCTGTTGTTCTTTGCGGTTGCTTTTTCGATACAAAACTCCGAGCCTATTATTCTGAACTTTTTCGCCTGGACCATTCAAGGGTCCCGGGCCTTGATATTGCTCTCAGCTTTGGCATTAGGTGTCGGCCTGACCCTGCTGGCTGCATTGCCCATCTATATAAAAAAAATCCGCCTGATCGCCAAGCAACAAAAAACGATCGCGACACTGGAACAATCCGTCGCCCAGTTCACCCATCCTCCGTCGAACACCTAAATCTGTATGAAAAGCTCTTCCGGACCTCGCCGCAAAAAAATTATCGAACGGACGCCACAAAAAATCCTTGCCATGATCATGGCCGGTGGCAAAGGGGAACGGCTTATGCCGTTAACGGAACAACGGAGTAAGCCATCCGTGCCTTTTGCCGGCACCTATCGTATTGTCGATTTTGTCCTCAGCAATTTTATTAATTCCGGCATCCAGTCCATGTACGTTTTGGTGCAATACCGTTCACAATCCTTGATTGAACACCTGAGAAGGGCCTGGCGCTTTGGTGGCACCAACCGACAAAACTTTATTACGGTTGTCCCTCCTCAGATGAAGGGACGCGGCAAATGGTATGAGGGGACAGCGGATGCCGTCTATCAGAATATTAATCTTATCCAGGATTTTGCGCCAGGATTGGTGGCCGTCTTCGGAGCCGATCATATTTACCGTATGGATGTGCGGCAGATGATCCAATTTCATCTTGACCAGGAAGCGGATGTGACCGTCGCGTCGCTTCCCGTTCCGATTCAGGCAGCAAAGGGGTTCGGAATTGTCGAGGTCAATGCCGACCATCAAATTATCGGATTTGAGGAAAAGCCAGCCTCTCCCAAACCCATGCCTGAAAATTCCGGTATGGCGTTTAGTTCAATGGGAAATTATATTTTTAATGCCGACATTCTTGTGAAAATCCTGGAACAAGATGCCAGTCAAGCTGGCACGCACGATTTTGGCAGGAACATTATTCCGTCGCTCATCAAATCTCACCGGGTCCTCGCTTATGACTTTATGGAAAATGTGGTTCCCGGTATCCATCCTTACGAAGAATGGGGGTACTGGCGCGATGTGGGAACTTTGGAGGCCTATTGGCAAGCGAATATGGATATATTGGGAGAGTCACCGATCCTTGACTTACGAAATGTCAAATGGCCTATTCTGACCGATGCGTCCGTTGAACCCGTTGCCAGTCTGGTCCGATCCCACATGGATGACGCCATGGTCGGCCAAGGAAGTCTCGTCGTAGACAGTACGGTGAAACGTTCCATTATTGGACGCAATGTCAGAATTGGAGAAGGCTGTACCATTGAAGAATCGATTATTCTTGATGGGACACTCATTGGCTCCCATTGCCATCTCCATCGTTGTATTGTTGACCGATTTAACATTATCTCGTCCGGAACCACACTAGGCGACAAACACGGACGAGACAGTCGACGATCCGCAGCCGGGAAGCTGGGCCTCACTCTCTTTCCTCGTGGGCAATCATATGGCGGACGGGCCATCCATTCTTCACCCTCCTCTTTAACATAAAGGAGGGAGCATGACTCCTCTGCCCCTGCACATTCCGCTCTCGACCTATCGGCTTCAGTTTAACGCGTCATTCACATTCCAGGACGCCTCTCGCATCCTCCCTTATTTGTCTCAACTCGGCATTACCGACTGCTACGCCTCTCCCTATCTGAAAGCCACTCCAGGGAGCACTCATGGATACGACGTGGTCGATCCCACGGAATTAAATCCGGAGATCGGCACGGAGGTCGATTATCAGGCATTTATCCAAGCACTTCACCAACATGGCATGGGTCAGATACTGGACATTGTCCCGAATCATATGGGGATAGCCGCGTCGACGAATCTTTGGTGGCAGGATGTCCTGGAAAATGGTCCTTCCTCACATTACGCAACATTTTTCGATATTGACTGGACACCGGTGAAACCGGAATTAGAAAACAAGGTGCTTCTTCCTATTCTCGGAGATCAATACGGCATTGTCCTCGAAAACCAGGAAATCATCCTCCACTATGACGACGGGCATTTTTTCCTCACCTACTATGAAAATCGTCTGCCCATTGATCCCTGCACCTGGAATACCATTCTGACATTCAGGCAAGACACTCTCGACCAAAGCCTGGAAAATTCTGATCCGCACTTGCATGAATACCAAAGCATTATCACCGCTCTTTCCCATTTACCGGCCAGAACCGAGACGGAAGCCGAGCGGGTTGCCGAACGATACCGGGAGAAAGAGGTGATCCGCCGCCGCCTCTCCACGGTGATTGCCGACAATTCAACTATTCGCGATTTTCTGCTGGAGAACATTCGCTTACTGAATGGCATGAAGAACTCTCCCCGCACATTCGATGTCCTCGACCGCCTGGTGAGTCACCAAGCCTATCGTCTGGCCTATTGGCGGGTCGCCGCTGAAGAAATAAATTATCGCCGGTTTTTTGACATCAACCAATTGGCAGCCATTCGCATGGAGCAACCGGAGGTCTTCCAAGCGGCCCATCAAAAAATATTTGAATTATTAGCATCCGGTGCCGTGAATGGACTGCGAATTGATCATGTCGACGGGCTTTATAATCCAAGAGCCTTTCTGGCCCAATGGCAACAATGGGCGGCTGAACACTTGGAGGTGCAGGCTGACACCCAAGGCCGCTCCCTCTATCTCCTCGTTGAAAAAATTCTGGGTACGGAGGAACATCTCACTTCCGATTGGCTGTGCCATGGCACAACTGGATATGACTACCTTGCCCTCGTCAATCAATTATTCATCCAGGAAACCCACCAACGACAGATCGAACAGATCTACAGCCGATTTATCAAACAGTCGCTCCACTATGACGATCTGATCTACGACTGCAAAAACCTGATCATGACCAGTTCCATGTCGGGAGAAATCAATGCCTTGGGGCATCAGCTGAATGTCCTCTCCGAGCGAAACCGGCGCTCACGGGACTTTACGCTTAATAGTCTGATCCATGCGATCCGCGAAATCATTGCCTGTTTCCCGGTATATCGAACATATATCGGACCCGATCCTCTCGAAGGCGTCCTGGATCGTGATCGCGTGTATATTCGGCTAGCGGTGGCCCGAGCTAAACGGCGCAATCCTGCCATCAGCAACCTGGTCTTCGATTTTATCCGCGATCTCCTCTTAAGAATTCCCCAGAATTCACCGGATCTTGATTGGGAGGTGATTCGCCCCTTTGTCATGAAATTCCAACAAACGACCAGCCCGGTCACCGCGAAAGGCGTTGAAGATACCGCCTTCTATTGTTACAACCGCCTCACATCTCTCAATGAAGTCGGTGGCGAGCCGCAACACTTTGGGGTCCCGCTTACAACATTTCACCAATACATGCAGGATCGGGCGATCCAATGGCCGGCAAGTCTCTCCTCCACATCCACCCATGACACGAAACGCAGCGAGGATGTCCGGGCTCGAATCAATGTATTGTCGGAAATTCCCAAAGAATGGCGGCAGCATCTTCGAACCTGGAACCGGCTGAACAAAAAAGCCAAACAAAGACTTAATGATCAACTGGCACCGAGCTTGAATGAAGAATATTTGATTTACCAGACACTGCTCGGCACCTGGCCGTTGGGTGGTCTCTCTGAACCGGCTCAACCTCAATTTTTGGGGCGCATGCAGGGGTATATGGTTAAAGCCTTACGGGAAGCGAAAGTAAACACCAGCTGGTTAAACCCCGATGAAGCCTGGGAAGCCGCCGTTGGGGAATTTCTTTCCCGCATTCTTTCTCTCAGGCCTTCAAATGTCTTTCTTCAAGATTTCATCCCCTTTCAACAACGCATTGCCAAATATGGCATCTATAATTCTCTAAGTCAGGTCCTTATTAAAATCCTTGCTCCCGGTGTCCCCGATTTTTATCAAGGCACGGAGCTTTGGGATTTCAGTCTGGTCGATCCAGACAACCGACAACCCGTGGATTACCTCTTCAGACAACAACGGCTGTCCCAATTACAACACTTGCAACAGACCACTGCTCCTCTCGACCTTGTCCATACGTTATTACAGGATGCGGAAAGCGGCCTGATCAAAATGTATTTGACCACTACCGCGCTTCATATTCGGAAGAACCATCCCCACCTGTTTCTGGAAGGATCGTATCTGCCCCTGGAATTCAAGGGGGAACAGGCCCATCATGTGTGCGGATTCATGAGACACCATCACTCACATACCTGTTTGGTCATATTCCCACGACTGTTAACGACTCTCATCCCCGACCAGACCATCAGTCCGCTCGGCGAATCCATATGGAGACAAACTTCGATGCGGCTCCCTCCGGAATTCGCCACACAATCGTTTCGTAATCTTTTGACCCAAGAAATTGTCACTCCACAAAATGGCTCGAGCATGGTAGGATTACCCCTAGGAATGCTTTTTCAACATTTTCCTTTTGCCCTATTGGAGCCCGCCTCATGACTATGAGCAAGTTGAACACGGCACACGCTGCGGACCAAGAATCATACTCTGATCAGTCCACGCCGGAGGGAGGATTAGGCTGGGAGGGACATGTCCATTTTTCTGAAGACCTCCCACTATGGAAACGGGTTTTGGACACATGGCCTGAACTCCGAACGGGCTTATCCTACAGTCTTATCTTTGCCTCTGGAGTTCTCTTGGGAGGAGCCATCATGGCAATGGCCTCATCGAAGAATTATGAGGACCGTTCATAACAATTAAACACAGCATTACGAGGGAGGAATTTCATGATGGATGAGCATACGACGCAAGGCGACTCATGTTGGGTGAATACATTTGTCTTCATTGCAGGATTTCTATTGGGCGCCGGTAGCGCCATACTCTTGACCCCTGAGGCAGGGACTCACGTGCGCGACCGATTGGCACGAGGTGCGAAAACCGCACAGGACGAATTTTCAGATATGGCTTCTCAAACGAAAGAGGCTGTGCATGCCTGGTCTGAAGAGGCCAAAAAAACCATGAAACAGGCGGCTACTCGAGTCAACTCCGCTGTGGATGCCACCAAACAAGCCGTCAAAACCGACTCCTTCGACGTGTAAATATCGTACCCGCCGCCTAGAAGGGAGGGGGACTTTCCCCCTTCACCGTTCTCAACCTCCCAAGTGCCGGGATCGTTCCACCGTTTGTGGTAAGACGAAGGAAGGCTTGCCTCTTCTCATTGTCCAGAATTGAGATTCATGCGAGAGTAGTTCCTATGACATCTTCAAAGTTGAACGCCTCACCACTCACGTATCGTCTTAAGCTGGGCCTCGTCCTCAATGGCATCATCATTCTCGCTGAATTCATCGGCGGTTATGCGATCAATAGTCTTGGACTCATGAGCGATGCCGGGCACAATTTGATCGATCAAGGCTCTCTCTTGTTAGCCTTGTATGCACATATTCTGGCCACCCAACCCGCCACGGAACATCGGACGTTTGGCTACCACCGCGCTGGAACCATTGCGGCGTTTCTCAATAGCCTTTTGTTAATTTTCACAGGGGGAATTATTGGAGTGTTTGCTCTCGACCGGATGTTTTCACCGGTTGACGTACCTGGCTTTTGGGTGATGGTGATCGCCGGTATCAGCTTGATCGCCAATCTGGCCGTCGCCCTGTTATTGCGTCGTGGAGCCGAAGATGACCTGAATATTCGGGGGGCTTTTCTTCATATGGTGATGGATGCCTGGATGTCTCTTGGCGTCATCATCGCCGGGTTGGGTATCGCCCTGACCGGCTTCACCATTTTAGATCCACTGATCAGCCTGCTCATCGTCATCATTATTGTGAAAGGCAGTTGGCCACTTTTTCGTGAGTCGCTGGATATTTTATTGGAATCAACGCCCCCTCACCTCAAAACATCAGATATTGTGGCTACCATTGAAAACGTTCCTGGTGTCAGAAAAGTTCATGATTTGCATATTTGGTCGGTTGAACCCCGCATTGTGATGTTGACGTGTCACGTGTTGGTTGACGCCGAGACGGTTCCCGATAAAGATCAACTACTTCAGCCCATTCAATCAACACTCTCTTCCAAATTTGGCATTCATCACTTAACCATTCAATTGGAAACCGCATGCCAGGAGCAAGAGGACCTGCATTGCAATCTCAGTTACCTGACGAACGGCTCAACTGGCGCAGAATCCATACCTCCTCATCTGCACCATCATTAACTCACAATGGGTGTCCTTCGAAACACCCGCGTCTTGAGTAAAAATCCCACCCCACCTCCTAACAACGCGCCAAGGACAACCCCGACCAACACGTCTGTCACATAATGCGCACCCAGAAACACACGGGACAATCCAATCAGCCCAAGGAGTGGCCACAATACCCATCCTAGCGCGGGGTAGAGCATGACAAGAAAGCTAATAGCCGTGCCTGAATTCAACGCGTGATTAGACGGCATACTAAAAGCCCCCCCACACCCGACTAATTCATGAATGTGCTCGAGAACCTGGCAAGGCCGTGGACGACCAATCAAGACTTTCAGCTGGCCGCCCAGGAAATCACTCAAGCCGATAAGGACCCCTAAACAGGGAATCGCGAGTCTGGCTTCGCCCCATTTCATCCACCCCCAATATCCCACGAGTAAGATTCCAGGAATCACCAGATTGCTTTCCTGCGACACCTGAAGCATGAACCAATCCAAACCAGCAAACCGACCGGCCCACCCATTAATCGACGCAAACCATAATTCATCGATATTCATCGTTGTCCCGTACCTCTTCCGTATTTGTCCTCAGCGGACACGACATCCTGCAAAAATTTGGACGGGTATGATAAGGTACTTTCTTTTTTAACAAGAAAGGCTTTCTTCATGCTGATCGATACCCATGTTCACTTGGATGATCCCCGTTATGATCCAGATCGAGACACTATATTTCAACGGGCCCAGGAAGCCGGTGTTGAAAAGTTTGTCACTATTGGATGCGATCTTTCTACAAGTCATGCCGCCGTGCAATTAGCTACAAGCCGACCCAATGTGTATGCCACGATCGGGGTCCATCCCCATGAAGTAAAACGTATTGAGCCCAATTGGTATGCGGAATTCAGCCAACTGGCCCAGCAACCAAAGGTAGTCGCCTTCGGCGAAATCGGGCTTGATTATCATTACGATCACTCTCCTCGAGAAACCCAACGCCAACGATTTCGTGAACAAATTGAATTGGCGCAATCACTCACCCTTCCACTGGTCATTCACACACGTGAAGCGCAAGAGGATACGATGGCAATCCTGCAGGAAGCACATGCCGAAAAGGTGGGCGGCGTCTTCCATTGTTTTTCGGAGGATCTGGCCTTTGCCAAACGCGCTTTGGACCTGGGCTTTCATCTCTCATTTTCCGGAATCATTACCTTTCGCAATGCTTCTCAGTTACATGAAGTGATTCGCACGGTCCCTGATGACCGGTTGCTCATTGAAACCGATGCCCCATATCTGACCCCCGTGCCGTTTCGAGGGAAACGTAACGAATCATCCTATGTCACCTATGTGGCCGAACAGATTGCGAAAATTAAATATGGTGATTCTGACGCAGGATTGGCACGAGTAGCCGAACTGACCACCAATAATGCCTGTCAGCTCTTTAAAATTTCTTCATGATTCGATTGCGTTGACGCAACTTCTTGGGAAGTTTTCGGGGATTGCCCTTCTTCTCCTTAGGTCGGACCGGCTCCTCATCACTATCCTTTTGGGGGAGTCCCCCTCGGGATCGACTTACCGGTGATCCTTGAATACCCGAAGTAGCCAGGCGTGTGACAAATTCCTGAGACCTGATGGAAAAGGCCCCAAAAGCTTTTGCAACCGCTATCACTTCAAGATCAGAAGAGACGACTGCGGCCCCTTTCCCGTGGCTCCGGATAAAATCCTGAATCACCCCATCCGCCTTTTCACCCTGGCCCGTATATATAACTGTTACACCGTTTCGGTGGATGACCTGCCGACCCGCTCCCGTTTGTTGCCAGGCATCAAAAACTAAGGTGACCAGGTTGTGGCGTTTGTGCCCATAGAGACCTACGCGCACAATAAACTCCTCTCGGCGATGCTCCCCCTGTTCAACAACCCGATGGGGCGGGAGCCCCATTGCGCCCAACACATTATATCCATCGATGATCAAATGTTTCGGTGCCACTGTGGTTCCTTCATGGTGCGATGCATGATCTACCCAGAATGATGGAGTCTACCCGCAATACGACCTGCTTCGAAAGCGCTCCTTCCCTTGACAAGAAGGCGATCTTCTGCGAAAAAAGAAAGGAACGGTTCACTATCTATGCCTTCCATTCGAATGATATCCCTTTATTCCTGCATCGGCATGTTGTTCCTGGTGGGATCTCTTCCCCTGGCTGGGGGAGCAACAGAAACTCGACCGTTCGCCGGGAAGCAAGCCCAACCACTGATTCATCTCATTGCACAATCATCACCGTCAACCTCCATTCGCAATATTCGTGCTCATCGCCATAAAAACTATACCCGTGTGGTATTAGACCTCACTCGTTCCGTCCATCCAGCGCCCCAAGAGCATCAAACGGCCACAACATTTGAATTGGAACTTCCTAACACCAAACTTGCGAATCCTGCCGTTACCAAATCAACAGCAGACTCCCTTCCTTTGCAATTGGACCTTTCCACCACTTCTTCCGGATCCATTCTTCTCAGCATACCCATTGACGGGTGGAAACGCTATAAGTGGTATGTCCTCAAAAATCCTGCTCGCATCGTTCTTGACTTGTACCCCATAACCGAGACGTCGGCTCTCGCCCGTGCACCGGATAGGGGCACACCGGCTTCTCCAGTGGTTCCTCCGCCAACTCCGCCACCACCTGTCAGAAAAAAAGATCTGGTGATCGTGATTGATCCGGGACACGGAGGAAAAGACCCCGGGGCTTTGGGACGCAAGGGCACAAGAGAAAAGGATGTGGTCTTACATGTGGCGAATCATTTGCGAGACCTGCTGGCCAAGGAAGGTTCCACGAAAGTCTTTATGACTCGGGAAACGGATGTCTTCATCGAATTGGAAGACCGGGCAACATTCGCCAATACGCACAAGGCGGATCTTTTCGTCTCGATTCACATTAACTCCCATTCCCAGAGTTCCGTGAAAGGTTTGGAATTCTACCATTTTGGTGAAGCCAGTGACCCACGAGCGCTTGCTGTTGCTGCACGGGAAAATGGCACTCCTCTTGAAAAAAATGCCGCACCCTGGCAATTTATCCTTGCCGATAAACTTAATGATAAAAAAATTGACGATTCCCGTGAGTTAGCATGGACAACCAAAAATTCCCTGGTGAAATTTTTAGATAACTTTTATAAAATCAAGGATCATGGGATTAAAACAGCTCCATTTTTTGTGCTGCGAATGACTACCATGCCTGCCATCTTGGCGGAGATTGCCTTTATCTCTAATCCAACAGAAGAAAAGCTTTTACAAAGTTCTACCTATCAAAAGCGAGTGGCCGAGGGCATATTTAAGGGACTTCAATCCTACATTACCCCCTTACAAACCGCTTCCCGATAACCGGGACTGCCTCCGCCTTCTTCAATTGGCTTCCTCTGGCCTCACGCTCCCCTAACGATCGGCACACTGACATTTCATGTTTCCACGCCCATAGATAGCTTTCATGACACCGAAACCCGTTTCGTCATCCTCCTTCCCCTTCGAATCATGGCCACGATTAAACTAACAATCGAATATGACGGCACGGCTTACGTTGGATGGCAACGACAACCCAATCAGCCAACCATACAAGCCGCTCTAGAAACAGCGCTCACACGCATCACCCAACAACACATTTCTGTCATCGCCGCTGGACGAACCGACGCTGGCGTCCATGCCCGTGGACAAGTCGTCAGCTTTCAATCTGACAGACCCATTCCAATTCATAAGTGGAGACTCGCAATTAATAGCGCCCTTCCCCACGATATTTCTGTACTGTCGAGTGAAGAGGTTCCTGAATCGTTTCATGCTCGCTATAGTGCAAAAGAAAAATTGTACGAATATCGAATCTCCAGACATCCCGCCCGCCCGGCTATCGATCGGAATCGTGTCTGGCACCTACCCTATGACCTGGATATCCAGGCTATCCGGGAGGCCTTGTCTGGATTGATAGGTTGTCATGACTTCACCTCATTTCAAGGCCCACGTGCCAGTACATCGGATCCCATGTGCATCGTGTCCCAAGTTTCCCTCAGTTCGGATCTCATGTCCCTGATCATTCAGATTCAGGCCAATCGATTCCTGAAGCAAATGGTTCGGGCAATTATTGGCACGCTAACTGAAGTCGGACGACACAAAAGAGCACCGGATTCCATTCAAGATATTCTTCAGGCTAAAGACCGACGGGCTGCAGGAGAAACGGCACCTCCCCAAGGGCTTTATCTCCTTCAAGTGTTTTACTAAACTCTCACAAGGATATAAAAAAACCCTGCCATGAATCCTGCCGTATGGCCCATCTGCCCCGCTTGTCATTCCCGCAATAGGCCACAGACCCCACAAGCCATTTGAGATTTTATTTGTTTTATTCCCATAGGGAGCTGACTCATTATTACTTAAAAGGCAGAAACTTTTTCCAGAGAAAGAAACTACTTAGGCTAAAATTCCTGATATACTTAAGAATTAGGACTGCAAATTTCCATCTTACCGGATACCTCGTATGAATACTGACTTTGCTCCAGAGTTCAATCATCCAACATTCCGCTTGGCTGTGGCCCAATTTGATCAGGCGGCCCATCATATGAATCTGGACTCAGGCCTTCTCGATCGGCTCAAAGCCCCTCAACGGTCTCTCTGCGTCAGCATCCCTGTCCGAATGGATAACGGAAAGGTTCAAGTTTTCCGTGGCTATCGAGTGCATCATGATGTAGCCCGCGGCCCCACAAAAGGCGGCATTCGCTATCATCCCGATGTCAGCCTTGGAGAAGTCGCGGCCTTAGCCATGTGGATGACCTGGAAAACGGCGTTAGCGGGGTTGCCGTTTGGTGGAGCCAAAGGGGGAGTCGCCGTCGACCCCTCACTTCTTTCACCAGCTGAGTTAGAAGGCGTTACCCGACGCTACATCGCAGAAATTTTTCCATTATTGGGACCGGACAAAGATATCCCCGCCCCCGATATCGGCACTAATCAGCAAGTCATGGGATGGATAATGGATACCTTTAGTCAACAGGTGGGATTTACCGTCCGCGGGGTGGTCACGGGCAAACCTCTTTCAATTGGAGGCACCCTGGGCAGGGAAGAAGCAACCGGCCGTGGTGTGGTGGATGTGACGTTGGAAGTCCTCCGTCATTTTGGTCTGTCCACTTCAGACACGACCGTAGTCATTCAAGGGTTTGGGAATGTCGGATCCCATACTGCACGAATTCTTCATCAGGAAGGCGTAAAAATACTGG
The DNA here is from genome assembly GCF_032050975.1 of Candidatus Nitrospira allomarina. Taxonomy (NCBI): domain Bacteria; kingdom Pseudomonadati; phylum Nitrospirota; class Nitrospiria; order Nitrospirales; family Nitrospiraceae; genus Nitrospira; species Candidatus Nitrospira allomarina. The sequence goes on along the minus strand of NZ_CP116967.1, from coordinate 2,922,422 downwards.
CGATCAGCGATCAGATGGGCGGGTTGTATAATCAAAAAGGTCTGGATATTCCAGGTATTCTCTCTTACTTGGCCACCGAGAAAGCGTCGATTCCTTCTCTCACGCAATTTGGTGAACAGATTATTAACGAAGACTTACTCCTGCTACCCTGCCATGTGCTCATTCCGGCGGCAGTATCTGAACAAATCACCGCCAATAACGCCTCGCGCCTTCAATGCCAGTACCTGATCGAAGCAGCTAACGGCCCAACAACTCTCGAAGCGGATGCCATTTTGCAGGAACGGGGAATTTTCGTTGTCCCGGATATTCTCGCCAATGCCGGTGGAGTCATCGTCTCATATTTTGAATGGGTGCAGGACGCCCAACGATTTTCCTGGCAGGAATCAGATATCCACAGCCGACTCAGGAACATCATTACCGCGGCTTTTCACCGCATACTCTACCATGCGGAGGAGAAAAAACTAACCATGAGAACCGCTGCATTGATCGCAGGAATTGAGGAAGTCGCTCAAGCCCACCAATGCCGTGGGTTATACCCCTGATTCCACGGCCTTCCCGGACCTGTTTAATGGGGGTAGAGCTTTCTCAACTTGACTGCAGCAATCTTTATGAAATTTCTCCGGCATAGATCTTCATGACGGTTGAGAGAAATTCAAGAGCCTGCGGTCTCGGCCGTTGAAAGGAATTTCTCCCGATAATGGATCCAAACCCTCCACCGTCCCGAATTCCTCTGGCTTCATCGAAAATTTTCTGATCTTCCCCTTTGGCCCCGCCAGAAAAGATGACAATGCGTCGCCCCTGAAAAGTACTCTGCACCACATGGCGGATACGTTCCGCTGGCGTGCTAATAGGAATCTTTTCGGCCTCGTACACTTTTTTTGCCGCTGCCTGCTCAATATGATTTGAAGGCACCTTCACTTTGATAATGTGCGCTCCGAGTTGGGCCGCAATTTGTGCGGCGTAGGCGACGACATCGATTCCGGTTTCCCCTTCCTTGCTGAGTCCTGCCCCCCGTGGATACGACCACACCACCACCGCCAATCCGTGGGACTTGGCCTCCTGGGCAATTTCCCGCAGATGATTATACATTTCCTGGCTATGGGCAGACCCTGGATAAATCGTATATCCCACCGCACAGCACCCTAAGCGTAGTGCATCGTGGACACTCCCGGTAATTGCGGAATTGGGATCCTTGCTTTCAAACAGTGAATCGTTATTGTTCAATTTCAGTATGAGTGGAATTTGACCGGCATATTCTGCCGCCCCCGCCTCGAGAAACCCAAGAGGAGCCGCGTAAGCATTACATCCGGCATCAATTCCCAGCTGAAAATGATAGTGCGGATCATACCCTTCAGAATTGACGGCAAAACTTCTTGCAGGACCATGCTCAAAGCCCTGGTCCACCGGCAGAATCACCAGACGACCGGTCCCGGCCAACCGCCCCGTCATCAACAACCTGGCAATATTTGCAAGAACTCCAGGAACATTACCATCATAATTCCGTAATATTTCTTTGACTCGTGGTGTGATAACGTTGGATCCCTTCACAAAATATCCCTCCCTTTCAACAAAATATTCCCGGCAATCAAACTTCTTGGGTAGTTTAGAAGACCTCTTCCCCCTAAAACAATATGGAGCATTCGCTCATATCCGTTATAATTCTTTTTCAGATTGTTCCACCTGTTTTCGTAGGGCAATGAGTTCTTGTTCCATCGCATCAAACCGTTCAGCTATCGGATCCGGAATATTGGCATGATCCATGGTTGCTTCAGGCACCCGATCTCCAATGGTTTTAATGATTCTGCCAGGTATCCCAATGACCGTTGAATTCGAAGGCACTGACCGAAGAACCACCGAATTGGCTCCAATTTTGACAAAATCTCCGATCGTGATATTCCCAAGCACCTTTGCTCCAGCTCCAACGACCACATGGTTTCCCAATGTTGGATGGCGCTTACCACGTTCTTTGCCGGTTCCACCCAGCGTTACGCCTTGAAAGAGGGTGACAAAGTCCCCCAGAACAGCCGTTTCGCCAATCACGACCCCCATCCCATGGTCAATGAAAAACCCTCGTCCAATCTGAGCGCCTGGATGAATTTCTATACCGGTCAGCCAGCGAGCCAGTTGCGAAATTAACCGCGGGACAATCGGAACGTTTTTCCCCCATAACCAGTGAGCCACCCGATGAGCTAATAACGCATGAAAACCTGAGTAGGCCAGCAACACTTCCCAGCGACTGGTTGCCGCCGGATCGCGCTCAAATACTGCATGTAGATCTTCGGTAATTCGTTTAACCCATCGCATACGCGCACCATACGGATATACCCCAAGGAAGAGGAGACGGCATCATTTCATAAGGGCGTGGTGCATTCAATGAGACAAACGGCCATGGTAGCAATGCCTTCTGTCCGCCCAATCATTCCAATTCCCTCACCACTTTTGACTTTGACATTGACCTGAGAAGGGGAAACCTGCAGCACTTGCGCAAGACTTTCTTGCATCGAGGCCGTATACGCGGCTAATTTCGGTGCCTGGGCTAAAATGACCGTATCCAGATTCACCAAGTTAAATCCTTTGTCACGAAGGCTTTGAGCGACACTTCCCAGCATAACCAAACTCGAGAGGTTTTTGTATTCTGGATTACTACTTGGGTACCGTGTTCCGAGATCTCCTTCTCCCATGGCTCCTAAAATGGCGTCGCAAACGGCATGGGTTAAGGCGTCAGCATCGGAATGGCCATCCAATCCTTGAGAGTGGGGGACGACTACGCCACCCAGAATCAGGGGACGGCCTTCCCGGAAGGGATGAATGTCATAACCTTGACCAACTCTCATATCACATCAAAAACGAGCGAAAAAATCCATTTGAATGGAGGCTAGCCTGAAATTTCACCTTCGGCTTCCAATCGTTCCCAAAATCGCTTCCCCAAACACCAGATCATCCGGCTTGGTCACTTTTATATTAAAACAACTCCCCTCCACAACGGAAACAGGGTAACCCATCCGTTCGATGAGGGCCGCATCATCGGTGACGTCCCATTGGTGTTGTTGCGCCTGTTGGTGTGCCTCAACCAGCCAGTCATACCGGAACACCTGCGGTGTCTGAATCTGCCAGAGTTCTTCCCTCTTCAGCGTCTCTTGAATGACCCCAGATGCATCAACCCGCTTCACCGTATCATGGATCGGCATGGCCACCACCGCTGCCCCTGATTTCCCGGCGCAATCGATCACATTCCTGACCATGCGTTGGTCAATAAAGGGACGGACACCATCATGAACCAAAACCCCGTCAGGTCGGTCGGAAATGGCCGCAAGTCCGTTTCTGACAGAATCTTGTCGCCGCGCTCCTCCCGCCACCACTTTGGCGACTTTCTCTAGACCGAAAGGTTTCACAATTTCACGCCAGCAATACTCCCGGTCCGATGCCGGAACAGAGAGAACGACTTCGCAGATCTCTTCGAGTTGTTGAAAAACCTGGAGTGAATACACTAAAAGAGGCAGATTCCCAAGAGTAAGATATTGCTTGGGTGTATTTCCTCCCATGCGGGTACCAAGGCCCGCGGCAGGAATTACCGCCACAACAGAATTAAACACGCGAGAAGCTCAACTCCTCGTGTTCAGTTTCTTCTTTCAGGCGGGTAAAAATCATTCGGCCGGCACTCGTTTGCAGAACACTCGTCACAATGACATCCGCATTTTTGCCGATCCATCGCTTGGCATGGTCAACCACCACCATGGTGCCATCATCCAAATAGGCCACACCTTGCCCGGCCTCTTTCCCTTCTTTTAAAACAAAGACCCGGATCGTCTCACCGGGAAGAACCACCGGTTTCAGCGCATTACACAAGTCATTGATGTTCAGCACCCTGACGCCTTGGATCCCGGCAACCTTATTGAGATTAAAATCATTGGTTAGCACCTTTGCATCCATTTGCTTCGCGAGTTCAATGAGCTTGGTATCCACCTCTTTTACATGAGGAAAATCATCTTCTACCAGGTCTACCTTAATATTGCTGACTTTTTGAAGGACATTCAAAATGTCCAACCCTCGTCTTCCACGTGCCCGCTTTAATCCATCAGAGGAATCCGAAATATGCTGTAACTCTTGGAGGATAAAATGTGGAACCACAAGGGTTCCCTCAATAAAGCCCGTTTCGCACAAATCGGCAATCCGACCATCAATGATGACACTGGTATCAAGCAGTTTTTTGATGCGAACCGACTCCGTATCGCCTGTTGGAATGGCGGATGCGGCCCACCCTTCAGTGGCAAATCGTATTCCCATGATTAATCCCCAATAGGGGATTCCCAAAAAAATCACCAAGCTGGCCAAAAGGTTAAAGACGGAATTAGGAGAGCCTGCGACTAATCCCGTCACCGAGACGATCAATCCCGCCACAAGGAGACCAACAACTAATCCACCCCCTCCACACACGACGAATGGTAAAGGCGCGGCCTTCAATCGGTGTTCCACACCCAGAATAATTGCACCAACCCCGGCCCCGATTCCCCCGCCCATGAGCAGAACACCTATTTGGCCGTCGGTTGCTCCCCATGCCAAGGCCATACCTAAGACCACCCCAACCCCTAGAAATATCATTCGCAACACCATAGGAGATTCTCCTTCCCTAGATTGGTGACTCAGACCGCAGAAACGCTTCAGCTTTGGTCACATCATCCTGACTGCCAATATATAAAGGGACTCTCTGGTGAAGGGCTTTCGGTATTAGTTGATTGACGGGTTCAACACCCGTACTCCCCATACCACCGGCTTGTTCAACCAAAAATGATAAGGGTGCGGCTTCATACATGAGCCTCAATTTCCCCTCAGGGTTTTTCTGCTCTCCCGGATACATATAGAGACCACCCTTGCACAACACCCGATGCACATCAGCCACAAAACACCCGGAATAACGACTGGTGTATGGTCTGCCTGTCTGAACATCCACTTCGTGTAGATAGTGAAGAAACTGCTGTGTGCCGGTAGACCATTTTTGGTAATTACCTTCATTCACACTATAAATTTTCCCCCGCTTGGGGATTTGAATATTCTTGGCTGAGAGGAAAAACTCCCCGGCTTCCTGATCCAACGTAAATTGATGCACACCATGGCCGCAGGTATACACTAAAAGCACACTTGACCCATACAAGACATATCCGGCAGCCACCTGATCGCACCCTTTTTTTCGCAAGGCATCTTCAGAAGTAGGGAAACCCTCAACTGAAAGTCGATGGATGGAAAAAATGGACCCTAAAGACGCGTTGACATCAATATTAGATGAGCCATCCAAAGGATCCAAAAAGACCGCATACCTTCCTTGCCCATCGGCTTCTTTGATGAGGTAGGGCCTTTCCATTTCCTCTGAAACCAGCGTACTCACCAGTTCCATGTGCTCAAACACATCCAAAAATATCTGATTGGCTCGTTCGTCCAACTTTTGAACCTCTTCGCCTTGAACATTAATTAACCCCGTAGAACCAAGGAATTGACTCAATCCGGCTTTTCGAAGATCCTGGGCAATGAGTTTCCCACCCAAAGCAATTTGCATGATGATGCGGGAAAATTCACCGGAGGTTCCCGGAATAGGCGCTTGCTCACGAAAGGTATGTGTCGATAAGGAAAAACGCGGAGTCATCAATCCTAATCCATAGACTATACTAGAGGATTTTCATTATATGCTTTTCCGCATAAAGGAGCAACGCACGTTCGAGAGAAATTCGCGTTCGGTCTGGAAAGATTATTCTGACGGATGAATCCGGCTGGCTTATAGAAAGCCGGGCGTTCATGCTGATGGATATCACAGTGTTCCTGATCTGATCGACGATGACTTCACCAGAAGCGGTTGAGAATGCCCACAGACACGATCTGAAATAAAAAAGTGAAATAACCCGCTGAGAGGTTAGGTGGTGAGGTCTACGGTGGCTTCAGAAAGTTGTCCTTCCAGATACGCCTGAATTTGAGTGAGATGAGTGTGGGAAGAGGCTTCAAAGCGAAGGACTAATGCTGGTTGAGTATTTGATGCCCGAATCAGACCCCACCCTTCGTCAAAACGGACACGAATGCCATCAATGGTGATAATGTCACGAATGGGCAAAACTGATGTCTTCGGATTTTGCGTGTCAGCCGCATGCTTCAAACGGTTTCTCACAATTTCGACTAATGAAAATTTTTGATCATCCGGACAATCTACTCGAATTTCAGGAGTTACCACGGTTTGAGGAATATCGGCCAACAGCGACGACAAGGGCTTTTTCCGTTTCACAAGAATTTCGATAAGCCGGCAAGAAGCATAAATGGCATCATCATATCCATAGTACCGATCCGCAAAAAACAGGTGTCCCGACATCTCCCCGGCAAGTAAAGCCTTTTCTTCTTTCATTTTGGCTTTGATAATGGAATGTCCTGTTTTCCACATAATACCCCGTCCACCCCGATTTTGAATATCGTCATACAACCCCTGAGAGGCTTTCACTTCTGAAATAATGGAACATCCAGGATGATCATCCAGCACATCCCGGGCAAAAAGGAGCAATAACCGGTCACCCCACATAATTTGGCCCTGTTCATCAATGACGCCAATCCGGTCAGCATCACCATCGTACCCGATTCCTACATCAGCTCCGGTTTCTTTGACCTTCTTAATCAGGTCCTTAAGATTATCCAGCACAGTGGGGTCGGGATGATGGTTCGGAAAATGACCATCTAGATCGCAATACAATCCGGTCACATCGCATCCCAATTGCTCCAAAGCTTCTTTGGCAAACAGAGACGCCGCACCATTTCCACAATCAATCACAACCCGAAGTCCCTGGGCTCTCAGCGAAGAAAAACGTTCTTGTAAAAACTTGAGATATTCGGGAATGATGGTTTGCGTTGACACCGTGCCTGACCCGGATGCGAACTCGCCGCTCTCATAAATTACCTGTAATTCTTGAATATCAGCCCCGTACAGTGCTTCCCGCCCGATACACATCTTAAACCCATTATATTCCGAAGCATTGTGACTGCCGGTAATCATGATGCCCCCGTCAACATCACAGGAAAACAGAGAAAAATACAGTAAGGGGGACGCACACAGGCCAAGATCAAGTACATTGACCCCTGAACTGGTCAGGCCGGCAACGAGATGATTCCGAAGTGCTGATGAAGTTAAACGGCCATCCCGGCCCACGGCGATATTGTGGACACCACGTGCTCTAGCCAGGGTCGCATAGGCACGGCCGATTCGCTCAACCACATCAGGACCTAAATCATGGGCTACAATCCCGCGAATATCATATTCTCGAAAAATTCCCATCCGGCTTTCTTTCCTTCCGAATCTATCTAATAGGTCGCAATCGACCAAAATCGTCCTGAAGTCGAACGATATCATCTTCTCCAAGGTAGGGCCCATTTTGAATTTCAATAATCTCTAAAGGGATCTGCCCGGGATTTTCTAGACGATGCGGTGTTTCTTTGGCTATCCCTGTACTCATTCCCGCCTGCAAGTCGTAGACTTCTTCGCCACGAGTCACCCGGGCCGTCCCTGCAATGACCACCCAATGCTCACTGCGTTGATGATGTAGTTGAAGGGAAAGCCGTTTTCCAGGGGCGACTTCAATCCGTTTAACTTTATAACCTTTACCCTCTTCCATGACGGTATAGGAACCCCAAGGACGATGCACGGTTCGATGTTCTAAATGTTCAGGGGCGCCCTGTCGCTTCAACAGATTGACAATAGCTTTGACATCTTGCGCACGATCCTTCGGACAGACCAGGGTGGCATCGGGCGTATCCACCACCACCATCTTGTCAAGGCCAATCGTTGCTACGACCCTTCGATCCGCAAACAGCACCGAATCGCGGCTTCCCAGATCGATAATATTCCCATTCCGGACATTTCCATCTTTATCCAAAGGCACCACTTCTTCCAAGCTGCTCCAACTCCCCACATCCGACCATCCAAAGTCTATCGGTATCACCACACTTCGGGCAGAATGTTCCATCACCGCCTTGTCAATAGAAAGCGATTCGACTTTGGCATAGACCTTCCGAAGGTGGGAGGGGAAACCCTCATTTCCCATCTCGCCTTGTAAACCAGTCAACAATTTGGATAACGCCGGTTGGTGAAAGGCTAATTCTGATAAAATTTGGGAAGCTTTCCAGACAAAAATACCGCTATTCCAAAAATAATTTCCGGATCGATAATATCGTTTGGCAGTTGTGAGATTCGGCTTTTCAACAAACCGGGCCACAGAATACCCGATGAAGGGACCCTTGGCTCCGATCCTCTTTCGCTTCAAAGGCTGAATATAGCCATACCCTGTTTCAGGACGAGTCGGCTGAATCCCAAACGTCACCAGATGCCCACTCATCGCCAATTCACTGGCAAATTGTACGGCTCGCATAAATTTTTTGGAAGCTTTCACGACATGATCTGCCGGCACCACCACCATTACAGCTTCAGGATCTTGATGTATCAATCGTAAGGCCGCGAGAGCGATCGCCGGTGCCGTATTTCTCCCTTCCGGCTCAAGAATGACATTTCCAGCAATGTCATCTTTCCACTGATTGAGTTGAAGTTTGATGGATTCCGCTTGAACGGCATTGGTGACAATTGCCATCCGATTCGCGGGGATATTCAGTAATAGACGCTCAAACGTCTGCTGCAGGAGGGTTCCTTCTCCCAAAATTCTTAACAATTGCTTAGGAAATCGTTCCCGGCTCAACGGCCAAAACCTGGTACCACTCCCCCCGGCTAAAATCACTCCATAGACATGAGGATTCATGTTCGGTCCTTCTCCTCCAATCGATTCAAATGCTTAAATGGACCCTATGCACCATACTCAACAAACAAAGGTTCAAAGCTCATAAGAAAGATTGTCGGAATGTGACACTAAAAAATCCACTAAATACTTGTAGGGCTACTGAGGGACTTTTGCGGCCAAAATTCTATCGATTATTTCTCGAACAGCTCCCTCACCACCATTTTTTTTGCAGACATAATGCACGACCTGACGGACTTGCGCCACACAATCCGCGGGAGCCGCAGCGTATCCCACCGTTTTCAAGGCCTCCACGTCATTCACATCATCCCCAATGTAGGCCATTTGTGAAAAAGGAATCCCGTACTTTTCAGACAAATGGCGCAGAATTGCCACCTTATCCTTGGCACCTTGAAAGACTTCGGGAATGCCTAATTTTTTTCCACGGCGAGCGACAATTTTGGTGTTTTCCATGGTAATGATAGCCGTGATCACCCCTTGGGCCTGTAAGAGCTTAATCCCCATACCATCACGCGTGTGAAACTTTTTCAATTCTTCGCCCGATTCCCCATAGTACATGCCGGCATCGGTCAGAACCCCATCCACATCCGTTGCAAATAATCTCAGCTCTTTGAAAACTTTCTCTGTTCTAACTACCGCCCTTGGAGAATCCTTTTTTTTGAGAGGACGTACTGTTTTTTCCCCTTTGGATTTGGATAAAGAAGCGATTCCGTGGTTTTTTCTCACCTGTTCAATTCTACCTTTCTATTTCACCATTCTTAGGGCAATCTTCAATATACGCTTAAGTTTAAGGCAGGTCTTCCGTTAAGACCACAGGAGGGATAAAATTCGTAGGCAGCCAAATTTAACAATCCATTTTCCGTTTGTATTTTTGCAAAACCCGCTTAAACAAGGTTTACTTGTGAGTTCTTATTTTCGATTCCTCAATATTTTGGCTCTTTGTTCCAGTCTTCTTTCCTGTTCATCCCCCCAATCCCAGCAAAGACTGGACACGGCATTATGTTGGCTACGCCCCTCTTGCCTTCCCTCAGACCTTCCATCCCCCAGCGAAAACGTACCACAAGCCGATACAGCCTCAGAGCCAATTAACGCAGCCGTTTCCTCAGATGAGTCTCAATCCCTATCTCCGCAGGTTTCGTCTTTTGAAAGAAGAGATGTCTCGAACTGTCTCACATCTGCCCAAATCACCGTTACGCCATCAAACCCTGTTGTCAGCATTTCGTATATTGAACCCACAACAAAAGCCAACGGCCAGGCCTTAACAAATCTTGCCAAGACTACCATTTACCAAGATATAGGAAAAGGATTACTCAAATATAAAGAGATCAGGGCGACCAATCCCGGAGGAGGGGGAACCATTCGAGAGAAAGTTTCGTTCAGCCTTAAACCGGAGGAAACCATTCAGGCCACAATTTGCATAACCGCAACGGATACAAATGGCCAGGAGAGTTAAGCGTGTATAGGCTGATTCCCCAATTTCTTGAGCCTCATTCAACGTGGAGAAGCCAGGAGAGTGGTGTGCAGATGGGTAATGGGAAGTCATTTGCTGAAAATGACTTCATAAAGCTTTCTCGTTCTATCACGGCTTGAGAGTAAACCCGTGTTGTTCCATACACTCACCTATTTCCAACCCCTGGGTAACCGAATCTCTCTTCCAATCACTCCCCTGTTCCGCAGAAACCAGCGCAACACAGGTTGAATGCGTTTCAATGGGATCCGCACCTTCTCCATCAGTGGAAACCCACTCCCCCTGTAGGCAGTCTCCATAGGGATGGCAAATACGATCCGCACGAGTGGAACCGTGGTTCGGATGATAATACGATTCCCATATACTACACCCCTCCAGAAAAAAGACACTGAGAAACATAATGAGGGCTCCTCCCGCCCATCTTTGCCAATTCATTACTTTGCTAATCTCCCAAAAGTCCCAGCCATATTGTGAATCAAACAATAGACGACATCGCTTGTATCTCTATCGGATAGCCTGCGCTAAGAAATTAGGCCATTCGTTCTCCATAACCAGCGCAGGGACATTAACCCTCTCAATTGATTTTATTCCCCTTAAAAGGTCAAGATTCAGGGCCTCCCCCTGCTTCATTAAATCTGATCTTGAACCCAGGCCTCCAATAAACCCATATATTCATGATAGGCCAATTCGGCAAGACGCACTCCGGAGGAACTCGGGAAAAAGTTCACTAAAGACCAAAACTGCATAGGAGGAACCCATTGTCCTGTGGAGGCCGGAATTGGATATAGACCCTGTTTCTCAAATAATTTGACCGCACGTGGCATGTGGAAAGCACTTGTCACCAAGATAAAAGGCTCATCATGGACGATATCCCGAACATACAGAGGATGATCCTTGGTATCACGGGATTCAACCTCCAGAACCATATCTGCCCGATTGACGCCTAATTCCTCGGCGACTCGACTCATGGTGGTCGCTTCAGGAGAACCCTCAAACCCCGTGCCCCCTGTCAGAATGATTTTACTTCCGGGCAGCATGCGATGAAGCCGGATACCCTCCATTAATCGAACACGGGAGTGATGAGACACTCGAAGCTGATAAGGCAACGTGGCATCTCCGGCAGTACCGCTGGCCAGGACTACAATCCATTTCAGGGATTCTTGGGTATTTGCGATATCCCCGGAAGTCAGAACCTGGGAAAGATTAATAGGAGGATATTGTGATTCCAACGTACGTATGATACGCCCTGAGATTCCTTCATAACCGCTGATGACAAGCAGAATGAATCCCAGGGAAACCAGGACTTTCCCAAGGTATGGCTTGCGGGAAAAATACAAAAAGACAAGCCCGCACGCCATCACCTCTACACACAGAGAGAGAGGAGAAAACAATGAGGCCAAAATCTTTTTAAGACCGAGCACCATATGTTCCTTTCCTGCTATCAATGTTGATGATAGGGAAGGCTCCGCCTTTTCTTTTCGTGGCACAGATCGACGATTATACGAATTTTTCCATTATTTTCTTCTTGGTTGCCATAAGGTGGATCGGCCCAAATCCAGCATCATTCGCTTCGAGCATGAGGACTAAAACAACTATGATCTCTCCACGAGATGGGTGCGCGAAACGATAATCAAAGCGACCCACCGCCCGGGATAAATGCCTTGGCTGTCCTGTTTTTCATTGAAAAAAACCCTGGGCACCAGGATCGACGAAGCGCCACCCTGGGAGGGCGTACCCGCGCGGGATGAAATTTGAGGTAAGAAAAAAGAATATCGGATTAGGGAGAAGACTCCGAGCAGGAAAGGACCAGACCTTTCTGGTGTTTTTTGAAATCCTGGATGGAGACATCAAGGCTTCGTTGCGCAACAAGGATATCTCTCAATAGATTTCCTTGGGGGGATTGATGGGTCACGCAATGAATCTTTCCCCCTTGAAATCCACGACGGCTCCGCCTGCATCCATCAAATTCCTTAGGAGCATGCCGGAGACTAAACTTAGCTTCTTGCAATTGGTCATGCTTCCGGACGACCTGTTCCTGGGCAGCCTTCAAAAGAGAGACAGCCTCGGTACATGAAAAATCCCATACTTCCGAGAAAGCGGAAGAGGGAAGTAGTAGGAAGAACCAGATTATGATGGACCAAAACCGCATAGACATCCTCCTCATCTTGAGGAAAAGAGCGAAAATATTGTTGAGAGACTTGCAAATTTTCTCCCAAAATATCCCGCGGTTTTGACCCCTTCAATAACCTAAAAGGAGGGACGGCCATCATGGACCAGATTCATATGAGTTCTAAAGACGTACTCCGAACACATAAATAGTTGGAAATTTTACAGAATTATTTCAACACAAAGTGGGCCCGTCTATTCTTTTGAAAACATTCACGAGTGGGTTGAAGACAAAACGGTTCATTTTTCCCCAAGCTTAGAGTTCGAATAGATGAAGCGCTCACCCCTAAATCCACCAGGTAATTCTTCACCGCCATCGCGCGACGCTCACCCAAAATAAGATTATATTCTTCGGTTCCTCGCTCATCACAATGCCCTTCAATCAGGACAGTACGAGTAGCGTGCCGATTCAGGAGTACTTCAGCGTTCTGCATCAGGATAGGAACAGCCTCACTCCGGATATAATATTGGTCGTAATCAAAAAAAACATCTTCCAACGTCGAGGGAAGAAGGGAATGATTGGCAGTTTGCGAACTGATGTCACTTATTGCCGGCGGTATTTCTGATATTTGAGGTTGGGAAACGATGGGAAGGGAGGGTTCCGGATCGGGCACAGAGACGGCAGGGGCATTCGCCACCGAAGGAGGAGGAGAATCCGGAGACTCCTCGACTGGCTCGGCACCATGGCTGAAGATGGACACATGATGCCAGGAACTACACCCGCTCAAAAAAGCAACCAACAGCCCAAGAATCGCAAGTTTTCCCTGAAACAACTTCCTCAATGGTGGCCGTTACTCCACTCTCCCAAGGCAGGGTAGAAGGTCCCTTACTCGCATAACTCATAAATCCCTATAATAGTAGCTATCATACAACTTTCATTAAAAGAGTCAATCTCAATCGGCACTGCGCCCATGTTTAAACTTGACGGATTTTTTTTCACATAGGTATGATCGGACTCCTGTCGAGCTATTGCATTTAAAGTCACTTTTCTCACCATTTCACGACACAACTCGCTGGGCATCCGTATGATTGACGTTCAACATGTGACCAAACGCTACGGGAACGCAACCGCGTTGGATGACGTCTCTTTCTCCATTAACAAGGGGGAAATCGTGGCGTTCCTCGGGCCAAATGGCGCAGGAAAAACCACCACTATGCGTATTCTGACGGGGTTCATGCCCCCAACTTTGGGGACCGTCCGCATTGCAGGGTTTGATTGCCTGGAAACACCCTGGGAGGTCAAAAAACATATCGGGTATCTCCCCGAAACTCCCCCTCTGTATCTGGAACTGACCGTCACTGAATATTTGACCTTTGTGGGGAGAATTAAACGACTTTCCGAGGACCAACTGGCCGAAAGAATGGAGACCATCATTACCCAAACGGGCCTGGCCGATGTTCGGGGCCGAGTCATCGGACATCTATCCCGTGGATATCGACAACGCGTTGGGTTGGCACAAGCCCTTTTGCACAATCCTCCCGTTTTGATTTTGGACGAACCAACGACCGGTCTAGACCCGAATCAAATTATTGAGATCCGGGAACTCATTAAAAGCCTGGCGGGCTCCCACACCATCATTCTCAGTACACATCTATTGGCCGAGGCAACCGCTATTTGCCAGCGCGTCATTATCATTCACCGTGGCCGAATTGTTGCGGTAGACACCCCGGAACAGTTAGGGGCCAAACTCCGTGAATCGGAAACGCTCAGTCTAACGGTGAAGCAATCGGATCCGGACCTGTTGGAGGCGCTACACCAAATTCCTGGAGTCATCCGGGTCTCTCAAGGAGCAACGGCTCACACCTATCTTCTGGACACGCAGATGGGGCGGGATATCCGGGAGGAATTGACCCAATTAGTCGTCTCCAGAAATGTGGGCCTTCTGGAATTAAAAACCCAACCACTCACTCTTGAGGATGCGTTTAAGGTGCTCACACAAACCAACACTCCCGGCGGACCCAACAGTACCACCCCTGGTGGGCCACACTAACCGCCTTTACCCGGATTACTCTCATTATGACCCCCGTTCACACGATTGTTGCCAAAGAATTACGAAGTGCGTTTGTGTCTCCCGTGGTCTATGTCATTGCGGCCATCTTTTTGGCTATCGTGGGGCTGTTGGCCTATTCCGCGGCCGCCAATGCGAGTAACCAGGCTATCCGCCTGATGCAAGTACAAAACACCTACGCACAACTTAATCTCAATGATATGCTGTTCAGACCCCTCTTTCGAAGCATCAACCTCATCCTCATGATTATTCTCCCATTACTCACCATGCGTCTCTTCGCCGAAGAACGCAAACTTCGAACCTTCGAACTTCTTCTCACGTCTCCCATTGGCGTCAATGAAATTGTGTCTGGAAAATTCATGAGCGTGATAATCGTCTATAGCGGACTGTTATCACTGACAAGCCTCATCCCGATCACGCTTTCCGCTTATGCAACCTTTGATTGGCGACCGATTTATCTTGGGTATGTTGCGCTGTTTCTCCAGGGAGCCCTTCTGATATCCATTGGTCTGTTTGCCTCGGCATTGACCGAAAATCAAATTATTGCGGCGTTTTTAAGCTTTGGCTGCATCTTAGGTCTCTGGATGCTTGGGGCGTTAGGGGGCATTGTTGGGGACACCACAATCGGACATATTCTGTCCTATCTTTCTTTTAGCGAACATTATGAACGATTGATTCGTGGGCTTTTCAACCTCAAAGATATTCTTTATTACGTCTCCGGCATAGCTTTTATGTGGTTTGCCGCTCACCAAGCCGTCGACGCCTACCGATGGAAGTAACGCGTGTGTCTTCAATTCTTGGAATAGCCGGAACGATAATAGCCCTGATAGGATTGGGACTTCCCTTGGTCTATCCTGCTGCAGGGAGCCTCTCCTCAATCCTCCTCGGCGTGGGAACAGTCTGCCTCCTGGGCTATTTTGCCTACCATTTTCGGAGCCTCACCGCGTTGGCTCGAACCCGGTCTACCCGACTCGGCGCACACAGCCTGTTTTCGGTGCTGCTTGCCGGCGTCGTTGTGGCCTTACTCAATTTCCTCGCAGCCAAGCATGCGCCGCAATGGGACTTCTCCGAGACGCAAAATTTCACCTTAAGCCGACAGACCTATCAAGTCCTTCGAACTCTTCCAAGAGAAGTGAAAATGACGGCTTTCACTCATGAAGGGAGTCCAGGTTATGGCGGATACCAGGACCTCTTGACGACTTATGCGAAGGAGAGTCCTCTCATCACACTGACATTTATCGATCCCGAACGCCAACCAGACAAGGCAAAAGAATATCAAGTGACTCGAATCGACACCGTCGTCGTGGAAAGTGGTCCCCAAAAGGTCTATCTCCAACGGTCTTCTGAAGCCGACATGACCAATGCGTTACTCCGCGTCACACAGGACAAGAAAAAGCGCATTGCCTTTGTCACGGGCCATGGCGAAAAAAGTCTCTCTGATACCGAATCGTCAGGATTATCCCGGGCCGGCGATGCCCTGACCAAGCAAGGTTATGAGGTGGAGACAGTGAATTGGCAGGACACAGCTTCACACGACGCGGCAGTCCTCATCGTGGCCTCCTCCACAGAAGCCGTATCCTCTGATGATCAACAATGGATAAGTCAATTTTTGGAAAAAGGAGGACGGGTACTGGTGATGGATGATCCAGGCAGCGGCACTTCCCTGGATCCCCTCTTTACGGCGTGGGGCATTCAATTGGGAACCGGCATCCTGGCTGATGAACAAGACCGCTTGGGACGTGGCAGTCCCACCGCCTTGCTCGTTCGAACCTTCACCACACATGACATCACCGAAGACTTCACCACTCCTATCCTGTTTCCCGTGTCCCGCTCGGTGACCTTCGACCCGGCACAAGGAAAGACCTGGGAGTATGTCGCCTTAGCCCAAACATCTCCGGAAAGTTGGGAAGAAACGGACCTAAACAGTCCTCAACCGGAATTCACGGCGGGGGAAGATCTCAAAGGCCCCTTTACCGTCGCGGGCCTCTTAATCCGCAAACCGGTCGACCAGTCCCCAACCGCACATTCTGCCGTCCTCATCGTGGGGAATGCCGCCTTTGCGACCAATGGGTATCTGACGTATCCGGGGAACACGGATTTTTTCTTGAAAGCCATTGCCTGGCTTGCGCAGGAGGACGCCTTAGTTTCTCTGACACCAAAAGATCCGGCCTTTCATCCATTCATACCGAATCCTTCACAGGAACAAGCGCTCGTATTTTTTCAGGTCCTGTTCATTCCACTCCTCACCTTATTTATCGGTCTATCTGTTTGGAAAAGGCGGCGAAGTTTGTAACATGATAAATCCCGTTCGCGTAACGCTCATCCTGGCTCTGGTCGTTCTAGGCTTGGGAGGCTATATCCTCCTCGTTGATATTCCACAATCCCGCCAACTGGAAAAACAGGAGACCCAGGAACGACAGATCCTGCCGTTCGATGACCGGGCTATCACGCAGATCACCTGGGCCACCCCCACGGAGACCATCCACCTCGAACGTGATGATCAATGGCGATGGATGATGACCGAACCCATGCGATCCCCCGCGGACTCGCGTGAAATTCGGCGGATTCTGCGAGCCTTGACGATTGGAAAAATCAAGCGGCATATCGAGGATGGTCCAAGCAATTTGTCGGAATACGGATTAGAGCCCCCTTATCTAACCCTCACCCTGACCACTCCGACCGAGACGCAGGAAATGGCTTTAGGGGATGCCGGACCCTTTGCTCCGTCCTTGTACGTCCAAACGAAACCTGACAATCAGGTCGTGCTGACAACACTAGATGTGATGACTTTCGCCCAAAAATCCCTCACAAGCTTTCGGCTTAAAGACCTTTTGTTTTTCGAACGGGATCGAGTCCTGGAACTTCACATTCAGCTCGGACCAACTACCATGATCATGACACGAGTGGCAGGAGCCCATAGTTTGACGCCGAATTGGATGTTCCAAAGTCCGGTGAAGGGACCGGCAGACAAAACCGCCGTGGGCACACTCCTCATGGATTTAGGAGGCCTGGCCGCCACCGGCTTCATTGACACCGAGGAAGAAAAGAAACGGATTCTGGGCCAACCGGCGCGCATTCAGGCTGAGATACAGATCGTAGAAGGCGCACGTACGCACCAGCTGGAACTCTATCAATTTGCTGATCCAGAAAAGGCCTATGCCATTACGTCGGCCTCCGGCCCGCTCTATGAGATCCCACCGGGCATTCTAAAACCCATCACGCAAGGCATGTTTCATTTTCAGGACAAACGTCTTTTTGGTATGGAAATCGCCGATATCGCGATGCTGACAGTCCACACCCCCCGGGATCATTATATTCTCATTAACCAACATGATGAGTGGATCCTGGAGGACAATCCCTCAGCAGAGGTAAACCAGGAAGTTGTGAAACTGTTTGTCAGCCGGATCGTGGACGTTCCAGCAGAAATATTCCACCCTGATTCCTCTTCCGCCTCAACAGATCATGGGATGGCCTCACCCAACGCCACGATTTCTGGCATGAACCGCAAGGGACAGGAAATCGGACAATTAATGTTGGGAAAGAGAGAACGAGGCCTGGTCTTCGCAAAGGGATCAAGCCTGCCAGGGTTATACCAGGTCCGATCGACGATTCTTGATCAAATTCCCTCCAAAACCCAACTGATACGGCAGGCGGGCTCAACCGAATAGACTTCCTGCTCACTCCTTCATCGCCGCTTCAGGCCTTAAATGGCATTCTTGCACCATTTGCGCAGGTTCAAGAGCAACAGATAGTCACAATCATCACGAACCCCAGACTTCCCCAAGCTAACTCTTAACGGGCTGGAGCTTGTTGGCCTTCTTCCTGGCCCATTTTTTTGAAGAACCGATCGGAATCCTGCTGAATGTCCTTTTTTGACGGGTCGAATTGAGGGTCGGGTGCGGAAGAACACCCCATCATCATCGCTCCCATCAAAAAAACAGAACAGATGATAACCGTCACCTGAGTTGTGGCATTACTCCAATTCATGATCGTTTGCCTCCAGCATCAATTGAATCTGTGATGGGTATGTTAAGAACGGTGAAGCCATCATACCCTACATCGGACACTGAACATCGATCAATACACAGACTTGAACCAACTGAATGATAGGTGCCTGCTAAGGTCCTGGCTCTTCAAATGTCACGACCACGCCTTGATGCCGTACTCATTGCGATAGCGGGTGAAGGCATCCGGCTCACGTAAATGGGCATTGGCCAAATCCCTCATAGCGGAAAGCCTGATCAAATACCCGAAAGATTATGCTGGACGTGATAAAAAGATACCCGGAAGCTCCGATCAACACCATCAATTCCCCACAGCACTACCAAACCCAAGATTTCAGTCTCTAGCCGGGATTGGGAGCCATAAACACCAGTACGCGAAGCCGGTTCGTCGTATGGTTCACCACCCCATGCTCCTCACCAGCGGGAGCCATCGTCCCCTGCCCTTCCCCCAGAACCCGGCTTTCACTTCCGACCCGAAACGTGCCTTCCCCTTCTAAGACCAAATAGACTTTGTCCTGGTCGGCATGCACATGGCCTTTTTGCTCCTGCCCGGGCTCAAAACCATACACATCACAAAAAAATCTCGGTGATTGAAACACATTCTGCTTCTTCATCTTTTCCTTCGAAAACTGGCCATAGTCTTTGACATTCACCACATTCACTTTATTGTCCTCCTCAATTGAACAATGCCGATACCGCCTCCACCATTCTCTCCATCATCCCAAAAAATTCTCCTACCCGGAATAATCCCTCAACATCCCGGACCTCCCCGAGGCGATTTCACTTTCCAGGAGTGATGAATACTCCTTATTTCCAAGGAGATATTGACCAACAGGCACATTGCATATCAGAGGTCTCTGGGCGGTTGAAAAAATTTTGTCCAGTCCAGCCCTGAGTCGTGTCGAAGGGGAGGCCGCAAATTGCCTGCCGTGTCCCGAAGGTCACAACCGTTGTTTTGCGCACAGAGCGACCTTTCAATATGTGAGGACGGAAATGACAAAAACGCCGCTGGCGCCTTTCTTCATCAGCTCCTTTTCCGGAAACCTTGAAGGACCCTAGGTTCAGTCTGATATGATGGGCTAACGTGAGCGTGCCTCCAAGAACGGAGCATGTTACCCTAACAGGCTCCGAGGATTCGAGAGAAAAAGTCCAAAAATAGGATCGAAATCAAGAAAGGATCAAGCATGAAATCAGGACAGACGCAAAAATCCCGCATTATTGGAGGAATACTCCTGATCAGCCTGCTCGGATGGGCCAATGTGGCCTTGAGCAAGATACAGGGCGAATACGAACTGATGGAGGGGGAGCCTTCTCAACATGAAGCCGGCAAGGTCATTCTGTTTGAATTCGCTGACTTTTACTGCTCACATTGCCACATGTTCGAACGGGTTGTCGGAACGAAACTGAAAAAGGAATTTGGCGACAAGTTAGAGATTAGAATGGTGGGATTTCCCGTCATACCCGGCAAACTTCCGACCGCCTTTGAAATGTACAATCAGGCCGTCACCATGGGCAAAGGGCCGGAAATGAAACAACTCCTCTTTCAGTCCATTCACGAAAAAGATATTCAGGTCTTCGATAAGACCATGCGTTCCCTCCTTCTGAAAGAGATCGGGCTCGATCCGACGGAATTTGAAACAGGACTCGCCAGTGGGAAGCCTTTCAAAACACTCGCGAAAGGCCGGACGTGGGGGGAACGAATCAAGGTCACCCATACGCCAACCGTGCTCTTGGATGGAAACATTCGCGTGGCGAACTTAACCGCCGAAAACCTCAAAACGGTGATCGAAAGCATTCTCAACCAGGACAGCAAATCTTAAAGTAAACGATGAACTTATCAATTTGTTTCGAAACGATAGCAAAGGAAGGACACCATGGGACGAAAAAAATCGGATGACGAACTTTTCCCTGAAATGGCCGCAATGCTCGAAGGGATGCAGGAACTGATGTGCGATGAAGATGGCAAACCGCTCTCTCCCGATCACCCGCAATATCAAAAACTGACTGGGCTCATGGAAAACATTGCCACCCGAGCCCGGAAACGAAACGAGCAAGATCCTTCGACCTCGGGCCAACACGGAACCGCGTAATTTCGAATCGGCTCATAGGATCTACGCCTTGGAACTACACCTTCGATTGATTCCTTGCGGGCCTTCCGTCGAATTGGTAAATCTAAAATTGGAGGTGGACCAGTTGAACCTTCATACGAGAGGGGATATATATTGATGGGGACAGACCCTGCCAGTCTACAACGATTAAAAACCTTCATGGACCTTATTCGACGAGCGAAGCAAGTAGGTGCCGAACCGACCTTTATCAGTACCCCGACTGAGCATGGCGATAATATTAACGTGGCCGCCACCATCGACGGAAAACAGGCCACTGCGGGGATACTATTTTGGGATGTCAGCTTATTACAAAATAACGGATTGGCCGATACCTTGGATGAAGAAGATCTCGCTCTCGGTCTCAACATCACAGACGGCCTGGTCGAGGATGCCGAAAAAATCCTCGCATTCGTCGATACCGAACTGGCGAAATTAGCTTCCACATAAAAGCCCCCTGTGTGAAGCTAGTCAGCTCCACTCTCGCAAAAACCATAAGTTCCTAAGCTTCACCACCTTCAGTTGCCGGAAAACAAAAAGGAGAGAATACGTCGGTGAGATAGGTGCTTTCGATTCAACTACGAGAAGCCTGGATGAGAATTCGGACTACCCGCCCCACATCGGCCACCAACCGGCCGTTGGCCTGATCAGACAGCTCGACCATGGGGTTTGACGCGGGATTCAAGGTAAAGGTGCCGAGGAGATTCCACTGCCCGCCGTTTTGCGTTTGATTCATTGGCACCCCTTCTCCGTCCAGGGGGTCTTGGAATCGTCCCACTGATAGATCTATTGTGGCCGAGAGGCGGAAGACACGCAGGATGGAAATGAAGAGCTACACCCTTTCGACTACCGCCGGTGCTGGAGAATGGATTGGATGCCCCGAGGATCGCGGGCGCAATGAAAAAAAACCGAATACCACAATTTCGCGTTCTTCTGTACCGAAGTAAATGGCATACGGAAATCGCCGAAGCAACCGACGGCGAAATTTGAGATGTAGGATCGGATACAATAATGGATTTTCTGATAATTTCCCGGCATCCCCATAAAAGGTACGCAAAAACTCCGCACCCAAACCTGGCGCCTTCTGCTCATACCAAATGTATGCGGCAACGGCATCGTCCTCCACTTCCGGCAGGAACCGAAGCGTATAGGTCATTTACGACGATCGATTCTGCTTTGTAATTCTTCCAAAGAGAGCAGGGGGCCGGGTTGGGTCTCTTGACGGTGAAGTCGTCTCTCGAGTTCGTTGGCATGACTTTGGGGAATTGGAACGGCGGATGGATCGGACGCTATATGATCCCAGAGCTCCTCGACGAGCAGAATTTTTTCTGGCGTGCTTAATCGGTCAATTTCTGGAATGTCTTGGATTCGCATGTATGTTCTCCTCTCATCCCGGTTCCCCGTGCAGATTAGCTCCTGGTAGCACCACCGAAAGGCTAAACAGGCAGATCGCATTTGTCAATTTCCTGATGGCTGACTCAATGATCTACATGAACCTACTGAATGCTTTGGGCTATTCCTAAAGTTGGTACCGACTGAATGGCAAACCTTTCCCCTCCCCTGCCATGGCTACCCGAGAATTTTGCCACGGATTCATGGCAAATCCCCTAACTCTAACTATCCCGCACTGGGCTCTTGCTGATTCACCAGAATCTCGGTCGCTCCGCCCGCATGCTGGACCAAGAAAACAAGTGGGTCTGCCATTTCGGCGTGGCCGAGACGCGGAGACGAAATCAGAAACAAGGCGGGCACTGTTTGAGCCAGGCGAGTTTGCCCCCCGCTGGATTCGGCGAGCAGCGCAGGCATCTTGCAGATCACGCCGGGGGCCAGTGGTTTTGGGTCCTTTTGCCTCCACAACAAAGGTCGCGCTCTTCGAGACGCAGCAGTCAAAACCTCGGTCGCCGGGCCGAGACCCCGCTCAAGAATCTAAATTCAAGGTTCCTGACTGCTTCTCCAAAACTTTATTTGACTACGCATCTCCTTTTTCTAACCCGATCCGCTCATAAGTTAATTCATGCAACTAATTCTTTAAAAAGTTTTCTTAAATCAATGCCTTTTTTGGCAGATTCAACTTTAAAGTGAAATCCATTGTGAAGGTTATCAAAAACCAACTCTGCCCTATCCAGCAATGCCTTATTTTTATTTGGGCTTTCATGCCGCAAGAACCAACGAAAAAAATCGGCGGACCTCGTGGATTTCAAAACTATGCCTTGAAATCTTATTTCGCAGCCAGGGGAAAACCAGAATCGATGGAAAAGGGTTTTAAAAAGTGTATTGTTACACTCTAGGAGGCAAAAAGAATCTTCTTCACTGTGATCCTTAAGCTCCCAATGATGATAATGTACTATTATGTTGGAACGACCAGTCTTAGAAAACAACAATTCTTTTGCCAAAAATGGATCATAATGTAATCCACTAAGTTTAACGATAAGAGTGGCCCCATCAAAACATAGGCTTTGAAAAGCATTCCAATACTTCCTGGATACAAAAGGCAAAAACTTTTCACTTTCCTTCCAATCGTCTGGATCCAAATATTCACCATTTTTCACTTGCGACAGAATTTCTATTCTTTGGTAAAGTCTGGCAGAGCGTTTAAATATCTTGTAATTTTTTTAAAAGATATATTCACCTTCTTAAGTGGTGGCATAAATTACCTTTCAATCCTATGGAATAATGGGGGAGGGAATGGGTAGAGCCCGGGAATCGCAACAGGAATATGCGATATGTCAGGATAAAATCCATTCAGTTTTTCCGAAAATTCAAGATCGAATACTTTATTGAAATCATTTGCGTAGGAAAGAATCTGATTTTCTTTTCCCCTTTAGCCACTTAAAAAATCGATAGGTATGCAAAATGATCCCCAGGATAGCTAGTGCCCATCCTCCGTAAGTTATCCAATAAGGCCAATAAATTTTTGTGGAATTCTCGTTTGGGAAATAAAAAGAAAGAAACACTCCGAGGGAAAATAATCCCCATCCCACAATCACGAGGGTATAACTATAAGTCTTTATTTTGTTATCCAACGGTAAGGGCCGTTCCGTTATGTTCTCTACATTTTCCACATTTGGATGGAGTGTTGGAACAGCCTAAGATCTTGGTGTAGCATGCATCCCTCCATCCCTCCCGAGATACCGGCTCCAAAAGAAGGACCAAAGGAAATTCCAACACCGGCAGTCCCATTGGAATCAATAGGTGCCCAACACATTCCATAGCCCGCAGATTTTTTTTTGGGATAACCTTGGCCTGTGGGCATTTCTTTGCACCTCATAATATCCCACAAAAAGCTTGTTAAGAATATATCCAAGAACCGTTGGGGCATGGTAGGATCACCATTCTGATGGATAGGGATATGTATGTGAGGGGGATCATTGGCGCATAATTTGGGGATTGGATTTTCCAACATGCGATTCATCCGCAATCCGGCCGCAATCTGCTCTTGAAGTTACCCATGCTGTTACTCTATAAGTAGTCACAATCAATTGACATACACTTGCGCGGAGAGGTGGCCGAGTGGCCGAAGGCAACGGTTTGCTAAACCGTCGTAGGTCAAAAGCCTACCGCGGGTTCAAATCCCGCCCTCTCCGCCATATTTTTCGTCCAATTTTTCTGATTTGCCTTCGGTCCTTAACCTTCACCCCCCTTCCTCCGGCCACCGCTACCCGATATCGTTGGAACCAAATGATCCACCTGCCCCGCATTTCGCTTTGCTAAATATAACCTATGCGTGAACATCGTTGGGAAACCCAAGCGACGCTCTCCTTCGAGGACATTTTATCGGTGGCGGGCAAATTGAGGCAGTTAGGCGTGACCTCAATCCACGCGGACAAGGAAATGATCGGCTATATCGAAGAATGGGAAGTGGACCATCCACAGCGCATCCAGACTCTCGCGCCATGGCCCACTGAGGATGTCACCCTATTACATCTCCTCGACAACTGGCAGGGCGACTTTTTTCTATTGGCAGGCCACTATCACTCCATCTTTCAAACGCATCAATCGGTAAACACGTACTGTTCGATCGCGCATCCCTGGCGCATGACCCAGCCGCTGACGACACTCCTGCCGGAGGCCTGGCTGTGGCTCGGATTCCGACATACCCATGGATTCATTCGGGTCAGGGTTCATACCACCGAAGTCATGACACCAGGGGAAACCCTTGCCAAACGGCGGGACCGGTTTTGGCTCACCGACCGGGAAAATGCCTTTCGGACCGCCATTCAGGTCCTGGATCTTCCGATTGAGGTGACGCAAAAAGGCGCACGAGTGCTGCTGCAGACAGACCGAACCGATACTCCGCTCTTTTGCTCATGGCCGGATGCGTTCGGACCCTGCCAATTCGAACTCAACTCGCCGGATCCCTTTGAGTTTTTGGTGTCGGCCAGTCAATTGGCTGCGACCTACCAGGGAAAACCTGCGAATTTGCGTGTGTATCTCACAGGGTTTCCCGAATCCGCCCTCTTGGATTTTACTGGAATCACTCCCAATCCCCGGTTCATGTATCGCTGTTCTATTCACTGCACGCTGTCCGATATGCCTGAGTTGCTTCAGCTCTTAGAGCCGCAAGGGCGGGTGTATGGCAGCCTGGCAGAATTTCAGACCGACTATCTCCTTCCTGAAGGGGAAGACGTCGCGGCCATAGTGGGTCTGGTGGGCACGAATGGTGACTTTCGTCTGGAGATTCGCCTCAACCAACGACCTCTTCCTCATCAGGCCACGGAACAATGGCTGGAGGAATTGGTTGGCCATCCCCTCGTCTATGCACCCCTACCCGCCTTCCCGTAAGGGCATATTGGGGCTGTTGAAAAAAGCCGCCAGCGGCGTTCTCGCCATGTTTCCGTGCTCACGTACTGGCAGTACGCTCTGCGCGCAAAAATGACTGCGGCCTTGCTGGACGAACTTTTTTGAACCGCCCCGAGCCTCTAATAGGCAACGTGCCTGGGGGTCAATATGCCCTTGGAAATTATTATTATTCAAGACTCCCATATTGAACAACACTGCCAGCGGCGTTGCCGGACAGTCCTTTTTGAACACTCCCTCATTGTCTTCAGGTTAGGCTCTGTCACTCATATACCGATGAAAAGGCAACATAATTGAATTCACCACCTCCCGTCACAAATGTATTGAGTTCCTGGGTGATCACGAACACTCATTCCAGGTACAGGCCTGCAATCCGGCAGACTTCCTCAACTGATATTTGCCGCATACACCCTTCTTCCCCCCGGGAACACGCGTCATGAAAGCATTTTTCGCAGTCCAGGCCTTTATAAATCACGGAAACATTTCCTCCCCTCGGACCCCACACATGAGGATCAGAGGGACCGAATAACCCCAGAACAGGACAACCGACGGCTGCCGCCATATGCATCGGGCCCCCATCGTTCCCGATAAATAAGGCGCTTCGCTTCATTATTGCCGCCAGTTGACGCAAACCGGTCTGCCCCATCACATTACGCGGTTTGGACCTGCTCAGATTGACAATCTGTTGTCCTATCAGCATCTCTGACTGGTGTCCGATTAAGGCCACGACCGCTCCCTGATCGGCCAGCCAATCGGCCAGGGCGGCAAATCGCTCAAGAGGCCAGGCTTTTTTGGCATATCGCGCTGGAGGATGAAGAAGCACCAATGGGGCCTGCCCGATCTTGAGCGAGGCCAACAGGTGATCCCCTTGCTCATGGTCTTCAGGTCGCAGATACCATTCCGGATTGCCCACGGGATCACTGATCCCTAAGGCTGACAAGGCCTGGGCATGATAATCCACCATGTGCATGGAACCATAGGCTGATGGCAACACATGCGTATACAGCTTTCCACGCCACCGATTCTCCCGATTAAAGCCCAGCCTGACACCGGCACCCGTCCAATAGGTCAGAAAGGCGGAGCGATCCCCGTCCGTTAAATCCACGACCCCATCGAATCGGGCCTGACGCAGCGATTGGTAACACTCAAATTGTTGGCCCCATCCTTCACGAGGTAACACCATGATTGTCTCCAGATAGGGATTCCCGAATAACACACTCTCCGTTCCAGGATTTACCAGAAAGGTGAGTGATGCACCGGGAAATCGCTTGTGCAGAACGGGAAGAAGAGGGGTGGATAACACGACATCCCCGATATACCGAAGTTTAATAAGTAAAAGACGCTTCACGTGAATCGTGACTTCGAGATGATCCTGAAAGAATAATTCTACAGGGGAACGGTTCGGGTTACACTCCGAAGGGGCTTCTTTTCATGAATCCGTCTGATGGAACGGAAGGGTGGCTTGCCAGTAAGGCCATAAGACCGACACGGTATAGATTCCCAGCACATATTCTCCAAATTCTTCCAGCCCCATGAAGAATAGCTGTGCATCTTCCAACCCAAGAATGGGAAGATAATACCCATGCACTTTATCCACCACCACACAGAAACTCAGCAGCAAGCCTCCCAGGGTCAATTGGCCAATCCAGGGAGCACGACTTTTCCAGGCTGCCGCCAGTCGTGACCAGATTCGAAAACAGAGAACTATTCCAATAGCCATGACGGGAATAATCATACCCCCAATTACCAACAGTCGTTCCCAAAGCGGAAAGCTCGAGTTCCAATAATTTGCCAACTTATCAAAGTTCCATCCGGTCGCCCAGACATGCGCATCTAACTCCCGCAGCCCAAAGAGAAGGCAGAGAGCCGTGAGTCCCAACCACTCAATGCGATGGTGGGAATGACTGAGGCCCGCAGTCAGGCACCACACCATGGCAACAAACCATATGCCCGCACTCATCATCTCAACCGGCCCGTTTTCTGAGGCAATGACGTCCCCCCACGCCGGCAAATTGGTCGACCATTTTGCCAGGAGCGTCATTGTTAAACAAAAAAAGAGCGCCTCCCCAAGGTTCCTCCAACACAGCCGGACCTGTCCTTGCCGTGTATCCCCGAGGAGTGAAGGCTTGTTCGAGGGCATTTGAGGAAATCCCGGTCTCATGTCACTCTGACTGACATCTCCAACAACAGCAGATAGAACCAGTGACAGCCGCCGGCAAGAATCAACGACATGCCTCCAAAGAGTACGGCAGAGAGCCTCCTGCTCAGGAACCAACCGGCACTCACAATTCCCATAACGACGAAATAGAGTCCAAGAATGAGAAACCCGAGCCCAATAAACCAAATCACCAAGGCCATTCCCCCGAGGTCGTAGATATACGGGAGTCCCTGCTGATAATACGGAACGCGAGGAAGCCCAACCGTGACACTTGCCGCTAGCAATACCATCCACGTCGGCCAGGACGTTATCCCAGCCATTGCCATTTTCATCAAGCACCTTTGGTTAGCCATGCACGTTCCTATAGAGATTCAGCGTTTCCTGTGCCGCCCGCTCCCACGTAAAGTGCTTGACCCGCTCGAACCCCTTGTTGCGTAATTGCGTTTGTAATTCGCGATCACTCACCAGCCGTTCTATTTCCATCCCCAATTGTTCCGGATCCTGAGGATCGACATAGAGAGCAGCATCCCCTGCCACTTCCGGCAGAGCACTCCCCGTCCCGGTAATAATCGGGGCACCACACGCCATGGCATCAAGAAGTGGAATGCCGAACCCCTCATACAAGGACGGAAACACAAAAACCTCCGCATGGGAATACAGCAGCCGTAAATCTTCGCTGGACACATAACCAGGGCAACATACGTAATCACCGATCCCCAAATCCCTGGCCGTCACCATCAGGTTGGCGCCCCGTGATTCTACCTCACCGATGGCCACAAGAGAGAAGGATGAGGCAAGTCGTGGTGATCGGGCAAATGCCTTAAACACTGCGGTATGATTTTTCCGGGGCTCAGCTCCTCCCACAAATAGCACAAAGGGACGGGCAGGAATGTGCAATCGAGTCCGGACCTCCTGAAACTTCTGATCATCCCGATCAGGAAACATGGCGGGAGACGGCCCGTGGTGGATCACCGTAATACGGTCGGACGGGAGATGAAGCACCTCTTGAATTTCCCGGGAAGAAAATTTGGAGACCGCCACCACGCGAGAGACCTGCCTGGCGCGCAAACCTAACTTCCAGGAGGAAAGCGCTTGGCCAAGGAGTTTCTTCGAATATTCCGGATGACGTGCCAGCCAGACATCATGAATCGTGAGTATGGTGTGACGTTGGCCATAATCTGGAGCCTTGAAGTTGGTCCCATGAAAGATATCGAGCGGGGGTTGATCGTTCTCCATTCGGCCAAATCCCCACGAGGACTTGGAGCATTTCACGGAGACATGCGACGGGAATTGAAGCGGAAGGGGTTGGGAAGAACCACCCAATGAAGCATAGGCCTCCCATTCAATATCCTGGGAAAAGGAAAACATGGCAGGAAAGAGACACCGGACATACTGTCCAATCCCGCTATAGGCGGAACGCATGGGGCCGGCATCAAACCCGACGCGCATCAGATGTTTGAACTGTTGTGAGTCATCGGACAATGTCTTATCGTCATGGACTGTCATTCTGGAGGGCGGGTCACCCCTCGCGATTTTAATTACTGAGAATATCCCTGGGCTTCGAGTTGTCTCATATGCCAGAGCTTGGCATATTTCACAAAGGTATACATACTGGATAGAGCGCTGACTAAAAACCCCGCCATGCCATCACGATAAGCCTTTCGGGCGAAATAGTATTTCGAAAACGTAAAGATCGGACGAAACAGGAGGTCTGTGCCACGCACATGGCGTTTGGTTCTGGCCCGGTCTTGGGCAGCCAAGGTCGTAAAGTTCGGAAATTTTTCAAAATAATTGTGAAGCGTGGGCCTGGTGAGATGCACCAATGGACACGAGAGAAACGCAGATTCTCCTGAAAAGATGAATTTATTGTGGGGCTCGGCATCATCCAAATGACCGATTCCCCGGCGGAACAGACGCAATTGATAATCGGGATAACACCCGGCGTTCAACACCAAAGAGCCAAAATAATAATTATGACGGGGGACATAATAGGCCACAGGCCCATCCTTCGAACCGGCAGACAGCACGGCTTCTATCTCAGCCTGAAGTTCGGCAGGAATTCGCTCGTCGGAATCCAAAATAAACACCCAATCCGTGGTCGCTTGATCCATCGCATAATTTTTCTGATCCCCAAACCCTCGCCAGGGGCGTTGAAAAATCTTGTCCGTAAACGTTCTGGCAATCTCCATGGTGCGATCCGTACTGAATGAATCCACCACGACGATTTCATCCATCCACCTTGCACTTTCCAAACACGGCTGAAGGTTTTTCTCTTCGTTGAATGCCACCACGGCACAAGAGACCGTTTCCCGCGTGACCGACGTGACATTCTTTTGGGCCGGACTATTCTGGTTTTTCATAAGATAAATGATCCGTTATCACTAACCACCAGGGGTAAAAAGAACCGTCTATGCCCGCATGGAGTTTCGGGCCTTGTATCATCGTCAATTGGTCGATCCCTGCGCATCAGGCATTTCACTCCACCGGTCCTCAACCGGCATGTCTCAGTTTCCATTCACATGTCCTTCACTGGACTTCTGAGAGCCAAACCGTCCCATACGGTTGGAAATATTGACAGAGGTCCTCAAACACCACCATGCCATCGGCCACGTCCATGCACATCGGATGGGCAAGGACTGTGGCGGTTCCTCCTTGCTCGCATATCCTCCGTATACTCGCCTTCACCCGGTCGGCCCATTCCGTGATAGGCATTCGGTGGGCAAGACGCTCCGGTTTGGTTTTCCCATGTTGATATTTTCCATGTAAGACATGTTCGTGATCCGGAAGAACATTCATCGGAACCGAACGATAACCGGGACGCACCCATTCGGGAGAGATTTTCAAATCGGAGACCTCATCGGACACCACATGGATTCCACAGGATTCTAATAAGCGATCCGTATCAGCGGTTCGTATATAACTATGATTTCGCCAGGTCTGAATTCGATGGCCCGTCACCTGTTGAATGCTACCAATGGTCCGCTGAATATCGCGAAGTTGGTGCGCAGTGGTTCCCCATGGCGTTCCATACACTTTCTTGAATAGTCGAGATAACGGATCTCGAAAAGCCGCAAAGGTATGACCACCAATTTCACAATGCCGCAGACCCGAAAGGATTTTCACCGTGTCCGGTTCTTCCTCACAGGCTTTCCCCGTAAAAAACAGCGAAACTTTCACTCCGTACTTCCCGGCAATATCACAATATTTCGCGGCTAAGGCGACTTCTGTTTGAGAGGAAAATGGCGTATCGGTTCCCCGATACGAGCGTTGGTGGACATCCCCTGTCAAACAAACCATGTCCTCGAATCCTTTGTAGCTCAAGCCGGCTACGTCGCCGACGCTCTCCCCGCCCGTTCAAGACCTCTACACACCAACGGGGGCGTATGATTGCATCAATTGCCGATACACCAACTCCGTTTGAGTCAGCATGTGTTCCATGGAAAATCGTTCGTGAATAACTTGTCGCCCGATCTTCCCCATTCGGGTCGCGGCAATGGGATCAGACAGAAGACAGGAAATTTTCTCGGCTAAGATCTCGGGGTCTCGTGGAGGGACCAACAGACCGTTCAGGCCATCCTGCACCACTTCGGGCACCCCTCCCACCGCAGAAGCGACCACAGGACGTTCCATAGCTAAGGCTTGAGTGAGAGATTGGGGAATACCTTCTTCAAAAGAAGGAATGACCACCACATCCAGTATCGCCAGCATAGCCGGCACATCCTGCCGAAACCCGATGAGATGCACACAGTGCTCCAAGCCAAGCTCTCGAATGCGACTCAACAGTGCCGGCTGTTCTCCGCCATCTCCGATGATGAGGCACTCGATGCTAGGAAAACGTGGCGTGAGCCACCGGACCGCCTCGACCAAGACGGCCATGCCCTTTTCCGGGCGCAGAAAGGTGACGGCTCCGATCAGCGGACCTTGGCTTCCAAGCCCCAAACTCTTTCGTAAGGACACATCCGGGTGTTGAGGATGGAACCGGTCCAAATCAACTCCCGTGGGAATCGAAATGACCCGGGAAGGGCTCAGCCGGTTTCCTGTCATCAATCCCTGTCTGACCGCCTCACCCGTGGTGGTGACGACATGCGGCAATTTTCCATAGAGGAGTCGATGCCGCCACGTCCGTGAGACTGGCGTGCTTTTATGGCGGGTCCGGACAATGATGGGCCGTCGGGACGAAATCCGTCCGGCAATCGACGCCGTCCAACTATCAAGAGACCCGTGCGTATTGACCACATCAATTTCATAGTGTTTCAAGATTCGCAAATAGGAAGGGATTAACGTGATCCACCCTCGCTTGCCGGACGTGGTTGTTTTGACCTGGAGCCCTCGCTGTTTTGCCAGGGCGGCCAATTGACTCCCATGAGGGGCAGCGACGATGACCGTATGACCACGCTTCTCCATGCCTTGCGCTTCCTCCAACACGCGGTATTCCTGCCCTCCCATCCCTGAAGAAGATTCCGTGTGAAGAATGCGCATGGGTCTCTGATAACGAGAGAGAGTTGGGCTTACCATCGGCATCGCCAATGGGGGATCAAGGGGATCGCAGAGAAGGTCCATAAGATCAACTTTTTTGCATTTCCCACAACTTGGCGTATTTCACAAAGGTGTAATAGGCATACAACATAGATAAAATCAGTCCCGGTTTCCGGTCCAACATCCCTCCCCGAAACACATACATTTTCAGAAAGGTAAATAAGGGACGAAGCACCAACTGATGGGGGCGGAATGTCCGGCCTGCACGATGCATATCCTCCGCCCGCAAGCTGGAATACCGATCCATTTTGCGAAAGTAGTGATCGATATCCCGAAAGGGAATCTGCTCCAGACTGGCATGAAGATATCCAAGTTTTCCTTTCAGCTCATAGCCCTCATGGACCAGCTCCTCTCGATAGCGCATGTGTCCCTTATGAAAAAACTGTGGTTGCCGGTAATCAGGGTACCATCCACAATGTTTGATCCACCGCCCAAGGAAAAAATTCCTTCTGGGAATCTTATACGCCCGTGCCGAAGGCCCCTCAAGGAGCAACCGTTCGATTTCTTCCTGCACCGTTGGCGTCACCCGTTCGTCCGTATCCAGGCTCAGTACCCAATCATGCGTGGCATGGGTCAGGGCGTGATTCCGAAGCACCCCAAACCCCTGGAAGGGATAATGGAAAATCTTGGAGGTAAATTCACGGCAAATTTCCGTCGTCCCATCCGTGCTGTGAGAATCGATCACCACCAGTTCATCCACCCAATGAAGACTCTCTAAACATTTCCGCATGTTCGGCGCATCATTATAGGCAATCACCACAGCGGAAACTTTTTCTCTCGTGCGTTGTTCCGTCATGCGGTTGCTTCCTTCGACCTTCTCACAGATTTACGGTTTCGCCGAGAATTGTGTTGCCGGCACACGATCGTTTTTTCGAAGAGAGAGGCCTCCGACGATTCCTTTGATCTCACGAATGAGATTCTCGAGCGAGATCGATTCCATGCATTCCAGATAGTTGGGATTTTTGCATGTTCGTGCTCCACAGGGACTGCAGGGCAATTCCATGCGTACGATAACATGCTTTCCAAAGGGATAGGGACCTGTGGCTTTGGGATGCGTAGGGCCAAAGATCGCGACCACCGGAATGCCCACTCCCGCTGCAAGGTGAATGAGCGCCGAATCGTTTCCAATGAGCAGGTGCATTCTTCGCAAGAGTGAGGGTAATTGAGGAAGAGACAGTCGTCCGACCAGATTGATCAGCCCCTGAGGCACGAGACGGTCAAATGCCCCGGCAGCAGAGATATCTGAAGCCCCACCCAAAAGTACAACACGAACATCGGGCCACTGCACCAGTTCGATGGCCAGATCCACAAACCGTTGAAACGGCCAGGACTTCATGGCAGCCCGTGTCCAAGGTGCCAAAGCAATCAAATGTTCATGGTCCCGGACGTGTGCATCCTGAAGCATCGTTTCGATTGTGAGACGATCGGTAGAGGATTGAGGCAGATGGAACACCGGAGTCGATGAGCGTGCGCCCAGAAATGTGGTGATCGCGACATTCCGATCAACGGCATGGACCTCCAGCAAACGCCAGGAGGAAGGTTTCGTCTCGGGCAAAGGCACCTGGTGTGTATACAACC
Organism: Candidatus Nitrospira allomarina; assembly: GCF_032050975.1. Lineage (NCBI taxonomy): Bacteria > Pseudomonadati > Nitrospirota > Nitrospiria > Nitrospirales > Nitrospiraceae > Nitrospira > Candidatus Nitrospira allomarina. The sequence goes on along the minus strand of NZ_CP116967.1, from coordinate 2,888,836 downwards.
AGGTCGCCCCTTCCCGGGCTCGCGCAAAACCCACGCGGGTTCGAGCCCCAGTCATCATGCCGAAGATTCCTGAACGAAACAGCCCTTGAAAATCCACAACCAGATCGAACTGCCCTCTTCGGAGTGTACGAATGATATGCGGCCAATTCTGCCAAGACACATTCACAGACAAAATGTCATCAATATCGGGGTTCCCTTCCAGAATCGGGGCCCAGATCTCTTTAACCATCCAGGTCAGTCGGGCTTGCGGGAACCGCTGACGCAACGCAGCTACTGCTGGAAGGGCATGAACAATATCGCCCAGCGAACTTAATTTGATGACCAGGATGCGTTGAGGAGTGATGTTCATACGTACACGCGAGAAACATTTAGCCCATCGGCCACATACAAGATCCCGATAACGCGCATGAATGGATTAGCGGCTTCATCGGTTTTGCCTGATTCGGTTGTCTCGGTTCATGATCTGCTGTTCTATCCAGTCCACGGCATGAACAAAGCTGTCCGCGACATACGCAATCGGCACCTGTCCCGCCTCTCTCGCCCTCACCACATCCGCACTATACGAACTCGTCATGACCAGGACACCGGGTACCGAGGCGGCGTAGGCCGCCTCCAAATCACTGCGTTTGTCCCCGACCAGATAACACTGCGATACATCGAGAGCAAATCGAGTGATCGCTTCTTGAATTAAACCCGCTTTGGGCTTTCGACATCCACATCCGTCTTGAGGATGATGAGGACAGAAGAAAATACCATCAATCCTGGCTCCATAGGGACGAATCAACTCGGCCAGCCTCTCATGGATCGATTCCAACCCCTCGATGGTCATCATTCCCCGACCAATAGCCGATTGATTGGTGACCAGAAGCACCATAACCCCTAAGTGGTTTAATCGGGCGATGGCTTCAGGGACTCCGGAAAACAAAACCAATTGTTGGGGAGAAGTGACATACCCCGTATCGTGGTTCAAGGTGCCATCCCGATCCAAAAACACGGCCGTACCCCGTGCCGCAGAATCATTTCTCATCCAACATGCCCTCTGATCCGACCCTCGTTCCCATAGCCCGATGGCATCCTGATTTGAGACAGCGCGACCTCCACAACCTGCTCAACGGACACTTGGGTCATGCAACGATGATCAATCGGGCAGGCGCGTAATAAACAGGGTGCACATCGAACCGATGCCGTCACCACGCCACTGAATTGCCCATGAGGACTTGTCGTGGAGGGATCCGTTGAACCAAAAATCGCCGCGACCGGTACCCCAAGAGCCTGGGCCACATGCATGGGTCCCGTGTCGTTGGTAACCAAGACGGAGCAGCGTGTCAACACTCCCATTAATTCCCGTATGGTGGTTCTTCCTGACAGGACAATCGGCTCATACCGCATCCGTCTGGCAATATCCTGCGCAAGGGCTTCCTCTCCCTTGCCTCCAATCAGGACGCAGCGAACAAACGGAGCTCCCGGAAATTCTTTTGTCAGCTGCTCAACCAGCCGATCACCCACCTCCGCGAAACGTTCCGGTATCCATCGCTTGGCCGATCCATACACCGAACCGGGATTAATCCCAATGACCAGACCGTCTGATGGAAGAAAGATCTCAGGAAACTGTCTGGCACAGGCATGCCTCACCTCAGAAGAAATAAAAAGTTGAGGGGACCCGTCGTTTTTCCCGGGAGAGTGGGTGATGGCCTTCACGAGTTCCTGATAATATTTCGTATGATGCAGGGTAGCCCGATCCGGTCTGGGCACAGGCTGGGACAGAAGCCAACGCCGTCCGTCTGTCGCATACCCGATGCGGGAGGGGATGCCGGCCACCCAGGCAATGAGGGCCGCTTCAAAGGCATTCTGGAATAATACCGCACGATCAAAATTTTTCCTTTTCACAAGTTGAATGAGGTGCCAGAGGCCGAGAAGGCCCTGATGTTCCCCTTGATAGACATACATCATGACCTCATCCACGCCCGGATGTCCTTCCAACAACTCTCCGATGATCGGCCTGGCCAACACCGTGATCTTGGCATGCGGATCATGATTTCGTAAATCCATGAGAGCCGGCAAGCACATCACGGCATCTCCGATCCAGTTGGGAACACGGACGAGAATGTTCATCGAAAAACGATATGGCCTTTCACATGAACCGATTGCTAAACCCTATCTGACCAACCCTATCTGAGTCCTATGGACAGATGGTATGGAGCTGTTCACGTAACCGGTCTTCCCCTTGAGCTATCCGGACTTGCCCATCCAGCGCCCATAGAGGGTCATCACATTTCAGGTGCTGTTTAATTTTCACAGCATCTTTTTCTGTTGTGATCACGAGAGCAAGCCCTACCCGTCGCATCTTTAAACGAATAGCTTCAACATCTTTCTCTGAATAGGAAAAATGATCGGGGTACCGAATCTCCTCGTCCACCGTCAACCCACAGGAGACCACACTCGATCGAAAGGAGGCGGGATTGCCTATCCCGCTAAAGAGCAAACAGGCTGTCCCCTTAAAGGCCCCGGCCGGTTGAGATTTCCCTGTGGCAATATGCGTGAACATTCCGGGTTTGGTTTCCAGACGTATGGGGACAATGGGCATTCCCAGGCTCTGTTCGATTCGATTCTGAAGTGATGCAACCGATGTAACTTGTTCCGTTCGACTGAAAACGAACGTCGTGGCCCACTTTGCTGCGGACAGGGGTTCCCGCATTCGACCGGCGGGCACAACCCCCCTTAAGCCCTCAACATCGGTCGCATCAAATACGAGCACGTCCAGATCGCGATAGAGAGATAGATGCTGGAAGCCATCATCAAGAAGAAAGCAATCGCATGAGGCCTGCTCTAAGACCCACTGTCCCAGACGATACCGATCGGTCCCCACAGCCACAATCGCCCAAGGGCATTTGCGCGCCATCAGCATGGCCTCATCCCCTACCGATCGCCAATCTCCTTTCAGCGAGACACCATCAGAGACCAACCTATTCTCTACCGAACGTTCTCTTCCATACCCTCGGCTTAAAATTGCAACCCGCTTGCCCCGTTCATGAAGTCTGGCGGCCAACCACATCACCAATGGAGTCTTCCCGGTTCCCCCCACGGTCATATTGCCCACACTGATCACCGGTTTTGGCAATCGATGTTGAGGAAACCAGCCGCGTTGATAGGCCGTCCTCCGTAAATGACCGACTGCACCATAGGGAACGGCACACCCCCGGAGAATCCATGGGCAACGCCGGTCCAACCAACGCCAGAGCCGTTCCGGGTTCACACCAAGCGAAGGAGACGTCGTGTTCACGAAGGACACATGGCGGATATCATATTCTCTCCTTATTTAGGGCTCTAACAGAGGCTTATCGGAGCACTTCTTGAGATGTTCGTGAAGACCCCTTCGCCGACAAAGAGAAAAAGGTCGAATTGTCTTTGTTCAACAATTGATCAATCCATTGAAGATTCCTGGTGACGACGCCCCGATGGGTCCGGACCATTTCCAACGCCCTTTGGCCCATCTCCTCGGCTGCCGAAGGATGGGCGATCAGACGAACCAATTGAGAGGCCAAATCCTCCTGATTCTGAATTTGTATGCCTCCCCCTGCTCCCAGAAGCCGTCCGGCAATGTCACGGCAATGATCGACATGGGGACCAAATAGAACGGGGCGACCCCATTGTGCAGGTTCCAACAGATTATGTCCGCCAACCGGAACCAGTGTCCCTCCCACAAAAGTAACCCAGGCCTCCCGGTAGACCAAGGCCAACTCCCCTCTGGTGTCTAGCACGATGACGCGAGGACCCTTCTGAAAAGCCTGATCTCCGACATTCTGCTCCAACCGGCTGCGACGGACACAAGCAAATCCATACTGTTGAATGACCTGTTCGAGCTTAGCCACACGCTCGATATGGCGTGGAGCCATCACCAGTACCGCCTGAGGGTGTCGGGCAATCACCTGCCGGTAGGCATCCAACAAACACTCTTCTTCCTGAGGGTGCGTACTCCCAGCCACAACCAGCCGCTCAGCGGCTTGGCACCCGAAGAGTGCCCTGAACGAAACATTTCCATCGGCAGCCTGTGCTTGGTCAAGCCCTTGATCAAACTTCATATTGCCGGTGACATGAATGGCATTTGGCTTGACGCCCAAATGTCCGATGCGTTCGGCATCGTGTTCCGATTGCATTAAGGCCAGATCGAGACAGCTCAACACCTGCTTCATCATTCCTCTAACCCAGCGATATCTGGCAAAGGATCGTGAAGAGATTCTCCCGTTGACAAGACAGATCGGCACTCGATGCCCTTCAAGGTTTTTCAGCAGATTGGGCCAGAATTCTGATTCGACCAAAATAAAGAGCCGGGGCTGAAGTATCCGGATATACCGGTCAACCGCCCACCAAAAATCAACGGGAGCATAACAATGGACAGCCACACCCTCCAAACGCTTGATCACGACTTCCCGACCGGTCTCCGTCACCGTGGACACGACCAACGGCCATTGAGGATACCGCGCCTTCATCGCGTGGAGCAGCGGAACGATCGTGGCCACCTCGCCTAAGGAGACGGCATGAATCCAGATGACCGGTTTTTGCAGATTCCGCAATTCGACAGGAACCGCCCCAAGCCGGCACCACAGGCCGCGTTGACTGCGTTTTTTTGTCAGCAGGAGTCCGATGATCACGGGAAAGGCCAGAACCAGCAGGACATTATACATTACATAATACATGAGTCGGTCACCGATCGAAGGTCTCATTCATATCGATCAGATTCTGGGAAGACATTCGGCGGAGAAATGATTCAACCGGGTCGGAATCCTGAACAGCCAATTCCGCTTGAGCCGTAAGCCGGTTCAACGAACCTTCCAGCTCCAACCCGGGACCGGACAGCTGCTCGTTGGAAAGATCCCGGCTTACCCAGATGGGTGGGCCCCATACAAACAACCCTATCCCACCGGGATAGGGAATCTGGAAGCGATCCCAACTCGTAAAGACTTTTTTTTTGAGCAGGCAAAAGTTAAAGGGATTATGGGCAATCCCGTCATTTTTGCCAGATAAATCACTCCCGATTGTACCGTGCAGGCTGGCCCCTTCGGACCATCGGGCGTCACAACCAGATCTCCGCCATTCCGCCCGGCCTTCAACAATTGCCTGGTCGCTCGAAGTCCCCCGCGTGTGCTCGACCCGCGAATGGACTGAAATCCAAAATATCCCATGATTCGCGCGATAATTTCACCATCCCGATGTTGGCTAATCAAAATTGCGGCCTGTTGCCCACGGTAGGCCAACGGCATCATCAACTGACGGCCATGCCAAAAGGCAATAATGATCTGTCGCCCTTGGCGATACAACTCGTCCACGGTTTCCCCACCGACGGTAGATAGACGCATGGTACGCCCCAAAAGGCGAATCATGTGAGCGGCCAATGGCGGAGCGACGGACAGTTTAATCCAATTCAACATAAGGAACGGCGTTTTTCAATTTAGGAGGTCGTCGGTAACGGTTCGGGTTGAGTCAGTAAAAATTGCGTTTGATACAACCGAGTATAAAGGCCTCCCTGTTGAAGCAAAGTGGCATGAGTACCGATCTCTTCAATTTTTCCGCGATTCATCACCACGATACGATCGGCATGTTGGACCGTGGACAACCGGTGGGCGATGATCAAGGTCGTTCGGGCTTTTACCAGGTTTGCCAGAGCTTTCTGCACCAGCTTCTCAGATTCCGAATCCAGAGCGGACGTCGCCTCGTCCAGAATCAGAATCGGGGGATCCCGCAGAATTGCCCTGGCAATTGCGAGTCGTTGACGTTGTCCACCCGATAATCGTAGTCCATTTTCACCAACCAGCGTATCCAGTCCATGAGGGAGCCGCTCAATAAATTCCCAGGCAAAGGCGGCGCGAGCCGCCTCAATGACAGCCTCTTCACTCGCATCCAGACGGCCATAGGCGATATTATTCCTGATCGTATCATCAAATAACACGGTTTCTTGAGACACGATGCCAATCTGCCGTCTCAGAGATGATCGATCAACCAGGCGAATATCCTCACCATCAATCTTCACGGTGCCTTCTGTCGGACGATAAAACCGTGGGACCAGACTCACGAGAGTGGTCTTTCCACTACCACTGGCCCCGACGAAGGCCACCACCTCCCCGGCGTTGATCGTGAAATTGATCCCGTGCAAGGCCGCCTCGTCAGAGCCCTCATACCTGAAGGTGACACCGGAAAATTCCAAATTTTTCGCCATTGGTGGAAGAATTTTCTTGCCTTCGTCTTTCGCTAATTCACTTTCCAGGTCGAGAACTTGAAACACCCGCTGAGCCCCCGCAAGCGCACGCTGAACCGACTCATTGGCTCCGGACATTTTCCGGAGGGGGGCATACGCCATGAACATGGCAGCCAGAAAGGAAAAGAACTCTCCCGGCTTCATCTCTCCGGCAATGACTAATCCTCCCCCATACCAGATAATAAAGGCCACACCGCAGACCCCAATGACTTCAAGAAGTGGAGAGGCCATCGCTGAGGTTTGAGAGGACTTCACTTTTGCTGTCCGAAAGGCTTGATTCGTCAACGAGAATCGGTCAGCCTCCTTCTCTTCCTGACCGTAGGCCTTCACGATCTTGATCCCGGAAAACGCTTCCTTTAAGACGGAAGCCATTCTCCCAATGGATTCCTGGCCACGTTTTGAAAGTTTACGAATCCGTCGGCCGACCCGTACCAACACCAAGGAGGAGAAGGGTAATACCACCAACACAATCGTCGCGAGTTTCCAATTTTGATAAAAGACCACGGACAGCATCGCCACAAACGTCAGCCCCTGTTGAAAAATATCCTTCAACACACTGGGAATGGCATTCGCCATTTCGTTGACATCGCTAATCACCCTGGCCATCAACCGTCCTGACGTATTCGCATCGTGAAAACGAATAGGCAGGCGCACGATATGAATAAACAATTGCTGGCGAATATCGGACACCAGCCAGTGGCCCACATAACTCATGAGATACCCCTGTCCATAGGCAAAGGAGGCTTTTAAAATCGCAACACCCAGGACAGCCAACGGAAGGATGAGCAACATCTCCTGATTGCGCTCAATAAAAATTCCATCCAGAACCGGTTGAACAAGCCACGCATAGACCGCTGATAATCCTGCCACCCCGGCAGAACAGACAAACGCACCAAGCAACCGCAGGCGGTACTCCCTCAGATACGACACAATTCGCCAGAAGGTCTTCATACGGTCGCCTCGGCAAGGATACAGGCTGCAGCCCGTTTCGACGCTCCCGCCCCCCCCCAGAGCCGTCCGAATGGTGTGGAAAGCCTGGGTCATGTCCTGTTGGCGACGAACGTCTTGCAAGATGCCTAAGGCTTCATGGGCGATATAATCCGGGGTCATACGATCCTGAATCAGTTCCGGAACAATTTCTTGACCGGCTAAAATATTCACGAGACTAATATAAGGAATTTTAACCAGACGTTTGGCAATATGATAGGTCAAGGGAGATGTTCGATAGACCACAACCATCGGTGTTCCAATCAGTGCCGCTTGCAACGTCGCCGTCCCAGAGGTCACCAGTAAAAGATTTGAAGCCGCCATTACCTCATTGGACAGACCTTTGACTACCTTGACCTGTTGGCTAAAAGGTCCAAGGAGTTCATTCACCATCGAATCGGACAGTGAATGCGCTTGGGCAAGAAGGACTTGAACTCGAGGGTAGGGAATACGAATCTGTTCAACCGAACGCAGGAAGGCCGGCAACACCTCCCGGACTTCCCGGGCACGACTCCCAGGCAGCAGACCGATCACCAGATCCTCTCTGTTCAACCCTAATTCCTGACGCTCATGCACCATATCATAGGCAGGCTTGAGCTCATCCAATAATGGATGGCCAACATACGTGCAGGGAATGCCGGCTTTTTGGAAATAGGCCTCTTCGAAGGGAAGAATCGCTAACACATGGCTGATAACTCTTCGAATAAGTGTTAAACGACGGCTTCCCCATGCCCACACCTGAGGGGCAATGTAATAGATAATTTTGCATGACCGTGGGGCAATGGCCTTGGCCAGGCGAAGATTCAATCCCGGACTGTCGATGAGGATAATGACATCAAACCGTTCACGCTGGAGGTAACTGGTTAGCGTTCGTAGGGTCTTCCACCCCTGTATGAGCTGCCGGATTCCCGGAACGCCCATGGCGTCTACCCGTTTGACATGCGGAAGAAGCGAGACTCCGGCTGCCAACATCCGACTGCCACCCACACCGATTAATTCCACACCGGGATTCAGTTCCCGTAGTGCCAGCGCTAAGTGCGCTCCGTGAATATCGCCGGAGGTTTCACCGGTCACTAAAAAGATTTTTGGCATCGGGACTCTAACCGACCGCTCATGGCAAATAGCCCGCCCTGACGCGGATTACCGTGGCGAGTGCCCGGCATGTTGTTGAATGAGCGAGACCACTTGGGTTGCGACTCGCAGAGCTTCCACACCTTCTTCTCCTGAGACACCTCGGGCGGAAGGATTTCCCAGAATCGATTGAATGAAGCAACCCAATTCACGAGTCAGGGCATCGCCTTCATCACCCTTGATATGTTGCGTTTCAACTTCAAACGTTCCACCTTCCAAACTTCTCCTGGTGTTCATCACCGCCTCTTTTCCACCAAAATCAACCGAGAGATAGCGATCCCGTTGATATACTCTGATCTTTCGCAGTCGTCCAGTCGAGATGCGGCTGGCAGTCAAATTCGCCAGACACCCGCTTTCAAAGAGAATTCGCACATTGGCAATATCGGGCAGATCGGTAAACACCGGCATGCCTCTCGCCTCCACCTGCAGGATAGGACCCAACCCTAAGGATAACAACAGATCCAAATCATGTATCATGAGATCCCGTACCACATCGACATCGGTTCCTCGAGGCTGAAAAGGACTTAAACGATGACATTCAATAAAGCCGGGCTGACTCACGAGAGGACGCATCACTTCCACGATCGGATTAAATCGTTCAATATGGCCAACCTGCAGTATGGTCCCCCGGGCTTTCGCCAGGTCGACTAACTGCTCACCTTCCCACACATGGCTGGCAATTGGCTTTTCGACCAGAACATGGCACCCGCGTTGCAAACAGGTCGTGACCACCACCCCATGTGCCGAGGTGGGGACCGCCACACTCACCGCATCGACCAATGACAGCAGCTCGTCCAAATCCTGGAAATACGACACTCCACATTCATCCGCCACCAGATGCCCGCGTGAGGTATCGGTATCAGCGACCCCAACCAAGGTCACAGAAGGCAGGGTTCCATAGATGCGAGCATGATGTCGGCCCAAATGACCAACACCAATCACCCCAACTCGTAAGGATTGTGTCATGTAGGGATCGGTCGTCGCTGAAAAGGAGAACAGAAACTGCGGTTCCAGTTACACCACACGAAACACCACGATGGGGAACCCGTCCCCCTACCGTGGTGGAGCATCGGAAGACGCGGCATGCTGCAAAGGGCCAGTCGGAGCAATTCCCACAATCGCGATATTCGCTGATCTGGCATTCGCACTCATCTCTTCCCGATCAAGAACGACGGTGCGCCCGGCTTCAATCGCGAGAACTGAAGCCTTTACCGCGACCATGGACTGAATGGTTTGAGGACCAACAGCCGGCAAATCAAACCGAAGATCCTGGTGCGGTTTCGTGCGTTTGACCACCACGGTTCCCTTGCCACCAAGTGTCCCTCCACGAGTAATGGTCCCATCCGTTCCCTCAACAGCTTCAACGGCGACAATCACACGATTTTTTACCAGGACACATTGCCCAATATCTAACTTTCCCAAGGTTTCCAGGGTATCCCAACCAAATTGAATATCCTCCCACTCTTTGCTCGTTGGTTTCCTGTGGGCAAGATTGCCCTCTTTCGCCAGAATGCCTTCCAGGCCAAACGTAGACTCCCGAATCTCAATTCCTTCCCGCTCCAATTCTCCAGCCACCGCCCTGAGGATCGCATCGTCCTTCCAATGTTTCAAACGGCTAAAAATGGCCAAAGCCCGGAGGTCCGGCCGAAGTGCCGTAAAAACATGCGTTTTGTGGATGCCACCCAACATGACGGCCTGGCGGATGCCATCACCCTTTAATGCCGCCAGGGCCTTACTAAACTGCCCGACCTTGAGCCAATGAATGCGATCCACATGGGATTCAAGTTCCGGAAGAGTCTCACCCACATGCGCGATGGCGGAAACCGAAAACCCTAACCGCCGGACATTATCGGCAAAAATAATCGGAAAGCGCCCGTTCCCCGCAATCAGTCCAATCCGCTCACCTTGCTCAGGAGAAATCATACCCTTCGCACCAGGTCAGCCCCAGCCTTACTCCTCTTCATCATCCAACTCCCGTGAGGAGACCTGGCAGATCCCGCGACTGGTACTTTCCAAAAAGGTGAGTAACGTCATGACGTCTGTGCTTTCCCCGTACTCGTTACGAGCAAGTTTAATGGCTTCTTGCAGGCGATGTCCCTGTCGGAATAAGAGTTCAAATGCGGCCTTTAAGGTATTCATACGTGCCCCGGAAAACCCATGGCGTCGCAAGGCAATCGTATTCAGCCCAAACATTTGTGCACGATAACCTCCTGCCGCACGCACAAACGGCGGGACATCCCGTCCTAAGGCGGAACACCCTCCCACCATCGCATATTCACCAATCCGTACATATTGGTGCACCCCGACTAAGCCTCCGATCACGACAGAATTTCCCACTGAGACATGGCCGGCTAAGTTTGCCGCATTGGCCATCACAATATAATTACCCAGCTCGCAATCATGGGCCACATGGGTATAGGCCATGAAAAAATTATGGTGCCCGATTCTGGTCACTCCGCTTCCAAAAGCTGTCCCTCGATTAATCGTCACATTCTCACGAACAATATTATGATCCCCGAGACAGACTCTGGTGGGCTCATCTTTATATTGCAAATGCTGCGGAGGGGTTCCAATAGACACAAATGGGAAAAACCGGCAGCACCGGCCAATGTCCGTATGCCCCTCTATACACACATGTGCCACTAATTCGGTTTGATCTCCAATCGTGACATGTTCCCCCACGACACAATAAGGCCCGATGACGACATCTTCACCTATTGTAGCTTTGGGATGGACAATTGCTGTGGGATGAATATTCATCAAATTCTCACTTTATTGCGTTGAACATGAATTCAAAGCCAGACTTCGCGCAACAATCCTGTTGCCTGTAGCTAGGCCTCACTTTCTTCGACTTTGACCATGGCGGTCATTTCGGCTTCGCAGACTAAGGAGGACTCGACCAAGATTTTCCCGGCCATCTTCCAAAAAGGATCTTTTCTCCGGATCACCTCCACCTCAACCCGCAATTGATCGCCGGGAACGACCGGTCGACGAAACTTGGCTTTTTCAATTCCGGTGAGAAAAACGGTGGGGCGCCCCGTCCCCATCGCCGTTTTTCTGGCCAATACCCCGCCAACCTGTGCCATCACTTCTAGAAGTAACACACCAGGCATAATGGGGTACCCTGGGAAATGCCCTTGAAAAAACTGTTCGTTGGCCGTGACGTTTTTAATGCCCACAATCCGCGTCCCATCTTGGAATTCAAGGATCCGATCCACTAACAAGAAGGGATACCTGTGTGGGAGTAATGCCTGAATCTGGAGAATATCTAACTCGCTCTCAGCCATACTGACCCCTTTCTCTCAATGTTACTCTGGCACTATTGGTCCCTTATGACCATGAGCCACCCTTTGACTAGGGTATGCGAATCTCTCCGCTCTCCCGATCCAGCGCCTGAATAACCTCAGTAGAAATATCCAGGCCGGGTTGATAAAACAACGTGCCTGAATTCACACCATATTCTAAGACCAAGCCCAGGCCACGCTGACCGGCAACTTCCGTTACCACCTTTTGCACCTGGAGACGAAATTCGTTTTGCAATTCGCGTTGTTTTTCTTGGACTTCTCTGTTTAAATCGGCTACCTTTTGCTGATACCCGGCCATTTTTTCCCTGAACTGTTCTTCCTTCCGATCTCTGGCCTCCTGACTTAACACCGTACTTTGGGCCATCAATTCACTTTCCAACTTACGCAATTCCTTTTGCTCTAATTCCACAAGTGTCTGCCGATCCTTCATGAAGGCATTCAGCGCATCCGACAGCCGTTTCCCCTTGACCGTTTCAGCCAATATCCGCTGAGGATCAACAACGCCGACCGGGAGATCCGATGGATTGTTGGGCGCTATAGCCGTGCAACCCCAGGCAAAACTCAGGACCAGACTTCCCAAAGTCATCCACCCTCCGATACCCCCAACTCCTGTCTTCCTCATTATATGTTCTCTCCTCCCCCTCGCCATCCCACGTGGTCTTGGTGCAAACTTATCTAAAAGACCGATCCCACGGAAAACTCGAATACCCACTTTCTGTCATCCTTTGGGCCATCGATCGGTCGGCCATACGCCGCCCGAAGAGGACCAAATGGGGAAATCCACCTCACCTCCATACCTGCAGCCATTCGAAGATCAAAATCCAATTTATCTCCTTGTGAAAATCCTCTTCCATAATCGAAGAAAATGACGCCGTTCAACTTGGCATCTGGCAACACCGGAAAGATCAAATCATTATTGATAATGATTTGTTTATTGCCACCCTCAGGATCGTTACTATCGGTCACCGGCCCGGCACGACCATATTTAAATCCCCGCACGGTGTTGATGCCTCCCACATAGAAAAACTCCGGAATGGGGAAATCCGAACCATTAAATCCGTCTCCGTATCCAATCCGTCCCCGAATAGAATGACGAAAATCCCAAAATGGCAAGGGGGTAAATTTCATGGCATCAAACGATGCACTATAAAAATTATTTGTCCCCCCAAGGGCATCCGTTCCAAAACTCGCGATGACACCGATTCGAGTGCCACGCCGGGGGTCTAAATAATAATCACGCGAATCCCTGAATAAAGAGGCACGGAACCCGGTCGTGGACTGCGTGCCTTCCTGGTCTTTAATGAGATCGTTGGCATCCGATTCCACATCATCAATCTTGATCTTCTCAGCTACCAGGGTAAAGGTACCCGTCAGGTATTCAGAAAAACCCCGACCAAACGTCAGATTGGCCCCTTGCTTCTTTTCAAGGTACGTCAGAAAATTGGTTCGCGAGCTGAACAAATCTGCCTGGCCGGAGGTTAAGGTATCAAAAATAGCCGGATTTCGAAAGGTTATAGTTCCCAGAGTACGCCGTCCTCCTACCTGCCCTCGAATCCTGGCTAAATACCCACGCCCGAATAAATTTCCCTCGGTAATATCCGCAATCAATGTGAATTGGTCCAAGGTACTGAACCCTCCGCCAATGCTGAAGGAGCCGGTAGGTTTTTCCTTGACTTTAACCTCTAAATCGACTTCTCCTGGAGCAATTTGTTTGGGAAGAATTTCCACAGTTTCAAAAAAATTTAAATTATTCAGACGTTCGAAACTTCGTTTTATTGCCGGGGAATCGATCATATCCCGTTCATCCACCCGCAATTCACGCCGGATCACATTGTCCCGCGTTTTATTATTCCCGGTGATGCGGATATCTTGAATTCTGACCATTTCTCCTTCTTCAATGGAAAAACCAATTCGAGTGCTCCGAGTGGGGGGATCAGGCTCTACCGAAGGATTGGCCTCGGCAAACGCATAACCACGACTGCCGTATAAATCCGTCAACCGGGTAATCTCATCACGGATTTTTGCACGCTGAAACACTTCACCAGGCTCAATAATCAATCCTTCCCGCAATTCTGCATCAGAAAAGAGCGTATTTCCGGTATACTCGATTTGACTCACCACATAGGGCTCTCCTTCGACAATCGGGAAGACCAAAGTAAACCATTCTTTCTTCTCATCCAACTCCATGCGAGGCATCCCCACCTGGACATCTAAATAGCCTTTATTGAGATACACTTCTTTAATCCGTTCGACATCATTCGGCAGCTCATCCCGATGAAGGATGCCGGCATCCGAAAAAATTGACCAGGGCCAGGAATATTCCCGGTTGGCCATAAAGGACGTCAATTCCTTCTTCTGGATGACATTACGGCCTTCAAATACGATTGTGCGAATATGGGCCTGACTCCCCTCTTCGATATAAAAGGTCAATCGTACTTGATTGTTCTCGATCATATCCGTGATAGGAATAATTTGAGCATGGTAAAAGCCCTTGTCGTGATACAACGATCGAAAATTTTCTACAGAAATCTTTACCTGTTCTTTATCCAAAAACACCTGATTTTTTACGGTATTTTTTTCGTTCAGTTTATCGTCTGACAACTCTTCATTCCCATCAAACACCACTTCGATCGTAAACGGCTTTTCCTTCACACGAAAGACCACCAGGACTCCATTGGCCCTGACTTCGGTTGAGACTTCGACTTCCTCAAAAAACCCCATCCCATAAATAAGCTGAATTTGTTCCCGAATGGACTCTTGGGTAAATACATCACCTGGTTTGATGGATAATTTTCCTAAAATTGCCAGGTCTTCAATATGCTGGTTTCCTTCAATTTCAATGACCTCGATATGGGACTGGGAAGATTGGGCCAACACCGGCCTCTCAAACGAAAGTGTTCCTACCACAAGAAGGCCAACAAGGAGAAAAAGGCTGACAAAAGGAAAGAGAGAAATCCCGGAACGCCTCATCTTGTGCCCAAGACCCAGTGACCCAGGCAACACTAGATCCATTGGGCATCTCTAAAGCGATGGAAGAAACCAGAAGGGTGTATCACAAAAAATTTGTATGGTCAGCGGGACAGCAGAATTGCCCCTTCAATTTGGTCCCCAACAGTTAAACCTTAGAGATGCTGGTGGTAATGGGGGGAAGCCAGAGAAATGAGGAGACAATCATCATGTTGGGATCAAGGTGCCAGATTATATTCTTGATAGGATTCCTTGTAAAGGCAACATCTTAGGCATGTGCTATTCTCAGAAACACCCCAAGAAGGGAGCACGCATAAACCTTGACAACATTTTTCACCTTCTCCTAGTATCAAAATCAATGAAAATCATGTAGGTTTTCTTAAACAACGAATAATGGAATTTCATTCAGAGACCCATTCCTAACCCCAAGCAATCTTCGGCATTGGCTGTGCCAGCCGGGACCATCGTAACGTTCACAATGGGTCCGAAGATATCTCTGCTCTGTCTGGTCAAGTCTCCTTTTCCGATGAAGAGATTGAAAGAAACACTGTCCACCATTTTGACCAATTCCTTGATGAACCCATTCGTTCATCGTTAGAAATGAAACTGATGACTGAAGACTATCCGGAGATACCCGCACCGTCTATTGAACAGATCCCCGAGGAATTACCCCTCCTACC
This sequence comes from Candidatus Nitrospira allomarina, assembly GCF_032050975.1. Lineage (NCBI taxonomy): Bacteria > Pseudomonadati > Nitrospirota > Nitrospiria > Nitrospirales > Nitrospiraceae > Nitrospira > Candidatus Nitrospira allomarina. The sequence goes on along the minus strand of NZ_CP116967.1, from coordinate 2,873,516 downwards.
AGTACGGGACATTGTCGTCTTTCCCTATATGGTGCTCCCCCTGTTTGTTGGGCGCGACATGTCCATTAAAGCCATTGAAGCCGCTCTCTCCTCCGATCGTTTAATCTTTTTAACCACTCAAAAAAATCAAGACGTGGAAGTGCCAGAGACCCAAGACCTCTATCAATTAGGCACGGTCGGGGTCATCATGCGCATGCTGAAACTTCCGGATGCCCGTATCAAAATACTCGTGCAGGGCCTCACAAAAGCCCGGGTTCAAGAATTTACCCAAACCAATCCATTTTTCTCCGCCCGCATCAAAACATTGACGGAATCATCCACAGCGCTACCTTCCTTGGAGAAAGAAGCCATCGTTCGCTCCACCCGAGAGTCCTTGGAAAAAATTGTCGGATTAGGAAAAGTGTTAATGCCGGATGTGCTCACCGTCATTGAAAATCTTGACGATCCTGGACGTCTGGCAGACATTATCTCTTCCAATCTTGGGCTCAATATCGAGATCACTCAGGGAGTCCTCGAAATTGACGATCCTCTTCTCCGCCTGAGGCGAGTGAATGAAATCCTGAGTAATGAGCAGGACGTCTTGTCCATGCAACAGAAAATCCAAGCTGAAGCCAAGGGGGAAATGGATAAGACGCAGCGGGAATACTTCCTTCGCGAACAACTCAAAGCGATCCAGAAAGAGTTGGGAGAACTCGATGACCGATCTGAAGAAGTGGCCGAATTTCGTCGAAAAATACAAGAAGCCAGCATGCCGGACAAGGTCCTGAAAGAGGCGGAGAAACAACTGAAACGTCTGGAAAAAACACACCAGGATACGGCCGAGGCCGGGACGATCCGAACGTACTTGGAATGGATAGTTGAATTACCTTGGAACCGTCATTCTGAGGATAACCTCGACCTCCCCCAGGCAAACCAGGTGCTGCAGGAGGATCACTACGATCTTGAACGGGTCAAGGAACGAATTCTGGAATATCTCGCCGTGCGCAAACTCAAAGACAAAATGAAAGGACCCATCTTGTGTTTTGTGGGCCCTCCTGGAGTTGGCAAAACTTCTTTAGGTAAGTCGATTGCCCGTGCCATGGGACGGGAATTCGTTCGCATGAGTTTAGGTGGAACACGAGACGAAGCCGAAATTCGAGGACATCGCCGAACCTATGTTGGAGCATTGCCAGGAAGGATTGTCCAAGGGATCAAACAGGCAGGGACGAATAACCCCGTGTTCATGCTAGATGAAGTTGATAAGATTGGAACCGATTTTCGCGGGGATCCCTCGGCTGCCTTGCTGGAGGTGCTCGATCCGGAACAAAACCATGCCTTTGTCGATCACTATCTCGGAGTCCCCGTTGATCTGAGCAAAGTCATGTTCATTACGACCGCAAATTTGACGGATCCCATTCTCTCTGCACTACGGGACCGAATGGAGATCATTGAAATACCAGGATATTCGGAGGAAGAAAAGCTTGGCATTGCTCAACGGTATCTGATCCCGCGTCAGTTGGAGGAACACGGAATCACACAAGAGCACTTACTCATCACCGATTCGTGCCTGGCGCGCATCATTTCTCAATATACCAAGGAGGCCGGGGTCCGCAATCTGGAGCGTGAGTTGGCCAATGTCATGCGAAAAGTGGCGAAACGCATTGCCGAAGGAAAGATCAAACGCTATCAGGTCACTCCCCGAAACCTCCATCACTACCTCGGTGTTCCTAAATACGTACCGGATCAGGAACAGGAAAAAGATGAAGTCGGCGTCTCAACTGGACTCGCATGGACAGAAACCGGTGGAGATGTCTTGTACATCGAGGCTTCGGTTATCAAAGGAAAAGGCCTCTTGACCTTAACAGGGCATCTTGGCGACGTCATGAAAGAATCTGCTCATGCGGCACTGACATATATTCGCTCCCAGGCCAAGTCATTGGGAATCAATCCTGACATTTTCGCTAAACAGGACATTCACGTTCACGTGCCGGCCGGGGCCATCCCCAAAGACGGACCGTCGGCAGGCATAACGATGGCGACAGCCCTTGCATCCTGTCTCAGCAGTAAACCCGTCAAACGGGACTTGGCGATGACAGGGGAGGTCACGCTTCGCGGCAGAATACTGGCCATTGGCGGATTAAAAGAAAAAGTTCTAGCCGCTAAACGGGCCCATATCAAAACCATTGTTATGCCTAAAAGAAACCAGAAAGACCTCGATGACATTCCCAAACATCTACTACGAGGCCTTGAGTTTATTTATGTGGAAAATATGTCGGAAGTTCTCAAAGTCGCCCTTCGCACCAAAAATCGACATGATTTGAACCCGTCAACGACTCATGGACATAGTTCATCCGGCCGTCGAAAAAAAGTTGCCTCCCCGGTCAACCGTCGCCCTTTACGACAATCCATCACCAAGACACGCTGACTTTTTTATCATGTCCCCTTCCCGCCGCCAGGCGCCCGTGTCAACAATAGGGGAATTCCAACTTATCCGCGCCCTGATTCGTGGTTTTTCCCCACCCGGTCCTCATACCCTCATTGGCATGGGAGACGATGCAGCGGTTCTGGCCCACCCCTCATCAGCCCACCTCGTCATATCCACCGACCTCCTCGTTGAAAACATTCATTTCTCCAAAAAGACCTCTTCATTTTTTGACCTTGGCTACAAGGCAGCCGTAGCCAATCTCAGCGACATGGCCGCAATGGGAGCCATTCCCACATATATCCTGGTAGCCGTTGCCCTTCCCTCTCATGTGAGATATGGAGACTGGAAGGACCTCTATCGTGGACTTTCCGTTCCCTGCAAAGCCCATGGGGTTCAACTTGTGGGTGGGGATACTTCGGCATCACATGCCTCTTTGTTTCTGGCAATCACCATACTCGGACAGGTAAAACCCGGTCAGGCGTTAACGCGGGGTGGGGCTCAGGAGGGAGATATCATCTATGTCAGTGGATCGTTAGGGAACTCAGCTGCAGGATTGGACTATCTGACCCATCACCCTTCACGCGGAAAGAGTTCAAAATTGCAACAACCCATGAAGTTTTTAGTTGGTCGCCATCTCCAGCCCACTCCTCGTATTGCCTTAGGACGATTACTGTCTTCCCGCCGTTTGGCCTCGGCCGCCTTGGACCTATCTGATGGCCTCTCAGGAGATATCCAACATTTGTGCCAACAAAGCCGTGTGGGTGCACTCATTCAGGAGGCCAGCCTTCCCATGTCACCTCATCTCATCGCATATGCGTTAAAGACGAGGAAAGATCCTCTACCCTGGGCTCTCCATGGAGGAGAAGAATATGAATTACTGTTTACCGTGTCTCCCAAGAAACAACATCGCCTGGAATTGGCCGTCAAACAACTACGAATTCGTGCCACTGCCATTGGTGTCATTACCTCTCGTGGTTCAGGAGTTCAAATAGCGCATCAGGACGGCAGAACCCAAAAATTGGTATCTCAAAGTTATGTGCATTTTTCGAAGTAAGAGAATGCTAGGAACCTGTCCATGGTAACGCTTGAGTCTGTCCGCCAACAATTGACTCAGGTCTTACATCTTCGGGAAACTCCTCACCGCACAGCCTTGGCATTTGCTCTAGGTGTGTTTATCGCCTTCGCACCACATTATTTGTTCCACACCGCCAGCGTGGTATTCTGCGCTTGGGCCTTCCGGCTGAATTTTTTAGCGCTCTTTCTGGGGTCATTGATCAACAATCCCTGGACACTTATTCCAATCCTCGCTGCCAGTCTCTATACCGGAATGCTATTGATAGGCGCATCCTCCTCAGCCACGATCGAGTGGGATCAGATGAGGGTGGACAATATTTTTGACATGCTTTCCCCCTATCTCATTCCTTTTCTCGTTGGAGCTTGTGCCCTGTCGATTGTCGGATCGTTGATCGCCTACCCCGTCATGCGATGGGTCATCACCCGATACCGAGGGCTCAAGAATTCCTAGAACAAAAACAACCATGTCACATCAACACAATCTAACCGTGAATACTTGTTATGCCATGCATTTTCCGATAACCCCGCACCCCTCAACAGGGGATAGCTTGAGTTCAGGAACAGCCGCTTAGCCCATGCCCGTGTCCGAACCACTCTCATCCCCGTTTGATGGGGTCTCGCTTCTAGCCGATCCTATTCACGGCTATATTTCCATCACCGTTCCCTATCAAGAACCTCATCCTACAGAACAGACCGAAAAGGATTTGATTGATTCTCCCTGGGTTCAACGGCTTCGGTATATTCTTCAACTTCAGAGTGCGCATTGGGTCTATCCGGGCGCTGAGCACACCCGCTTCCAGCATTCCCTTGGGACCATGCATCTGGCTGGTCGATTTATGACTCGCCTCTACCCGTCACTTTGCCAAACCGTCTCCGAGGTACCTTCGTGTCATTTTTTGGAAGAATTTATTCGTATAACGGCCCTGCTCCATGATATCGGACATGGGCCGTTCTGCCATTTTTTTGACCATCATTTCCTGCATCAATTTAACCTCACGCATGAGGTGGTCGGCCAACACATCATTCGTGACCACCTGGGGCCGATTATCAAAAAGATTTGTCGGAGTCCGTCCGGGCCATTTGCTCCAGGAGAACAATTGGATCCAGAACATATCGCCTTCCTTATTCTGAAGGATCCTCATAAACCGACGAAGCATCTCCCGCCATGGGTCGTCGCCTTACAACCTCTTCTTGGCGGAATTTATACCCCGGACAATTGCGACTACGTCCTCAGAGATTCCTACATGTGCGGAGTAGCCATTGGCCCTGTAGATATTGAACGACTCCTTCATTACACCTTCTTTTCCTCACAGGGACTCACGATCCACCAATCAGGGCTGCCGGCGTTACAAATGTTTTTACACGCCAGGCTTTACCTCTATGCCAATGTCTACTACCATCGCACCACACGGGCGATCGACATACATCTTCAGGAAATTTTCCAACCCACCATGGAGATCCTGTGCAAACAAAACCCTCTCCAATCCTTACCTCATTATCTACATTTAACCGATTGGCACGTCATCGAAACGGTACGTTCATGGAAGCACGCTCGTTCCATACACAAACGACAACTGGGGATGGAGTGGAGTCAAATTATCGGAAGACACGTGAAGTGGAAAACGGCATTCAGCACTCTGCTCCCCATCATTCAGCCGGCATCATCATCCTTTCAACCTCAGGTCTTTCTGAGCCGGATGCGTCGATTGTTACCTACTCAATATCGTCAACAAGATATTCGGGTAGATTTTGCTCATAAGGACCCTCGCCCTATTAATTTGCTCAACATGGGAAACTTTCAAATATTTGTCTGGAACCCGGCCAAAGGCACGGTCGAAACAGACAGCCTTCAAAAATACCTTCAGTATCTTCCAGCCCGAATGATCACTCTGCGAGTATTCAGCCAGGATCATTCCATTGATAAGATCCTAGCCAAAGCGGCCGAGGAAACCCTACGACGGCACTGGCCAACTTTAATTCAACCGGTTTAAGTGCCTATAACAGGGCAGTTGCCCCACATATAGATCGATTAAAATGAGAAAATCGCGGGCCGGGTCAGTGAGAGCGACTGCCAAGATGGAGGGCGGAAATGTCTTTCACCAGGGTGAGTTGTAAGCGAAATGTTTTAACCGGATCGGGGAGATGGGGGACAACCTGACCGGAATCCTGACACTCCAGGCAAGCCCCCAATAACTTTATTTGAAGGTCCTGTAAGCTTTCAAGAAAAAAGGGATCATCCGGCCAATGTTGAAACTTGATGTCACCAATTTTCCCTGCTTGCACATGGACAACACCCACTGCCGTCCGTTTATTACCTGGGAGATATCCTCGCATTGGCAGCCCTTCCGTTACCGCAGGAGCCCAGTTGGATTTGATAAGAGTTTCTAATCCCTGAAGAAGCATGTCTTCCCTATCAACCAGTGGCAAAATCGGGGTGTTCTCTGCTTTGTGCTCTCCAATGGGCTCCAGCACAACAAGAACGTGCTCGTCCGGCACAGGAACTACCACGCTATCAAAGGCCACAAATTGCCTTTCCCGCTCAACCCAATCAACCGGGAATTTGACGAGCCCGGTGACAAACGGGTTCGGCCACATAGGTACGGATACCCCTTGATTCCCTCGCATTGAAAATTTATGTTCGGTCCGCCAGCCCCAATCGGAATAAATCGCCAGCACATCCTGCTTTTCGTTAAGAGCACGGATAAAAACGCGCCGGGGCTTTTGAAAATATTCCATAAATAATGACCGGGCTCCTGAACTCTCATCTAGGGTCGTTTTAAATCCATCAGAATCTACATTCCCCCCCAAATCGGTTCCTGACTTTTGCGCTTGGTCGAATATGCCGGAAATCCGATGTGGAGAGAAAAACAATGAAAAAGGAATAGCCATGACCGGAACAGACCTCTTGGGAGCAATCGAAAAGCGCCAATCCTGATACAGGGGTTGCCCCATTTCAATAACATATCCCTCATCCCAAATCGTTTCTGCTAACTGATACGCTTCCCTGCGCTGATACGTGAGCTTTTCCAATGATAGGAATGCATCAATATGAGATACCATAGATGAAGAATTTGGTTCGGGAAAAATCACCTGTCGCCCTTTCGTGCCAACTCCCGAATCCCCCCTAAGGGGCGGCTTCAGGTCTTCCGAACTTTTATCAATCATTAATCGGTTAACTCCATCAAAAGAAGGATCAAACACACCAATGAGGTGAGTCACAAGGTCTTGCTCCAATCCAGGAATATCCGATTCTACCCCCTGAGCGTGGACCGAGCCTACGACCACCCCGGTTTCTACGTCGACAATCTGCAGATCCACGGAGAGAGTGTTCTCCTGAAAATAAATTCTCCCTTGAATGAGATACCGTACTCCTTTTAATCGTCCAAGACCGACAGGATTCTCACTTGAAGAAAATCCTCTTTGTTGAAGCCATTGCTCCCGTAATACCGAACCCAATGCATCTCGCGATACCACCTCAAGTTGGGGCCATTGCGCCAAATCACTGACAAGCATTTCCTGAAGTCCGCGGCCCAGCCAGTTTAGGTGGGAATACGGGCTCATATTTTCCAAAGGAAGGATAGCAACGCTATGCCGTTGATTGAGAACAGGCGGTTGTATATTGGGAATGGGGGATGAAAACGATGAAGTCGGAGAAACGGGAACCTCAGGGGGCCTCTGACATCCTGCCATTAGCCCGAGACAGGACACCAGACACCAGAAAATTACTGGAGCCCTAGTCAAGGACGGAATCGACAGGTTGCTTGAGGCGAAGCCGTTGAATGGTGGCTTGAGACCGAAGTGTGTGTCGAATAATCGCTTCGCGATCATCAGAAGAAATTTTGGTGAATTCCACCGCGATCTCAAATCCTTGTTCCTTGCCTTTTGATTTAGCATCTACCCTAACAATTTTCCCAACGGCCTGAATCGGTATAAATGGCCGCAAAATGAGGCGTAGAACGAGAAAAGAATCAAGGGGATATGAGTCTTCAGAATAAAACTTAATTCCGGAACCGCATAGGCTCACTGTCGTTAATTCTGGAATGGCCCCCTTGAGATTTTTATCTTTTCCCAATGTCCGGAGAATGGATGTCAACATCCAGTCAATACGCGTGACCATCTGTAAGAGTAAAGGATCACGGATGGTAAGGTCCTTCTCATCCACCATCGCTTTCACTAAATCCGGGGAGACCGCTAGCTCATCCCATTGCCACTGGCTGAATTCTGCCCCATCAAGATCAATCATTTCATAAGAAAAGGCTAGAGGAATCTCAACCCACAGACACACAGGCACATCTACACGGCAATCTTGACGTCGATCCTCAGAAGCCACGATATCCATAAGCCACCTTTATAAGAATCGCCCTGTCATCACACATAATCAAAAGGAATACCAACACTAAGGAGTCTTAAAACACAGCTTTCATATTAGGGATTCCTCGCGGCTTGAAGGCTGCGAATTTCCAAAAGAATATCCCTGGCTTGTTCGGCAGCCCCATGAATTTTTTCCAATTGTCGCTTCAGCTGTTCATCTTCGCACCGACGTAGTGCTAACTGGGAAAACACCACAATAGGCAACAATTTATTGGAGAGCGAATGTAATAATTTCCCGTTTTGTACAGAATTTTCTGTCAATACTGACAAAGATTTTTCAGATGATGCTAATTGTTGAGTCATCCTGTCGTCCCCTTAAATAGAGGGCTAAACAACCAGCCGTGGCATCCTCTAAAAATGGATATCTCATCCCTATGGAATGCAATCTCGCAATTGTCATACCTGGACAGCGCATCTTTCTTTTCGGCGGTTTTTCCAGAGAAATGTAGGGCAGAAGGAAACATGGGGAATTCTTTCTTTATCGATTAGGAGTACCTTGACTCTCTTCGTCAAAATTGTGACAGGGAAATTCCATCATGTCAGGAAAAGATTTGGAGGTTGTTCTGTGGCGAGATTCCCATGGTGCAGCGCATGACAAACCTTTCAACATGCCCTTCCACAGTCAGATGGTCAGAAGATGTCGAGCCGGGGTTGTCGGGTCTCTCCACTGTCGCTTAAGAACCCCTAATTTCCGTCGTTGATCTTGAATATCATTCAGTTGTTGGTTGATTGCCCCTTGCACTTCTTTAACTCTGGCAATGAGCCATTGATCAGATTCCACAAGGGACTGAATGGCCTTCAAAGAAAGAGATTGTGGTGGTCCCTGCGACATGCGCTGATCATAGAGAGCAATGACTTGATCCCATTGACCAAGTCGAGCTGCCTCTATGGCATCTTGGGTAAGCTGTTCTAACAAACAGTCGGCATCAGACATGCGGCACCGGTGGTTATATCCCGACCACCTGAGGCTTAGTACCTTGAACAGCCAAATCAAGCCAGGCCTCTCGGATAAGAGACAGACACCGGATTGGGCCTTCTAAGCGGCGGGGTTCATTTTTCAGATTGGCTTGAGTCAACTCAAATTGAATGTATTCATACATACGACGTAAATCTTGCGCGATCCCGCCGCCTTCCTCCATATTGAGGGAGGCCGATAATTCCCCAATCACTCGAAGGGCACGATCGAGAAAACGAGCCTTATCCTGATAATTTAACGTGGACATCCCCTCTTGCGCGAGTTTCATAGAAGAAATAGCCCCATCATATAACAACACAATCACTTGAACAGAAGACGCAGTTTGGATTTGCGTGTTTGCATACGACTGAGCACCAACCATCATACAAGCATCCTCTCTTTAGCGATTAATCGATGGAAAGGCATTTTGCAACTGGTTCAACTGCCCTTGCAATCTGGCCAATAATCCATCTAAATTGGCAAATTTCAAACGTTGTTGTTCTTCAAATCGAGCCAAAGCTTCTTCTTTAAAAGATATTTGATTGGTAAAATCATTTACTTGTTTTGTCAACGCCTTTTGCCGAATGGTCAGAGAGCCTGTCGCGATGTCATCTAACCCGTCAATGGCATTGACCACGACTTCAGCGATTCCATTTGTCCCTGTGGTGACGTTCTTAACAAACAAGTCCCGGACCGCCGAAAAGTTGGTGCTCAACGCCGAATCTAACGTTGCTTCGTTGAGCTTGATTGTCCCATCTGTTGCTTGGGTTTCGAATCCAATTCGGGAAACTCCCGTATAGGTCGTCAGACCACTGATTTGGGAAAAGACCGACTCCCTGACTCTATCAAGAATATTACGAGCCAAACTCTCTCCAACGAAAATTCCTCGTTCTTTTGTTTCTGTATTATAGAAAGTTCGTTCATTCACGAAGGAGACAATATCATTATACCCCGCTACAAATTCGGAAATCGCTTCTTTAACCGCTGCGTTATCCTGGGTCACTGAGATGGAGACAGGATTAGTGGTATCAATGGCTTGGAGATTAAGAGTCAGGCCGTCAATCACATCTGACAGGGTATTCGTTGATCGATTGATGGTAATCGCCGTGGTACCAGCTCCGACATCCGTCGTTCCCAAAACCACTTCAGAATCTTGGGCAGACTGAAACGTATCTACTCCTGTGGCAACGGTATTCAATGTTGTGTCATCAGCAACAATCGTGATGGTATGATCCACTCCTGTTTCATTCGCAGATAAGACAAGACGAAATTGGGGGGTTCCCTCGCTACCCGTATTTAAAATTGAGCCACTCACTCCCGCACCCAAATCGTTAATCGCGGCACGCAAATCTTCCAATGTGCTGTCCGCGTTTAGATTTATCGTTTGAACCGCACCACTCCCCACCTGAAATTGAAAAGTCCCCGATGCTCCACTGACAATATCGGTATCGGTTGAGGAAACCGCTGTGGAGGCCTTAGATATAATTTGATGGGCGGACGCAAGCTGATTCACCGTCACCTGATAGGTGCCTGGGGCCGCCGCCGAAGACACACTCGCAGACAAGGGAGTCTGCGCACTGGCAGAAGCGACATTGACTTGGTTTTTATTAAAACTCACCCGAGTGCGAAGGCTGCTGGCCAGACCTTGAAAACTTACCAGTTTTGCCCCCAGCAAGCCCAATTCGGTTTGTTTTTTTTGTGCATCGAGTTTACGCGTGGTCAGCCCATCAATCGGTAGCCGTTTTGCTTGGACTAGAGCGTCAACTATTGGCCCAAAATCGACACCATTACCGAGTCCACCAAAACTAATAGCCATGTCCTACGCCTTTATTTTTTGATATCCCGTGAAGAGGCACCAAATCGACATGCGGCCAACCCGGTCTCTCATGTGTCTGGACTTGCGCCTTATGAATAGAACCAATGGATCGAACTGTGATTTAGATGTCCTCTTCCACAAACAGTCCGATCTGTCCAGTAATAAATCGTTCAAGTTCTATCATGTTCTCTGAGGGTATTTGTCGGATAAGATCACCGGACTCTTGATCCACGACCCGAAAAACAACCTGATTAATATCCTTTTCTAAAGATATTTCAATACGGGGATCGACATGCTTCAATAATTCTTGGAGTCGAGTCACGGTCGCTTGTACCTGCGCAGTTGTTAATGGGGTGTTGACCGTGTAACTTTCAGTAGAGTCAGTGGGAAAAACTGGTGCTTTTTTTTCGAATGGGCGCTGAGCATCCCCCGGTAAGGGCTTTTGTCCATCCCGTACGCGAATCTCATTTCCAACTGAGATATTTATGAAAGAGGCGCTGTCAGAAAGTGTTGAAATCATAATGGGTTAACCCCAACTTTCTTAAAGGAGAAACCGGGACTTAGCCCCGGTTTCTCCTTATGACTGATTACTGCAGCAAGGCAAGGGCTTGCTGAGGCAACGTATTGGCTTGAGCCAAAATTGAGGTGCCCGCCTGAACCAAAATTTGATTCCGGACGAACTTTGCTGTTTCGAAGGCGATGTCAGCATCACGAATCCGTGATTCAGCGGCGGTGATATTCTCACCAGCCACCTGCAGATTTCCGACTGCAGCATCAATCCGGTTTTGTAAGGACCCGATATTCGCTCGAGCAGTCGCGACGGCACTAATCGCACTATCAATATTGGAAAGAGCGCTTAAGGCATTACCAGAAGTCGACACATTGACCGAGGTCAGACCTATTGCACTAGTAGTCAAATCATTGAGGGCGATGGACAGCGTATCATTCGCTGAGCTTCGGAAACCGATTTGAATGCTCAAGGAATTGTTATCCGTTCCACTTAATAATTTCACTCCATTAAACTCGGTCACAGAAGAAATTCGATCAATTTCGGAACGGAGGGCGACAAATTCCTGATCCAGGAAGGACCGCTCATTGGAGCCAAGAATTCCACTGGCCGACTGCTCGGCGAGTTCCCGAAGCCGACCCAACAAATTACCGATACCTTCCGCACCACCGTCTGCAATCGCCAGCAAACTAATGCCGTCATTAGAATTTCTCACCGCTTGATTAATACTACGAATTTGCGCACGTAAAGTTTCCGAAATTCCTAATCCTGCCGCATCGTCCGCCGCCCGGGTAATCCGCAAACCCGAAGACAGACGGGAGACAGACCCTTCCAATTGAGCACTGTTCACGCCCAAATTTCGTTGGGCGTTGATTGACGCAATGTTGTTGTTAACGACAAGTGCCATACATTCCTCCTTGATGGCTGGGCCTCAAAGGATCCGTCCTTTGGGGGTGAAAGTAAATCAGGTGAGCCGATAGGCCTCCTTAGGGTTTGTGAATTGAACCAATTTTAACTTCACTCGTATGTATCGACCATCAAGAAAAAAACTTGAGAGGTGGTTTCCCGTCATCCATAATTTTTCCTCAATGAACCCCTGTTTACCTGCCAGACCAGCCGCTTTGGGTCGGAAAGACACCCGCGTTCACCTTGTGGGCGCAATGCTTAAAGCTAGACGAGGGAGCACTTCATATTCCAACATGTCTGCAATTCGAACGACATCTTCAATTTCTCGGGCCTTCATGAGTTCATTGACCCAACAGGCCAACTCTTCAAGAACTTCAGGCTTCTTGAGGCCTACAGACTCATGAACCTGCAGCCACTCAAGGTAATCCGCCATTTGTCCAAACCATTGGTCTAACTGCCGAAAACTTCCATGTCCTTGACGAAATTTAATGACAAAACTTTGGCCTTGAAGACGGACCTGTTGTCCGAATTTATCTCCAGTTTTTTGAGAATATTCCACAATGTTTTCCAAACGTTTACTCACCGCTGCGATGGAACCAAAAGTGCTGACCACTTTGGCCAGGGTGGGAGACACCAACTCCCGATCAGTCATTTTTCGATTGCCAACCAACAATTCTGTCACCAAACACCCTTTAGCCTGTGCCCGATCACTCAAATCAGCTAGAACTTGGCCTAACTGAGCACTATCACTCACCTCCCAAATGTCTTCATCCAATTTCACACGCATATCGAATCCTCCTTGGATCATGAGTAATCCTCTCGGCCAATTGTGTCAAATTTTCACCCGCGCGGGTTCGGAACGCATGGTACGCCAGAGCATTTTCCTCGGCCATGTCGGCGAGAGTCGCAGCCTCCAAACTAAATGTCTCTCGGAAGAAGGCCATCGCTAAAGGACCAAAGGCTAATGAGGATTGGGCCACCTGCTGCATGGCCAAAGTATCGACTGATAATTGACGTTGCGCCTCCTTCAATAGATCAACGGGAATAGGCCTTTGTCGACAGAGGTCCAAGACCATGTCCGCTTGCCTACACAACTGATTAAGCTGGGGAGCCAAGAAACACCAGAGTTCCTCACATTCCTGCAAATCAGGTGGAGATCCGTTGGAATTAGAAACCCGGCTTGAGATACCCGTAAAAGATTCATACCAATATTGACGCCAAAACTCTGCATACCAGGCGACTCTCGAGTCTTCAGTCCCCGCTCGTAATATAAATGTTCCTAAGTGATCCTCATTGACACCGCCCTCATAAACACGAATTTGGGAGGACAATTTGGGAAAGGGACGAACACCTAAAAGATGCAAACAGAGCTCAGCAACCTCCCGAGGAATAATATGGTCTTTACAGGCGTGATGCGGGCAGATCTTATCGAATCCACAAGGCCCACAAATGATATCCGGCTGAATCACCCAGTTTCCTGGCCCAAATGGCCCTGTTTCCCAAAAATCTACATGACCCACCGACACATTGAGGACTGGAGTATTCACGCCCACCGCCATGTGCATGGGTCCCGTATCATTAGTGACCATCAACTGACAGTGTTCAAGCAATCCGATCAGTTGTGGAACGGTGGTTTGCCCAACCGCTTCGCAGAGGATTCCCTGGCCTCCCGCCTGGCGGTAACACCGAATTGCCTCCTGAACATCTGCTTCTTCTTTCTTCGTGCCAATCAGGACAAACCCCACTTGTCGTTGCTGACTGAGGTGTGCCATCGCTTGGCCAAAATATTCCGGTCGCCAGGCCTTCATCGGATCACTTGCACCGACTTGGATGCCAATCCATTCATTGGGGTTTCCTGCTTGCCGTAAATAGATCCGCGCCCATTCCCGTATCGGAGGCGGGACTTGCAAGCGAATGGGATGAAAGGCTCCAGGCCCACTTCCACCAAGCGAAAACAGATCAACAATATTGAAGCGATTCAATTGCCGATACACATGAAAATCCACGAAATATTTCATCCAAGGATTTTTCACGATAAAACTTCCATCCTGAGCCGTGGTCATTCCTCGCTCATCTGCACATCCAACATATTTAACCAGAAAGGCACTGCGTCGATTAAATGTGAGGTTCACCACACGATCGTATCCAACCTGGAGCAATGGCTGTGCCCAACGAGCAAGATCTTGGTAAAGAGCTACCACATCGCGGGCTCGCACCCGGCTTTCATCCATCAGCAGCTGAAAGTCAAACATCAACACCTGTCGAATGCCAGGAATTAGGCTGGCCACATGGGCAAACTCTTTATCAACAATTAGATCAATGGCCACACCAGGCCATTCTTCCTCCAACCGCGCAAGCAGAGGAACCATCTGAATCAAATCTCCCATCCGGGTAATATTGATGATGAGGACTTGTTTATTCATACAAGAATTGCCAGTAGTAAAAATTCTTCCCAACAAGGACTCAAAGAAAGTCACGTTTTTCCTGGCGGTATTCATCCATCATCAGAATCAGTAGTTCCTCACGGTTCAACCGGGCTTCAGGCCCTTTCTTCCGAATGTTTTTCGCCACATCCACCAACTCCACACGATCGGTTCGAGGAAATTGCTTCAACATTGGAATTAATTCCGGAGTCTTCCCACTTCGCGCCACTAAGGATTCAGCATGCCGGTCTCCCTGAAGGATAGCTCCTAACCGGTCAGGGCTCGCCATACCCACGGCGCCTAAGAAGGTCTTCATCCGATGTCCGTACGTATGCGCCTCTAATACCCGCTTCCGGGACAATTCAGCCATGGCCGCTCGCCTGGCTGGTTCGTGGAGATAGGTTTGGACGGTTGGGAGGAGCTGATCCGGATTGTTAATTACCGCCATCATCGATTCATCAAAGAGGGCCGGAAGCAAGGTGCGATTATCGACCACTTGAAATACCCCGCAACTGGCTAATTCGAATGTCCTGGGATTCACCCCATCTCCCTCGGGATCGAATCCGTCTCCCGTATACGAATGCAAATTAATATTGACCGAGGTGGCATTGAAAATTTTCACACTGGTGGAGGTATCAATACGCGCCCCTCCTCTTTGAAGAACCCGCGTTAACACCCCCGGGTTGTCCCATTCATTCCCCCACAATTTAAATGTCCACTCTTGGCCGACCAGGGATGGGAGGATATGTCGCCGGTTTCTATACCCTGCTCCTAAAAACGAGACGTCGGAGCCAAACTCCTGTTGTTCCTCCTTAGTCAAAGTCATGGGCTGATGTATGGCCGGATCAGCAGCTAAGGGAAGATACGAGACATGTTTGGCGCCGGCTTTTCTGAAAGCGTCCAAACAGGCCGCTTGTTGCATCACAAACCAAAAGTCATACCCCGTCACCATCTGCTGCCAATAGGTTAAATGCCGAAAATTTTCCACAAACCACATGGCCGTTAGCACCTTCTTTCGACGCATTTGCTCTAAAACGGCCATGGTCAATGGGGCCTGGGACAGGGCTAACACTAAATCCGGGGGATCTTCTGCCACATGAGCAAGGCTTATCACCGCCAGCGTTTCACTCATCCGTTGTTGAACTGTGAGCCGCAACCGGTGATCACGGATCGTTTCCAAATTTTGATATCCCGCGTAATGAGGACTATGATCCACCCAACTTACACGATGTCCAAGGCCTTCCAATGCGTTTACCACATATCGGGCGATCGGCAACGACCCGCCATAAATAGGTCCGACCACCATGATGTGAAGCGCCCCGCTTAATTGTTGAGCGAGGTGCTCACGAAGCTGCAGACGAAAGTGTTCATAGGTCTCACGATGAACCGTGGCGGCAGGTTCGTAGCTCAGAACGCGCACCCGCTTGGCTTTCTCTGTCACTTGGACAGCCATATCAGCCGTGGAACCCGTCAGCCACATCACCCATTCACCCCACCCTTCCAGCGCCCGGACCGAGACACAATCCGCAAATTCAGAAAGATCCGGCACGGCGACCATTATGACCTGGTCACGGGGCAACATCTGACGCAAGGCTTCCACATGGTAGAGCAGTCCCACGCCAAGGAGGACAATAGTTTCCCCTGCTTGACAGTCTTTCACGCGTTCTTCAGCCCAGCGCTCCGCCTCGCGAACCGGATCATACGCACTATGGAGATATCGGGAGTTGACAAGCGCGGTGGGCATTCCGGATTTAGCTGGTTGGATCGACAGGGTTCCTCCTGGTACCTGAAGGATCTGAGCGGCAAGAATCGGATCCTGATCGCGTAGAATACCGATATTCTGTTTCAACACGTCCATTTATCTGTTCCTGGTTGATTGCCCTAAAAACACAGATTTAAGCTACCGGAGCATTCCCGACTACTTCGAGACTTCCATCCGAATACCTTGATTCGCCAGCTGAGACAGCACATCCCAGGTGTCCTTTCGCCGGAGAACAGCTTCGTCAGGTATGCCATCCCTGGTATAAAACGCCCCCCACTCATCTCTATTGCTGGTCCAGAGATCCCACTCATCTGTTGTTGTATTCACCGTGTCTTCCCGAATTAAATTGACGGTTTCCATCACAGGCCAATAGGCCGAGGATGATCCTGCAGGACTTACGTCACGGACATTCGGACTCTCCCGAAGTTGCGCTCCCGCGCGTTGCCACACATAATGACCAACCCCATAGGGGCCCGTTTCATGGACTCTGGCCTGGGAGAAATACCAGCCGATCGCCCGAGCCCCACACATCGTTCCGAGATGCAATGGTCCCGTATCCGATCCGACCACCCACTGACACCGATTAAGAAGAGCCACAAGCTGGGGCAACGAAGTCCGACCACACCCATTCACCACCCGATTGAGATATTTAGCGGGAAGGCGATGCTCTAAGGCCAATGCCGCTTCCCGTTCTCCCGCACCACCGACCAAAAGCAGATAGCACTGAGGAATGTGCTCAGCGCATGCGGCAATCAGGTCTTGCCACACAGAAAGGGGAACTCGCCGGTCGGCATCTCCCGCACCAAGAACAATTCCGATGAGAATAGAAGACTCACCATTCACCGGCAGTTCCAGCTCAAAGGGCAATGCCACCTCCGGGGCCTTCAAGTGTGGAACGTTCAATGGTGGGAGAACCTGACACAACCCGCAAAAAGCATCTGCTAAATGCACCCGGTTGCTCCCTCGCTTTTGAGCGATCTGACGTAAATATCCCGCCCATGCCGGAAGCGTCGGATTCAATGGCCCGTGTTCACCTGGACCAACAACCAGATCACCTAAGACATGAGCAGTAAGAATCCCTCGAGGATGATTATTCAAATTATAGGCCAGCGAATACGTGGGGAAGCCGCACTGGGACAAATTCTGTTTGGCTTGGATAAGCACTTGGTCACAATCCATCATCTTCCTCGTGGCCAATTCATGCCATTGTTCCCCATTCCAAGGGAAAACCCTGTCCACACAGGGGAATAGTTCGCCAAGCGTCACCAATGGAGAAGGGCAAAGAAGGTCAAGTGCTCGTTCAGGATGAGCAGAATGCAGGGAGGTCAGAACAGGAAGAGATTGGACCAGATCACCCAGCCGAGCTAATTGAATTAAGAGGGCTCGGGACATAGGCTAACTTGACTAGGCAAGAAGTTCCTCTGTTTAAGTGGCCAGCGCATGACGGTCAAGAAGCGTCGTCTGAAGAAGTACCCCTAAATCGTGTAACCCCTCAAAGTCGGGCTTCAAGAGACTCAACATTTCAAACTGGCGCTTGGCGGAATCCAGTCGTCCCGCACGAAATTCAATTCCCGCCAGCGCGAACCGCCTATCGCAATCTGCAGGATTTCGCTCAACATACCGTGACAGTCGTTGCCTTAAGTCTTCCCACTGCTCAAGAGCCGTGCCAGCCTGAATCAAGCCGTTCATCGCGTCGGAATCGTCGGGATGCTCAATCATTATCTGATCGAACACCCTCCAGGCTTCCTCATGATTTCCCATTCCCATACACGCCATTCCCAGTCCAAGCCCGGCTTTTCGAGAATCTGCGCCACAATGAAGAGCTTCACGAAATGCCCTGGCCGCTTCGGCGCATTGTTGGGATTGCATCATCAAAATTCCCTGCAACCAATGACCAGATCCATCGTTGGGATCCGATTGAAGGAGCGCCTGTATATGTTGAGTCCCCTCCCCGAGATCTTTCATCGTGAGAGCGAGTGTTGCCAACCGTTCCCGTGCCTCTCGATTTTCCCCAAGACTCAGTGTCCGCTTCCAGAATGACCGCTCCCCATTCAAAAGCTGAAAGGATTGGCAAAGTTTCGCCGCCCATCTGAGCACCTCAACATCTTCCGGCCACTCTCGATCCTCGGAAAGAAGACCATGCAATTCAGCGTCCTTCGGACCATTCAAAGTCTTGGATGTGTCACTTCGTTGCCTTAATAAGAGCTCTTGCACTCTCTGCACTCGTTTCCACTGTGAACGTTCCACGTCGCTCTGAAAAGGTTCGAGGGACTGCCGAAGCCATCCGTCGCGAAAATAATACCGGTTGGCATATCCTGCAGGAACCGTATACAGATCCTCATCGACCACAATAGAGGTAGCCCATCGGTCCATCAGAACTTTGCCGTTGTGTCGTTCAGCCTCAGGGTCCTTCCTTCCCGGAGTTTGATGCTCTAAATGATAGAGCACGCTTTTCGGTTGATAGATGACTTTCTTTCCCCGTTTGCCCACTTTGAGGCACAGATCCACATCCTCAAACCCATTCCGATAGATCTCATCAAAACCGCCAACCGCATCAAATTCCTCACGGCGGATGAGCATACATGCGGCGGTGACCACCTGAAATTCCTGGCGAACATTGGTTGCGGGTAAATCGCCAGACGCTCCACGGAATAAATGATAAGGCGTTAAGCAATTTTTCGAAAACACCACTCCGGCATGTTGAATCGTATCATCGGGATAGAGCAACTTACTTCCAACAATGGCCACATCAGAATGCTGCTGAACCTCCTCCATTAAAGCCCGCAACCATCCCGCTTTCGGTATCGTGTCGTTATTCAAAAAAACAAGGAAACGTCCTTTTGCTGCCGCCGCCCCTTGGTTACAACCCT
Source organism: Candidatus Nitrospira allomarina (assembly GCF_032050975.1). Classification (NCBI taxonomy): domain Bacteria; kingdom Pseudomonadati; phylum Nitrospirota; class Nitrospiria; order Nitrospirales; family Nitrospiraceae; genus Nitrospira; species Candidatus Nitrospira allomarina. The sequence goes on along the minus strand of NZ_CP116967.1, from coordinate 2,854,427 downwards.
TGGCAAAACCATAGTTTTCGGGATTGGAAATAACCTGGATATCACCACCCAGAGTGGACAGGAATTCTTTGGTCCCATCAGTAGACGCATTGTCCACCACAATCACTTCATACGAACAGCTATCCGTGACCTCCGCCAAATGGGTCAAACACTGCTGTGTCAATTCCACTTTATTCCAAACAGGAATAATGATTGAAAAATCAAAGGGATACCTGCCCTGGTTGCTCGGGGAATAAGCCGGCGCTGGTGGGCTCTGAATTTTCGACTGAGGCCCCCTGGTTGAGGATTTTACGTCACGGCCCAACCAGGCCTGTTCATACTGAGGAAGCACATGTTCCATAAGACGATGCTTTAATACCCAGGCTCGGAGATGATCTCCTTCACTTTCTAAGGCACCCAAATCATGAATTCGTTCGCGAATCGCTTTAATCCAAACTCGGGGTTCATGCGGCAATCGAAGAATCGGGGCCTGTTGATGTGGAAAAATATCGGTTCCAATAACCGGATACCCCAATATCCCATACTGCAAAATCCTGATATCACTCTTGGCTTCATTAAATTCATTGGGAACCAATGGGGCCAGCGCCAGATCAAGATTGAGACTGGCCAATTTTTTCGGATACTGAGCCAGGTCCACCATCGAGAGCGTTTCACTGATCACACCTGAACTACCAGCCATTCGTGGTGCATCTCCAAGAAATACCCATTCGACTTCATCTTTCAATGCCTCAATAATCGTTTCCAAAATCGCCGTATCACCTTTATGCACATTCGTTTGTCCTGCCCATCCAATTCGAGGGCGGGAACCGACTCGACGTGTCGGTGTGAACCCTTCCCATTCCCGTCGCACTAAGCAATTAGGAAGAACCGTCGAATGAATCCCCCGTTTTCTCAGATCAGCCTGAATGGGTTCAGTAGAGACCGTCACGCAATCTGTCATGGCCATGAGCCGAAACATCTTCTCAATTTTCTCAGGAGGTAGAAATTGAAGATTGGGATTATCAGTGGGAATCTTCCACAATAAGTCATCACAATCATGTATAAGACGTGTGCCCTGGGATCGGACCTTAGCCAGGTCAGCCGCATCCAACAAACAAGTGCGCTGGAATACCCATACATGGCCAACCCCCATAGGGGGGATTATGTCACCGAGAATAATATTGGCATCGCAGACGACTGCCCCTTTTTCCCAGATTCCCTCACCAGCCAAGAGTGGCTGAAGAAGCCGAATCTGACCACAAATATGATCTGTACCAATCACGGAGACCTGACGAACCTCGTTTCGAGAGGTTTGTTTCAAATTTTTCAAGGAGATCACTTTTGACTCTTGCACAGTCTGTATATCTCTGAAAGATGACACATCAGGGGGATGAATGGATTCCTTTTTCTTTTGAAATTCTTTAACAAAGGGAGAGGAACAAAACAGCGATTTCACACCTGTTTGATAATCCTTCCAATTTTTTTTCGCGATGTCCTGAACATTTCTTCGCCGCCATTCATCTTTGAATGCCCGGTACTCAGCATGGGTCTCTTCTTCAATTCCATCAGTGGCCTTAAACGTCTGTGCGTCGATGTGGGCTGCCCTTCCGGCAGGTAGATGCAATCCCACTTTTTCATCCTCCATATAGGCATTTTGCAAACCATGCAACTGGATTCTCAGCCCATAATCCGCATCCTCTTCCCCATACAACCCGTAATCCTCGCACCAGAATCCCAATGTTTGATAAGTTCTTTTGGGAATGAGAGTACAAGCCCCGTTTAAATTTCCAATTTTCGGCCGAACAGCCAATCCCCGAATCTCGCGGACAGGATAGCTCTGTCGTTCAAAGTTATAGGCAATAGCGCCCAATTCCGGAATACTGTCGATGACCTCAACCATTCTGGATAACCAGCCAGGCTTTTGGATAACAATGTCATTGTCCAGCTTGAGGTAATACTCTGCATCAGGCTCCTGACTCCATGCCAAATTCGAAGCCTTGGCAATTCCAACATTGGCCGGCAACAAAATCAGATTGGTAATAAATCCCTGCTGATGAAGCGCTTGCAAATACTCTGGCGTGCCATCTGTACTTCCGTTATCCACAACCGTGATGACATGGGGGAAACAGGTGTGCTGGAAAAGCGCAGCGATAGCTGCCTTCGTAAATTCCAGCCGATTAAAGGTCACCATGCCAATATTGACATATTTTTTCGTCTGGATTGTGCCTTGAAACTGAAAGTTATTTATGTACTGTCCCTTGGGGGCAGGAAATTTGTTCCGGTAGGCATGTTGAACGTCCAGAGTTTCCCGGCGAGCACGTTCGAGGTTGGAATTAATAATTCCGTCAGGGTTCTCGTAATACACCCCGAGAAACGATGGTATATGTTTCATGGGATATCGTTCAGCAATCCTGCACCAAAATTCATAATCAGCGGCCGAGGGCAAATTTTCATCAAAATATCCGACTTCATCATGGACGGATTTCCGCCACATGGCTTGCGGACCCATATGACACCCTGACAGCATGATTTCTTGAGAAAATTCAGGACGAATATGATAGCCACAACGAATATGGGTCGTGAAAGTTTGGTTTTCGAAATTCGAGACAAAGACATCTCCATAGACCAGGGCGACATCTTGATGGCCCTCTAACTCTGATGCCAAAACATCCAAAGCATCTTTCCGACGCCGATCATCGGTAGGAGCCAGTGTAATGTACTTTCCGCGGGCCATCCGAATCCCTCGGTTACAGGCCGCAGCGGGAGTTTCCCTTTCACTAGTCCGAACATAGATGATGTTGCCGTATCGAGCCTGAAACTCAGTAATAATTTTGAATTCTTCCGTTTGGGACCCTGTTTCCACGATAATTATTTCAATCTGTTCCGCAATAGTTTGCGCTTCAAGATCTTCTAAGGCCCCTCGCATGAACCGTTCGGCATTATAGGCTGCCACGATAACAGAGATCCGGGGAGTACCCATTTTGGATTGCAAGAGGGGGGAATCTTGAAAGGAGCGAAGATGGTCTGATTGCGGAATCACAAGTGCCTCCACGTTTGATCGAAGAATGGAAAAATCATAAGCAAATTCCTTCAGCGAATAGAAATCTCCAGGTTTAGGGATACACACCCTTTTCCCCTGATAATCGAGTGACCAGGGATACGCATTGATCAATGAGTCAGGTTTTCGGTAGACCAATACAAATCCATTTCCGATCTTGTCATCCGCATCCTGACTATCAACCAAAAGAAGCCTTTTCCCAAAAAATCGGGCGAAATACTCCTTCATGGTCGCTATGGAAAAAATATGATAATGGCAGTGAAGGAATCGTCCAGCCTCCAACTCGGTTTCTTCCGAGGCATTCAAGACATAATCTTGCACCAGGTGTTCCCATTCCGTCAGCGGCTTCCCTCTATCTCCAGGAGCTGCATCCGGATGTGGGACAATGAGATATAACAATCCGCCTGGCTTAATGATGCGATACCATTCCAAAACCGTCTTAAAATAATTTGGACAGTGTTCAATCACGTGGGAGGACAACACAAAATCTTCAGACTCACTAGGGACAGGAATCGCATCCGCCTCGGCTAGAATGTGTAGAGGCGCCGCTTCCCCGACCAGGGTGACTTGTTCCCGATGATAGATTTCATCTTTCAGACCCACATTTCTAGTATCCAGGCCAAACGGGTTGTGAGAGGAGGGACCGACTTCCAAACCTTTCAATCCATCCAACCAGCGATGGGCCATTTCACTTTCTGGAAAGATACGTTTCATAGGCCCTTCAGATTCATCCAAATCATTAGGAGGCTCGAACATGGGTTGCGCTGAACTGAACCGGCTCCACCCTCCCCTGAGTCTGATTGTGGTCCCGATACCAGCGTAAAGTTTTCTTTAACCCAACTTGAAGATTGGTCTTTGCCGAAAACCCTAACTGGACGGTTGCCTTCTCCACATCAACCAGCCGAATAGGAATCATAGAAGGTTTGGTTGGGTTAATGACCACATTTGCGTTCTGGAATTGGTCAACTTCTAGAAGAGTCGTTAGGACATCCCGCACACGACGCCCATTCCCATATCCAATATTTACGGGCTCGAACTGATCTAACGTGGCCATGGCCAGCATCACGGCATCAACGAAATCTTCAACATAAATTAAATCCCTAACATCTTCACCCGTTCCCCACACCTCAAGAGGATTCTGCCGTTCGACAACTTTACGTATAAGCGCCGCTGTCACATGGGAACGTTCAAAATCAAATTTATCATATGGCCCATAGACATTAGATGGCCTTACTACAACTGTTTTCATCGGATCCTTAATTTTTTCGGAATAAATACGGCACAGCACCTCCCCGTAGCGTTTCATCCACCCCACACTGAAATACGCCTCATATGGATCCCCCGCAAACATTTCCTCCTCGGAGATCGGCCGCTCCCCACTGGGTGGATAGGCGGCACTACTGCTAATAAAGAGAAACTTCTTTACCTTTGCCTGGTAGGAAGCTTCCAGCATCTGGGCGTTCATCACCACATTCGGCGTCACGTGTGCTAATGGCTGGGTAGCCATGACCGCCGCTCCTGAGGTATTCGCTGCACACATGAAAACATAATCCATGCCCTCTACGACCCGTCGACACTCTTCCATGTTCGTCAAATCGGCTTTGACATATTCCAGTTTCTGGTGTTCGAATTGCGGACCACGGGTATGCAATGTCCCGCGTACATAGCTCCCCTCTTCCACTAAACGCTTAGCCATATTGGTTCCCAGAAATCCTCCCGCCCCTGTCACTAATACTTTGCTACCCTTAAACATGACTCACTCCTTCATCCCGTTGGGAAACAATCGGCTGTTTGACCGGCCACCAGATTCCCAAATTGGGGTCATTCCACGGTACGGTAAATTGCCCTTCCCGGTTGTAATTGGTCGTTTGCTTATAGTGAAAAATTGCTTGCTCAGACAGCACCAGATGGGCGTTTCCAAACTTGGGTGGGATCAAGACTTGGTATCGATTGCGATCTGATAGCGTAAACGATTCCCACTGTTGATATTGTGGAGAGGCGGGATCCCAATTGACGACGACCAAATAAAACTTCCCCCATAAGCATGACACCAGCTTCCAGGTCTCTTGGTCTCCATGAATGCCTCGCAACACATGCCTGCCAGACACGGAGATATCATCCTGCACAAATGGCATATCAATTCCAGCTTGCCGGTACAGGTCCTCGTTAAACGTTTCAACATAGATTCCCCGAAAATCTTCAAAAATTGTCGGTGGAGTCACTAACCTCACTCCTTCCAAGCGGCAGGAAGAGATCTGTAGATTAGGAGGCGGCGAAATAGTTTTGCCTTTGAAGGTATTCATCATGATGCTCCAGATACCAATTCCATGTGTGCAGTAACCCCTCCTGAAGACTCACTTGTGGGTCGTACCCGAGAAGATGTTGTGCTAAAGAAATATCCATCACACGCCGGGGAAATCCGGTGGGTTTCGTATGATCAAATTGGGCCCGGAACGGCACAACCGATTGAAGAGCTTCTACTAATTCTCTAATGGTATAGCCGATACCACTGCCTAAATTGACGTAACGCCCACCCGTGCCATGGTACAAAGCAAGAATCACTCCATCAGCGACATCCCCACTATAGGCAAAATCCCGAATCGCGGTGCCATCTCCCCAGATCACTACCGGATCTTCTTTTGAAAATATGCGTCGCATGAGGGTGGGAATTACCATGGCATTGGCAGGATCAAAATTATCTCCTGGTCCATACACATTGCAGGGACGCACCACGGCGTAGTGCGTCAGACTGTACTGTATTTGATAGGCCCGAACTTGCAATTCGGCCATTCGTTTGGCCCAGCCAGGAAACATATCCATTGGTGGCCCTTCCTCATCTTCTTCCTGTTCCTTGAAAATTTCCGCAGCCGGGTAGGCTCCAATAGATGAGGTATAGACCACCCGATGAACCTTATTCAAGCGGCAGGCCTCCAACATATTGGTATTCATCATCAACAACGGGACAAAAAAACTTGCCGGCTTGGATTTCGTGACCTCAATGGACCCTTTGATTCCCGCCACATGAAAAACACAATCCATATCTTTCACGATACGTTGGCAAAATTCAAAATCGCACAAATCGCCCTTCACATACTCCACCTTATTTTCCACCTGAATCTCATCAAGGGACACACTTCGAACCGAGGCCCCAGCCTCTACCAACCGACTCACAATTTGCCTCCCGATCAACCCGCTTCCCCCGGTAACAACAATATTTTTCCCATAAAAAAACTGCATAATGGAATCAGCAATCATGCCTTTGCGTAATCGTTCAGCTATTGTTTGAGACACGGACTCTCTCCTTAGTGGTTGATGGCCCCTTACTCGAACACCACATACGACACCCGTGAGGCAAAGGGAAACCGCTGAATTTTTAAATGGTTCAATCCAAAGACTTCCATCAGGGCGAGGGTCTCTCCCGGGGAATCAGGATCATTCAATTCATCAAATCCCAGAATAGTCCCCTTGGTCATTCGGGGACGAAGAAGCTCAAGACACTTGACCGTGGGTTCGTACAAGTCTAAATCAAAATAGGCCATAGCCACGATGGTTTCCGGGCATCTAGCCAGATATCGAGGCAACTCCTCCACCACATCTCCGACGCACAATTCATGTTTTTTAATATGGTTTATCGGATTAAGTGTTTCATGAAGGCTGAGTAACTCTTTAAGGCTTTCTGCATAGTGAGGAGAGACGGCCAATTGTCCATTCACCATCATATTGGACTTCCCATCCTTTTCATGGATAGAAGGGAACCCCGAAAACGTATCAAATCCGACAATTTTTCGATGCCGGTTAAAAGGTTCATAGATCCCTCGCAATGCGGAAAACAAGGCAAGATTTTGTCCCCACCGTACTCCAAACTCCATGACGACACCTTGAACAGCAATGATCTGACGGTACAAGAAGTCCATGAATAACAGGCGAGCCAAATGCTTGGATTCTAGAAATAGTCCAAGATTCGAAAGCAATTGGTCCGGGGGAATCGGATTATGAAAAAGCAAATCCCCCATCTGTTGCCGAGCCGCTTGCTCGCTCGAATTCGCATAAGTTTTAATCTGTAATTGCTCCGCGTTCACCATCACATCTTCTCCTCTACCGGCTTCCAGATCACCATAGAATAGCCATCATGGTATAGTGAGCCAAAAGTTCGGATCGTTCTAAGAATTTCCAGCCGGCCTTCGTACTCAAAAACCTTCAAGGTTCCGAGCAATCCTTGCAAATACTTTCTTTTCTCTAGATACTTGGCTGCGACGTAATCAAACAGGACGTTCTGATCGTAGAGCTCATACAGGGTTTCCACGTGTATGCAAATAGAAGGGCGTTGCTTAAGGAGATAGTCCACAAAAGCATGGTACTGACAGCCCAATTGCTCCATGGCGCCAACGGTAAACACCCCGCTCCGAGGATACAGGTCAAAAGATTCATCAGGCTCCATCATGTTAAATTCCTGACCAACGACATTAAATCCATGTTCTTTTCTCAACAGGAGAAGAATCGCTTGAGAGGATTGGGACCAATCCAACCCATACAAGGGACGGCCTGGAAACATGAAAGCTGCATCGACTAAATTATGGCCGGTTCCACAACCAAACTCGTAAATATGGTCAACGTCATGAAACCATTTTTTAAACATCCAGTGGCGCAGAATTTCGACAAAACTGGTTTCGAATTGAGAAGAAACCGGCCGGACATACTCACCCTTTAAACGGATGATTTCCTGGGGTCGCACAAACTTTGGGATTAATGCAGCTAAATCATATCCTGTGCGTTGAAAATCCATCAGGTTCTCTGCCCATCCATCTTCCCAACGCTGCTTACGATGCGTCCCTGCGACTTCCAGCTCCTGGTCAAGGGTTTTCAACACACGAAGCAAAACTTGGTCACGGGAAGCCCCCTGCAAGACGTCATAACGCAAATCATGCCGTCCTACCAATTCCTGACATTCCTGAAAGAGCGTTCCAGGCGCTTCCCCAAATAGGGCTTCAAAATCCTCTTGCTGAAGCCTCCCATGATGCTTGTGATTCTGCTTGAGTGGAAGAGTGGCAATCATAAATCCCTCACAAGGCTATCAGGAGAAATCTTCCACCAGCGCGGGTAGGGGCTTCTCGATACCGTTTGCAATGACCCATGCCCAATATCGGATTCGGCCTTCCAAGAGCTCAAACCGGTCATGGGAAGAACTAGCCGGGCGAAGACGCACCGGTTTCAAAAAATCCCCTGCGGTAATTTGTTGTGCTAATTCCTGCGGACTGGGTACGCAATTCATGGCATTTTCGAGAGCGTCTTCGAGGGTTCGATAGACTGAACGTCCCGAGTCATCAGCGACTTGTATGGATCTAGGAGGAATCTCTAGGAAATGTCCGGTACATTTTCCTTCAAGATGCCCAACATCCTCGTCTGTTAAATCAAAATCCATACTTTCCGCGTTTTCCTTCATTCGTTGACTATTGGTGGTATTCGGAATCACCACAACCGGTAGATGCCCAGTCAACCACCGTAAAGCAATTTGAGCGGGAGTTTTATGGTATTTATTGGCTATCTCCTGAAGAACAGCATACTGTTTCCGATTTGCCACAATTCGTCCACGATGAAGAGGACTATAGGCGATAATGCTAATTCCCTCTTGTTGCCCATATGGCAGGAATTCCCGTTCGATACTTCGATCGAACAAGTTATATTCGACCTGAACAGAAGCTAAGAGCTTAGACGTTAACTGGTGGTGTATTTCTTGAGTATCTTTAAATGAAAAATTGCAGATTCCCACATTTCGGACCAACCCCTTCTGGACCATTTCCTCTAGACCCACCAGGGTGTCCGAGATGGGAATTTGGGGATTAGGCCAGTGGATTTGCAGGAGGTCAATGTAGTCTGTTTGCAGTCGTCCGAGGCTCCCCTCAACAGATTTATTGATACCTTTTGCAGATAAGTTCTCAGGAGAGACCTTGGTCGCCAACACCACACGATGGCGAATCCCCTTCAAAGCCTTACCAATGACCACTTCAGACTCTCCAGCACCATACACCGGTGCTGTATCAATTAAGTTTATGCCCATATCAATTCCGGCCCGGATCGTGGATTCAAGTTGCTGGTACACCTTGCGCTTTGTCAGGGAATGATGAATCCCGGTCCCTTGCCCGATAGCGGAAATTTCTACGTCAGTTTGGCCTAATTTTTTAAGGAGCATCGCGCAAGCCTATGGTTACAGCTGTATATCCCAATCTTTTAAATCTTCCACCGAAACATTACTCGCCCGGCACACTCTGGTTCCCGATTGCACTTCGGCTAAAAGAAGATTTTTCATCTGATTTCTGATGCCATTTAATTGATGAGCCCGTTTCAACCATTGATCATATCGCTGGGGTTCGGCCTTCATGCCCTCTTTACACATCCAGATTTCGTAATTGATTTGGGCAAGCACAATGATGATGCGGACGTTCCGCCCTGACAATTTGATCTGATGTCGATCAGCCCATCCATCAATATCATGTTCCAGATCAGCGATTTCCATTCTCACAGATGTCCGGATCGATTCATGGAACGCCTCCTTCAGCTGATCAACAGTCAATCGATCGACCAGATCTCCCAACCCTGGAACAAATCGTGGATCTGAAAGTCCTTCGGTTTTCCGCTTCCGGTTTTTAGGCGCTAAGGAGGTTTTTCCGTTCATGGGCGAGTTCCCGATTCTTGATATACCAGTGAATAGTTTGGCGAATGCCTTCCTGAAGAGAGATTTTTGGACAGAAACCAATTGTGGCTTCTGCCCGTTCCATCGATAGCAATCGGACAGGGTCTCCGGCCGGCTTTGAGGGATCCCATTCAATTTCAGTGGAGACCCGACTTTCAGCCACAATGATTTCAGCTAATTGTCTGATAGTGGTCGGAACGCCACTCCCCAAATTAATAGGAAAACATGGCGGAGCATGCTCCATTCCAAGCAAAAGCCCCTCAACCACATCCTCGACAAAAATAAAATCCCGTATGGCAGATCCATCTCCCCAAATCCGAACCGGAGACTCTCCATCCAACACCCTCCGAATGAGAGCCGGAATCACCTGTCCCGTAACTGGATTAAAGTCATCAAGCGGACCATACACATTTGAGGGCCGGACCACCCGGACGGCCTCCCAATTATACTCGTGCAGGTAGGTTTCAGCTTCAAGTTCGCCGATTCTTTTCGCAATTCCGGCGTACCGGTCATTTTGTTTTGGAAGACCATTCCAGACGTTGTCCTCCACATGAAGTGTCGCTGGTGGATAGGCGCAAATACTGCTCACAAAAAGATACCGGGAGACTCCTCCTCGAAATGCGGCTTCCAATAGATTGGATTGGTATCGAAGCATGGGCACAAAATAACTGGCTGCTCTTTTCACCCCGATGCCGACCGATCCTTTTATTCCGACCAAATTAAAAACATACTCTTGACCTTCAACAGCTTTTTTACAGGTGTCATTGCAAGTCAGATCGCCTCTAAAAAACGCAATAGAAGAACCCAACAAGGCTCTCGCATAACTTTCCTGTTCCAAAGAAACCACGGTCACCTGCGCCCCCAATGCCGACAAGGCTCGAACAAGGGGAATACCAATCATTCCTGTTCCACCGGAGACCAGAATCCGCTTTCCGAAATAGATGGAGGAATTCGGCTTCGTCATTAACACCCTTACCTAAATTGAGAGAAGAAAAATCAGACCGTCGTGGGTAACAGGGCCATATGCCGAAATGTGTTTTTCAGGCTTTCCTTTTCCAGACCATATTGCCCAAAGGCCCAGGTTCGACTCGCGGAGCCAAACAACATTTCATCACCCAACGAAAGCCCGCAAAAAGGAATAGCGTGGCCCCGCTCACTCAACAGCCTCCCAACCAAACTTCCAATCCCTCCGGTTCGACCATGTTCTTCTACCGTCACAATGGCTTGAGCGTTTCGACACGCTTCCCAGAGTCTGGACTCGTTGCAAGGATTCATTCGATATAAATCCACAAGAGCGACTTCGATACCTTCCTCCCGCAATTCTCTTGCCGCTTCTCGCACCCTGCCAAGCATGATTCCGTTGGTCACCACACAGAGGGATTCCCCCTGTTGAATCGTTTCGAGTCCTAGACTGAAATCATGTTCATTGGGGGCATAGACTGGTTCATAGGGGTCCTTATCGATCCGGATATAGGCGGGCGTTCTACTCTGGTAGGCTTGCTCTACCATGGCCTTGATGGCTACGCCATCTGCAGGCAGATAAATGGTCATGCCTGATAGTGTCTGGAGGAGAGCACAGTCATGTGTCGCATGATGTGTTGGTCCATCCACCCCGTAAGACAGGCCGGGCCCCATTCCCAGAAGGATGACCGGAACCTTTAAGGCACACACATCCAATTTCAATTGTTCATAACACCGCGTCGTAATATGAGAGGCAATTCCATAGACAAAAACCACATATCCGGAAAGTGCCATTCCGGCCGCCACACTCATCATATTTTGCTCACTAATTCCCACATTCAAAACTTGCTGAGGATACAAATCTTGAATCCGGCTTAATCCCATGGCTCCCATATCATTGGTGAGGACAATTGTCCGGGGATTTTTGGCCACAATCTGTAATACACTGTCAAAGACCGCATCACGAAAATCATTCACCATGAGCCATCTCCATGGTTTACACCGATCCCGATGAAGAAATTGCACCCATTAGCTCCCGAATGGCCTCTTCCACTTCCTCACCCTTCGGAATCCGGTGATGCCAATCGACCGAGGCTTCCATAAATGACAACCCTTTTCCCTTCACCGTTTGAGCCAAAATCATCAGAGGTTTCACCGATTGCCTTTGACGAAAGCAGCCTAAGACCTTGTCTAATTCTTCAAAGGAATGTCCATTGATGGACACCACCTCCCATCCAAAAGCCTTCCATTTGCTGACGAAGGGCTCTAGGGCCACATTTTTTTCGGTATAGTTGGTCGCACCTAACCCATTCCGATCGATGATCGCTACCAGGTTATGGAGTTGGTGATGGCTCGCAAACATCGCCGCTTCCCATACGGATCCCTCCTGACATTCCCCATCCCCCATTACCGTTACAACCTTCCAAGGGTATGAATGAAGTTTAGCTCCCAAGGCCAATCCCGCACTCAGGCCTAACCCATGCCCAAGGGACCCCGAAACCCCCTCCACTCCCGGAATTTGGGTATCGGGGTGACCGGCCAGGAGACTTCCCGGCCCGCAAAAATTGTCTAACTCGGTTTTGGGGAAGAACCCCAAATCGGCCAACATCGCATACAAGGTCAAACATCCATGCCCTTTACTCAGAATGAATCGATCCCGGTTTTCCCATTTTGGATCATGGGACCGAAGGTTCAAGTGTCCCCCATAAAACAACGCCACACCAATTTCCACCCACGAAAATGCTGGGGGCACATGGCCTTTCCCGGCTTTTAACGCGGTCCTGAGAATATGGAGTCTCAGCTCTGCGGCTTTGTATTCAAGGGCCTGAACATTCATGTCATACCACCAAACGCGAACCGAATTGCCACTCAACAAGGCTGAAAAGGGATAACGCAGGAATATGCTCAAAATCTCCAGATGTCACGAGGGCTTTAAACTCTTGGGGTGAAACCAGAAGTACGTCTTGGTCCGGAACTTCGGGAGTTGAAGAAAGGATTTCGCAATCTTGAGCCATGAATAAAAAATCTCTCGCACTGTACCGATTCATCATGATATGTCCGCTCCCTAACAAACGAATCGCTCCGGCTCGATATCGCGTTTCTTCAAGTAATTCCCGCGCCGCGGCCTCTTCGGGAGATTCACCGTCCTCAATACTCCCAGCAGGAAATTCAATGGTGTTCCTGCGCAACGCCTGTCGAAATTGACGCACCAGAATAATCTCTTCATTTTTGGTCAGGGCTAACACTAAGACACCATTTGAGCTTTCAATACGATAAAACGGTTGACGGTCCAAGTCAGAAAAGTCATCCCATGCTTCTTCATGGACCCGAAACCACGGACACCCGAATACCTCCTTGGTCATACCCATTTGTGGCGGAACGGAAGTTCGTGACGGCATGTGGTCATGCCTCTCAGGATCGGTGCCCAACAAGAACTTTTTCCTTTGCCTTTTTAGGGGTCTTGAGAGAGGGAAGCCGTCTTCTTTCCATTTCCTTATGGACCCCTTCTCCCTCGGAAGGATATCCGCCGGATACCCTTCTATCAGGCCCATCGTAGTAAATTATGCTGCTTCCTGATTGTGAAAAGGAAAACGGCACACAAATATAGGGATGCATCGCTGAAAGAAAATGTGCCTGCTTGGAAATCGGAACATAAAACAACATAAACCCGCTGCCTCCTGCCCCGGAAAGCTTTCCACCAATCGCTCCATTGCCCAGAGCATTTTTATAAATTTCATCAATTGTGGAATTGGAAATGTCGTGGGAAAGTGCCCGCTTAAGCATCCAGCTTTCATGAAGCAATTTTCCGAACTCCTCCAGAGAATTCGTTCCACTCAAAATACCCAAACCCCTGTCCACCATTACACGCATGGTTTTCAGTTCGGCAGACCTGAGAGAAAAGTTCTTGGTGACACTTTTTGCAATGTCTGAACCTAAGCGACTGGTCCCGGTATACAGTAGAACGAGATTTTGCTCCAGTTCAGCCAGTCGCCCCAATGATAAGGTGAGCGGTTCGACTTGAATCTGACCGTCTCGTAGAAAACGAATAACATTAAATCCGCCGAAGGCGGCTGCGACTTGATCCTGGGAGCCAACTGTTTCTTTTAAGATATCCTGCTCTAAAGTGAACGCCTGGCGGGCCAGATCCATTTTCCCCAACATCTCTCCCTTCAACCCAGTGAGAGCTTTCACCAGACCAACCGAAAATGAAGAGCTGGATCCAATGCCTGACCGGGCCGGCAGATCACCCTGATGCTGAATTTCCACTCCCTGAGAATCATCAAAACCTAAAAACCGCAGGCCCTCTCGAACGGCAGGATGCAGAATCTCTCCAATAGTCGATACCGTTTCAATATGCGACCAGACAATCCGGTGTTTAATATTGAAAAATGGAGGAAGGTATCGACAACTCACATAGCAATACTTGTCAATTGTGGTGGAAAGAACAGCGCCCTCTTCCCGAAGATACCATTGAGGATAGTCCGTGCCTCCTCCGAAGAACGACAACCGATAGGGGGTCCGAGAGATAATCACGCAGCTTTGCTCCTCTTGTGGTAACGCCTTCGATAAAAATCCAGAATTCCTTGTAAGGTTTCTTCAAAGGGGATGCGTGGTTCCCACCCCGTCGCCGCTTTAAACTTTGACGTATCGGGAATCTGCAGGGTGACATCCGAGGGTCGCAACAATGCGGGATCCACCACATGCTCGATGCGACAGGCTGCCATGCCTTTGAGAATCTCGAGCATGTCGCGCAGTGTCATCGTACGGTTACCTCCGATATTATAAACCTCCCCGGCTGGACACTTTTCCATCAGCACCCAGTAAGCCCTGACGGCATCGCGAACATCTGCAAATGTCCGAATACTGTCCAAATTTCCAACCCGGATCGGATTTTTCCGAAGCCCATACTCCACCTCGACTATTTGCTTGGCATAGGCACTTTCTGCAAAGACATCCCCTCGCCGTGGGCCGGTATGGGTAAACATCCTGGTACGGACGGTTCGAATGCCGTAGGACAAAAAATATTGATAGGCAATCATGTCTTCCCCGACTTTGGACACCGCATACGGGCTGGCCGGACGAAAGGGATTGGCCTCCGTGATAGGCACTTCATGCGCCAACACCTGTCCGTACACTTCAGAGGAACTGCAGACATGAACTTTAGCATCGACTCCGGTAATTCGGAGCGCATCGAGCAAATTGGTCGTCCCGAGCACATTGGTGGAGAGCGTGTCGACCGGCGCGTCAAAACTTGTCGTGACAAAGGATTGTGCCGCCAAATGAAAGATCCAATCAGGTTGGATTTTTTTGATCACGACAATGAGCGAATTCAAGTCCCGAAGATCACCATAATGCAGGGCAATGCGATCTTTAATGGCCACAAGATGATCAAGAGGGGTTCGCCATCGAATTAATCCATGCAGATCCACGTCCGGGTGATCCGCAAGGATATACTCCGCTAAGTGACTGCCTACCATTCCTGAAATCCCCGTAATAAGCACTTTCATCTTCGCATTCCTTTGATGAGGTGGTCCCACAATCCTGCTTAAAAAGGGCCTTTGAACCGTTTATACACATCTGCCATCGATTGGGTATCGGGCAAAGGCAACCCATGGGTCTCCTTCCCGGTGACGAGGACAGCCAACGCATCCACTAATTGGCGCAAATCGGGATAAAAGAGATCTTCCAAACACTTGGCCGTAGGACAGGGAGCGGGCTGCATTCCCAAGGTCACCACCGGTGCCTTCAAACATCCGGGATTTCTTTCAGCGACCACACGACACACCTCCGCGCATACACCATATTCCCGCCAACTCGTATCCGCCACGACCAGCCGTCCCGTTTTTTCAACACTGTGCATGACCAAATCCCAGTCAGGGCTGGACACGCAATGCAAATCAATCACCTCGCATTGAATATCGGACACCAGGGCCAAGTGTTCTGCTGCTCTCATGGCTTCCAACACCATGATGGAGGTGGCCACAATGGTGACCTCCTCACCTGGTCGTACTAACCGGGACCCGAAGGGATCGATCTCCTGCCTCGTGGCTAGAGGAGTTACATAAAATTGCAGGTCGTACATCAACCGGTGTTCGAATGAGATGACGGGACCCCGATAGCCATCAATCACCGCCGGATAGGTGTCGAGAATCGATTGCGAACTCGAGGGCATCACAACCTGCAACCCGGGGATATGCGCAAAAAGAGATTGGAGGCTTTGTGAATGTTGCGCACCTTGCCCCCAACTTCGCCCAACGATCATGCGAATCAACATGGGCACGTCAAACCGGCCACCGAACATATATCTGTATTTGGCCGCTAAATTAATTATCTGATTCATGGCTAATAATGAAAAGTCGGCACGAATATGGGTCTGAATCGGATACAGCCCATTTAACGCGGCCCCAATGGCTACCCCTGTCATGCCTTCTTCGGCAAGTGGCGTATCCATCACTCGATCCGCGCCAAACTCTTGACTCAATCCGGTGGTGGAACCAAATATCCCTTTGTGGTCATCTACCCCCTGCCCCAGGATAAGAACGGAATCATGCCGCTCTAAGGCGTCATGCATGGTCCAATGCAGCGCGTCCCGATAGCTCATGATCTCCGTACCCGCCTCAGCACGAAGACCCGACGCCGCCTGGCCGTTCACACGGGATGTGACCGCCGCATTACACAACATCGCGAAGTAATTCCTCCACTGAGGGAAATGGACTGCTCATGGCAAAATGTACCGCTTCGTCTATTTCTTTCAGGATGGCTGGGCGAAACGTTTCGACTAGGTTCCCATACTGTTCGAGAGGATCCTGTCGTTTCCAAGCCAACCACTCTTCAGGTTGTCGATAGCCACACATGAAGTCTTCGCCAGGCCCGACATGCTCTTTGTACCGATAGGTCCGAATCTCCACAAATACCGGTTCTCGGGTTAACCGAACACGTTGAATAATGTCTGACATCGTGTCCGCCACCTTCACAAAATCATATCCCTCGGCAATGTGGTACACCGGAAGACGATATGATCGTGCATGGTCAAGAATATCGTACCCCTGTCTGGATTTTTGTGATGAATGCACGGCTAATCCGTTATTCTCACACAGAAATATCACGGGTAAGCGATGAAGAACCGCGAAGTTCAATGATTCGTGATAGACGCCTTCTTCCGTGGCTCCGTCTCCAAACACCCCAACCACCACCTGATCATGGCCCAACCGTTTCGCCGCCAAAGCCGCTCCCACGGCATGAGGAATTGTACTGGCCACCACAGCCGAGGCACCCATCAACCCTACCTCGGGTGCCGCTAAATGCATCGAACCAGCCTTTCCTCGCGCACACCCGGTAACTTTTCCGTACAGTTCGGCAAACATTTCCGCCAAACTTCCCCCTTTAGCCAGATAAAAAGCATGGCTACGGTAGGTACAAAAGACCAAATCTGTTTTTTTTAAATCCCGACATGCCCCTACAGCAACAGCCTCCTGTCCAATCGATAAATGCACCGGACTTTGAATAGCATCGCCAGGATATAATTCGATGATCCGTTCTTCCACCAGGCGTATACGAAGCGCCTGAGAGAACAATTCACAAAATTTTTGAGAATTTTCCATATTGTTTTGCGATTAACCCTCTGCCTCGTTCACCGGTTTCAGAACAGGCATCACAGACCGTGAAGAACTTCACGACTTCTTTTTACGATGTAAAGAAGTTCAAGTTTTATGCCATGCAGTTCAAGTTACAACAGACGGGATCCAGCTCCCAATGCTGGCAAATTCCAGGTCATTCGAAAAACTTTTACCTACTAGGAATTCATTGCTGACAAACTCGGAATTTTTTGCCTAGCAAGAGAAACGCTGATTGAACGCAGGACTGAAGAAACCGGTGGGACCACATTGAGACATAGCCTTTATGGCGCTATGGAATAGAACCCAATACGACCTACTCGTGCGACGATGATCCTCAATCCTCTTTCAAACAAGGCCTATGGAGAATCCATCCCCGTATTGGCTTCCGGTGGGTTAGCACGATCTCCGACACTGTAAGGGTGTTCCCCTCCTTGGGTGATGAAACCCCTGAAGATCTCCCTGGGGTAAGACGGATAGCATTACTGCCCCGAGGATACGCAAACGCTTCAGAGGAAATGGTCCGGCCTGAAGGAAGGCCGCAAATTAAGTCTTGGCGCAGCCCCAGAGCACTTCCTTGCAGGCGATGCGAACAGATGCGCACATCGGGTGCCCGCAGATGGGTATCCCAGCAATCACGGTCTCGGATATGGTCTTGATGGTGTTCTCTGGCATGGCCGGAAGATGACAATCCCGGTGGGCGGCCGCCTGATGCCGGGGGCCATGCCATAGTCTTTATCCCTATCGATCACTCCCGGCGTGGGCCAGACACGGTGTTAGCCTTGGGCATCCGGTCGATTGGCTGTCGTGGTTACCACCTTGTGGACCAGGACTGACTGCATATCCACACTGACATGCTCCCTCGCCCCGTACCAGGACTTCTTCTTGCCTTTGCACCCAATTCGGGCTTGCGGATCAGCCGCCACTTTTGGCAAAACGGCATTATGGCCATTTTCGATTTCTGTTTGCCGCGACTAATCGTGTTCTTTTCACAAGGTGACTTCGTCGAGTAAATGTGTCGCATCTACAAAGGGCAACACGTGATTCCTCACAACCAGACAACTTTGAGTTTCAGGCCCATTGTGGCAACCAGATGAGAGAGCCACGTCGGGCCCATGAGGTGCGTTGACCTACTCCGACTCAATACCCGCCCACACTTTTAATCGAGCCCACCCCAAACACAAGTTATGCCGATCCCTGCCAGAATGGCAGGGTGCAAATGTTTAGGCGGAGCCCACAATGCGGTGGATGGACTCAATGAGGAATCGCCACACATGACGGAGAACACGAGTCTGATCTAATTAGGTTTATTCGGTAGGTTTAACCGGCGGCCTTTTCGGTCTGGGTAGGTGAGCCAAATGCTTCGGATCCGAGGATACGGCATTTAGATTTTCTTGACGGACGGCTTCATATAATTCTTCACGAAGGACACGGACATGCGACGGGCATTCAATCCCGAGTCGCACTTGCCCTCCTTTTATTTGGACGAGAACAATGCGAATGTCATCTCCTACACGAATGGCTTCATCAATTTTTCTGGTGAGTATGAGCATGGTGCCTTCCTTGGCTTTGAGGTAAAATTCACGCGGAGAAGAAACGTCCTTACATCATAAACGCATTAAACCGGTTGGCCCTGTGGACCGGTAGTGTGCCTGCCTTCATTACACCGATGCGGCCTCTCTCGCCGCCCCGGAGTAAGATTGGCACTGGGTAGAATCTTGAAATAATGGATAGCGCAAGGGGATTGATTCATGGAGAATCAATTGTTTCCCGTGTCGTGTTCGTTCATTCACGACAAGAGGGGCACGAAGATTCGCAGTGGCCTGATCGGGCTGGTCAGAGGGGATCGTGACGACCGCCATAATTGAAATGGAATCGGTCGGAGTCATGCCGAGTTCCACCAGTCCTTCTTCGGATAGGTTGGTGCGAAAATCCGGCTGCAAAAGATGCACGTCCATTATCACAAAAGCTAAGCTTGGTTCATCCACGGACTGGAACCACCGATAATCGGCATCCTCTGGCGGGTCGAGCACCACATACCGTCGCAAAGCTGGGAACCCTACGAGGCCACATGGGAACGTTAAAAGCGTGTCATCGGACACATCCAGCATGCCGAACCGACTAGTCTGAATTTTCATGTTGGGATATTCTCCACATAGGTCAATATGTTCATCTTCATGCTGAAGTGAGCCTGTCCTCGAGTTCCCTCTCAACCAAATCTATGCTTAGCACGTTCTCCCCGTACCACAGGGTTGGACCCGATTGTCATTGGTCAGGACAACCTGACAAGCATGAGCCAATTCGTCGACATCATACGGTTTTTGAATAAACCCAATGACACCTTGATTGAATAAATCTTGTACAGCATGGTTCCGGTCATAACCCGTACAAAGAATGACCTTGAGATCTGGTCGAATCCTTCGCAATTCTTCAAAACATGCCGCCCCCGACATTACAGGCATCACCATATCCAACAGCACAACATCCACAGGAATCGTCAAGTCCTGACAAATGTCCACGGCCTCCTTCCCATTCAACACAACCGTCACCTGATAGCCGAGGTATTCCAGTATGGCCTGCGCGGCTTCCCCCACGTCCTTCTCATCATCCACCACTAAAATATGTCCTGTCCCGTGAGAAGGCTCCGTCTTCTGAGTCGATCTGGTCTTGTGAGTCGCACACGGTGCATCCGGAAGATAGACACGCATGGTCGTTCCACATCCAGGGGAACTCGTCACCCCGATATATCCATGATGATTTTTGACGATACCATACACCATCGCCAATCCCATTCCAGTTCCCTGCCCTTGCTCTTTCGTGGTAAAGAATGGCTCAAAAATATGTCGTTGAGTCTCTAGTGACATCCCCGTCCCGGTATCCGTAACCTGAATCAACACATAATCACCTGCACACAGTCCCGGGACACGTGAGGCATATTCCGGTGTGACCGTTTCATTCGAAGTCTGCACAAGCAATTCCCCACGTTCACCCATTGCATCACAGGCATTGACGCCTAAATTCATGAGAATCTGATAGAGCTGGTTAGGATCCCCCACCACATGAGGCCTCGCAGCCGACAGATCCGCTCGAAATGTGATCAGTTTATGGATCGTCCTTCCGAGCAGGCTCATCACTTCCTGAATCACTTCATGGGTATCCACCGTTACATGATGATGTTTGCCCTGCCTGGCATACCCCAGGAGCTGGGAAGTCAATTCCTTTCCACGACGAACGGCTTTCTCGATGACATCACTCGCTGTCCACAAGGAGGTGCCCGCTTTATCCTGAATCTTCAGCAAACTTGCATGGGCCAGAATTGCCGTTAACGTATTATTCATATCGTGTGCAACCCCTGAGGCCAGTCGACCGATAGCTTCCATTTTTTGAACCTGCCGCAACTGATGTTCAAGGGCAAATTTCTCTTCCTCCATGTGCTTTCTTGCCGTCAAATCGCGGGCAATGAACAGAGTTTGACGTTGGCCTTGAAACTGAACCATTCGTTCCAGCATCTCTACCGGAAGATTGCTGCCGTTTTGATGACGAAGGAACGTTTCCTCCCATCTCCGACCCCCACGGGCAGGGTTTGACACCGTAGGACTGGATTCCGCGTCTGCTGACTCAGGTCTGATTAACGAAAAGGCTTCCCCCATCAGGACGGGCGGGCGATACCCTAATTGTTGTGCTCCGAGGGAATTGACGTGAGTGATTATTCCTCGATGATCATAAATCACCAATATATCCGGAAGCGTTTCGAACAGCTCCCTGAATTGAGCTTCAGATTCGCGTAAATCATCAGTGCGGATATCCAGTAAATGTTCCACTCGAGCGAATGCGCGTTCCCACCGTCCTTTTTCACACAATGAAATGATATTGAATGGATCGCACGCTTTTGGTAGATACGCATCTACATGGATCGCCTCAGGAAAGGATCTTCCTGCCGGAGATTCGTGTCCAAGGACAATACACATGGCCTGAGGAAATTGGCCTTTGCACCAAATCCCGAACTCTTCGCTTGTCATATCCGGCAGAGGATCGTCAATGAGGATAATATCCGGGTCGACAAGATTCACCGCCACCTGAACCTGCTTGCCCGCTTCCCATTCCACCACGTGCCACCCCCGTTCAAGGAAGAGGTGATGAATCCCTTGAATGGTCGAATTGTTAGCCGAAACTATCCAGA
The DNA here is from genome assembly GCF_032050975.1 of Candidatus Nitrospira allomarina. NCBI lineage: Bacteria > Pseudomonadati > Nitrospirota > Nitrospiria > Nitrospirales > Nitrospiraceae > Nitrospira > Candidatus Nitrospira allomarina. The sequence continues at coordinate 2,832,948 of NZ_CP116967.1, read as the reverse complement.
TCCGTGGACGCTGGGGACTTGGAGGACTTTCTACCAGCTGGCGTACCTGCTGACGAAAGCGTTGCGGATCTGTCGGAAGGGCAAGAAATGCGGAGGCCCCGAGATCTTTTAAAATGTCCTGAGCGTCGATTCCGGTATACGTGGCGGAAACGGCAAGGACAGGCGGCACGGCCTGTGTCGACCCAAAGAAGGAATGCAATAATTCGCAAAAACGCCATCCGCTAATTCCCGGCATATGAAGATCAAGAACAATGACATCCGGGACATTCCCTTCTTGGAGCCACCGCCAGGCCTCCTCAGAACAGACGAAACGATTGACCGCAAAGTAATCCTTCTCAAGCCAACTCGCAAGGAGATGGAGTTGGACCGGATCATCATTAATCACAAGGATTGAGGCCATAATTATTGCTTCATTGAAGTTGGGAACTCGTGAGGCGCGAAAAAGTCTCATCCGCATGCCCATGAAATTGCGCAAACTCCACGCCATTTCGACCGCTATTTTTGACTAAATAGAGAACACCGTCTGCGGATTGTATTAATTGTTCAATGGGAATTGGACAGGGATTGGTCCACGTCGTGACCCCCTGACTGACCGTCACCGTGAGATCAGTATTGTGAACGCGAAAGGGTTTCTGGGAAATCGCCACTCGAATCCGTTCAGCGAGCCGAACGGCCTGGGCCGCATCACTATTGGGCAACACCATGAGAAATTCCTCTCCGCCATATCGGCCAATGGCATCATAGGAACGCAAACAAAAACGCATCCGTCTAGCGACCTCAACCAGCACCTGATCGCCCGCAACATGCCCATAGGAATCATTCACATTCTTAAATCCATCCAAATCGGCCAGAATGAGGCTCAGGGGTTGCTGTTCCCGATGGGCCCGATTGATTTCCTGCAACAACGTATCCACAATGGCGCCATGATTCAGAATTTGCGTTAAGGGATCTTGCATCGCCTGAATTCGAAGGGTTTCTCGAGCCGAAATCAATTCATTTTGCAAATCGACAATTCGCTTCCCTGCTCGTAACCGTGCATCCAATTCCCCTAAATGGAAAGGCTTTGTGAGATAATCATCTGCTCCCGCGTCCAATCCGGCAATGAGATCCTCAGGATTGTTCCGCCCCGTCAACATCACAATATACACATAGGGGCAGTCGGTTCTCCCACGGATCTTTTGACACAGTTCAGGGCCATTGAGCCCCGGCATGATCCAATCCACAATCGCCACATTCGGCACGGATCCTCGTGCTAACACCTTCCATGCAGAATCCCCGTCAGTGCAGGAAATAACATCATGGCCCCATTGCCGCAATCGATACACCACCATATGTAATGTGAGAGGATCATCATCAACAACAAGAATTCGCATAAAGATTTCGTACCTATTCAATCACGGGGGTGACACTATTTAGTCTAATAAATAAAAGATCTTCACGGCCTACTTAATGAAATCTAATAAATTCGTCTGAAATTGCCGTGCCAGTGTGCTCATCGAGGCTTCAAGCGTGTTTTGGAGCGTAGCCAAATCAGAAGCCACTTGGGCGATATCCGCATCCTCAAAATCTGACCGAAGAGTTTGCGTATTCACACTCAACAGGTCTAAACCATCTTTGATGGTATCCAGTCGATTGACTCTGGCACCGATTGTAGCCCTGGCATCGTTTACTTGGGAGAGAGCCTGATCAAACTGACCGATGGCCGCTTGAATACCCGACGCATCATTGGTCACCAAGGCCTGATGAAAATCCTGAAGATTTTGAAACAGATCCACCGTGGGGCCCGAAAAGATTTGGTCCCCAGGAACATTGCTTGCCACGGTCCGACCATCACCAACTTCCACCTCCACCCCCGCACCATCGCCTTGATAGGTATAGCCGACTCGTACAAAGAATTGGTCGCCAGCGGCAGGGGGTCCCCCTCCATCCGTAATGGTGACATCCAACCCATCAAACGAGAATGTCGCCCCGGATGCATAAGTATTGCCTGAGGATACGGTCTGATTCGTTGTCAGATTCAGAACATCAAATTGCGTCGAGGAGGTAAATTGGATTTGATACGCATCCGGTTGTAATGCCGGCGCGGACGCCACAGATACGCCAACACCGGCACCTCCCCCATTGGTGATACTGGCTGATCCCGTGGCCGAATCCGGGACAAACGGTTCGGTTTTTGTTTGACTGCCAGCAAACACAAATCGTCCATTCAGTTGAGTATTGGCAATGCCGGCCAAGCCCAGAATCAGTTGCTGAACTTCCTGAGCCGCATTCCGTCGCTCCACGGACGTATTCGTGTCGCTTGCCATATCCAAAGCCAGTTCTTTCGCCCGCTGGACGGTATTCCCAGCCTGTCCCAGAACGCTATCGGATAAATTGAGCCGTCCTATACCTTCATTGACAGTGTTCAAACGATGTTCAGTGGTCCGTAGAACATTCCGGAACTGATTAATCCGTTCGGATGCCGCAGGATCATCAGAAGGGCGATTCACTCGCTTTCCGGAAGAAATTTGTTCCTGGCGATCCCCGATATTTCGCTGAATACCTTGAATCCCCCTTAGCAGCGCATCAACCTGTTGACGATCAGTCACACGCATACGATTGTTCGTCCTTATCCGAAAGATTTGAACCGGTCATCAATGAGACTTACCCCCAGATGGTTGCCCCATCAAGAAGGTTAACGACCCATCGCCAGTATCGTCTGGAACAATTCATCCGCTACCGTAATCATCCGGGCTGAGGCTTCGAATGAGCGTTGAAAACTTAGGAGATTGGTCAATTCCTCATCCAATGAAACCCCGGAGACACTTTCTCTCAAGGCCGTCAATTGATCAATTTCCAGCTGTTTACTATGCAGCGCCTGTGTCGATTGCTGAGTGGCACTCCCGACATCCCCAATCGTAATCGTGTGGTAATCATTGAGTGTCACATTCCCAAGATCCACGTGCCGATTCGTATGAATCGCCACCAGATTTAATGCATTGGTGTTATTTCCGGGAATTCCTGCCGCCGTAGAAGCGGCCGCGATCTTATCCGTATCCGAAAGGGCCACACCAAATTGCTGGGCCGCCCCTTTTTGAGCATTGACATAAAACACATCTCCGGCAGCCGGCGTGCCGTTGATCACGACATCTAACCCATCAAAACTCAGGGATGATCCGGAGGTATACGCCCCAGACGTCACCGTCGCACCGGTCGCCGTATTGACCACCGAATAGGCAGAGGCCCCGGAAAACTGCACCTCATACTCCTGGAAGGTCGCCAAAGTGGGATCTGCAATCGTGACCGAACTCCCGGTGGCACTTCCCGAATTCCGGTCATGGGCCAGAGGAGCTTGAGGACTTAAGGTGGAGAAGAAATTATTATTCGTGGTGCCATCTAAGCCATACCCGGCCTGATGCTGTTGATTAAATTCATTAATCAACACGGCTGCCAATCGATCCACTTGGTCCTGAAATTCCACCATATCCTCATCACGCTGGACGAGTAATCCGCCGATTTGTCCTCCATGAATATTGTGAGTGATTGACAACTCACTCCCGTCACTGCGCACAAATGTCACATCATGCAATGGAGGATTGTCCGGGTCGGCTTCGGTCGACAGCGCATTGGCATGATTACCCGCTACCAAGAGTTGCCCTCCGACATTAATGGTGATTCCGTCATTCAGAGGCACCTGCTCAATATTGACCAAACCCGCCAAATCATTAATGAGGACCCTTCGTTGATCCCGTAAATCCAGCGCGTCACGTCCACCGGATTCCGTTTTAAAAATGACATCATTCAGAGAGGCAATCTTTGTGGCCAACCCGTTAATAGTGTCGACATGCCTGGCAATCTCCCCATCGGCATCTAAGCGGATTTGATTTAATCCTTGCGCCACCGTTACAAACTGGTCTGAGAGGGATTGCCCCTTAGCCAACAGGACCGTCCGCTGAATGGTACTTTCTGGATTCGTGGCCAAATCCCGAACCGCATTGAAAAACTCTGTCAGACTAAACGATAGTCCGGAATTATCCGTTTCGGTAAAAATCCCATCGGCTTGAACCAAGTAATTATTCCTGGCGGTTATAGATCCAATATCCTCATTGACGGAGGTCAACTGGTTTTCCAGGAAATCATCGACGGTCTGACGAATAGCGGCAACCCGGACTCCGCTCCCAATCGTCCCTTCAGCCGGCCGCGCAGTCTCAAGGACGACTTCCTGTCTGGAATAGCCTTTGGTATTAATATTGGCGATGTTATGGGACGTGGTCGCGAGTCCTTGTTGGTTGGCACGAATACCGGAACGCGCGATATTAAAGATGTCACTGATGCCCGCCATAAGACTCCTATCCCTGGAGATGGACCGAGCTAGGAACCGAAGGAAAATGTAATATTCCGGATCCCTGATATACCGGACCGGTACCCAACCCTGTATACATAACCTGAACTGCCTCACGGACCCTATGATAGATTGGGCGAATCAGGGCATCATTCTTTTTCCCTTGTTCCTGGATCAAACGCGCCAGCCGAAGAAGGTCCGTCAACATTCCTTGCGCCAATTGTGCCCGTGGGTCCGGAACGGCTTTCAACCAACTCCAAATTGACTCGTGTGCGGCGGACCCGGCCAACCGATGAAGCTCACGCTCTACCTGCTGCTCCAACTGACACATCGTCTCCAACGCCTGTTCCTTCTGACTGTTTACCTCGACCAACTTAGGGCGATCCATGATCCGAAGGCTGTGCGCTTCTTGAAAAAGCAACACACCATACCGCTGAAACACCGATTGGGCTTCAGCCAACATTTCCAGCAACCGTTCCCACGTTGCCGATTGGGGATGAATCATCGGTCAGCCATTTCTCTTATAAAGGTCAGGTGTTTATTTTGAGCCCAGCTCGTTCAGAATCGTCTCTCGGGTCAAGGCATCGGCCACCTGACTGGAGGTTGCCAATTGTGCCCCCGCCTCCAATACCTCCTTAATACGCCTGATTTTCTCCTCTCTCAGCTCAGGAACCTGCGCCACTCGAGTGGAATAGTCGCGTATTTCCTGGGCCAAAACGGAAAGATCAACAGGGTCAGCAGACGAAGGACGCTGGGTGGCACTTGGCGGGCTGGCCTCCTGCGTCTGAAGGTTTTTAGCTTGGACGTGAAAAAATAGTTTCCCCAGCTCTCCACTGGGATCAAGGCCCCGTATGGTCATGGCTTCTTGCCTCCTTCTCTGTATGTATCGGAAGCAACGCCGTTAAACTTTACAGAACCTCTCAAGATTTCAAAAAAGGGGGACCTGAGGTGGGAGAACGTGTGAGGTCTTCATTCCTGGCCACCGTGTCCAACACATACGCAGAAAGGCCAAACCCTCCCGCCTGAGCGGCACGTTTGCCAATTTCTTCGTCATAAAAGGAATAATACATTTCCCCCATGGGGTTGGCTGTGAACTCGCCTTTGGGGACCGTCTCTCGCATCACCTTCATCAGATAGGACAAAAAATAGGATTCGAATTCCTGACTCGCACCCAGTAATTCTCCCCGACGAACGGAATCTTCCACCCGATCTATCCTCCCAGTGGTGACGGAGTGTGAGAGACCCGTCATATCCATAGGGATCATGTCAGCTATCATAGACCACATCCTTTCCGCCAGACAGTCATCAACAACGTGCTCTCTTCAGATCCTGACCTAGATTAACTCCAAGTCGGCCTGAAGGGCACCTGCAGCCTTTGCCGCCGTTAGTACGGCGACCAAATCGAGAGGAGTAACACCTAATGAATTCAACGCCTTGACCAAATCCCCAAGCGTCACGGAACTGTCTACTTGAATGACTCGACCATCCTCTTCTTGCACATCGGTTTGGACATCCGGAGTCACGACAGTTCTACCGGCACCCTGTGCTCCCCGCCCAAGAAAGGCAGTCTCTGGTTGGGAGACATTAAACTGCGTTCCCACCTTGATCGTGAGATCGCCATGGGAAATAGCCATCCTCGCCAACCGGACATGTTCACCCATGACAATCGTTCCCGTTCGTTCGTTCACCACAACCTTGGCCAGGACGTCCACATTCACATCCAGCCCTTCAACCGCAGCAATCATTTGGACTATCTTGCCCTGAAACCGTTCGGGAATCCCCACGTGAATCTGTCCGGAATTGACAGCCGAGGCCACACCATCCCCAAGATGAGCATTAATGGCTTCAGACACCCGCAATGCCGTGATGAAATCAGCCTGATGCATGGTCAAAGAAAATTTCTCCCACGCTTGCATGTCCACATCCACCGCTCGTTCGACAATCGCTCCACCAGGAATAATCCCCCCGGATTGTTGATTTTTCTTCACTGTGGTCCCTCCAGCACCAGCTTCAAATCCCGATGTGGAGAGTGGCCCTTGGGCGACAGCATACACCTGTTGATTGGCTGCTTTCAGCGGCGTCAACAACAACGTTCCCCCTCGCAGACTTTTGGCATTGGCCATGGAGGAGACCTGCACATCCAATTTCATGCCGGGTCTCGCGAACGGCGGCAATTTGGCGGTCACCATCACAGACGCGGTATTTTTAGTTAATAATTGAATGGGATCAATATTGAGTTTGAGCCCCATGGTATTCAACATGGAAATAATGGCTTGTGCCGTAAATTGACCACCGACGACCGAATCTCCGGTCCGGTCTAGACCAACAATCAAGCCATACCCGACTAACTGGTTTTCACGCACGCCTTCAATGGAGGCGATATCTTTGATGCGGGCCGCCTGAATTTCTCCCGGTAGGATGACCGCACTCGCACTGACCATGAGGCATCCGCCGATCAAAACCAAGACGACACCCCATCCGGAAACCCATGCTCGTCTGGATTTCCTTGAAGGTTTTCTGCCATTTCTAAAAGATAATGGACGATTCACCACATTCTCCAATTAGTTCAAAAAAATGAACTCATCCCCAAATAACTTAAAACGGCGTCAACCAGTCAAAAATCCTGGTGGCCCACCCCGGTCTCTGAACATCATCCACCACTCCTAATCCGGTATAGGAAATTTCTGCATCGGCAACTTTGGATGACAACACCATGTTCTGCGTATCCAGATCGATCCGGCGGACAATGCCCTTAATGGTCATTGTTTGCTTTTCACTATTAACCGTGACCTCCCGCTTCCCCCGAATCCGGAGGTCACCGTTGGGAAAGACTTCAATGACATTGGCGGCAATGGTGCCCGTCAAGGTATCTTCCCGGCTCGTCGATCCGTCGCCCTCAAATTCATGGGAAGTTCCAGCATCAATATTGAAATATTCTGCAAACTTCTGGCTGAGGGTGTTAATCCCGAAGAGTCCCCCGCTTACTCCAGCTGACAGGCTGGAATCCCGGTCTGCTTTCGTGTTGGCTTTTTTGGAACCCTTGTGTTGTTCGACAATTTGCACCACGACAATGTCCCCGATTCGACCCGCTCGCCTATCTTCAAACATGTACGCTCGTCCGTTCCCGGGGTCCCAGAGAGACCCCATGGAGGATGGCGGACTCTTTTCAAGAAGATACGACTCAGCTTCAACCTGTCTCATGGTCTTTTCCTTGGCGCAGCCGAACCCGCTAACCACGACTGCCAGCAGCAGGACTCCCCACGCCCAGGACTTCGCCCTCAACACGTCATTGCTCAAAATCCAACCTCCACGAGTCCCGATGCCAAGACGGTACCTAACACCTCCCGGCCCGATGTCTGATTTTTGACAGGAATGGTTTCTCCTTTTTTACCAGCCGCTTTGGCTATTCCTACGGTTTGAACTAGCAAACCATCACCCCTGACCTCAATCATCACCCGATCGCCTTTATGAATCATCGGCGGATAGTCCAACATAATTTTTCGAATCGGTTGTCTTGGTGGCAATGGGCGTAAGACCTGTTTCCCTATCACTTCGTCAAGATCAAGAATAAAATCATGTGTCAATGAAGGGGCATCCACCAGCATCACAGACAGGTCCTCGCCGGTCACAACCTCTTTGGGTTTCAACCAACGTATTGGTGTCGCCACTTCGACTTGGGCTTTCACTTCCCCCACAACATTCACCGTTCGGAGAAATTGCTTATTCACAAAAATCCCAACTCGAAAGGCACGTCGTCCTGTCCTCCCGCCCCCTGACCAATCTCCAATCTCAAGGTGGATTTTTCCGTTGGGAACCTCAACCCCTTGCTTGGGAAACAATACCCGAAACGACACCTGGTGCTGCGAACGTCCATAGCGGCGCTTCAGTTCCGCCAGGATCACCCGTTCGAAATCTCTTCCATCCAACGACTGACTATCCGGACGAACAGGTGTTGATGAGACTGGTCCCTCCGCCCAGGACATTCCTCCAAGTGTCCCCAACCCATTCCCGCACAGGAACAACCCCAGTAATATCATGACAATCTTCAAATTCTTATCCTCTAACGTCTGAGTCCGTTCACAACCTGCATCATATCGTCCGATGCCTGAATGGCTTTCGCATTCAGTTCATAGGCCCGTTGAGCAATGATCATATTGACCATTTCATCGGCAATATTCACATTAGATATTTCAAGAAATCCTTGCTGTATATTTCCAAAGCCGGTTGAAAAACCCGGTGTTCCCTGTTGTGCAGGACCAGAAGAGGAACTCTCTGAAAATAAATTATTGCCTTGCGCAATCAAGCCAGACGGATTGTCAAATCGGACCAATTGGATTTGCCCAACCTGGGTGGCTTGGGACACCCCGGGCAGCAACGCGGACACCGTTCCATCCTGCCCAATATCCACTTGGAGTGCTCCGGACGGAATGGTAATGCTCGGGATGAGTTGATCGCCGTCACCCGAAACCACATTACCCGTACTGTCTTGTTTAAAGGATCCAGCCCGCGTATACATCGTGGTCCCATCCGGGCGTGTGACTTGAAAAAATCCCACCCCTTCTATCGCCAAATCCAACGGATTCGTGGTTTGCTTGAGACTTCCTTGCACATACTCCTTCGCCACGGTGACCGGCCTCACACCTAACCCGACCTGCATCCCCACAGGAAAGACTCCAACATTCGAAGCACTCGCTCCAGGCAAACGGGAAATTTGATAAAGAAGATCCGCAAATTCTGCGCGACTTCTTTTAAAGCCTGTCGTATTCACATTGGCGAGATTGTTCGCAATCGTGTCAATATTGAGTTGTTGGGCAAACATGCCTGTTGATGCGGTATGCATCGCTCGAATCATTGTGGTTGCTCCCCCTTTTTATCTGTATTCGCTGACCCCGAAAAACTGTTCATACAGCAATAGGGTCTTGGGAAATTCTTCATCCCTGTTTTGGATTACCCTTGAACCCGGCCTGCTTGTATGGCTTGGGCGGCTAGTTCATCCATGGCTTTAATCGCTTTTTGCATTTGTTCGTATTCTCTGGTCACTTTGATCAACTCGACCATATCCAGGGACGGATTGACATTGGATTGTTCCAACATGCCTTGATGCACCGTTGTCTGCTTATCCGGAACGATCTGAGCCGGAACGGTCCAGAACAAATTGCCCACCTTGGCCGTTTCTTGGCCATCGGGAATCTTTTCCAACCGAAACTTGTCTACAACCTGATTATTGACGGAAAGTGTTCCATCAGCGCCAATCACGATCTCACCAGGAGGAAGGGTAATGGGCCCTTTCTTTCCCATAAGGGGATCCCCGGTATGGGTCACTAAGTTTCCGTTTGCATTTCGATACAATTTTCCGCCACGGTAATACCGCAATCCATCTGATGTTTGGGCGACCAGAAATCCCTCGCCCTCCAGCCCTATATCTAACGGTTCCCCAGTCTGATACAAGGTGCCTTGCGATCGGTCAGGGGGAAGCGCATCCATCAGGGGAAACAAATCTATTCCGGCCACGGAAGGCCCTGAGGTTTGTCCCAGGATGGTTGCGAAAACCGGCTTATCTTTTTTAAATCCTGTCGTATTCACATTCCCAATATTATGAGAAAGGACTTCCATGCGGTGTTCAAGCGTGATCGCCCCGGCTAAGGGCGGATAGATACCTCGGTTCATGGGGCTTCCTCCTTGACGTGAATACCTGAGAATTCTGCAACGCATGTGCCAATAAGAGAAGGAGACGGATTTTGATCGGAAGAGAGACCGGAGTGGAAAGTTTTTCTACGGAGAGGAAGCATTCATTCCATAAACGCGGCACCAGTGAGCTCGAAATGGCAATTGTTGCCTATCGAACCCTTCATATCTAAAACTACCAGGCGTTGGAATCCCGGACACCACACGGCACTTACCGGCATTACTTTCCTTATAGGCCTGATCCTGCCTAGCGGAAAACCGAAATCGGGTCAACTGATGTTCTGAAATTGTGGTCGAATCGTGGAATAATTTCTAGGGAAGGTAGGGGTGGGAGGATTCGGTGTCGGAACGGGAATCCCTCAGCACAATGAGTTCTACCCGACGGTTAGAGGCTTGTCCCTGTGGTGTATCATTTAACTCAACAGGACGGGTCCCTGCATAGCCGGTTGAAGACAATCGGTAATCAGCAAGATGATGCTGGTCGATCAAATAGCGGACTAAGGTGTTGGCCCTGGCAGTAGAAAGATCCCAATTCGAGGGATACAGAGTCGATCGAATCGGTTGATTATCCGTATGCCCTTCAACGGAAATGCGATTGGGCAACTCTTTGACGAGTCCGGCAAGGAGATCGATAAATTCTATGATTTGTGGATTCAGCCTGGCACTTCCACTTTTAAATAACGCATCGTCTTTAATCCGAATATTCAACCCACGTTCCGTCGTGGTGATTTGCACCCCTTGAGGAATGTTCGCTGCAGTAATGGCATTGGCCACACTTAGAAAGGCCTTGGCATTTTCCGTTGAAGAAGATTTCGCTTTTACCTGAATGGGGATATTTTTGTTTATGGGAAGATTCACAATTGAAAGTTCCCCTACTGTCTTTTTGTTGTTAAAGGAGCTCACCAGTGATTCGCTTAGGACCTTGAACTTCCCTTCATTGACAGACGAGACTGAATACATCACCACAAAAAAGGCAAACAGCAAGGTAATAAAATCCGCATACGAGACCAGCCATCGTTCATGATTTTCGTGTTCCTCGTGTTTTTTCTTCACACGCCCCTCACCCCAACCGTCCGGACGTCAGCGATTACTTTTTATTTTTATCCGCCGAGGAAAGAAATCCACTCAACTTCTCCTCAATCATTCGTGGATTCTCCCCTTGGGCCACGGACACCAGGCCTTCAATTACCATAATTTTCGCAATGATCAAGGTCTTAGCCTTTAACTTGATTTTATTACCCATAGGAAGAAACAAGAGGTTGGCAGCTCCCACCCCATAGACCGTGGCCACAAATGCAACCGCGATCCCGCCACCCAATGCTGAAGGATCGGCCAAGTTTTCCATCACATGAATCAGACCAAGTACGGCGCCAATAATCCCCACGCACGGCGCATATCCTCCAAAGGCTTCATAGACCTTGCTCGTCGTGCCAAATTCTTCTTCAAAAATTTCGACTTCCACTTCAAGGATTTCCTTTATTTTGTGCGGCTCCGTCCCATCGACCACCAACTGCACCCCTTTGGCCATTAACGGATCCGTCAACGTTTTAATTTGTCCTTCCAGGGCCAAGAGTCCCTGTTTTCTGCTGATATTTGATAACTCCACAATCTTGGCAATAATGCCCTTCATATCCACACTCACATTTCCAAACACCATGCTTGCACTGGAAAGAGCTTTCAGAAAAATTGGAAGCGGGAATTGCAGCATCACCGCGCCTAATGTACCTCCCATCACAATCAAAAAGGCCGTCCCTTGAAGAATGGAGCTTAAATGCCCCCCCTCCAGATGTTGTCCGCCTACAATGGCACCCAGTGAAAGAAGGATGCCCAATACCGATAAAATATCCATGATGGACTACTCTTCCTTATACAAAGGACCGATTACTAAACAACCGTTCAAGGTCCAGCAACAACACCAGGCACCCATTCACCCGCCCTACCCCTTTATGACATTCTTCAGCTCCTCCTCGACTAGTGGGAGGTGGGGGTTCAATACATTCTTCAGACAGGCGTAAGACTTCTTCGACGGAATCAACGATAAATCCTAAAATCATATGCGCGATTTCCACGACCACAATTCGAGTATCCTTGGTGGGTTCAGTCCCGGACAGACCAAAGCGAACCCGAAGATTGATAATGGGGATGACTTTTCCACGCAGATTTACCACCCCTTCCACATAATGAGGGGCATTCGGAACCTGGGTAATATCAAGCATACGAATAATTTCCTGAACCACCAGGATATCAATGGCAAAGACTTCGTCCCCCAACTGAAAACTCACCACTTGGAGAACCACTCCACTGTCTTCCTCAAAATCATCACGAGGTAATACCTTCGTCAAAGTATTCTGCATGACTTGTGTCCCTCCAGACGCGTCAAGAGTCTCGCTCTCATCCCATTCCGACCCTGTGAGAGCCGTTGCCTAACCAACATCGCCATGGCATTTTGTTTCTCCAATCCCCCGATTACCTGGCCCTCCTCGCAACCAGCCGCATGACTGACTCCGCTTCCCGTGGGATCACTTTCCTCCCTACCGACAGTCCCTTTTTGGTAAATGCAATTCCCGCAAGTTCAAGCATATTCAACCGTCCACCACGAAATTTCCAACTTGAGCCTTTTTGTTTTCCATTGTTTTCCATCGACAGCCATTAGATTCGTTTAGAGGCAGGTAAGAATCTACAGCAATCTCCAATAATTCTTCACATTTTCCACAAATGTCCATTATCAGAACCTTGAGGCTTCAAGAACTGCTCTGATAGGGTGAACAGCATTATTACTTCATTAGCATGTCTCGAAATAAAGGATTCATTACATGGACAGACTAGCCAGCTTACAAGCCGATCGATTACTCCTTGATGCCAAAAAAGCCATTCTGCAAGACCAACATCGACGTTTCCAGGACCTTCAACTTGAAGGCCGCTGGGATGAGGCCTGGAAACAATTACATGTCACATTGGCCTGCGCGGCGGATTTACTCAAAGACTCCGTCAGCATGCTCGAACAAGTTGTCGCCAAGAAGAAATTGCCCCCTTCGACCTCAACCGACCAGTCACCGGGGTTCAACGATTCGATCAACCAGAATCCCCCTTCGACCCATTAGGACTGTTTCACCATCCACCGGGCACGGGGATCCTTGAGTTACACTTTCATTGATCCGACCAACTTCTGAAGATCCCCGGCCAACAGTCGCAAGTCATGACAAGCTTTGGCCGACTGAAAAACTCCACTGGTTGTCTGACGGGTGGTTTGGGTCATAAATTCTAAATCGCTGGCAATCTGTCGCGTTGCCGTGGATTGCTCTTCTGTAGCATTGGCAATTTGTTGAATCTTTCCCACCGTAGCATTAATCATTGAATGAATGTTTGCTAAGGCCTCTCCGGTTTTATTGGCCAACGCCACCCCATGGCCGACCTGGCTTGTACCTTGATCCATGGACGAAACAGCACTTCGTGTATCTTTCTGAATCTGCCGGATCTTATCTCCAATTTCTTTAGTCGCCTTGGTTGTCCGTTCTGCTAATTTCCGTACTTCATCGGCAACCACAGCGAACCCTCGCCCTTGTTCACCCGCCCGCGCAGCCTCAATGGCCGCATTGAGTGCCAATAAATTGGTCTGATCCGCAATATCTTCAATCACGCTCACGATTTCTCCAATTTGGTCAGAAGACCTTCCGAGTGTGGCAATAATATTGGCGGCCTGCACCACCGCCTGAGAAATTTGTTGCATGCCCATCACGGTTTGGTTCATTTCTTCCTGTCCACTTCGTGCGGCTGTAGCTGTTTCCTGAGCAATCCGTGCCGCTTCTGTGGAACTTTGCGCGACTTCTCCCGCAATTCTTGTCACTTCCTCCACCGTGGAAACCGACTGCATCACGCGAGCATTTTGCCCTTCAGCAGCCTGAACCACTTCATCCGACGTCGTGGAAAGCTGAACAGTGGAACCCACAAGACGGTTGGTCACATGCTTGACAGACGACACCGCCAAACGCATCTTTTCAATAAACGAATCGAGATCGTGACTGAGTTCCACGATTTCATCAAACCCCTTTCCAACTGACACTCGTTTCGTCAGATCACCTTCGCCCTGTGCAATGGCACGAGAGGTGCCCATTAAGGCGTGAAGAGGTTGCAGGACAAGCCGACCAACCAGCCAGTACACTGCACTCAGGAAAATGACGATGATCCCGATCATCAACATCCCTGAATGGAGCATCGAACTGACCATCGCCTCTTTGTCCTGCGTTATCGGAATTGAAAGGGACAACACCCCTAGCACATCTCCCAATTTTTTCCCGCCATGACAACTTACACAAGCTTCGACGGTAGCTACATCTGCGCTCGCCCGTCGAAAAGTGGGAACCCCGTTGATCGTCTCAATTTCACTGACACTTTTCGCTCCATTCTTAATTCGCTCAAGAGCCTTTTGTTCAAAGCTATCTTTCGGGGCATTGGCGGGATTCATCGGCTGATCGCTGACGAACCGTGCCTGATACACCCCCACCACCCCTAACTCCTGGCCGATTTCCTGTATGGCAGTGGCGGGAAAAGGAATGGCATCGGGATCTTGCTCATGATCACGAGACACATGCAGATTGGAGCCCAAGGACGATTGCTTTAATTTTCCCACATAATTTTTGGCAATATAGGCTCTCGTGACTTCAATTTGTGCTTGAATAATCTTTCCTTGTTCTTCCAAAATCATCTGCAACCGGCCAAATTCTTGTTGGTAAATTACCCCTAGGCTACAGACAAGCAATCCGACGGCTAGCGTCACCAGAATTAATAGGAATTTAGGACCGATACTTAAACGCTGCATACACTTCCTTCACCAGAGACACATCGAACATAGGATGGCATTACCTTTTTAGCGTAAAGCGACTAAGAGATGTCTGAAGGTCTTCCGCCAATGCCGCAAACTGCTTGGTGGCCGTCGCCACTCCCTGAATGTGGCTTTCATTATCCTGGCTGAGTTGCGCCACCTGTTGAATACTCGAAGAGATTTGCCCTGAAACCGCAGACTGTTGCTTCGTGGATTCGGCAAAATGTTGAATCATATCCACCACCCGTTGAACCCCTTGCACAATTTCCGTCAATCGATTTCCGGCTTCTCTGGCCAGCGCCATTCCGGAATGCGCTTCGTCCGTTCCTGCTTCCATCGAACGAACCGCTTCATGAGTCCCAGCCTGTACCGATTCGATGACCGTTGCAATTTCCTTTGTCGCCTTCCCCGTTCGCTCGGCGAGTTTCCGAACCTCATCTGCGACTACAGCAAACCCTCGTCCCTGGTCTCCTGCCCTGGCAGCTTCAATGGCCGCATTGAGCGCCAACAGATTCGTCTGTTCCGCAATATCTTCAATGACTCCAATAATGTCCCCGATATCCTTGGAGCGTTGTCCTAATTTCTGAATACGGCCGGCGGATTCCTGTATGCGGCTTGAAACCGATTCCATCCCATGAATAGAAGAGACCACAACATCTCCACCCCGGACGGCTGAATCATTGACTCCTGTGGCCGTCGATGCCAGGGCCTGCGTGTGACGGGCCATATCCTCGGCAGTGGCAGACATTTCTTCAACCGCCGAAGCCACCTGAGTGGCTTGGTGTACTTGTGATTGACTGGCCTGAACGACCTGATGACCAACCGATGACAACTGGACCGACGCCTGAGACAGGGAGTGAGCGACGTTCCGGGTTTGCAAGAGCATCCGACTTAATTCATCCAACAAGTTATTCAGAGCCAACCCCATTTGTCCGAGTTCGTCTTGAGTCTTCACGGGAACCCGGTGAGTCAAATCCCCCTTCGAGGCTTTCGCCGCCACTTCCCACACAGGTTTCAATCGGCTCACGACTTTTCTTCCCATGAGAATCCCAATGGGGACCACCACGAGAAGACCCACCAGCATCTCCAACAACGTTTTGTTCGTCAGACTTCTGACATGACTGAAAGCTTCATCCTCTGGAACCTGCACCAACACCGACCAATGAAGCCCCAAGGATCGGGCTCCCCCGGACATCGGACTAAAACCAATGACTTGATTCGTCTGTTTCCCGGGATGAAAATTCCTGGCGTTTCCGGATTGGCCCTGGACAGCCGATTGTGCGGCATCAAGTCCCAACTGAGCCAGATTGGCCTTAAACACCACATTCTCGAAATCGTGAGGCACTTCTTCAGTTCCATAGACAGCCGGGGCATATTCCAGCAGCGTCATACCTTGGTCATCCTGCAGGATAAGTTCCGCATGGGGAAACCCGGATTTTTTTAAATCCTGGTATGCCTCTTGAAAAAAAGCTTCAATCCTTGAAAACTTCATACGATGGCTTCCATACCCAACCACTCGGCCCTGAGCATAGAGAGGAACCGAGAGCCCAATCGTCAAACCACTCTCTCGGGGAAAGAGTGCCTGCACATCCCGATCTAGCATGACGCTTTCCACAAAAACCTCTTGGCTCGCATTGCTTCTCGAAGAAGGCTCTGTAGGGCGAGCCCTCTCTCCGAGCTGTTTGAGGGCCCGAAACCACGGGGTCGATTGATAATTTTTTCCATACAGCTCTTCCGTCTGAAGAGGCAAGCCTTCTGCATCATGATCATTCACCGCAATCAGGTGACCATCCAGATCAACCACTTGAACCAGAGAATACATCCCGGTTGCCTGAACATACGCATTCAAGACCTGCACTAATTCGTATGAGGGACTCACAGCTTGTCCCAATTGCCCCGTAAGGCCAGACATGGTATTCCGACTCAGAATTTGAGCATCCGCAGCGCGCTCAGCAAGATAGAGGTGAATTTTTTCAACAATCACCTCTGCCAGCTCTTGATATTGAACTCCAACCTCCTGTTTCAAAACCTCTGCAGTCTGAAACAATGAATAAACCTGAACACTCAGAGGAATCAACGAAAAAAACACGAGAATCCAGACTAATTTTGTTGTAATGCCTACATTCCACGTCGGCTTCATCATTGGTATCCTCTTATTAATCGTTTCTTGTGTCTCGTTATATGGTAGTAAATTCTTTTCATCCCCTCCGAGGATACGTTTTTTCTACATGACCGAACCACGGTTCCTAAGACTTTCCAAGATGTTCAACTAATTTGTCACGAAGGTCCGTGGGATGAAATTTGGTCACATAATCTGTCACACCCAAAGCCTTACCTTTATCCACATTGCACTGACCGGACAAGGAGGAATGCATCAAGATCGGAAGACCTTGCAATCGGGGATCTTCTCGGATAGCCTTTGTCAGCGAAAATCCATCCATTTCCGGCATTTCGATGTCGGTAATCACACCCTCCACAAAATCAAAAATGGTTCGCTCCGTTTTGTCACTCAACTCCGCATACTGTCGTAATCGGGTGAGCGCCTCTCTTCCCGTTTGTGTTTCTTCGTATTTCATGCCCAATCGTTCCAACGTTTTAGTAATTTGTTTTCTTGCCACAAGCGAGTCATCGGCAACCAGGACACGTTTCCCGGCTAATTCCTCGTGCCGTTCAATGCCAACGAAAACCTCCTCCTCACTTCGTGGATGCAGCTCGGCCAAGACCTTTTCCACATCCAAAATTAACACCATTCGGCCATCTTCCAATTTGGTTATAGCCGTGACCGCCCCTTGCCGGCTGGACTGGACCATCGGTGGAGGGATTTGAATGCGTTCCCACGACATACGAATAATCCGATCAACGCCCGCGACCAAAAATCCTTGTTTGTTATCGTTATACTCCGCAATGATCAACTTCGCGCCAACAGGATCCAATGGTCCAAGTCCAATTGCCTGCTTCAAATCCACTAAGGCAATATTTTCTCCACGGAGATTCACCAGACCGAGAATGCGAGGATCGGAGTCGGGAATTTTCACCACAGGTGGGAGCTTCATAACTTCCCGAATCTTAAATACATTTATTCCATAGGTCTCATTAGTCCCAAAATGAAACATTAATAGTTCCATCTTATTGGCACCGGCTAGTCCGGTCCGTTGATCAATTTCTGCCATCCATTTGGCCATTACAGTCTCCTCAGTCTTCCTCTCAGCACAGGAGTTACCATTCGTCAAACCTTCATCTTTGTGTCGCGACCGGTGCGTCTACCATAATTCCCTCCCCACTCAGATCCAATTCACGCTTGCCGGATTAGCGCATACCGGTATACGTTGCCGCCTGCACTTCCTTTACTAAATCGGCCATATCCAAAATCAACACCACTTTGCCATCCCCGGTGATGGTGGCTCCCGCCACGCATTTCACGTTTGCCAAAAATTCACCCAACGACTTAATCACGACCTCCTCTTGGGCCCGCAATCGATTCACCACAACTCCAAACTGTTGTTCTCCGATCTTCACGACTACTACATAGCACTCATTATCAGTCCGGTCCCTAGGAATGTGAAACGTTTCGCCAAGATCCAGGAGCGGAAGAATCCGTTCACGGAGGTTCAACACCGCCTGTCGATTGATACTTTTAATTTCATCTTTGGTGACTTTGACGGCCTCAACCACGGAAGCCAGCGGGATCGCAAATGTGGCACATTCCACCTCAACCATTAGGGCTTGAATGATGGCCACGGTCAAGGGAAGCTTGATCGTCACGCGACTCCCTTGGCCCGGATCCGAATCTAACTCCAAACTTCCATTCATCCGGCTAATATTGGTTCGAACCACATCCATGCCCACGCCACGACCCGACACATCACTCACCTGGTCCGCCGTACTAAACCCTGGAAGAAAAATTAAATTCATGATTTCCCGGGGACTCATGGAATCCAGTTCGGATTGAGCCACCAGCCCTTTCTCCAGGGCTTTTTCAGCAATTCTCTCAACTTGTAACCCCCGCCCATTGTCTTCAACCCGAATCACAATACTGTTACCTTCCTGCTGGGCCGACAATCGCACATACCCTTCAGGGCTTTTCCCGTGTTGTTTCCGGTCGGCGGCCGTTTCCAAACCATGGTCCATAGAATTTCTTACCAGATGGACCAATGGATCACTTAATTCGTCGGCCACGGACTTATCGACTTCCGTATCTTCTCCCACTAATTCCAAGCGCACTTGCTTACCTAATTTACCGGCCAAATCCCGGACCAACCTTGGGAAACGTGAAAACACCTTGCGAATAGGAACCATCCGCGTTTTCATCACCGCCAATTGCAAATCGGAGGTCACCAGATTGAGTTGCGCCAACGTCATGTTTAATTCCCGGAGAGCAGGATTGTTCTCATCTTGCTCTTCCAGGCCATTCCCCAGCTTCATAAGACGATTCCGATTCAACACCAGTTCTCCCACCAGATTCATGACATGGTCCAAGCGTTTGGTTTCAACTCGAACGGTCTGGTCTTCTTCTTTACCACCCGATAGCTTGGAACCAGGGGCACTAGCAGCTTGAACGGTTCGGGTCGTCGCTTCTTTCATTTTATGTAATACATCGGATAATCCAACGGGCCCCTCAGAAGCGGCCACTGGCTCGGAAACCCCTTCAATCTCTGCCGGTCCTTCAAGGGGCGGGGCCTCATAAGGAGAAGACAAGGAAGAGGTATCAGGGGGCTCAGCCAGAGAGTACGGCATCATCTCTGCGGGAGGTGGAGAAGGAGGATAAGAGGTCGTGTCCATCCCTGCCTTTTTGGGAGGGGAGACAGACAGCATCAAATCGTCGGCGCTATCCATCGTTAACGCCAATTTATTAACAATGCCCTGGGTCTCGACATGAGAATCTCCTCCGGTCTCCCGAATATCGGATTGAAGCATTTTCACGGCATCCACAGCTTCTAAAATGATATCGATAATGAACGGAGAAACCTTCATCTCACCCTGTCGCAGTTTGTTCAACAAACTCTCAGCCTGGTGCGCCACTTCAACCAAATGGGTGAAACCCAAAAATCCGGCGGATCCTTTCATACTATGCATACACCGGAAAATTTCGTTGAGCAGTTCGGTGTTGGAAGGCTCCGTTTCCAACTTTACGAAATGTTGGTCAAGAGCTTCCAGCATTTCAGAGCTTTCCGCCAAAAAGTCGTTGAGGATTTCTTTCATTTCGTCATTCATCGATCACCTGTTCTCAGCTCCAAGCCTTTTTTTCAGCCCATCGCCCCCCCCTGAGACGTTGCGCTGAGGATTCGTGCATAGTCACTAGGACATCCCGTATTCAGACATGATGCTATCAACCAGATCTTGTTGCAGGGCGGTGGTTTTGGATGATTCCAACTGACGCAGCATTTCATACCCCCGTCCTTCCCTCGATGAACCGGCTCCACCCTTCTTTTGCTGAATTCCAAAGATGACCACCAACTTTAACAATTTATGTTGGATTTCATTTAATATCGTCACGAGTTTTGCCACGCGTTGGGCGACGAGATCCTGGAACGATAACGCCACATGAATATTTAACAGTCGTCCCTCATCCGCCTTCACCAGAGTTAAAATTGCATCAATTTCCTTCACCGCTCTCCCCGCCACATTAGCCCGCAATTGCTCCAAATGATGTTGAATCACCTCCCGGTTCCGTTCCAGTTCTTCTGTCAAGCTGAGAACCTTATGCGTTCCGTCTTCCGTCATCTTGGCAAGATCATTTAAATGGGATGTGGCTTGAGGCAGTTGATCGGAGGTTGAAGTCACCGGAGATTCCATTTCCCGGATTGTTTGGGTAATCACTTCAACATACTTGGCTAACTCCTCCATTTCCGCTTTAATCAAACGCTTCTCATCCAAGCCCTCTTCGGATATCTCTTCATCGCCTGGCACATCGGCCTCAATCATCCGATCCACGAGCATAAGAATCTCCTTTATAACGTTATATTCGGAGGGTGTCCTTCCCAGTTATGACGTTTTTGCCGGTTGAACATTGGCAAATATTTTTTCTAATTTTCCTTGTAAAACCTCTGCGGTAAACGGCTTGACGACATAGTTGCTGACCCCGGCTTGGACGGCCTCGATTAAATTTTCCTTTTGCGCTTCAGCGGTGACCATCAAAAACGGCAGCGTCTTCAATTCTGTATCGGCACGAACCGCCCGCAAGAGCTCAATACCCTGCATCACAGGCATATTCCAATCCGACACCACCAACCCAAAGCCACCGGCCTTCAATTTCGTCAATGCGTCCTGCCCGTTTTCAGCTTCCACAATGTCCGAAAAACCGATTTGCCGTAACACGTTTTTAACAATTCGACGCATGGTAGACATATCGTCTACCACCAACACTTTGATCCCGGTATCAATCATGATGCGCTCCTTACGCCTTGGGGCATGGAATCCCAGCCAATTTCGGGTTTTCCCACCAATGAAATTTATTCTTTAACGATACACGTGCATATTGTAATGATCATAACGTGGCATATTCGAAATTCGGTTAACTTCTCTGCGATCTTTAGCCGTCCCTGGAAAATTCCACAGGTCGGCCCTTGTTCGTTATTTAAAGGAATGTACCCCTTCTCAAAAGACCGTTCCGGCCATACGCTTTTTTATGAACCCGTGATACCGGGATTCAGAATATACCCCACACAACTGAAGACATTGGGAAAAGTACAATTAGACAGAAATGATGGAAAGGAAGAGAAAGGTTTTCAGTGAGGAGGGTATGAATCTAAACATTGACTGAGTTGAAAGTTTTCAATGCCTATCAAAAAATATGTTACTTGCTCATTCCGGGGCATCTTGCCCTCAGAATATGAGCAGGTCATTCCTGTGGCTCCCGGCCCTTCCTCTTTCGAGAGAGTCAAAGGCCCTCAGCGGGAAGCTAATTCAAACTAAACCGGTCCCGAACCCCTTGTTGCGACCCAGCACCGACCATTACCGAATCTCCTCCGGCATTTTGAACCCAGGCTTCAATTTCCTCCCGAACAAAACGCCAGTGTTTTCCAACTTTATGCCCTGGGAGTCGACGTTCTCTCGCGAGCTTGTAGATTGTCGATTTCGGAACTTTCAAAAACGTCGACACTTCACTTAAGGTCAGCAAATCTTTCATTGTGGCACCCTCATTAGAGTTTGGTCTGTAATGTTTGTGGTATCGGACTGATCATGTGAAAACTTGAGACTTCTTCCCGGATAGAGGGAAATTCTGTTCCCCTCTTCAACTTATCTCGGCCTTTGTGCCATGGTCATTCTGTGTACCGCCCTTCCCGAAAGGAATGGATACAGAAGACCGACCATCCTTTTTTCCTTTAAGAACAATCAGGCGATCAAATTCACAGATCAACTGCTTGACCATTCGCTCCAATTCGATCACCGTTGAATCCAGATGTGAAAATGTGGCCGAGACAGCCGTGAGTTCAAGTTCTTCCGCTTTCTTCCTTTCATGCATGGCGTGCACCGCACTCAGCGCACCTTTCATCTGATGAGCGAGCCTTTGGAGCTCTTGACGATTCTGCAAGTGAATGGTTTGATGCATCCCGTTAATCAGGTCAGGGGCTGTGGCATTGAAAATGTCGAACAAGGAATACAGCAATTCTTCATCGCCCTCCAGAACTTGCAACGCGGCAGAGAGGTCATAACGTTCTCTGTCGGCCTGGTACCGGGGCGAAGATCTCTCCTGGTGACCGGTTCCGGACTCTCTGGTGGCAACCGACTGGTTCCCTGTCCAATCGGCAGGGGTATGTGTCTTTGATGAGGACGCGTCCATGCCTTTTGGAGCAAACCCTACCCATCGCCGGAGTATTCCTTCAAGATCTCGTAAATGAACCGGCTTAAAAAGACATTCATCCATGCCATTCTGCAGGCATTGTTGCCCATGCTCGGAAAGCACATGAGCTGTCATCCCAACAATCGGAATATGAAGAACCGGAGGAGAAGCCGAACCATGATGGCGATGCCAATACGCAGCTGGATGAACCAATCCTCCGGCATGTTCCAATTCCCGAATCCGTTGCGTAATGACCAACCCATCCATATCGGGAAGCTCCCAGTCCATCAGAATGCAATCCACAACTGACTCTTTCAACACACTCAAAGCTTGGGCTCCCGTGTCCACGATGGTCACCTGACAGCCAAGTTTTCCTAACATGCCGGCTGCGACCCGTTGATTCACGGGATTATCTTCCACAACCAGCACCGAAGGTCCGGCCTGCTTATTGAGGAAGGATTGCTCGAGAACCTCAATCCCTCTCTGCACTATCTCAACGGGATGTGGCTCGGTTGCTCTTGGTGAATCTGACGGTCCGGGATGGTCCGGTTGACCGAATAGGCAGTGAAAAAATTGCTTTCGGTGCAAGGGAAGCGTGATCATCCCGTCAAACCTCACACCGTTTTCTTCATCGTCCTTGCGATACCAAAATGGCTTCATACCCCAAACTTGAAGCTCATGAAACAGCGAAGAGGATCGCATTCGTTCAAACCATTTCAAAACAGCCTCTTTCTCCAGACGATCACTCAGAATAACTCCCACGACGGAACAATCCGATTCGTGGACACTTTCGTGCAAGGTGACCGCTTGTTGAATGCTGTCGATTTGCACGACCTTGACACCCACTTCATGAAGAAGTTGCGCCATCACCCACCCTGACGATTCCTGGGAACCGATCACCCAGACCTCTTTACCCGCAACCGATATGCCCTCCGTACGTGGGAAATGGGCTGTCCGTGATGCCCGACAGGGAATGTCACACCAAAATGTGGATCCCTGATTTTGTTGACTCTTCACCCCGACGGTCCCGTGCATCAGCTCCGCTAATTGCTTGCAAATCGCTAACCCCAAACCGGACCCCCCAAATTTTCGACTCATGGAACTATCCGCCTGGGTGAACACATGAAAAATCTTTTCCTGAACCTCTTCTGACATACCAAGGCCAGTATCCTGGACCGACAAGTGAATCCACGTCCGAGTCTCGTCGTCGGGATCACCGGAAAGATGATTAAGCCCATCCAGGGAATCATCACACTCGGAACTCGATGGAAGAATTAGCGAACCACGCAGCAGGACCGATCCCTCCATCGTAAATTTCAGGGCATTTGAAAGATAATTACAAAGAATTTGTCGCAAACGATGAGGATCGCCAAACAGCTGGGAGGGCACATCCGGGTCGACATAGGCAGCCAAATCCAGACCCTTTCGATGGGCCCGCTCGGAAAATAAATCAACGACCTCTTCACATAAGGACGTCAAATTGAATCCAATGCTTTCCAGGGCCAATTGACCGGACTCCAGCTTTGAAAAGTCTAAAATATCATTAATGATGGTCAGCAACCCCTCACCGGACATACGGATAATGTTGACACATTCCTGTTGTTCGTGATTGAGAGAGGACGCAAGCAAGACCTCCGCCATACCAATCACTCCGTTTAAGGGAGTCCGAATTTCATGACTCATCACAGCCAGGAACGCTGCCTTGGCTCGAGTAGCAGATTCAGCCTTCATTAACGCCTGATCCAGTTCATGATTTTTCGCTTCCAAGGTATCCGCAAAGGCCGACAATTCCTCTGCGGCTCGCTTTGGTTCGGTGATATCCATGCCATACCCACGAAGTAATCCCAAATCGGCATGGGGAGCGAATGTCCACGAATATTGTCTCTCCCCAACGCTCACTTCGTAATGCATCTCTAAATGTTTTTGTGACAAACAACGCTTAGCCAACTCTAAAAACCGATCCGGCAAAGCCGTGGAAAAGCCGTCCTGACCGATATGGGCTTCCTCCATCAACCGAACCATTGCGGGATTGGCATACAGCAGTTGTCCCGCCGAATCGACTTCAATCACGGGAAATGGATTTTCCTTTGGAATGGATGCTAATCGGCGGGTTTCTTCGGACAATTTCATTTCTGAACTGAGATCTCGAAACATCAGCAGGAATCCTGAAGCCTCCGCGTCATCCACCACAAGGCCCTTCAATTCCACCCAACACCATGTCCCCTGCCGCCTTCGCAAACGAGTCCGCGGAACCCAAACCATCGTCTTTTCAAGCAGTAAGCCTGAAAACGGGCAGAGGGTCGTGCCGTCTTCATCACAGGGGACCAGACATTCCAAAAGGTCATGACACGACACATTCGTGGGACAAGCGGCTCCCCACCCTAACAGCCGGGAGCCGGCTAAATTCATATGGGTGAGTTGGCCCTCCCGATCAACCAGACATACTCCGACCATCAAACCATTCCAAAGGGTCTGGAATAAGAGAGGATTACTCCACATGAGCTAGGAACAAATTTCGCGAAGGTTAATAGAAGGATCTGCAGAATCAAGCACTTTCGTAATCCTCAATTCATACTTTAATTCTGAATGAGTCCCCAAATTTCTTACCTCGGGATTCTTAAGAATCTCGCCGGTGCATGTCCTGAAAATTTTCACTTGCGGTCTCACGCTCATCTCAGGATTCTGCTTTACCACCACGGCATCCTCACCCGTGGAAAGTTGAACAACCGTGCCCACAGGATACACTCCCAACACACGAATCATGGCTTCGACAAACCGCATCGGGAACTTCCCCTTTTGTGCTTCTTGGTAGACTCGCCGAATCACTAAGGCCACAGGAAATGATCCGCCGGCATTCCCCACAGCGAGCAACTCATCAACATAATCGGTAAGTCCCAGTAAAATTCCAGAATCGGAGACCGGTTTCCCCCCTAAAATAGTTGAATACCCTGAGCCATCCAGATAGGCATGATGCTCCTGCACCATATGGACGATATCCTGTGAAAATTCAGAATGCTTATTAATCAGCGCCACTCCCATATCGACATGTTGCTGCAACAACGAATAATCAATCCCAATACTCCCCCATCGTGACTGAACCAGGTTGAGAGGCAGCCGCATATAGCCGACATCATGTAACAACGCGGCGACCGCGATCTCTTCAAGTTGCGTCACCTCCCACTTGAGTTGGAGGCCAACTAGAATCGACAACAAGGCGGTATCAACAACATGCGAGTAGAGGGTGGGGTCAAACTGTTCAAGATGCTCAATGAGAATGATCTCGGCAAGCACGGTAGGGTGGGCTAGGGCTTTCTCCACAAAGGCCCTGGCCGTCTCCTGCATGGCGACATGAGGAATAACCTGACCCGTTTTGACGCCTTCGAACATGTCTTCCAAGGCCGCAATCGTATCCCCGCGCAACCGTATTAACCGTTCTTGATGGCCATCTTCCAGTCCATCTTTACTCTCTGGAGAGTATGACGAGGACTCATGCCTGAAAGATTCATCCTGATCGAAAGGCGTCTTTGACTGCGAATGACACTCAAGGGTGTCCTGGACCGGAAGGGATTCTGCATCGGTCGGCACATCAAGCCCCTTGGCAGTATCAATTTCGACTTCATGAATGCCGGACTGGAGCAATTGCTGCACATCGTGGGAAGAAAGCAGTCGGCGGTGACGAAAGAACGGCGACTTCCACCAGGAGTCGAGAATTCGAACCAAATACATGCCGGCACATATCTGTGAACAGGCAAGACGCTTTCGAGTGATCATAGATGAGGACGCTCCGCAAAAAAGGATCTTCCTTGAATGGTTGAAGCATGAAAGGTCAGCCGAATTGCCCGCCCCACCCCTAAACCTTCCGACAGACGCCGGCATTCCCGGCATTGTTTTTTAAGAATCCATCTTCGCTTTTCCGGATGGATTCCCGCTACCCACCGGCGGAGATAGTAGAAAAACGTTGTCATTGGTTTCACGTCTTGCCCATACCTCTCACGCTCACCTCTTCCGTTTCACAATCCATATCACAGTTCAATGGGTGAGGGAGATAATTCAGGCCGGAAAAAGGGAAATACTGGTTATACCTTTGATGACACAACCGCCATTTGAGGAACCTCACCAATTGTCTGATAAATGGGGATCATTTTGGCGACATTGGCTAAATCCAAAACCTGGCGAACATACGGTTGGGGATTCACCAGACTAAATGGGATTTTTTTACTTTTAAGAGTTTGATGGGCAATCACCAAAATACCCAAGGCGGAACTATCCACAAAGGATACCTCTCCAAAATCTAAGACAATCGGCAACTCTTCCTTCATTGCCTCTCCTAAACTGTCTTTAAATGTTTTTCTTGCGCCAAAGTCGAACCGTCCCGCCAGATGCACGACCACGACATTTTCACTCTTTTCTTGCGTAACATTCATATACTCCTCCATGGTGTATGCCAAGAAACCTCCTTGACAATCCTGTGATCATCCAACTCACCTTATCGGTGAGAATTCGCAAAGAATTAAACACTCCTGCATAATGGCTGTAGCGTCAGAATGATTTATTTCCTAACAGTGAAGGACCCTGCGGTTGGCGCTGGCTTGGCATCATGCCGCCATAGCTTTCTCTACCCCCTCACCATTTGTTCTCAGAACCACACAGAGCAAATCGGTCATGAGCAAGAGAGCCGTTCGCGCTGCGGCAGTCGAATGTGATCCTGATTCTATCGAGGTTTTACAATGAAACGTATTGAAAGGTTACGCCCACCAACTGGCGCAATTCGAACCGATCAGACCATAAAAAATCCTCACCCTCCACTAATCCTTCTTTACCCGGTACACGGACGTGCCGCTCACCGGAACACGCTCAAAATGATCATCCACGGCCAACGTCGTTTCCGTAGCTCCGAGAATCAAATACCCATGAGGGGCGAGAATGCCTCGAATCCGTCGAAGAATATCTTTCCTGGTCTCCAAATCGAAATACATCATGACATTCCGCACGAACACCAGATCCATTGGCGGAAGAACCGGCCAAAGACCGGCCAAATTCATCTCATAAAACTCGATCCTGTCCCGCACATCATCACGAATCTGCCACTCCATCCCTTGCCGTGAAAAATAGGTATTCAGCATAGGCGGAGAAAGACCCCGCTGGACTTCGAATGGTCCATATCGGCCTTCCTGACCACGTCTGACCATTTCCGGAGAAAAATCAGTGGCAATCAAACGAATATGCCAGGACGTCAGTTCCGGAAAATGGTGCAAAATCGTCAGGAGAATTGAATAGGGTTCCTGTCCGCTGGAACTGGCCCCGCACCAAATATGCACACGCTTGGTATCCCTATTTGTTTGAATCACTTCCGGCAGGAGCCGGTCTTTTAGTGCTTGAAATGGAAGGAGGTCTCGAAAAAAACTTGTTTCGTTGATGGTCATGGCCTCTACAACCCGCTTGTGTAATGGGCCATAGGAAGTCTGTCGGAGGTGAGAAACCAGATCAGCCATTGATCCAAAGCCTTCCTGTTTGGCAAACGGCTCAAGACGTGACTGCACAAAATAGATTTTTTTCTGCTCCAAAACCATGGCTGCCTGCACCCGGACCAGATTCCGGATATACGCAACATCTTCAACGGTGATTTTTGGGACCACTATGCACCTACTGGTAATAAAGCTAATAAGGAAACGAATGAATTCGCACGTTCAAGGTAAGCTCCTCGATTAAAGCTCATACACCGGAATGCACATCTCCCAGAGCTGCAGGATAGGTGCAACCCAGAGGCAGCATATCCTCTATGGAAATTCAACAAAGCCAAAAAAGAGGAAGAAGATAAGGGCTCCCAAGTTATAGGGACAGGCCTCAATGACCTCCCCATGGCGAATTGTACAAAGACAAGAGTTCAGCCCCACGATGTCAGGAGAATCATAAGGACCGTCAAAAAGGCAATCGTTGGCCATGTCTCGGGACCTTACCTACCCGGGAGGCTCCCCTTAACGCGGATTCAGCATTTTCAAATGAGCCAGCATGGCCGCAGGAATGTCGTGTAACGGAAGAATTTTGTCGACTCCTCCAGCCTTGATGGCCTCTTTTGGCATCCCAAAAACAACACAGGATGCTTCATCCTGGGCAAAGTTAAAGGCTCCGGCCTGTTTCATTTCCAACATACCGGCAGCGCCATCATTGCCCATGCCGGTCAGAATCACCCCAAGACTATTCCCCCCGGCAAACCGCGCGACGGATCGGAACATGACATCTACTGAAGGACGAAAACGGTTGACCGGTGGCGCTTGATTGAGAGAGACATAATAGCGGGCACCGCTTCGGCGAAGTTCCATATGATAATTTCCCGGCGCCAGCAAGGCCTGTCCGGGTAGGACGCTGTCACCTTCCTGAGCTTCTTTCACCTGAATCTGGCATAGGTCATTCAGCCGGTTCGCAAACGATTTCGTAAATTGCTCCGGCATATGCTGCGTCATAATTATGGGTGGAGTATTCGGTGGCAGCACTTCCAACAATTCCCGAAGCGCTTCGGTCCCACCCGTGGATGCCCCAATGGTTATAATCGTGTCAGTGGTTTTAATCATCGCGGATTGAGCAGCCAGGGCTTTAATCCGTTCAGTGCAGTCAGCAGGGGGAGTTCGTTTTTTCACGCTGGCTAGGGCGGCGATCTTCACTTTGCTGATAATTTGATGAGCTAAGTCCGAGAGCCCGTGCTGGATATCCACTGTGGGCTTCGTCACAAAATCCACAGCACCGGCTTCCAAAGCCTGTAGCGTCGTCGCGGCTCCTTGTTCAGTTAACGAACTCACCATCACCACCGGCATCGGCCGCGCGGCCATAATTTTCTGCAAAAAGGTGAGTCCATCCATTTTTGGCATTTCCACATCTAATGTCAGCACATCAGGATTCAGGGCCTTCATCTTATCCCTGGCGGCATATGGGTCAGGAGCCGTTCCAACCACCTCAATTTCAGGATCTTGCGCTAAAATTTCCGTCATGACATTTCGAATTAACGCCGAGTCATCAACAATCAACACGCGTATTTTTTTCTCATTCATACGGTTCCCCTCTGTGACAAAATTATTCCCTACTAAAGGAGTGAAAAGTCAAAAGCGAAAAAAACCCACCCGCAGACTTTTAGTCCCGGAACTCTTTTTTCCCCTGCCTTGACTCCTTACTGCGCAAACCCTTCTTCCTTGCACCTGCTTCGTCATGCCCGACAGGTCTCCTCGGGAAACCATCTTAGCCATTTTTGAATGGATACCCCCAAACCACCTGCGGATAGGACGAAGGGTGCCTTTTCTCTTCATGCCTTACGCTTTTCCCCTGCCCTTTTCCCCGAATGTGCACCCTTAGCGTCATACTCTTTCCTCAAAATAGCGTAACGTCCGCTTGCACAGGAGCATGTTGAAGCTTCTTCCGATACTGCCCCTCCTCCTTCGCAATCTCACTTGCCACGATACGGTCGAGTTTTTTCATGAGCACTTTCCCCGAATCCGTGAAATAGTATACCTTCCGAGGACAGACATCTCCGACATCCGCTTTGATAGGCGACAGACCCTCCTGTTCCAAAAAGGCAAGAGCCCAAGCGGCATTTTGGGCCCCAATATCAATGGAGCCATCATAAATTTTCCCACCGCCGAAGACCTTCGCTTCGAGTCGCTCCTTTTTTCCGCCTCGCTTGAAAATATCGTTCATCAGCATTTCCATGGCAAAACTGCCGTATCGTCCCGAATCCGCCCAATTATCGTGTCCTTCAGTATTGGAAGGAGCCGCTAACATGAAATGATTCATCCCTCCCACGCCCGCCAGTGGATCCCGCAAACACACTGAGATACAGGAACCCAACACCGTATAGATGACTTTGGGCTCCCGGCTCACAAAATATTCACCAGGGAGAATGACGGCCACTTCATAAGGAAAGCGGGTATCCTGCATGCGGCGTATATGTCCAAATTCCATCAATCCTGTCGATGACATAATTTCCTTACCTTAAGGAGTAAAACGTCAGGTACAGGAGAAACGGGTTGAATGTTATCTTCTTCACTTCTTACCCCCCTTTACGCCTGACTATTCACGCCGACCGGTTTTTGATAAATGGTTGGGCGCAGATACGTAAATTGATGGTCGATCCATTGCAAACTTTCTGAATGTCCGATAAATAAATACCCCCCCGGCCGGAGGTACCGGAAAAACTTCTCCATGAGCCTGGCTTGGGTGGGGCGATCGAAATAAATCATGACATTCCGACAAAAAATCACATCCAGTTGACTGCGTATGGGAAATGTCGGGTCCATTAAGTTTATCCGTCGAAAGGCAACAAGACGCGCGACCTGAGGGCGCACCTGCAGTTTCCCCGCTTGCGGACCTTTCCCTCGGAGAAAATGTCGTTTCACCAGATCATGGGGAAGTTGACTGACCCGCTCTTCCTCATAGATACCCGAGGAAGCCTTGGCCAACACCCGCGTAGAAATATCCGATGCGAGAATTTTGATGTCCCATCGATTGATATCGGTAATCGCATCAGCCAAGGTCATGGCAATTGTATAGGGTTCCTCCCCGGAAGATGACGCAGAAGACCAAATTCTCAGGATCTTGGACGATTGCACCTCAGGAAGAACCTGATCTCGAAGAAAATCAAAATGCACAGGCTCCCGATAAAACTCCGTCTTATTCGTCGACACCAGATCCAGCAATTTGATCAACTCCTCTTCCCCGCCTTCCCCGCTTACACAATCGTAATAAGCCTGATAGGAAGACAGGTGAAGATCCCGAAGCCGTTTTCCCAAACGAGACACCAAGAGGGTTTTTTTTGGCTCATCAAGTTTGATACCAACCTGCTGATAAATCAGATGCTTAAACAGTTCAAATTCTTTGTCAGTCAACATTGCCGTCATCATCTTGTCCTTTATGGTCAATTACACCAACGTCACCAGTGAGGGAGCGGGTAGTGAAGAGAAGGGCATGAACAGTCAGAACTTCCCTTTCGACTTAACTCTCACTCTTTACCCCTCACCATTCCATCCGCTGGGAACTAATCACACAACATCTCATAGATACACTGTCAGAAGGTTTCATCCAGACAATGGTGAGAGTTCCCTCCCACCATCTCTCCAACTCTCGTTTCATATCGAAGTTTCCGGAGTCCAACCCCCATATTGGTGGTTCCCAATCTTATAGTGGTCATCGCAAGGCCGGTATGCACGAGAAGATCCGGTATAAATAGAGACCTATATTGCTCGACGGTTCCATCAAACCGATCTCGCCCGACCAGCCATTGTGTGGTTACATATGCCACCAGGCAAAGACCTACCTGATCGCAGGCAACCATCATCGAATTTCTGTCTTCCGTCGCATCATGTCGGTTGGCAGCACGGATTCCAAATAGCGCCAGACCATAGGCATGGTCATTCCGACCGGAAGCAAATTTCATAAACGTTTGTTGATGTTCATATTTTCTGCTTGAGGATTTTCATTCCAGAGGACCAATGAAGTGAAAACATTCGGTAAGGAAGATAAGAAATATATTACCTCATGGGGTGTAAAAGGATAGCCTATTCACGTTACCCGTTACCCTTCAGTCTTACTTCTTTCCCTTTTTCTTTTCCATTTCATCTTATCGGCACACCTCTGAACGAATTAAATGACCGGAGATACTATTTCGAATATGGGAACTCAGGATGGGAATAAAAAAAGGCGGGGAAGGTTGTTAAACCCTCCCCGCCTTTTCTCAAGACGATTAGTCTTAAAATGAATTTATTTCAGTCTGACAACAATGGCTCCCATAAAGTCACCCTTCTTCCAATCTTTTTTGGTCGTCTTAGGGTGTTTGTTATGGCAATCGGCACAGCTGTCCGCGATCGCATAATCGGCGGACATGCCAACGGTCGCCCCGCCATCTTCCGTCACAATCACTTTTTCTTTTCCTTTGGCTAATTCTGCTAACATTTCTTTTTCTTTTGGACTCTTGGGTGCATTGGAGGCATACAAGGGATCGGTTCCCACCAAGGACAAATCAAATTCTTTCAATTCCTTTCCAAGTTCTTTCACGAATTGAGCAGGAAGCATCATGGCGTGGTCATCCTTCACCCAATCTTCATCGGGTTTCATGCCACCTTTGCTCGCATCGGCCACCACACCCTTGACGTACACCGTTCTGGCAGCCTTAGCCGTTGCCAGGATGTACTTCGCCGCCAATTCCTTGGCCGCATCTGCGGCTTGGCCCACCGGCACCATCAGGGCAAGCCCGAACATGAAGACGACAAACATCATTGCGAATGCAGCCCATCTTCTCATAACAGCCCTCCTCCTGTGAGTGTTGAAAAACATGACGTGAACAACTCAAACCTACTTCTTCGGCGCGTTACCCTAGCCGACATAACCAGGAACAGTCAATATAAAAGAAACTCTGCCACTCCTTGAGAGGGCTTCAAATCCGAGAAATGAAGAGTGAAGAGGCCCCATTTGCAGAAGCCAAATTCAAAATCCAAAGAAACGAAAATGACAGAATGAAAATAAAAAAGGGATGGATCAGGAGAGAGGAAGGAAACTCATGGTCAGCGACAAAACAGGAAAACGCAGACGGAAAAACCCTTTGCAAGGCGGAAGGCGAAGAAAAATCTTTCGCCTTCCGCCTCACGCCTTACGGTTCCTTAGAATTCTTCAAAAAAATCATCACCGGACTTTTTATGCCCGTTGGACGCCGAACTCCCAACACCCACAGTAACCTCTCTTTTATTAGGAGAATGCTTTCCCTGAGCTGTACCGGTAATAGACGAGACCGCACGAGAATATTGAGGCCCCGATCCGCCGGTCGATTGAGGGTGAACAGCTGCGCGGGTTTTTGCTGTGATCTCCGAACGTTGAGACCCGGACTCAGTCTGGACCTTGAAAAACTCGACCTGCCGCAACAGATCCTCAGCTTGTTGCGCCATGGACTGGGACGCTGAAGTCGCCTGTTCCACCAAGGCCGCATTTTGTTGTGTGCCTTGGTCCATCTGCATCACCGCCTTATTCACCTGATCGATCCCCGCCGCCTGCTCCTGAGACGCCGCACTGATTTCGGAAATAATATCCGTTACCCGTTTGACCGAATTCACAATCTCGGCCAGCGTCTGGCCCGAGCGATTGACCAACTCACTGCCACCCCCGACTTTTTGCACGGATTCGTTGATCAGCGTCTTAATCTCTTTGGCGGCCGTGGCCGAACGTTGCGCCAGATTTCTCACTTCCGAGGCCACTACGGCAAAACCTCGTCCCTGCTCGCCCGCCCGTGCCGCTTCCACGGCGGCGTTTAACGCCAAGAGATTTGTTTGAAACGCGATTTCGTCGATCACATTAATAATATCCGCGATTTTTTTGCTGCTCTTATTAATTTCATCCATGGCCTCTACAGCCTTGTCCGTGACCGCGCCACCCTTCTCCGCCACTTCCCGGGCGGCCACCGCCAATTGGTTCGCCTGCTTGGCGTTATCCGCATTCTGTTTAATGGTAGAGGTCATCTCTTCCATGGACGCACTGGTTTCTTCCAAGGCTCCTGCTTGCGCCGAGGTACGCCCGGCGAGATCCGACGTACCCGCATTAATCTCGGAAGTGCCGGTCGTAATACCGGACACTGCGGTTTTTACAGATGCAATCACTTCACTCACCCGGTCAAACATCATATTAAACGACTCACTGGTTCGGCCGATTTCGTCCTGACTATTCACGCTGGCTCGACCGGTGAGATCTCCTTCCCTAGCTCGCACGGCCATGGACTCCAGACTCTTCATCGGCTGGACCACCAACTTCGCAATCATCAAATACAACAGCCCCATCATCAAGACACCCACGGCCAGAATCCCCATATACATATTGCTGAGATTTTCTTGTAATTGTGCCGCGGGGGCATCCATTGGAATCTGTACTGATACCGCTCCTAACATATCCCCGATTCGTTTTCCCTCATGACAGCCGATACAGGCTTGAGCGGTCGCGAGATCCGGAGTCGCACGGCGGAACATCATTTTCCCATTCACGGTATCGTTTTTGGTAAATTCTTTTTGGCCGCTCGCGAGGGCAGCAAGGGCTTCTTTCTCAAAGGCATCTTGCGGAGCATTTTTGGGATTCAGGGGCGTGAGACTCACGATCCTGGCATTAAAGACGCCTTCCTCAGCTAAGAGTTCAGAGGTTTCACGAGCAAATGTGGCCGGAAAGGGAATCGTATCGGGTGCACTATGATCCACGCCGGTATTCATTCCAGCCGCCTTGGCTTTCACCACAAACTCTTTGGTCACATAGGCACGAGTCACCTCGATTTGTTTTTGAACAATAAACGCCTGATCGGATAAGACCCGTTCAAGATCCGAATGCAACTGCTGACCGAGCAAATATGCTCCCGCAGCCAGCAACCCCGAGAAGACCACCATAATAGTCATCACCACTTTTGGACCAATGCCTATTGAATTCCAGACTTTCCCCATGCGACCTCCTAATTTCCCTGTTAAATAATCAGACTGGTTTACTAAAACTCTTCGAAAAAATCGTTCTCACGTTGACGGCGATCATGGCCATTCGAGCTGCCCACGCCAACCGGTTGAGACTTAGCCGTTGATTTTGGAGGAGAGACAGCCTTCACCGATTGTAATGGCTGACTCACAGCGGAAGACTTTTTGCCGATTGCTAAGGCAGACGTGACTCCAGATCCGCGTTGTCCCCCTGCAAACTTCCGATGTCCTGTTTCTTCTAACTTAAAAAACGCGACTTGATTCAAGAGTTCCGCTGCCTGCTGCTTCATGGACTGCGAAGCCGACGTGGCTTCTTCCACCAAGGCCGCATTCTGCTGGGTGCCCTGATCCATCTGCATCACCGCCTTATTCACCTGATCGATCCCAGCCGCCTGCTCCTGGGACGCCGCACTGATTTCGGAAATAATATCCGTCACCCGTTTGACCGAATTCACAATCTCGCCCAGCGTCTGACCTGAGCGATTGACCAACTCACTGCCGTCACCCACCTTTTGTACCGATTCATTGATCAGGGCCTTGATCTCCTTGGCAGCCGACGCCGAACGTTGCGCCAGATTCCGTACTTCCGAAGCCACCACCGCAAACCCCCGGCCCTGCTCGCCAGCCCGTGCTGCTTCCACCGCCGCGTTGAGTGCTAAAAGATTGGTCTGGAAGGCGATTTCGTCGATCACATTAATAATATCCGCGATCTTCTTGCTACTCTTATTAATCTCATCCATAGCCACCACGGCCTTGTCCGTGACCGCCCCACCCTTCTCCGCCACTTCCCTGGCGGCGACGGCTAATTGATTGGCCTGCTTGGCATTATCCGCATTTTGCTTGATGGTGGATGTCATCTCCTCCATCGACGCGCTGGTTTCCTGCAAAGCGCCGGCCTGGGCCGAGGTGCGTTGCGAAAGATCTTCATTGCCTTGGGTGATTTCACCTGACGCGTTGGAGACATGCTCCGCCGCTTGGCGGACTTCAGACACCACCTTCACCAAATTATCCAACATGGCATTCATCGCCTTACCCATGTTTCCCAATTCATCATGGGATGTCACGGTGACGCGTCGACTCAAATCTCCGTCAGCCGCCCGTTGGGCCACCTCACTGATGTGAATTAGACTCTTTGCCCCGCGACGCCCAACCCACAATCCGACGACCAAAATCAGAACCAGACAAATAATAGCGGTCATGGTTAAATTTCGATTGAAGTCAATGGCCGCAGCCGTAGCTTCGGCTTTAGGAACTCTAACGAGGACCGACCAATTCATCCCCGGATAGCCCAAAGCGCCTTTCAGATGTGTATATCCATTCATTTGCCAGATGTTCTTCACGTCGTGGAGGGCCAATTGATAGCCTGTTTTCCCGGCAACGGCGAATTTTGCGCTTTCTACTCCAGCTTCGGCGAGATTGAGTTTAAACAACGTGTTTTCAAAATCATGGGTCATGTCCTCTGTGCCCTGATTGGAAGGATCATAATCCACAAGAACCTGTCCGTTATCGCCGAGCAGTGAAATTTCCGATCCTGCCCATCCGGCCCCTTTAAGCTCTTGATACGCGGTTTGTACGATTTCTTCTACCAGAGAAAACTTGACCCGATTGCTCCAATACCCGATCAGATCGCCATCCACATACACCGGAGCAGAAAAACCCAAGGTTAACCCGTCATCTCCCGAATACACCGATTTCACATCTTCATCGACATGGACGTCTTCAATGAAGGTCCCGGTCGCCGTATCATTGCCGGGAGCGGTAAAGGGTTGTCTGGTGGTAAATTCTTTGGCTTCCATCGCCTTAAACCACGGGGCGTCCGAATATTTTTTGGAATAAATTGCCGTGGTGTCGATCGGATTCCCTTTTGCATCCTTGGAGTTCACGGCCATAACATCTCCAACCGGGTCTACCAATATCGTCAAATAATAAATCCCGGATGTCGCCACGTATTGGTTCATCGCACTCGCAATGGCATTATTCTCCTTGCTATACCAATGGTAGCGCTCACCCACGATCCTGTTCAGTCCGAAGGATTGAGGATCCCCATACCGTTCGAACAAATTCCGGTCGATATTATTCCCGATCGTCTCCGCCATGGCTTGCACACGCAGACCGGCAGCTGTTTCCATTTCCCCGGTAGCCGAAAACCCTAAGTACCCCACCGCGGCCATCGGCACAATGCCAAAGATGGCGAACAACAGCACCAACTTGGTTGCAATTCCCAAACTGAAAATTGTGTTCACCATCCTGTTCATAAAATCCTCGCTGACTTCATTAAAGTTGTTGTTCGCCCCCGGTGAGCCAGACCATCCATGGTCTCTTTTGTTTCCGGTCAGGCATGGACCTCAGCTTTTTCTTCCACGTCTTGAATGTTTTCCACGACGATTACTTCCTCCTCCGTGAGAACCCGATCAATGTCCAACAGGGTCACTAAGCGATCCTGGGCATTCCCAATGCCGGCGATAAATGTGACATCGACCGAGGTGCCCATGTCCGGAGGGGCCTGAATATCCTTGGCATTCATATCCAACACATCGGACACCGCATCGACCAGAAAACCCATCACACGTTTCCGGACATTGACCACAACCACTACGGTGAACGACGTGGGTTCGGTCACTCCCATGCCGAATTTCATGCGAAGATCCACAATGGGCACAATTGTGCCACGAAGGTTGAGGACCCCTTTAAGAAAATCCGGGGTATTGGGGATCCTGGTCACCGTGGTGTATCCCTTAATCTCCTGCACTTTCAGAATATCCACTCCGTAATATTCATCCGCCAGATTGAAGGTCAGATATTGTTGATCGTCCCTGGCATACGTCGTTCGAATCGAGCGTTGTTCTGTCGGTTCAGCCGTCGCGGTGGTCATCATTAGACTCCTTTGTCATGTATTGTTGTTATCAACCTGCATTGCCTCGGGAAGAAGTAGGCCTAAGAAAGAATTCGATCCGATTTTCTCTCCCCCATTTCTTTACTCCTCATTCCTTACCTTTCACATCTTCCTTACGCCGCCGCAATGCGGCCAACCCGTGCCAATTTGGCCAATCCCGGTACATCCAAGATCAAGGCGACCTGCCCGTCCCCCAGAATGGTGGCTCCGGAAATAGCCTCGACCTTGCGATAGTTTTGCTCCAAACTCTTAATGACCACTTGTTGTTGCCCCGTCAGTTCATCCACGAGCACGGCCAATCGCCGACCATCGGTTTCCACGATCACCAACAAAGCCTGCGAGGGATCGGTAAAGTCGGGCGTGAGGGTAAACGCCTCATAGAGCTTGACCACCGGCACCCATTCTCCACGAAGATTGACCACCTCGCCTTTTCCCACGATCCGTTGCAACTCATTGGGTTTAGGGCGAATGGATTCGGTGACCGCAATAAGCGGGATAATGTAGTTATCCTGACCGACCCGGACAGTCATCCCGTCAATGATGGCCAGCGTGAGCGGCAATTTCAGCGTGAGACGAGAGCCCTTGCCCATCGTGCTCTGAATGTCCACTGACCCGCCAAGACCTTCGATATTACGTTTCACCACATCCATCCCCACCCCTCGACCTGACACATCGGTGATGGTCTCCGCCGTGGAAAATCCAGGACGAAAAATCAGTTGATACACGGCTTCCTCCGACATATTACTGCCATCGGCAATGATCCCCTTTTCGACGGCTTTTTTAATGATCTTTTCCCGGTTCAATCCTCGCCCGTCATCCTCCACGGCAATACAAATATTGCCGCCATCGTGATACGCATGGAGACGAATGGTTCCGCGTTCCGATTTGCCTTGAGCCACCCGGTCTTCGGGTAACTCCAACCCATGATCGGCCGAATTGCGAACCAGATGGGTGAGCGGATCGCCAATCGCCTCAATCAGCGTTTTATCCAACTCGGTTTCCTCACCGGACATGACCAATTGAATCTGCTTGCCACTTTTCCCGGCGAGATCCCGAACTAACCGTGGAAACCGGTGAAATGCACTGCCGATCGGCATCATCCGAATGGACATGACCCGTTCTTGGATCTCCCGGGTATTGCGTTCCAATTGGGTTATCCGTTCCTGGAGAACCGGAAGCTGCGCGAGGGTAAATTTCTCACTCAGGTCCGTAATCATCGATTGGGTAATCACCAATTCTCCTACCAGATTGATCAATTTATCGATTTTTTCCGTATCGACCCGAATAGACGCCACTTCATTTTTTTTCAATTGCTGCTGCTTCTGAAGCGCTTTTTCGACCTGTTGAGAAGACGCCTTTTTCTCTTCCACCAGAATTTGGCCAAGCGGCTTTTGCTTGGCCAGACTTTCGGCGATTTGCTCCGGGGTCACCACCCCTTCTTCCACCAGAATATCCCCCACCCGTTTATAGGGCTCCGGTTTTTTCGGTTCGCAATCGATGATGGCTAATTCGCTCCCATCCCGGACAAACGCAAACACCTCCTCAATCTGACCAATAGGGGCATCCGTTTCCAATTCCACCTTCCAACTGAGATAACATCGTTCTGGATCGAGTGTGTCCAAAGCCGGAAGACCATCGGTTCGCACATGCAGCACTTTCACCGTGCCCAACTCATGCAGTTCCTTGAAAATCTGGGCAGGATCCATGCCTCGTTGAAATAATTCCGGTAAGGCACTCCAATCAATCTGGACCCTTCGCCACGTGGCGGCTTGAAGTGGAGAACCCTGGGGACCGGTTTCACCTAACGACCCCTCATGTGCAGGAGCGGTCGCTCCTTTCTGACAGGCCTCCAGTTCATCTTCTAAGACGTGAATGGCCGTCTCATCTGCCCCCTCACCCCCTTGCGCCGCATCCAAAAGACTTTTCAAACCGTCCAACGCCCGTAACAGGACATCGATGACTTGAGGAGTCACCGGCATTTTCTCATTCCGGAGGTCATCCAGAATGTTTTCCATTTTGTGAGTCAACTCGGCAATGGCCGTAAAATGAAACATCCCCGCGTTGCCTTTAATCGAATGGGCGCCCCGAAAAATTCGATTCAGTAAGTCCAGGTCGTTCGGACGTTGCTCTAACGCCAATAAACCGGACTCGATGGTTTCCACATGTTCCGCGGATTCAGTAAAAAATGATTCTTGAAACCGTGAGAGATCAACTGCCATGGGTTGCCTCATGAAATGTCAAAAATGAAAAGTTAAAAGGAAGAAAGTCGGGAGAAGGAAAACGGAGAAACATGCTGTCTTGTGATCGGAGAAACAGCATTTTCTTAATCTCCTTTTTGATGACGAACGAGCCCACTGATCACCTTGTCAATACA
This sequence comes from Candidatus Nitrospira allomarina, assembly GCF_032050975.1. Lineage (NCBI taxonomy): Bacteria > Pseudomonadati > Nitrospirota > Nitrospiria > Nitrospirales > Nitrospiraceae > Nitrospira > Candidatus Nitrospira allomarina. Next base: position 2,792,606 of record NZ_CP116967.1, on the reverse strand, counting down.
TCTTGTCAATATCCACCATCTCCCCATCCAAGGCTTCCCAGGAATCCAGAGAACAAAATCCCAGGCCCTTTGCCAACTTTAATTGGGTATCCAATTCACTTAATGAGCTCTTTGCCATATAAAGGAATTGCAGGAATTCTTTTTTCGTTCGCCGGCCAGCTCCTTCGCAATGTTACTCGGCATACGTATCGCAGCCCTGCGAGTTTGGCTGGTTAATCCATATATTTCCGATTTGGGGGAGCGGGTAGTTTTTCTTGTATACCTTCAACACTAAATTCATCGCCTTCTGCCATACCGTCAAATTTTTATGCGGTTTATTCACGCAACCAGGAAGAAATTAGTAGTAAATAGTGAAAAGATGGGAAGATTTGATTTTTTGAAGATTTTTCACACCTCACTCTAATCTTCTCCTTTCACTTTTTTCTTTTTACGTTTCACTTGGTCAACCTGGCAGTACTTTCTTAATCGTGGCTAACATTTGTTCTGGATTAAACGGTTTCACAACCCACCCCGTCGCTCCAGCACTTTGCCCTTCTTTTTTTTTGTCATCAGATGACTCGGTGGTTAACATGAGAATCGGGGTGAACTTATGGGCAGCCATGCCCCGTACCGCCTTAATCAGAGAAATCCCATCCATGTTCGGCATATTCAGATCCGTAATTACCAAATTGGGCTTCGCCCCTCCATTGAGTTTATCCACGGCTTCTTTTCCATCTCCGGCCTCGACCACTTCGTAGCCGGCACCGGTCAGCGTAAAGCTCACCATTTGACGCATCGAGACGGAATCGTCCACCACTAAAACTGTCTTGCCCATAGCTTTACCTCACTTTGGTTCTGTGAATTTCTCTGTTGACGCTGCACGTTCAGCAGTGAACTTGCGACCCCCACCCCGGTTTTTTCATAAAGCCCTGACGGTGAGACGTAAGGAGAAAAAATACTACCCCGCGCTTGTCCCTTCACCCCCTCACGTCTTCAGAATAACGTGATGTTATCTCCTTCATCCGAGCCGGTTCCGACCATCACCGTCCCTTGACCCGAGCGCGCAGCCTGCATCGTGAGTCGTTCAGACTCCATGGTGTAGGTGTGTTCGAGATTCCGGATTTCTTCGAGCACCTTCGGCATCATGTCTAAACCGTCAGTATCGTCGGCCACCGCTTGAAGCGGCGCATGGATTCGTTCCAATGGCTGGTAGACATGCTCTAATTTTTGACGGGTGATATCCTGGAATTGCATGGACATCACAATCTGTCCGATATCCTTGCCCAGTTCCTTGGTTCGCCCCGAATTATGACCAACGCTCTTTTTTAAGGCCTCATTTTTTTGCCCCATAATTTTGATCATCTCCAGAACCTGGTTCTGAGCGTCTACCGTTTCCGATAAGTCTAATGACGCCAACACCTGGAGTTCCGACATGGCCGATTCGGTTGTGCCTTTAACCGTCGTCGCGAGAGTACGAATTTGCTCTGAGGCTTGCGCGGACCGATTGGCCAATTTCGTCACTTCGTCCGCCACCACGGCAAACCCTCGGCCATGCTCTCCCGCCCGAGCGGCTTCAATCGCCGCATTAAGCGCTAAGAGTCGTGTTTGATCGGCAATGAATTCCACTTCCTCCACCACCTCGGAAATGCGAGAGGTGGTTTCTAAGGCCTGCTCCATCACGCTCACCGTGGCGAGCGTCACCGTGGTCGTCTGTGTGACTTGTTTGACGAACATTTCTATGGTCTTCTGCGTATCATGAAGGATCCGATCGACGGTATAGTCATCTTTCCCCCCATGCCCATCTGCCATATGTAACAACGCTTCGGTTTCCTCCACCTGCTCTATGGCATTTCGTGAAATTGCCTGAAACCGCTGAATCAATCCGTCGGCCGCTTGCCCTGTTTCTTGAATGACCGCCTTGATCTGTGCCACAAATACCGGAAACACCGGTGCCAGACACTGGCAAAAGGCCTTCCAGTTCTCTAACCAACGGCGCTGAGCCTGAATGCCTTCCTGCAGTTGGTGTTCCAGCCGGTTGATTCGCATCTGCCTGCTCCTGGCGCCCAAGACATAGCCAATCCCGGCTCCGGCCACCACTACACCCATCCATACCATCCAATCACCATTCACACATCACCTCATTCTTGGATCTCGATGAATATCGACTGCATTATTTAATCGTTCTGCGTTACGACTCCTGGGTCGGAAGAAACTGTGCAAATCCAATTTGCTCAAACTTGTCGCGAATACGATTGGAATACCCCTGCACGGTCACCCTCCCGGAGCGGGTCGCTGCGACCATCAGCTGCACACAGGAGGAATCCATACGGTTCACCCCGCCTAAATCAATCGCGAGAGGCCCTTTTTGTTGATGCAAGGACACTAAATCGGCGTGAAATTGTGCAGCTTCAAAAATGGTGAGGTCGCCTTGTGGCCTGAGAATCGCCTCCTCAGGAATCATTGGCGTGACTTGGCATTCTTCCATATTACCCTCTCATTTATCGTGGGGGAAAAACGTGGACATTCCAACAACCCTTCCTACCTAGCCTGACGCTTCCATTCCCAGGTAGAACCCTTTGGCCTATCAAGGAATTAACAGGAGACAACGAGACCTTTCGGAGGCCAATGGACCTTACTTTAGAAGGACTCATTTTTTCTCGTGATGCCCATAACCTGCGGGGAGGAATAAGGAAACGGAGAGAAATCTTTGGGAGCGGGTAAATTCCTTCTTCCCTCATGAATGACTCCTCACGCCCGCGACGAGTTGTGAACGGCCATAGGTTCGGATGCAAGAGAGCTTCCTTCTTCACCGATCGACAAGTCGGTCTTGATGACACACACGACCTGATTACCTTTCCCTCGATACTCGATCCGTGAGAAACTTAAGGCCTTGGCCATCGCAATACCCCTTCCGTGACTTTCCAAAATTCGATCCGGGTTTATCTGTTCATATTTCCGCCAGTCAAAACCCGAACCTTGGTCCGTTATGGTTACCTGGATGCAATCCAGGCACCGTTCAAACAACACGTCGACCACCTTATGAACATACTCAGGCAACCCCGCCCGATGTTGAATTTCTTTCTCCCACGTTCCCTTTGCCTGGAGGGCCGTTTTTTCATCGAACCCGATTCCTAAATTTCCATGCTCCACGCCATTCGCCAATAGTTCATTCAACCCGAACACGACTTTTTCTGAATTGGGACACGCTCTCCCTAATAGGAATGCCAGATCATAGGCCTCTTCCATGGTTCGAACGTGAAACCGGCCTTGCTGCAATAATTCAACAATCTGAGACTGTTGGTTAAGATTTCGGCATATCCGTTTCCATTTCAATCCCTCTTCAACCGCGGCGTTCACAATCCGCAATAAAAGCCGCTGGTCAAAGGGCTTGATGAGATAAAAAAAGACTCCCGCTTCAATCCCTTCCCCTATTTCTTGCGGAGATCCGGCTGCAGTTTGCATCACAACCGGAAGCCATTGGAGACGCTCATCAGCTTTCAAATGCCCTAAAAGATCAAGACCATTCATCCCCGGCATCATTCGATCCAACACCATGGCATGAAAATCTTGTCCATCCTTCCGTAAATACGCCAAGGCCTCTTCCCCATTATGTGCCTGAATAAGTTCATAGGGTTCATCCTTGAGACATTCGACAAGAACATCCAGATTGGACGCATCGTCGTCCACCAATAGGATTCGGGAGAATGTGTTTGTCATACCTGTCATTTCGACAACAGCCAATCGTGAGGTGTCAGGGTGGAACGTGAGAGATGAAGCGTAAGGCTAAAGAAGTATCTTGCTGCTAACTCCTCACGCCTAAAACTCCACTCCGAGTAACGCGACGTCATCCTCAAACCCGCCTTTGGCATTCCATGTCCGGCTCTGCTCGATAATACGGGACAATCCCGACTGCATCGGCTGACCGGCGACCTCCTCAAGTGCTTTCTGAAGCCTTTTTTTCCCCCAGATCTCCTCCTGAGAATTCATCACCTCATAAATCCCATCACTATAGAGATACATCCGGTCACCGGAATTTACGAAGATGGAATTAGTTCCATATATCTCGTTACGCGAAAAACCAATAGGCCAGGATCTCTCGCCCAACATCATCGACGACCGGTCGGTTTTCACAACAATGGAACCGGGATGTCCCGCACTCGCATATCGAAGAAGGCGCGTGGAGCATTGCCACACCCCAACCCAGATCGTGAAGTACTCCCCATCATCGCTCATGGGATATTGTTGGTTCAGACTCGTCAGAATCTCACCTGGATCGTAGGAAGGAAACAATTGTTGCATGTGGTCTCCCTTGAAAAGCAGAGATAACGACACAGCCCGCAACGCCGGCCCGATCCCATGCCCCGACATATCCAACACCATGAGACCGAGATGGTCGTCGCCCCATCGGGCGATCTGAAAGAAATCTCCTCCCAAATGCGACGACGGCAAAAATTCCCACTCCACCCGCACTCCAGGAATTACTTCCCCGGTCCGGGGAAGCAGACCTCGCACAAAGGTGGAGGCCGAGCGGAGTTCAGAGTCTAATTCGGCCTGCTTTTGTGATAACAACCGATTAGACTTTTCCACATACAACATCAACTGCCGGGCTCGAAGGCCCGCGCACACTCTGGCGACAATTTCATGATCGGAATCGGTTTTGGAAAGAAAATCATCGGCTCCCCGGCTGAGCCCTTCGGCAATTTGTGTCGGGTGGTCCAATGCCGTCATCAGGATAAAATGGATCGTGCGATAGCGTTCATCCTGTTTAATCGCTTCACAAAGTCCAGGACCATCAAGACCGGGCATGACCCAATCCGATAGAATGAGATCCACCGGTTCCTGATCCAGCATGGCCAGAGCTTCTTCCCCACTACCGGCCTCCAATAACCGACACGGCAATTTGGCCAAACGCTTCTTGGCGACCATCCGCACAACTTTTTCATCATCCACAATGAGAATGGTATAAAGAGGATCGCCGAAAGGCGCTTTCATATCGAGGACATTTTCGGTCGTCATCTGCTTCATTGAACCCACAGAGATATCCGGGAATTGCATAACAAGGGAAACGTGAAGTGTCAGGAAATTAGAAGAAAAACGGATCGCCGTACTTCACCATACTCATGCCTCACGCTTAGGATATTGGTCATGAACTGAAGATCGATGCCCGATGACAATGTCGGGCTGGGCGGAAAAGGGGTCGCTGCCTTCGCCTGAGATCTGCCGCCGTACCCCTCAAGCCTTTCTACGGACCAAGCCGGGTATGGAGAAGGGCCTTCAGACGAATCATGGCTTGGGCATGTAACTGACAAATTCGTGATTCCGTGACGTGCAATACGACTCCAATTTCTTTCATGGTCAGCTCTTCAAAATAATAGAGGGTCAGCACCAACCGTTGACGTTCCGGCAATCGCTCAATGGCATCGACCAACGCCTGGCGGGCATCCTCCGAGACCAAAGTTTCCAACGGGGAGGGTTGGTCTCGATCCGCCAGCGCATCCAAGATGGGATGGGAGTCTTCATCATTGGAGCCCAAATCATCGAGACTTAATACGACGGCTCCTTTGGCTTGCAAAAGAGTCTCGTCCACCTCTTGAGCCTCCATGCCTAAGGATTCTGCGAGCTCATCCTCCGTCGGTGGACGCCCTTTGCGTTTCGTCCATTCATTGGCCGCATGCTGAATTTTTCCGATGCGTTCCCGAAGAGACCGCGGGACCCAGTCCATCGCCCGGATTTCATCGAGCATCGCTCCACGAATACGAAACTCAGCATAGGTACGAAATTTTATTTCTCGTGAGGGATCGAACTTCGTCAGGGCATCCAGAAGCCCGACCATCCCGGCACTCATGAGATCTTCCACATTGAGCCCACTCGACGCCCGCATGGCCATTCGCATAGCCATGTATTTAATTACCGGCAAAAACTCCTGAACCAACGTCTCACGCTCCTGGGTGGAAAGCGAAAGTTTCGTCGGATTGGACGATGCCGGTTTCTCCGAAACCGGGCTCTCTGAAACCGTTGTTACCGCGCCACGTTTCATACGTTATCCTTCCGTCACAGTTCGAGTGGCTCCCAAGGCAGCAGGACCGAACAGTTGAAAGCCCCCCTGCCAGGAACAATCTCCTCTCCAATCATTGAGGGTCTTCACCAACGAAGAAAAGGCTCGACTCGCCGGGGCGCGCGGATAGACATCGCACACCGCGCGTTGTTGAGCCACGGCCATCGTCACAAAGTCGTCTGCGGGAACACAGCCGAGATAATCGAGCGAAATATTTAAAAACCGGTCCGTCACCAAACTCAACTTCCGAAACACATCTTTGCCTTCCTGGGTATGCTTCACTTTGTTGACCAGCATGCGGAATGTCCGTAAGTGATAGCGGGTCGAAAGGATTTTGATCAGGGCATACGCATCGGTCAGAGACGTCGGGTCCGGCGATACCACCACCAGTGTTTCATGGGCCACTAAACTAAAGTACAGCACATTGGCCGAAATCCCTGCCGCACAATCAATGAGCAGCAAATCCGGCGGAGACGCCAACTGAAGAAACGCCGATTGCAAATGGAGTTGCTGCTCATGCGTCAGCTGAGTAAATGCCTGGCCTCCGGAGGTCGCCGGCAACAGGCGAATACCCTCGGGTCCGGTCACGAGGACATCCTTCAAGCCTCGCTGCCCGGAGAGGACATCCTCAATCGTATACTGCGGAGTGAGGCCCAGGAGGATGTCGACGTTTCCTAAGGCGAGATCCGCATCCATGATCAAGACCTTCCGTCCCTGCCGGGCCGCAGCCACCGCTAAATTTGCGACGACATTACTTTTTCCTACCCCGCCTTTTCCGGAACTGACCGCAATCACTTGAATCCGTGAAGGATCCTGTGGGTTGGCAGTCATGGCCGCACGCAATCCACTGGCTTGATCCAGTCGTCGTTGCGCTGAGACGCCAGGCACCAGGACCGGTGTGGATAATGACCCGGCCATTAGTGCGCCACCCCCGTTAACGGCACACGTTCTTGAAGGACCTGACCTGGTGAATGGCCCCAAGCCAATTCAACGAGGCGTGTTCGGGTAGCGATGGCTAAATCTTCAGGCACACGCTGCCCGGCAGAGAGATAAGAGACCGGCAGTCCCGTCTGTGACAAGACGTTATACAGACCGCCGCCCATAGATACCTCATCCAGTTTCGTTATGATGAGCTTATGGATAGGAACCGCTTGATAGCGGCGAATGGTGTCCATCTGCACCGACTCGGCCATGGGAGCGGCTAACACCAGATGCGTTTCGACGTGTAATTGTCCTCGGGTGATCGCGAGTAATTCATCATACCCGGCTTGGTCCTTGGGGCTTCGCCCCGCGGTGTCAATCAACAGCAAATCCGCATGCTGATGTCGCCCCATGCATTCCATAAAATCCTTGTGGGACACGGCCACCTCCAAGGGAATTTTTAAAATTTTTGCAAACACCCGAAGCTGCTCTACCGCTGCCACGCGATACGTATCCAGGGTAATCAACACAGTTCGTCGATGCTCATCCTGTTGACGGGCCAACCCCGCCAGCTTGGCAATAGTCGTCGTTTTCCCTACGCCGGTCGGCCCAACCATCATCATCACTTTTTGGCCGTAATGCTTGGACACCGATGGACCCGAGACGGCTACGGTCTCCTCCATTCGTTCCCACAACAGGCTTTTCATGGCTTCGCGATTTCCCACGCCGGCTGTCCCGAGCGTTTCCACTACCGCACGAAGCAGATGATGCGCAGTCTGAGGATTCACGCCCTGACTCACCAAGGACTGGTAGACGTCCATTACGTCTCCAGGTAACCCTTCAACACGTTTGTCCATCTGACTTCCCAAGACTTGTCCCACCACAATCCGCAAGCCTTCTAATTCCTGTCGCAAGGGCCCTAACACCCGTTCAGGATCTTGTTGTTCTTCCCGCAACCGTTGAATTTCCTGGCGCATCTCCTGGAGGTTCTGAGTCACCGGATCGAGTACGGTGGCCACCTGAAGAGCTTCCGAAAAACTGGCATCCGTTTTGGGTTGTTCCGGTTGACGAACCGGCACTTCAGGCACAAAACGTTTGGCCATAAGGGACTGAAGGGAGCGATCAACACGTGCGGCAGGGCCTTCCTCCGCCTGAGCCGAACGATCCACCGCCGCGGTGACCTCAATGACGGACTGACTAAGCAGACCGAACAAGCCTCCCCCTTTTTGAATACGACGCGACGAGACGATGACCGCCTCAGGTCCCAGTTCGGCTTTTACCGCTTGGAGGGCTTCTTGTAATGAAAGGGCTTCAAACCGTTTCAGCTTCATGTGGCATCCTCACAACTTCAATAGCTTGAATTTGAGTTTTAGGGTCCAACTCATTCGGCGAAAGTACCGCCAGCGCATGCACGCCCGGCGAGACTAAGCGATACAGTTGGGATCGAATCGACTGGGAACATAACAGCACCGGTTGATATCCTTGGCTCACGACCCGCTCAATGGCCTGACGGACCGACAGAATCACCTGATTCAACAAACTGGGAGGCAACCCCCCTTGCTCTCCATTACCACTCGGCCGCATCGCCTCCATCAAGCGGCGATCCAGCATCGGATCCAGACTAATCACCTGCAGTAATCCGTCGGGATTGGCGTATTGGGACGAAATCGTTCTGGATAAATTTTGCCGAGCATATTCGGTCAGGGTGTCAGGATCCTTACTCTGAGTGGTGTAATCCGCAACAGTCTCCAAAATGGTCCGCAAATCGCGGATCGACACTCGTTCCCGCAAGAGATTCTTGAGGATTCTCACCACCGCTCCTAACGATATTTGAGTCGGAATCAAGTCATCCACCACCTTGGGATACGTCTTAGCGAGGTTATCCAGCAAATTCTGGACCTCTTGCCGACCCAGCAATTCATGCCCATTCGTTTTAATAAATTCGGTCATATGCGTGGCAATAATGGCCGGACCATCGACGACCGTATAGCCATCCATTTGAGCACGCTCCTTTTCTGTCGGAGCGATCCAGACGGCCGGCAATCCGAAACACGGATCTTTTCCCGGCTTTCCTTGCAGACCCTTTTTGGCATGACCGGGATTGATGGCCAATAAATGCCGAGGCACCAATTCTCCTTTGGCCACCTGAATCCCCTTCAACAGAATATGGTACTCATGCGGTTTGAGTTGAAGATTATCCCGGATATGCACGGCGGGCACGACAAATCCCATATCAAGGGCCGTTTGGCGCCGGATAGCCCGAATCCGTTCTAACAACTCCCCTCCCTGAGCTTGATCAACAAACGGCACAAGTCCATAACCGACATGCAACTCCATAAGGTCCGGCGGGGTCACGGAATCCACCGATTCCGTGCCGGAGGGGATCGCCGGATCTTTTTTCTTGGGGAGATTTTTCAGGCGAGCGGCTTCTTGCTTCTGATTCCACAATACGTAGGCGAGACCGGCGGTCATCGATCCCAACAACAAAAAAGCCACATGCGGCAGCCCGGGAAGAAATCCTAAAAAGAACAACATGCCGGCCACGGCCGCCACAAGATGGGGATTGAAAAAAATTTGATCGGTTAAATCACGCCCAAGGCTGGTTTTGGTCGAAACCCTCGTCACGATGATACCGGCAGCCGTCGACATAATCAGGGCAGGGATTTGAGCCACAATGGCGTCCCCGACCGTCAGCAGGGTGAAGCGTTTAGCAGCGTCAATGATGGACATCCCATGCTCCAGCACGCCGATGCCCAACCCACCAATGACGTTGATGAAGATAATGAGCAACGCGGCAATCGCATCGCCACGAACAAACTTACTGGCACCGTCCATCGATCCGTAAAAATCGGCTTCCTGTGAAATGGCCTCCCGGCGTTTCCGCGCTTCCCCTTCGTCAATGATCCCCGCATTCAGATCCGCATCGATACTCATTTGCCGACCTGGCATCGCATCCAGGGTAAATCGCGCGGCGACTTCCGCAATACGGGTGGCGCCCTTGGTGATCACCACAAAATTGATAATGACCAGAATGGAGAAGACCACAATGCCCACCGCATAATTTCCCCCGACCACAAACTCTCCAAACACGGCAATGACCTGCCCGGCTGCAGCAGGGCCTTCGTTCCCATGCATGAGAATGGCCCTCGTCGAAGCAATGTTCAGCGCAAGCCGGAACAACGTGGTGAGTAACACCACCGAGGGGAAGACGGAAAATTCTGCCGGACGCCCGGCATGCATGGTCACGAGTAAAATCAAGACAGCCAGCGTAATACTGAAGGATAAAAAAAGGTCCAACAGAAAGGAGGGAAGGGGTAAGAGCATGAGGAGGAGCATCCCCACCACCCCGATCGGCAAGAGGACATCCCCATAATGCGCGGGGGTCAGTTCGTCTCGTAATTTTTGCGCATCAAATGCCATGCGTGCCTTAATCGGTTACCGCTGATTCATATGGTTGTAATGGATTTCCACATGACTCTCCTCAACCCCGCGAGGCGTAACGGGAAGAGGGTAAGGAGCAAGGAGCCAGAAGCAAGAAGTAGCTGACATCTCCTTTTTCTCTAAGCCTCGCGCCTTACTTCTTACGCCTCACGGCCCACGCTTTCACGTTCCCTCATGCATTTTCTTCAGGCGATATACATAGGCCAACACCTCAGCGGCCGCCTGATACAACGCACTGGGCACTTCTTGACCGATTTTCACGGCCTTATACAGTCCTCGAGCCAAACTGCGGTTTTCAATAATCGGCACTCCCGCATGACGCGCGATTTGCTTAATCTTGTCCGCCATAAATCCGGCGCCCTTCGCCACCACCACCGGAGCGTCCATTTTTCCTGTTTCATACCTAAGCGCCACAGCCACGTGAGTCGGGTTGGTAATCACCACATCGGCCTTAGGCACCGCCTGCAACATTCGTTGTCGGGCACGTTCCCGTTGTAAACTGAGCCGGCGGGATCGAATCTGCGGATCACCTTCCACATCCTTTGACTCGTCTTTTACTTCCTGTTTGGTCATCTTGTGATCTTCGGTATGCTGCCACCGCTGATAGACGAAATCGATAATCGCCAACAGGAGCAGGGACCCTCCGACCGACCACATTATGTTCTCCAGGAGACCCCACACACCCCCAACCGCCTCCGTTAACTCAAGGAGGGGAAGTTGAACAATCGCGAGCAGGTTATGAGACAGAATCAGATAGGCAATGCCACTCACCCCTGCTAATTTGAGCAAGGACTTTAAAAGATCGACGACCCCTTTCCAGGAAAAAATGCGCTTCAACCCATTGGAGGGATTCAATTTGGACGCCTTGGGTTGCAAGGCTTCTTCAATCCAAAGTGGTCCCGTTTGCAGGATAATGGCGAGAAAGGCAAATACCCCGACCAGGAGCCCGAACGGAATCAGGGGAACAAAAGCCTGATAGGCAATATTTAACAACAGGACATGTGTGGACTGCGCATCTAACTGAAGGGTTCCGGCTTGCGCCAACCACTGTCGGTAATGATCAAAAAATTGGACAAACGCCTGAGGCGCCCACAGTGAAAGCAGCCCGACCCCACCCAACAAAACAAACAACGAGGGCAATTCCCGGGTCATCGGCACTTGGCCTTTGCGACGAGCCTCCGCTAAACGTTTCGGACTCGGTTGCTCTGATTTATCCGCCCCGTCTTTATTCTCAGCCATGCCCTAATTCCTGCAATAGGTCCCACAGGACCGTTTCCATCCCGACAATGGAGTCTTGAAAAACCAAGGCGATGAAGGGCAAACCCAGGCCTAACACCAACAAACCGACTGCAATCGTAATGGGAAAACTGGTGAGCATCACGTTCATCTGGGGAACCAGGCGGCCAAGAATCCCCATGATGAAATGAACCAAGAATGTGGCTCCCATTACGGGGAAGGCCAGTTTCATTCCCGTGTCATAGGTGCGTTGAATTACTTCAGTCACATCGCTCAGTAGGGGGGCGCTCAGATGAGCGCCAAAGGGGGGGATCAACAGAAAACTACTGCCCAAGGCCAACAACACCAAATGATGCCCATCGACTTGAAAGTACAAAAGGGTTGCCAGAATAGTCAGTAATTGCCCGAACACCGGGGTTTCCACTTGCGTGACAGGGTCCAACACTCCGGCCATGGCAAACCCCACTTGAAAGCCCATCACACTTCCCGCCAGTTCCACCGCAGTCATGAGTAATCGCAGGGCCAAACCTAAGACCAGGCCGACAAGCAATTCGGCACCCAAGACGATCACCAGATTTCCAGGTTCCAACCAATCGGGAGGAAGGGTAAACGTCACGATGGGCATCAACAGGATGGCGATGATCACCGCCATGCCGATTTTGATGCGACTCGGAACCGATTGCCCACCCAGTAACGGTAACGCCGACAAGATAACGGCCGTGCGCACGAGCACGACTACAAATTGCCACACTTGCTGAATCGCCATATCCCATTGCAACACCGGTTACCGGACATCTTTCTGATACATGCCGCAGGTCGACTCCCTCGATTATTGGGCAAACTCGGGTATCCTGGCCCATACTCCCGTCATGAACCCCACAAGGATTTCCACCATCCAGGGGAATGTCACCAAGAGCACCACAAACATGGTGGCCACCTTTGGCAAAAAGGTGAGGGTCATTTCGTTAATTTGTGTCATGGCTTGAAAGGCACTCACACAGAGTCCGACCAGTAAGCTGAGACCCAACATTGGACCCGCCACAAGCAGGATTGTTTGAATCGCTTCCTGACCGATGCTCAGGACACTTTCGGTTGTCATCTCCTTACCCCTTTCAGTCTTGCCGTGAAAAACACTCGATTAGTCGTGAAGAAAAACCGTGAGGTATACAGCATAGAGGAACGGAAGCAAACATCGATCCTTGCAACCCGGCATCCGATACACCCCTTACCCCTCAGGCTTTACATCTGACGGCATTTTCCTATTGAAAACTATTCATCAGCGCTCCCACGACCAAAAACCATCCATCAGCCAACACAAACAACACCAATTTAAACGGCAAAGAAATCATGATCGGTGGCAGCATCATCATACCCATGGACATTAAAATACTGGCGACAATCATATCGATCACAAGGAAAGGCACATAAATGAGAAACCCGATTTGAAACGCCGTGCGCAATTCACTCGTGACAAACGCCGGCACCAGGACATGGAACGGGACATCATCGGGCGTCTGAGGGTGAGGAACTTTCGCCATCTCCACGAACAAGGTTAAATCCTTTTCCCGGACTTGTTTCAGCATGAACGTTCTTAACGGAATCTTGGCCCGATCAAGCGCCACTTCCTGTGTCACCTGCTGTTCCAATAGCGGATTAAGGGCCTGGACCCGAATCTGTTCCCACACCGGCATCATAATAAACAGCGTCAAAAACATGGCCAATCCAATCATCACCTGATTCGGTGGTGCATGCATGGTCCCCAAGGCCTGCCGAAGAAGACCCAGAACAATCACGACGCGTGTAAATGCCGTCACCAACATCAACAGGGCTGGGGCAAGCGTTAAGGCCGTCAGGAGAAAGAGGATACGAAGCCCGAAGGTCCATGGTTCGGTCCCGTCCAAACCGGATACCTGCAAACTGATCGCCGGATCCTTGGTGGCCTGGGCAAAAGCCGAGGTCGGCAGTCCCATGACCAGACTCATGCCTAACAGTCGCCAACAGTCACGTCCTCCATGAAACCCGCAAAAGGGGTTGTTCACGACCTCTCTCCTCCCCTCACCCGTGTGACGCTTTTGGACATTCGGATGGACGGTTCGGAGGTCACCGATCCTCGCTCGGACTTCTCAAATGCCTGTCTGGTCCATTGCCCCAACCAGGCACCTAGCGGCCCGACGATCGGATTCCCAATGGAGCGGAGCCGATCAATCCGGTCGGCATCCGCAACGGTCGTCAGCAACGTCATCTCTCGGGCCGTCGTCCCCAACACCAACACTTCTCCGGCCACCTCCACGAGCATGATATGCTTTCCCGTCCCGACCCGGAGTCCGCCTAAAATGCGCATCACCGGATCGCCGCTCTTTCCCGGCAATTCCCCGAATGTGCGCCGAACCCAGGCTAATCCTCCAAGAAGGATCAGGACCACCAGGGCCAGGGTGCCCGCCATTTTGAGCGCTTCATGGGTAAGATCCATAATGTTCTCGTTGAAAGTACGAAGGAAAAAGTGAGGAGTCAGGAGAACCAGGAAAAGATTTCTTTTTCTTGTTCTCTACTTTTTAACTATTTACTTCTATCTTTTCCCTTCACACTTTCGTCCTTATCGAAGTTTATTCACACGCTCGGTCGGGCTAATCACATCGGTGAGACGGATGCCGAATTTCTCATTCACCATCACCACCTCACCACGCGCGACTAACCGTTCATTCACCAACACTTCCAACGGTTCACCGGCCAGTTTATCCAATTCAACAATGGAACCCGGTCCTAACTGCAATAAGTCCTTAATCAGCATGCGGGTATTGCCCAGTTGCGCAGAGAGCACCAACGGAATATCTAAGATACGATTTAAGTTCTGATCGTGAGACGTACGCAATTGTGGCGTTTGACTGCTGCTACTCGCCGCCACCTCCTGCTTTTTCGCTCCAGCATTCTGTTCTTTCGCAGCGGCTTCCTGCGCTAACGCCTCCATCATTTCCTTCTCAGCATCAAACGTGTCCATGTCGATGTTGTCGTCTTCACTCATCGTTCATCTCCGGGTTTCCACCGTCAGTGACTGGCCGGCACCTTATCGCGTTCACCGGCCCTTACTCCCTCGTCAGAATGATGTCCTTAATCTGAAATGATTGCATGCCCTTTGTCGTTCCCGGAGAACCAAGAAACTTTGGCACCCCTTCCACTGTGGCTGTGAGGAGCTGGGTGGTCCCTTGATTCAAGCCGATTACATCGCCCGGTGAAAATTGCATCAATTCCTCCACCGAGATTTCCGTTTCTCCCAAACACACAGACAGGGTGACATAGGCTTCCTTCAGTCTGGCTGAAAATCGTTTCAACCAGCCATGATCCGTTTCAAACGAGTCTCCCTGGAAACTCACCTGCAACCGTTCTCGAATCGGTTCCAACATCGCATAGGGAAGACAGAGGTGGAGATCCCCCACCGAATTGCCCAATTCGATGCCCAGGGTGACCACAATAACGATATCCGCCGGCAACACAATGGCAGCCAACTGAGGATTCATTTCTACCCGAACCGCATTGACGAGGAGTTTTTGGACAGGGTCCCAGGCCCTTTGGAGATTTCCCAATCCCATCAGCATGAACTTCTTCATCACGCGCTGCTCAATGATGGTAAAATCCTGCCCTTCCGGCTTTACATGGGTCTGTCCGGTTCCTCCGAAAAAATGATCAACCAGCAAATAGACCGTCGCCGCATCCGTGGCGATCATCGCTAAGCCACGAAGAGGCTCCATGGAGATAATCTGGAGGTAGGCCGGAATAGGAAGACGTTTGGTGAACTCCCCGAACTTCATCACCGTTTGGTTCGTGACCGTCACCTCGGCGGTCTTACGAAGCACCTCGCTCAAAGAGAGACGGAACCCACGCGAAAATTGCTGATGAATCACATCCAGGGTCGGCATTCGCCCGCGAACGACCCATTCCTGATTCCCCAAATCATACGGAACCGGTCCGTCCTCTAGTTCGGCACCTACCGGGTCTTCAGGTTCCGTCTCCACGGCACCGTCGGACACGCCCCGAAGAAGGGCATCAACTTCATCCTGACTAAGAATTTTTTCCATGTTGGGACGTGGCACAAAGAAACAGCCCTGCTGCCTCTTCTCACCTCTTTCTGATTCCGGACTCCAGACCTTCTATGTCTTTCTCCTCACGCTCTACTGAATAATAAAATCAGTAAAATACACATTCGCGACTCTCCCTTTACTCATGACGCCGTTCACCCGTGTCATGATTTCTTCTCGCACCCGGCGCTTTCCGTTCACTGTTCTGAGTAATTGCGATTCTTTACTGCTCAATAACACCAGCAACGCGTCACGAATGGCCGGGATTTTGTGTTGAAAATCCGTTTTTTCTTCAGGCCGGTCTAACTCGAGTTTGATACTTACCTTTAAAAATCGCAGCTCCTCCCGGTCCGCTAAATTCAACAGAAAGGGCTCTAACTCCATCACCGGCCCGGGCTCTTCATGACCTGTCTCGACTTTGGCATGTTCGTCGTGCTCGGCGGGCTTCTCCTCTTGCCCACTCATGAAATACCAGGCTGCGCCTCCCCCTCCACCGAGAAGAAGAACGCCCGCGATAATGATCAACAGCATTTTTTTTCCGGCCCCGGCTTTAACGGGGGCTTCCCCTTTGTCACCCTCTTCAGCCATACATCAACCTCACACGCTAAGAATTTTTGTGACCCTCACGTTCCCCTTCCCAAGTCAGCAACCTTTGTGCCACTCCACTTTTCTACGTAGACACGCTGCGGCTAATCCTGTAATACACTGAATATGCGTATGTTTCTTCCACAGTCGTGTTTTACATACCCTACGCCCAGCAACAACACGAGACCGGCCATTTCGTCATTTTCCTGGCAATTCGCGGGAACCTTTGACAGGTTCGTCTACGGAATCGTGAGGGGTAAGTCGTAAAGGGAGGGAGGTAAGACATGAGGAGTGAAACGGGGATCGATCACTTTTCCGTCATGACCGACATTGTTCATCGGACATCCATCTTCTGTTGATGAGGAACATGTGACACGCAAGGAGCCATGAGAAAGAAACGGATCTTTCCGCTTCACACCCTCCCCCGCACAGTTCACGAGACATGATTGTTCAACATTCTACTAAAACCCAAAAAGCCCCCAGGCAGGAACACCTGCCTGGGGGCTTGATCAATCACGTGCTCGGTCAAAATCTAACGGGCCAGGTTCACAAGTTCTCCCAGGAGGTCATTGGTCGTGGTGATGATTCGGGAATTGGCTTGGAAGCCACGCTGCATGATAATCATGTTCACTAATTCCTCACCCAAATCCACATTGGAGGCTTCCAAGGTACTCGAAATCACTTTTCCAAATGACCCCAAGCCTGGAGTTCCTACCAAGGGAGTACCGGAATCACCGGATTGAATAAACAAATTCTTTCCAATAGGTTGCAGACCATCAGGATTGATGAAACGTGTCAGGGCCACCTGCCCTAGGTTGCGAGTTGTTCCGTTGGAAAACCGTCCCTGAATCAATCCATCTTCAGAAATTGACGTGCTCGAAAGAGTCCCATTCGCAAACCCGTCTTGTGATAGGGTTAAGAGTACGGAGGCAGCTCCTTGCTGCAACATGCCATCAGTTCCCGTTCCACCGTCAGTGGTAATACTTGTTCCAAAATCAAAAATGATTGTTTGCGGCGCAGTGGATCCATTGTTAAATGAAATCGCATGCCCAGCAGGATCACTTTCTGTCAACAATAAACCATTTGAATTAAACGTCAGAGTTCCTTGTGCTACTAAGGCATTGCCAGTCGTGACATTTTCATTTGCTGGAGGAACCGTGACTTCACTTTGATTCGCAATTACATTATATTCCCAAGTATTATTGGCTGTTTTAGCAAAATATACGGTCACATCATGCCCCACACCAAATGAATCATACACTCGAACTCCAGTGCTGAACTGAGAAGTTGAAGGATTTGACGGATCGGCCAGGAGTTGAGCTGTTGTGGGGGAAATGATTGGTTCCGTTGCATCAATATTTCCACTCATGCTCACATCGACGGTGGGCGACCCAATTTGTTGCTGTGTCGTAAGAACCAAGTCCCCGGTGCTTCCCACATTTATATTTCCCACCGCATCAGCCTGGTATCCTTGAAGTCGCAATCCGGCCGGACTCACAATATAGCCGTTCGCGTCAACATTGAATTGCCCCGCACGCGAGAAAAAAGGATTGCCCGAGGCATCACTCACCTGAAAAAACCCGTCACCATCGATAGCCAAGTCCAACGCATTTGAGGTTGTTTGAAGCGACCCCTGGGTAAAACTGGGATCAACGCCCAGGACGCGTACGCCCCGCCCCTCCACTAATGCAGACGATGCCCCTCCAAGGCCCAAATTCGCCCCAAACAAATCACCGAAGGATACGGTCCGGGTCTTGAATCCTATGGTTTGGGCATTCGCAATATTGTTGCCGATTTCAGTGAGCGCCCGGCTGGTCGCGTTAATTCCACTCGTGGCTGAAAAAAATGCTGAGGTAATTCCCATTGGTGCTTACTCCTTCTGTGTCATTTGCCAAAGGCCCATGATTCGTTGCCCACCACCGTCCCTCTTATAATATGGAGATAATATCTTCAGTGTGTAAGGTTCTCCCGCTTTGCAGAACCACCGGACTCTCCGTCCCAAAAACAATATTCCCGACCCGTTCACGCGAAAACGTAAAGTTCGAAACTGGCTGCTTATTAGCATCTTCGGCTTTAACTCTGAACTGATACACGCCTTCGGGGACCCGGTCTCCCGCCTCATTTAGCCCATCCCATTGAACCTGATGGGCACCTGGTTTTTCAAAGTCCGTGGATGTGAGTTTCCTGATGACTTCTTGATTCGGACCAAGGACTTCAATATTCACACGGGTGGCCGTTCCACTCAGCGCATAGGCCAGAGTAGCCTCATCATCCTTTCCAAGACTCACCGTATCGCCTTGACTGACCACGGTCCGTCCAATCAAATTTACCAAATCCAGTTGTGTCCGTTGTGTATCCTGGGCGATCAACCGTTCCAGGAGTTTATTGGTACTCGTGGTTTGCTCCAACGTGGTGAACTGGGCTAACTGCGCCACAAAATCCTCATTTTGAAGCGGGTTGGTGGGATCCTGACTTTGCAACTGCGTGACTAACAAGCGAAGAAAGACATCGGACCCGAGCGTCGATACCGCCTCTTGAACACCGGCATTGGCTGTGACGTTCGTTCTGGATTGTGTTGCGGTAATCGGATCCATAGCCTCAAGATTCCTTCCTTATCCCGTCATTTATCCACAAAAGCACTCTTCAATGTCAGGCCACCAAGTGCAAACTATGGTCCCCGGCAGGAACCGCAACAGGGGAAAGCGCTCCCGTTGTGTGATGAAGAGACGTGGTTACCCGTTGGCTCGCCTGCGTACCCTGCCCATGTGATTGTGTGTTGGACTCCTTCTCCCCGGGATGATCACGGACTTCTGCGGAAAATTCCTGCAACTCCATCTCGCCCTGGGTCAATTGCTCTTCCAATTGTGGAACATTTTGGACCGCCAGATTTTTCAAGGTGGCCTGATCCATGAGCAAATTGGCATAGACCTGACGGTGCTGAACCCCCACATCAATCTGCACTCGATTATTTTCGGAAAGTTGCACTTCCATTTGGAGGCGTTGAAGCGCCGGCCCGGGAAGATCCTGCACCCGCTCCTCTGCCATTCGGACACCCTGACCGGATGAGGAAGCAAGTGAGGATTGGTTCAAAAACCCAGACTGAGAATGGGTGGAACCGCCCATGCCTGAATTGAACCCCTGCCCACCATGAGGATCGTTTCCCCCGATTTTCCCTGTTGCCTCGAGATCCTCTCTGGAACGATCCCCTATCGAAGATCCATTACCCTCTCTAAGAAGATCCAAGGGAATTCCAATTGAGGATTCTTTCCCATTCACCGACGATTCACTCAGCACGGACGGTATCCCACTCGCGTATTTCAATCGGTTCTGACTCGATTGAACCACATCGGCAATTCCCGCTGGCGTGGGTTCAAACGGCTTTGGCTTTTGAAAGGCCAGATTGGCCTCTGGTTTAAGTGGCTCCTGAGACGTCGTTAGCGAGGTTGGAGGTATTCTCAGCCCCACCCTATCCGCATCCTGAAGAGGAACCGGGGTTTTCACCACAATCGTTTCATGTTCTGCAGCCGATTCTATTTGATGCTCTCTACCGGGGGATTCGACCACATTTCGAAGAACCTGTTGCGCGTTTACATTGATTGCCACGTGCGCGGCCCCCTTTTCAGCAAGGCTGTTCCCAACGGGGGGCGGCTGAGTGGAGGGACTGGTAGGGAATGGCAAGCCCGGCTGATTGCCGGTGGGCGTTCCTTGTATTCCATCTGCTCGCGGTCCTCCGGCAGAAAAGACATGTGGAGATAGGAACCCACCAACGATCGGTCCTTCCTGGGACGCATCTAGAGGTACGAGTCCTTCAGACGCTAACGACGTCACATGATACGGGTACGGTTGGACCTCACCTGATAGATTCAGCGTGTCGAGAAAAGACTCAAGATCGGACAATTTCGGCTGAGCTACGACTGAAGTGGTGTCTGCCTGACGTGCAAACGAAGAATCCGCCGCTGACCGGTCACCAAAAATTTTGGCAAACAGGTTATTGGAAGGATTTCCAGTCGTCTTCGGCTGATCGAGACTGATCTCGCCGGCCTGATTGTTTACTGGAATTGGATTCCCAGGAGAACGAAAAAAGAGTGGGAGAGTATTGATCATGGGTTATTTCTTGGTTTGAGAATCAGTGCGTTGTTGCAGCTTAATGTCCCGATATCGCCGGAGGCCTTCAGATAACCTAGCCGCTTTCACCGGTTCGACTCCGGCTAACACCCCGGCGGCTTTTTTGTCTTTGATCGATGCCAAAATATCCAGGGCTAACCCTTCCCGCATTTCTGCGATTCGCAACGCCGCTTCTTCGGGATCCATGGATTCATAGATTTTGATTAAATGGATTAACGCCGGATCCTGTTCCACATATCGTCGTTGTTCTTCTGCTAGCGAAGAGGCCTCTCCCACTAACCGTTTCCCCTCTTTGGTTTGTCGTGCAGCCAGCGCCTCTAAGTCCTGCTGGAGTGCCATGAGCCGTTCTTCACGTTGTTGCAAAGCACGTTCCCTCTCTTCCACCTCTTTGAGACGCGATTGCAGTTGTTCCAATAATGTGGTTTCTGCACTGGGCGCTTCCTCATTCAACTCATTTTCAACTGCTTGATTTTCAAATGAATCCGTTGTTCCCACCTCCGGGGTTTCTTGAACGGACCCGACCGTGGTTGCCCACAAGATCATGGCCAACACCCACCACACAATGGGTGATCGACTAGGCAACATTGTTCTACTCAGGAGTGTTGAAAATTGCCGCCAGCCGCGTTCCTGGGTCTGTGAAGCGCGAAGCGGGAAACGGGAGGTGTGAGCCGTATAGCGTGAAACCAAAAGATGCCTCGTTTCGCCTGACCTCCCCTCATTCCTTTCGATCCCCGCCGGGCCTCCATCCCGAGCCATGTTGAAGGCTCCATTGTTGGGTTGATGGTCAAGATGATGCATAGGCTGAACAGAGAATTTTTTTGACATATTTCCATTCCCTATTGGATCATTTTTTCAAGTTGAGACGTGGCATACGCATGAGCCGTCACATCTTCCTGCATCTGTTGTTCCTGTGTGGCGACTTTTTGCATGACCTCTTCCTCCTTCTTGGCGATCACCAACTCCACCACACGTCTGGCATGATGGGCCTTTTTTAATGTGGCCCGTAAATCAACGAGCTTGGCTTCCGCAATCTGAATCTGTTGGCTCTGTTGTTCAATGGCCGTACTGATTTGATCCAACCACTGATAGCGTTGCTCAGCAATCATATTGTCGGTACCCTCTCGTATTCTTTGGTCCAATTCAGTGGCCACCATTTCCATTTCAACCATCAGGTCATCCCGCTTCGAGACGATCTGACTTTTTTCCCATTCCGCCAAGACCACTTCTTCGCGGGCGAGGTCTTCCACTTGCTTTCGAAATCGGAGTAATGTCGTCCAATTCATACGATCTTTCCCTTTCTCTCAAGAAGACGCCGGCCCTGTTGTGCCAACGTTTCAAGACCCTGGCAGCTTTCCGGTATTCCCACCCCTTCCTCGCGTGGTTGCCTGAGAAAGGCATCGATCGGTCCCTTCATGTGAATCGCCGCATCGAGTCGAGGATTCGTCCCTAATTGATACGCCCCTAAATTAATGAGGTCTTCCGCATTCCGGTATTCGGCCATCATCTGCACCAGAAAACTGGCCGCATCCTGATGAGCGGTTGACGCGATATCCGACATCACCCGACTCACGCTTTGCAGGACATCGATCGCGGGAAAATGTCCTTGCATCGCCAACCGTCGTGTCAATACAATGTGTCCGTCTAAAATGGACCGGATAGAATCGGCAATGGGATCGTTTAAATCGTCACCGTCCACAAGCACCGTATACAGACCGGTAATGGATCCCGTGCCCACCGGCCCCACCCGCTCTAAGACCTGAGGAAAGAGCGTAAAGACAGATGGCGGATACCCTTTGGTCGTTGGCGGTTCACCGGCAGCCAGCCCCACCTCCCGTTGCGCATGCGCCAACCGGGTTAGGGAATCAACCAGAAGCAGGACCTGATTGCCCTGATCCCGAAAAAACTCGGCAATAGCGGTGGCCACAAACGCCGCCCGAACCCGCACCAACGGGGATTGATCGGAGGTGGCCACCACCACCACCGAACGACGGAGCCCTTCCCGGCCCAAGTCCCGTTCCAGAAATTCCCTCACTTCCCGCCCTCGCTCACCCACCAGTGCGATCACGTTCACATCCGCGGACGTGTGCCGACACATCGTTCCCATCAAGACACTTTTCCCGACTCCGCTTCCGGCAAAAATCCCAAGCTTTTGGCCGACCCCGCAGGTCAGCAGGGCATTGATGGCTCGTACGCCCAAATCCATGGGTGTGGTAATGCGCTCCCGGAGCATGGGCGCCGGAGCGGGCGCATAGAGCGCATAGCGGCGGCTACGGGACAGCGGCCCTTTTTCATCCAACGGCTGCCCGAGTCCATCCACGACTCGCCCCAACATTTGAGGCCCGACCAATAATCGTGGAGAGGTCGGATCGTAGCGAATGAGGTTTCCGGCGGCGATGCCGCGTACAGCTCCGAACGGCATGACCACCACACGTTGCTCCCGAAATCCGATGACTTCTCCCTCCACCATCGACTGCCCTCGTTTGCTGAAGATATGGCATCGCTGACCGACCGAAGCCCCCAAGCCGGTGCCTTCCAGAGTCAGCCCCACGGCTTTGACGACGCGTCCGGTAATCGTCACAGGAGCAATGTCGTCCAAACGCTGTTGAATTGTGGCAAGGCTCATGACCGGGGTGCTTCCAATCCGAATTCGCTGGCTACAAGTGCCAGTTGTTGAGTCAGCCTGGCATCGAACAGGAGGCCGGCCTGCTCAACCAGGCATCCCCCAGGGTCCACCTCATCATAAGCTTCAAGCGCCAGATGATCGCCATCGGCCCACTCCGGTCGTAATGTGTGTCGAAGGGGCTCTAAGATTTTGAAGTCTTGCGGATGGACTTTTAGCGTCACTAAGGTTTTGTCGGGAAGCAGTCCAAGAACCTGACGCACTTGTCGAACCACGAGTTCTTTATCGATCTCACATTCCCGTAACAGGATTTTTTTGCTAATCGCCAGCGCGACCTCCACAATATCCCGTTCATGTTCTTCTAATGCGATCACCCGAGCCCGACCAATCTGATTGGCTAATCGAAGCGCCTTTTTGATCTCCTCCTCCACCTGGGCTTGACACTGGGCACGCCCCTCGGCGATCCCGGCCTGGCGTCCCCGCTCAAACGCAGCTTGTTGGAGTTCCCTGCAATCATGAGGTTGGGCCTCCTCGGCGCGCTGCTTCGCACTTTTGTGGACTAATTCCACCATCTGAAAACGTTTGACTGTGTCATCCTGTTCCATAAGCGGGCGCACCTTAGACCATTTGCTCCTCACCCTTTCCTCCCAAAGCTACGCGGCCCTCACCTGCCAGGCGCTGAACGGTTTTAATAATGTTCTGCTGAGCGGTCTCCACATCACTCAGCTTGACCGGGCCTCGAGTCTCCATATCTTCCTTCAGAGATTCCGCCGCTCGGCTGGACATATTCTTAAAGAATTTATCACGGAGTGGACCATCGATCGGTTTCAGAGCCAGCAGTAATTCTTCTTTGCTGACTTCACGCAACACTTCCTGCATTCCTCGATCATCGATATTTTCCAGATCTTCGAACACAAACATCTTCCCACGGATTTCTTCGGCAATCTCCGGATTTTTGCTTTCCAGGGAGGTCAGGATTTCCCCTTCCACATTGCGTTTCACAGAATTCAGGATCTCGGCAACCAGCCCAGTCCCGCCCACGGCCACCGCATTTTTGGAAGAACCCAGACGCAATTCCTCCTGAAGCACGGCATTTAATTCGTCCAACATATTGGGCGAGACTTCTTCTGTGGTGGCTAACCGGTAGACAATGGCATCCCGTTTATTTGCAGGAAGCAATGACAAGATTTGAGCCGCATGATCGGATTCTAAATTGGCCAGAATCAAGGCGCCCGTTTGAGGATGTTCCCCGGTCAATAAATTCGCAATTGACGCCGCATCAAGGGATTTTAAGGTTTCAAATCCGGCATTTTCGGTGGTGCTCAGGGAACTCAGGATTCGACGGGCTTTATCCTTACCCAAAGCCGCATTGAGGATTTTTGAGAGATAGGTTTTCCCTTCCACGGAAAGACCTGCCGTCCCGGCCAATTCCCGGAATTCCTTTAACACCAGCCGATGTTCGTCCTGTCCGACATTCACCAAGGCTCCCAAATACGCACCAATCTGCCGAATATCCTTTTGTTCGAGAACTTTCAACACTTCCACCGCGGCGGTTTCCCCGATGGCCAGCAACAATATGGCGGCTTTTTCATAGCCGGACAATTGACTGTTCACGGATTAGGCCTTTTCTCCTTGCTCTTCCTTTATCCAGGTTCGAATGACTTGGGCAGCGGAAGCCGGATTATCTGCGGCCAGTTTAATGGCTTGCTCCTGGGGGGTTTCGGAAATTTCCGCTTCATACTCGGTCACCGTGGCCGGCAATCCTTTCTGTGGCAGGACCACCGCTGCCGCGGTGGGCTTCGTGAGATTCAGCGCCATCGGTCGAACGACAAACCACAACACCATCACTCCCAGGAAGAAAAAGAGGACAGGCTTCAAAAATCCACCCCAGGAGGCCAGAAACGATTGCACACCTGCCGTCAGACTCTCCTCACCTTCAAGGATGGTGGGAGATTCAAATGGCACGTTGATGACTTCGATTTGATCCCCGCGTTCTTCCGAGAATCCGACCGCTTTTTTCACAATTTGCACCAGATTCTGGATTTCCTGTTCAGGCCGTGGCACATATTTCTTTTCGGAGGTATTCCCAGTCCCCTGTCCCTCAGCGCCCTGAGCCGCTTCATAGGTCCCATCCACTAAGACCGCCACGCTTAACCGCTTAATGGCGCCGGTCGGTTCAATGATTTTGCTCACTTTACGATTGACTTCATAATTCAATGTTTCATTTTTACGTTTGGCTTCCTTTTGCTCTGTTCCGTTTCCTGCCTTGAGCTCGCTGGGCACATTGCTCCTGACACCCGGAACACCCGGTCCCCCGTGGGTCGAACCGGATTCCAGCACCTTCTCCTGACTCCGGTTTTCGCTTCGTACCACCTGGCTATTGGGATCAAAGCTTTCTTCGGTGATTTCCACTTGGCGAAACTCCAACGGCGCGGTGACCCGAATCACAGACTTGTCCCGGCCCAAGACCTGGTCCAACATCGTCTGCACCCGTTGCTCCAGATCCCGTTCTACCCGTCGTTGAGTTTCAATTTGAGAAGCCGTCAGTTGAGCGTCACTATCCGCAGAGTTTTGACTGAGCACCTGACCGTGATTGTCCACGACCGTCACCTGGCCGGGCTCTAATCCTTCGACGCTACTGGCCACTAAATGCACGATCCCCTGAACCTGCGTGCCACCAAGAGGAGCCCCACGCTTGAGCGTCAAAACGACGGCAGCCTGGGCTGGCTTTTGTTCCGTCGCGAACAGACGCTTCTCAGGCATCACCAGATGCACGCGGACCCGCTCAACCTGGGATAATTGCCCGATCGTTCGAGCCAGTTCTCCTTGAAGCGCACGCCGATAATTCATTTGTTGCGTAAAAGGCGTCACGCCCAACCCGGTTCGATCGAATATTTCAAATCCCACTCCAGCCGATTCCGGAAGTCCTAACGAGGCCAGCTGGAGTCGCAATTCATGCACTCGTTCCGCGGGAACTTTAATCGTATTCCCGCCTTCACCCACCTCATAGACGGCGCCTTGCTTGCCAAGTTCCTGGATAATCGCACGCGTATCGTCGGGATTGAGCTGAGAAAACAAAACCACCAATTCAGGGGCCCTTCCGACCATCATCAACATCGGAATGGTCGCCAGGGCTAAGGCCAGGACGACGACCACGCCGATCCGCTGCGTTAAACTTAAGGCTTGAAAATTACTAAGGAGACTATCCATAAGGCTAAGGGGTTTTGCTCAACGCTCTTGATTGAAAAAATGTTGGCCCCAGTCTTACACCCATGAGTCGTGCTCGATATGACCGATGCCGGCTCTCTTTCATTGGGGTCTCCGCCATGATCGCAGCAGCGTCAGCTCAACCATTTCTTACACTTGCATCCGCATAATTTCCTGGTACGCATCAATCACTTTATTTCTGACCTGCATTAACAGCTTAAATGACAAACCGGCCTTTTCCCCGGCAATGACCGCTTGATGTATGTTGACGTTCTCTCCACGGGCGACGGCCTCTTCTAAACGTCCGGCCTCATGCTGCATGGTATTGACGGACTCCACCGCTTTTTTCAAGAGATCGCCGAATCCCTGGTCCTGACTGGCTGGGCCTTTGAGCGGAGTGACCCCAAACGGTTCCGAAACACTCTCAATGCTTTTTATCGGAAGATAGTCCATTTCGCCGTTCTCCCTCCTTCAGTATTGAAGAGCCTTAACGACTCATTTCTAATGCACGAAGCGTCATCGTCTTGCCGGTTTCCATCACGGCTAAATTGGCCTCGTAGGCGCGGGTCGCCGACATGAGATTGACCATTTCCTCGATCGGATTTACATTGGGAAGGTGTACATACCCCTGTTCATCCGCATCGGGATGACTGGGATCGTACAGGGTCCTTAGCGGTCGCTCGTCTTGGATCACATCCGTCACCCGAACCCCGGATGGTTCGGACTGGTCGCCGAAGGCATTGGCAAATACATTGGAAAACCGCTGCCCTGCCGGTGAGGCTTGAAACACGACATCACGTCTGATGTATGGTCCCCCTTCCGGCGTCCGGGTGGATTCCGCATTGGCCAAATTGCTGGCAATGATATTTAACCGCTGCCGCTGTGCATCCAAGGCAGACCCCACGACCGAAAACACTCGATCAATATTCATCGTAACCTCCTTTTTCCAACACCCATATCAGATCTTCACACCCTTCTCATCTTCAGCAACTTCCCGTTTCACTTGTTCTCCCGGCTTTCCTGGAATCAGCGTAATGGGAACCATGAGCTCAATGGAGTTCATCTACCGCCACTACCTCCATCAATGGCCGTATTCCAGCCATCGAAGCGCCCTTTTAAGAATTGACTGACCGCCATATACATCAAGGTATTTTCCGCCATCAGAGTCATTTCTTTTTCCAGATTCACGGTATTCTCGTCTAACCCGGCTCCGGCATCCTGTTTGATGGTGTGCTGAAAGATCCGGGAATCCTCTGAGACAGTGCGCACATGTTTTGGATTGGTGACAACTGACTCCAATGGACCATCCCCTCGAAGAACCGCATTGAAGGTTTCTTGGAAAGGCAGGACCCTGGCCTTGTAGCCCGGCGTTTCTTCGTTGGCCATGTTGGAGGCGATCGTTTCCTGAATGCCGCTCCGGACATCCAGTGACCGCTCAAAGAGTCGCGTGCCTTCATCCCACGGGGAAATCATCATGGTTTCTCTCCTTCCCGACTTTCATGTTCTCCTGTGCCTTCACCTGGATTACCCTGCTGCCGATCCGCGAAAACCTTGACGTTCCGACTCAAGGCAGCAACACCAATGCCAGAGATTATTAGTAAGAAGTGAACAGGACGGGAAGAAATGAGATCCTCCCGCATTCCTCTTGCTCCTCAACTCTCACACCGTACGTTAATGGCTTCAAGGTAACTTTTGCCCGCACCGGCATTTTTTTCCTCTTTACTCCTGCCATTTCTCACAACCCGGAGAAGGGAGGCATTCAAATGTTCTTCCGCTTGCCTTTTCTTAAATACCCAGGGAAAGTCCCCCGTTTAACTGTCGATATTCCCGTAATTTATTCCGTAAGGTACGAATACTGATACCCAATGTCCTGGCCGCATGAGTCCGATTTCCATCATGGCGCTCCAGAGTTCTCAAAATAAGTTCCCGTTCCATTTCCCAGATAGTCCCACTTGGCGCACTGGCATGATTGGCCGCCAACATGGGTTCTTCAAACTGAAAATGCTCAATCAGTAATGGCCCATTGCCCGCTAATAACACACCCCGCTCAATCACATTTTCCAATTCGCGTACATTTCCTCGCCACGGCCGCCGTTTCAAATAAGCCATCGCCTCTTCTGAGATCTCGCACGGCGTGCGCCGGTTTCGCCGCAATGACCGGTTGGCAAAATATTCCGCCAATAATTGAACGTCCTCCGGGCGATCACGCAACGGGGGAATGGTAAACGGCATGACACTCAGCCGGTAATACACATCCTCACGAAACCGGCCGGCCTGAACTTCCTGCGCCAGATTCCGATTAGTCGTGGCAATGACCCGCACATCCACCTGCACCGGCTGCCTGGAGCCAAGGCGATCCACTTCACGTTCTTGAAGGACCCTGAGTAATTTGGCTTGTAACCCCAAACTCATTTCTCCGATTTCATCCAACAACAACGTTCCCTGGTGGGCCAATTCAAACTTGCCGCATCGTCTCGCCAGCGCGCCGGTAAAAGCCCCCTTTTCATAGCCAAACAATTCACTTTCCAAGAGTCCTTCCGGCAGGGCGGCACAATTGATCGCCACAAATGGTTGAGAAGCCCTGGGACTATGACGATGGACATGCCGGGCCAGGACTTCCTTACCCGTGCCGCTTTCGCCTTGAATCAAAATGGTTGCCGGGCTGGCCGCCACCATCTCCAACATGGTGATAGTGTGCAACACTTTCGGATCCCTGGTCAGAAATCCTTCACGCGGCTCTTCACGGCGACATCGTTCCTGTTCTCTCAGAACCTCCAGCCCCGAAACAGGCTGCGCATCTTTCAACTGGTCAACTAATTTTTCAAGACGATCAAGGGGAAAGGGTTTTTGAAGAAAATCGGTTGCTCCATATTTGAGGGCCTCGACGGCTGCATCCACTCCACCATAAGCAGTCATAACCACCACCGGCATATGGTAACCCTGGCTTCGGACTTCTCGTAAAAAATCCATCCCTCCTTTGCCGGGCAAATTCAGATCAGTCAGCACCAGCCATGGGGCCTCACGTTCCATCCGCTCCAATCCTTCATAGCCATCTCTGGCGACCGTGACGGCATACCCATGCTGACTCAACGCGTGAGTCAGGGCCGATTGCAACTGTTCATCATCTTCAACGACCAGAATACCCCGGCCCACTCCACCCTCGGTATCGATCATGCCAATCTCCTTTATTGAGGAAAAAATAGTTTGACGGTCGTTCCTTTGCCGGTCAGGCTCTCCATCTCAATCATGCCTTGATGCACCTGCATAATGTCTTTCACGATCGGGAGTCCCAGGCCGGTCCCTCCCTGACGTTTCGAATAAAATGGCTGAAAAACCCGGGTGAGTTCTTCTTCCGACATGCCACATCCTTCATCGCGAATACTCAATGCCACGCCATTGACTCCGGTGGAGGCGTCCCTTCCCGGAACCGGCCGAGAAGTCCGCCGGCACTGAATCTCAATATGACCCTCAGGCGGAGAGGCCTGAATGGCATTCAGGAGCAGATTCAAGAGAGCCTGTTTTAATAACTGCTCATGTCCCAAGATCTCGAGGAGCGAGGCTTCTCGCTGCCGGTGAATGGTCAGCCGTTTGGTTCTGAGGGGAAATGTGGCCAAAAGCTCCACATCATCCAACAGTTCCAAGAGGTTCACGCACTGCCGATCACCCTTCAATGGCGTGGTGGATGTTAAGAGATTCGAGACCAGTCCATCTAATGAACGAATGGCGTGAAGTAATTGATCCGCCAGCTCTTGACGTCCCTTCCCGGATGGACTCTCGCGCCCCAAAAGTGTGGCAAACCATTCAATACTCGCCAGGGGGTTTCGAATATCATGCGCCAGCCGCCCAACCTGTTCTCCTATGGTCGCCAAACGTTGAATCTGTTCCGTCCATCCACTGTGCGCATCCCCTTCGTATTTGAAATACCGAACCGTCAGACTGGACGGTTGATCCATCCCTCCTAATGGACAATCCCAACAGGACATCCGGCCAGACTTCCACTTCCAGTCGGAAAATGGAACCGGTGGCCATCCCAGGTTTGCCCAGAGATCCTGAACCTGCCAGTTCATCTTCTTCCAATCGATTCCTCCCATCAGCACATGGGCCTCGTGATTGGCCGTCACCACCCGCCCTTTGCGGTTATAGAGCAAAGCCGGCAACGGAAGACTTTTCACCAAACGATGCAGGTGATGATGCAATCGTTGCGTTTCCGCATATTTGGCCTCGAGCGCCAGACTGAGGGTTTCACTGGAGATCGTCGGTTCCGCGGTAGAGTCAAGTGTCGGCCAGCTCAATTCCTCATTCCTCTTGCTACTCAAAGCGATCATTGTTTTAGGATTGAATTGGGGCATCGGGTATCCTGGTTGGTGGAATTTCTTTTGAGGACATTTCATCCAACACCGCCGTGGCAGCTGAACGAATCGTATGTTCCAATTCTGGAGAACGGGTTTGTAATTGACGGATTTCAGCGAGCAGCGCGGCCGCTTCATCCGGCTTTCCCATGTATTCAAGCGAGGCCGCTAACCGATATTTGGCCCAGGTGTGCAAGGCCGGCGGCGCCTCATAGGCCAGGACTTGATCGTACTGATGCTGGGCTTCGACATAATCCCCATGATCAAACATGGCATCCCCCAAACGGAGGACATCGGAAACCTGCGTGGGTTGAATAGACACCACCCGTCGGAGGTCTTGCACCATGGACTCCATCCGCCCGAGCGCTCGATAGGCGCCTGCCCGATTCCGGAGCACATATCGTTGCTCCATTTCACCGTCCACATGCTGGAGAGCCGCCGAGAAAGCTTGTATGGCTTCTTCATAACGTTTGTCCGTGAGAGCTTCCAAGGCAAGAATGGTCTCCACCCGCCCACGCCCCTGGCCGTTGGGAAACTCCCGGAGATAGGACGCCCCCGCCTCTCGCACCCAAGATGTGTTTCCCTGTTCCTGAGCAACCACCACCTGCTGAAGACGAATGTCTTCCCGAAGGGGACTGTCAGGGTACTCCTTTAAGAGTTGGTCATACCAATGCCAGGCTTCTGCCGGAAGGTTCACCTGCTGATAGGCTTGCGCCACTATGAAGAGACGCTCCCGTTCCAAGGGCACCAGCTGAAAGGCGTCTTGATAGTCGGTGTGAAACTTGAGTAACGGCACCCAGGCTTTCGAATCATAGAAGGAACGAATCTGATGCTGTAACAAGCGGGCGAGTCGACCCTGTCCTGCCTGACGCCTCTCATCGGACGAGGTTACGAGAATGAGGCGGGTATAGGTTTGAACCGCATCGGCGTATTCCCCTAGCGCCTGATAGGCTTGCCCCATCCACAGCAGGCCCTCATCAGCCACATCCCTTTCTAGAGCATGACTAAGCTTTCCGGCCGTTTCTAAAACATAATCCCATGAGAGCGAGAGATAGATTTCCAAATCATCAAACCGATGATATACCTTGACCCAGTCCTCCTTGGCGTGCTCCTGCGTGACAAACGCCACGACCCATCTGGTCAGCGCGGCCTGGCCACGTCGACCGGGTTCCTGGTCGGGAAAACGTTGTCGGGCTTGATCGGCAAAATACAAGGCCAGATATTCATGCCCGTCTTTCCGTAATTTTTCTGATATTTGGTTCAAGGCCATCCCGGATGGTTCCTCGTGGGGATGAAGATTCACCGCCAACAAAAATCTGGATATCGCCAGGGCGGGATTTCCAACTGCAAGTTCCGTTAATCCATACTGATACGATGAATTCCCAGACCGGCGAATGAGTTCAGGCTTTTCGGCTTCAACTACCCGGTACCAGTAGTAGGCTTGCTTCCACGCCTTCGCCATGGCCGTGGCATCCGCCAACCCTAATGCAGCCTTCAGGCGATGGCCACTCCACTTGGGTTCTTCTACCACTCGTCTGAGAATCAGTGCTGCTTCCAAATATTGCTTATTGCCCAGATACCCTAGCCCGGCCTCAACCATGACTCCTCCCGCTAACGGATGATCGGGATAGGACCGGAGAAAATCTTCGAATATTCCGCTGGCTTCTGAAAACCATCCAGCCTCCCAATACACATTACCCATGGCACACACGGCCCATGGGACATACACACTCTCCGGATCACTCATTTTCATCGCTTGCAGACGCTCGATGCGTTGAAATTTTTCTCTACCCGGTTCATCCAACGGATCAGGAAGAGAGGCCAGGACCCAACGGGTCCCTTCTGCAAACTGCCCATGCTCCTGCTCTTTTAGATAGGTGGCAAACATCTCTCTGGCTTCCAGGAGTTGTCCGGCGCGTAATGCATCCCGTCCCTGTCGAATAATTTCCGGCATAACCATGTCGCGGGAAACGTACCAGGAAAAATCAGAACACGGGCCTCCCAAAACTGCGCTGGGCCAGAAAACACACAACAGGGCAATCCAAGTACATTTCCTCACTTTTGGTTTCTGCTCCAACCTGATAGACCTCTTCAGCAAAAATTAGACCGGAGTCATTCTTGCCGATGGCAAAAAATCGACGACAGGGTTTTCGTTGAAAAACCAGGAAGTTTTGCAAGGACGACGACGAACGGACAATATTGCCGACGTCAAGGAGTTGACGGAATGGTCAGAACCTCAGGCTTGTTCGGAATGGGAGGACGGCAGGAAGGCCGGGCGTGCTCGATTGTTACACGTCGGCCAGATCTTCCGATGGGGTCGCGCGTTGTGCAACCACTTCGGCCAGTGATTTCTTTTTTAGCTTTTCAATGAGGGTGGTGCGATTGATTTGCAGAAGACGAGCCGCTTTACTTTTGACCCAATTCGTTCGCTCGAGCGCTTCAAGAATCAACCGGTTTTCAAACTCCTCAACCGTTCTGGAGAGGTCCATCCCGGCCACGGGAATTGCCGCCGGCATGGTGGGGAGATGAGAGGAGGGTAATCGCCGGATTTTTTCCGGCAAATCTTCGGGGACGATCATCCCCCGCCGTTTCAAAATGGCAATCCGCTCGACGATGTTTCCGAGTTCACGAACATTTCCCGGCCAGGGATATTCACATAAAAGACTCATCGCCTCATCGGCCACTCCGGTAAGTTCCGCTTTCCGGCGATCATTGAACATCGTGATGAAATGCTGGAGCAAGAGCGGGATATCTTCGACCCGATGCCGGAGAGGAGGAACCAGAACCGGCACCACGTTTAACCGGTAAAACAAATCCTCGCGAAATTGTTTCGCAGCCACCAGCGTTTCAAGGTCTTGGTTCGTGGCGGCAATAACCCGAGCATCCGATTTATATGTTCGAGTACCCCCTACTCGTTCAAACGTTCGCTCTTGTAGGACCCGAAGGAGTTTGACTTGGAGCGGGGGACTCAGATCTCCGATTTCATCAAGGAAAATTGTGCCTCCCGTCGCCAACTCAAATCGTCCGACTCGAGATGCGACCGCTCCGGTAAACGCCCCTTTCTCATGACCGAACAATTCACTTTCTAATAATGCCTCGGGAATCGCTCCGCAATTAACAGGAATCAGGCTTCCCTGGCGCCGCATACTATGACAATGAATGGTCTGAGCAATTAATTCTTTGCCGGTGCCACTTTCTCCTAAAATCAGCACGGTGCTATCGGTATCCGCCACGCAGTCGATCAGCTGAAACACTTCTTGCATCACCTGACTGGAGCTAATGAGTTTTCCTAAACTAAATTGGCCTTTGACGGTTTTTTTCAATTCGACATTCTCGTCCTGAAGACACTTGACGCGTAAGGCACTGGCAAGCGTGGCACTCAGCACATCCATGGAAAAGGGTTTTGAGAGAAAATCAAAGGCCCCGGCTTTAATTGCTTTTACCGCCATCTCTACCGACCCATATCCCGTCATGACGATCATGACCGGATGATTTGGAAGTTGCGTAATGCGCTGGACCAACTCAATTCCGTTGATGTCAGGAATCATCACGTCGGTCAAGACAATATCGAACTGGGAAGACTCGGCCAGAACCAAGGCGTCGGCGCCGGATTCCGTGTCCACAACCTGATGTCCCTCATCCTCAAGCTGCAACCTGATAGACTCCCGCACATCGATTTCATCTTCAACCAGCAGGATCCTGGCAACCTGCTTCGCGATAGCTGATCCAGCAGAATCGAACGCATCCATGAATAGCCTCCCTCTCAGCCCAGGTAAACGCACATACCGTTGACTCGGTTGTACAGTAAAGGAACATAGCTACCCCATTTGACGGGGAAGGTCAAGCGTCGTTTTTAATTTTGCCCCAATCCTTACAGGGTCTTTGCCCCTCGCCTTATAGTCCTCGAAGAGACCCACATTCTCCATGAGCGATTAAAACCCCTGATCCATAGGTATATTTAAGAAATACCCAACACGTTCCGACAAGAATACCTAGAGAAAAACGGAATGAACCTCTGACGCACGATCCCGACGACCCATGGACACGCCACAACTTCCACAACCCGCTCCCATGCCGATATTCATCCTCTTTGATACCCAAACCGGCTATCTCTACGGTCATCTTTTTGCCACAGGGCCGGAAGATCCTTTTCTTCAGGAAGTCATTGACTGGTGGAGCCGTTATTGCTCAAACAGCCCTATTGGGGTGGATTACCCGGGCGTGACCAAACACACGGAATTGGCCAGTAGCCCTGCCTCCAATTAATCAGGGCAATACCGTCCAAACCGCTAAGCCGGATCGAAACACCAACATCAGGCCTGACAGGTGGATGATCACAATATTCGCATTGGCTTCCGTCTGGTCAATCGTATTGCCGGATGGAAGATCTTGTGAAAAAAACCCTCCGGTCAACGCCGAAAATCCCAAAGCCCGTCGATTGGTAATGTGCACGGCCACATAGTCATTCACGATACTCTTCACCAACACCTCTCCGGCCCCCCAAGGTTCTCGTTTCCAACGACCAAGATCACTTTGAAAACCGTAGGCCGCCTGTTGACCTTGCACAATAATCATTTTGGGAGTGACTGTGGCAGCGATCACTTCCTCCGCCGAGGAAAGATTCATGTCCGCCCACCGTTGTAACCGACCTGAAAATCCGAGCAACCGTGTGGTTGTCTGAACATATCCCGTCACACCTTTGCTTTCAACCACCAGCACGTCTTCCCCCGACGCTAACACCTTCCTGGCAATTCCCTCGCCGGACGTGATGCCAAACAGCTGTCCTCTTGCCGACGTGATGGTGACCTGATCAGTCACGACTTCTTGCGACCAGGCATGAAGTGGCCAGACGGCTAAACTCCATAGAATCACCACCGGGACCGTGCACATTCGCATAGGTAAAATCCGCATGACGGTTAGCGATAGTCCCAAGGAATTCCACGCTCTCCTGCCATGATGGGGCCCAAGATCAGTTTCATTAATTGCGTCCCATGCCCTTGGGTCCCCCACAACCCGGTCAAGCTGATGAGAAATTCAAATTGTGAGCGGTCAGGAAGTCGGGTATACGTGAGCCCGAGGGAAAAACAGCGACAGGGATTCTGGTAGAGTCCGACCACATCCCATTCCGCCGTCTGTCCCGTTCGTAAGTCGTGATACCACTTGGTGCCTACGGTCACACCATAGGGCAAACGCACTCCACCTCCAGTCGTGAGATAGAGGATTTCCTCATCCGGAGCCAACACTTCATTAAACGACACGGGATTCCAAATATCTCCCCGGCGGACTCTCGTTCCTTCTTTGGTGTACCGCTGACCAACGGTCATATACCATGTCTGCCGGCTTTGGATGAGCACATCGGTGTTCATCTGAGAAAAATATTTCCTATTCGGATCGTAAAAGGCATCGACCCTCAGATTAAAGGCCGAGATGAAGGCTGAGGAATCGACCGGTGAATGAAAATGCCCCCGTGTCCAGATATCCGAAAACCGGGAGGCGAGGGGTGGGGGATTGGCCACATGATAACTTTGGGCAAAGAACAGATCCAACCAGGCATTGGATTTTCCGCCACCAATTTGGCTTAGACGATTTTTCAAGGAATAGGTCACCAAACTCTTTTGGATTAAATCATCCACGGCATCGATTTGAACTAATTCCGATTGTTTCGTCTGCGGCACATACTCATAAATCACATTCGGTTGTAGAGAATGACGGATCCAATTCCCATCGCCGAAGGAAAACCGTTTCGAGACATTCGAGAACAATTCAGCCCCAACCCAAAAGGTTTCACGATGTTGGGCTGATTTCTCCGTGAGCCCCCGCGTATAGCCTACTTCACGAAACTTCACCTGGGGACGGAATCCCAATGCATGCCCCAGATGGAGCCCTTCCATTGACAGTCCCGGCATCACATCGATCCGACCGACATCGAATCCTGTCTGCCTGTGAAATTGCACCGCAGTCGTTTCCGCAGTCAGCGATATGGGACTGCCCAGGACACTGGGATTCATGAAGCGATGTCCGATTTCGGGTAACCGCTGAAAGGTCGAATTCCCGCCGGTGGCTAACGGCTGAATATATTGGCCGGTAAGATAGAACGCTCCATGATCAAGCCGTTGCAAAATAGTGAGATGGGACTCTTGGCTGGGTAAAGCCCGTTGAGTCCCGGAGCTGCTAAAATTTTGCAAGACCGTTCGATCACTTGAAAAATTGGCGCGCATTCGTAACGACAAATCAGGGTTGAATTGCTGAGCATGAGCTCCTCGAACTTCGGCTCGCCCACGATGTTGCTGGGTATCATAGAGCGAGCGTATCAACCATTCTCCCTTTGTGAGCCGATTCCACATATAGCGATATTCCAGATCCGCACCTCCTCCACGCTCCGTTAAGATTTGGGGGGAAATGGTTAAATCATTGCTGGGATTGATGGCCCAAAAATACCCCTGCCGATACTGGTAACCGAATTGCGTATTATACCCGGTCGTAGGAAATAAGAATCCGCTTTTTCGAGAAGCGCCCAGCGGATATCGGAAGGTGGGAAGGGGGATGACCGGCACATCGTTCACATTGAACCATACGCCCTTCCCAAACAAACTGTCCTCATATTCCACATCCATATCATGAAAGTTAAATCGCCAGGCTGGAATCTCGCCATTCTTCGCATCACAATTGGTAAAGGAACCCTCCTTGATCCGATAATGGGTCTCAGAAAAACGCTGAAGCCGTCGCCCCGTCACAAAGGAATTCTGCTCCTTGAGAAAAATATTGCCATTCGTGATCACTCCCGCTTCGGTATTGAGATTGAGCTCAAGCTCTTCCGACCAGATATCGGCCTTCACATCTCGTAAATGCACATGACCACGCGCTGTGAGACGCCCCGTGAGCTTTTGGAGGGTGGCTTCATCCGCATTGAGATGAATGGGTCCACGTGTGATATCCACAGCCCCGGTAGCATGATACTCTTCCCGATCATTATCATATTCAATTCGGTCGGCATTTATCGTGACGGGAACTCCCTGTGAGGTTGATTCAGCAGAGTCCTTCTCAGCTGAGGATGCTGCAGGGACTTCCTCGGATTCAACAACGGAGGCGTCCGATTGCCCGAACACGGTTTCTCCCGCGGTCAGTATCGTGATGAAGATCAATATACCAAGTATCAATCCATGAGACCGGCGCGAGAGAACACACCGGTCATCTCCCAGGTTCGCATACGTCACGTTGGAAAACCAGGCTGAGTGAGCCGATTGAGTACCTCCCCAACCAGAAATAACGACCCGGTCACACAGATCACGTCTGTGGGATTCGAGATGTCTTTGGCCCTGCAAACAGCCTCCCATGAATCTGCAAGTAAACACGGCACAAGATTTTTATGATCGACGGCCTGATTGAGCTCATCTACCGACGCCGCCCTTTCTATCCGTGGCTGGGTGAGAATTAGGTGGTCTACAATTGGAATGAACACACGCAGAAATTCCTGAAGATTCTTGTCGCGCATCATCCCAACCACCAAAATGAGTTTTCGTCCCGCGCCATCATGAATTTGTGAGTGGAGAAAGTCAAATAACACGTGAGCAGCCGCAAGATTGTGCGCGCCATCCAGAAGCAGAAGTGGATTTTGTTGCACAATTTCTAATCGACCTCTCCATCTCACGTCTTGCAAACCGGTCCGGATGGCCGACGGTGAAATAGGGAATGTGCCATCGACGGCCGTCTCCAATAACGCAAGAGCATTGGTCGCATTCACCAACTGATGCCGGCCGGGCAAATTCGTCTGCAGGCCTGGAAGAGTCCATCCCGGCCCTTGATAGGTAAAAGTCGTTGCGCTGGTTTCCAGAAGGGAAAACTCCTGCCCCATCCGAAAGCAGGGTGCCTGCCACTTCCTGGCCTGGGTCTCAAAAATATGAAGAATATCTTTCGGCATGGGTCCCAATACCACCGGAGATTTTTGTGTAATGATGCCGGCTTTCTCCCTCGCAATCTTCTGAAGAGAGTCTCCCAAATAGGCCTCATGATCAAAACTAATCCCCGTTATCAAAGCACCCATGGGGCTCAACACATTGGTCGCATCAAACTGTCCGCCCATCCCGACTTCTACCACCGCAATGTCCACTTGTTGGTGTTGAAAATGTAGAAAAGCCAGCGCGGTCGTAAATTCAAAAAATGTGAGGGTTGTGAGGGGATTGGCGATTCGCCGCATCTGGTCAGTCAGGGCACAAACTGATTCTTCCGAAATGTCTGTTCCCTGAACACGTATGCGCTCTCGAAAATCAATCAAATGCGGGGAAGTATACAGACCAACCCGGTACCCGCTCGCTTCAAGGATCCTGGCCAGCATGGCTGAGGAAGAACCCTTCCCGTTCGTACCGGCAACATGCAGGGTGGGATATCGGTGCTGAGGATTCCCCAGCC
Organism: Candidatus Nitrospira allomarina; assembly: GCF_032050975.1. Lineage (NCBI taxonomy): Bacteria > Pseudomonadati > Nitrospirota > Nitrospiria > Nitrospirales > Nitrospiraceae > Nitrospira > Candidatus Nitrospira allomarina. The sequence continues at coordinate 2,753,612 of NZ_CP116967.1, read as the reverse complement.
TGCCAAGAATATCGGTAATGGCTTCCAGGCCGAGCTTGATACCAAACCGGTGCAAGGAGAAAAGATAGTTAAGCGTTTCTGGATAGCTAGCCACAGGAATCGAAACTGGGCGGGAGACAATAAAGGGAAGGAGATTTCGTATCAATAATAACTACAACGTATGGCTCTCACCATGAACGGGATAGCCCATCGTCATGGCTGTTGAGATCCACAGGAGCACAAGGAGAGCCTGACCTTTCGGCCATTACCCCGAAGAGGAAGAGACTTCTGTGACGCAATGCGAAAGCAACGTTTCCAGGGTTGGCTTGAGAGTTTTTCGTTCCACGATATGATCAACCATGCCATGTTCCAACAAAAACTCAGCACGCTGAAAGCCTTCAGGCAAATGTTCTTTGATCGTTTGTTCTATGACCCGTGGGCCGGCAAACCCAATCAGCGCCTTCGGTTCCGCTAGAATGATATCCCCTAACATTGCGACACTGGCAGTGACCCCCCCAAAGGTCGGATCCGTTAACAGGACAACAAAGGGCATTCGAGCCTCTTGTAATTTGGCCAAAGTTGACGCGGTTTTGGCCATTTGCATGAGTGACAAAGTCCCCTCTTGCATTCGTGCGCCACCGGAAGTCGTGACCAACAAAAATGGCATATGCTCCGTCAGCGCGTGGTCGATTGCCCGACAAATTTTCTCGCCGACCACCGATCCCATGCTCCCACCCATAAATGAAAAGTCAAAAATTCCAAGCGCCACGGGTTTCCTGCCAATTTGGCATCGCCCGGTCAAAATTGCTTCTTTTTTTCCCGTTTTTTCTTGGGCCTTGTGAATGCGCTTGCGGTACGGCAATGTGTCCACAAATTGTAGGGGATCTCCTGGAACTAAATCTTCATCCCATTCCTCGAATGAACCAGGATCGACGATCAATTCCAATCGCTCACCAACCGATAGCGGGAAATGGTATTGGCATTTCGGGCAGACTTTTAAGTTTCGCTCAATCTCGCGTTTAAAAATTATGGCGCGACACACTGCGCATTTAACCCACATCCCTTCCACGATTTTAATGGACGTACCTTCGGGATCCGTGTTTTTATTCCGTTTAAACCATCCCATAAATCAGTCTATCCTTAAGCTTCTTTCATGAACGCAACGCACGCGAACCTAAATACAGATCTGGCTGAGATAAAGAAAATGCGAAAAAGGCAGGGAAAGAACACAACAAGGAATCATGGACTCCGACACAGTCTTCGGTCACGACACAGGACATTACCATAGGGAGGTTGAACCGGCAAGAATCAGTCGAAGAAGGCACCTCTAACTCCCAGGCTGTTGGGGGATACTGGCAGGAGGAGGACGCGACACGGAATATGGAGGAAACGCGGGGGATCAGCCTCCCCTTGCATGCATTTCCAAATGCGGATCTTGGCGCAATCGCTCAATGTCAATGTACCGGCCACGGCCACTGACCTGTTCAAGCTCTTTGCGTTCTTCCGCCCCCCGATCTTGTCGGGATTCCCAGACAGACTGGATGATGGAGAGAATATCTGTTTGTGATCGTTCCATTCGAATGAGCTTGCGAAGGTCAATGCCGGTTTTGGCATACAAACACAAATACCACATCCCGTCAGCCGTCAACCGACTCCGGTCACATGTCGAACAAAAAGGGACAGTAGTGGAAGAAATAATACCAAATATTGTTCCATCTGATAACCGGAATCGCTGTGCAGGAGCCGAACTGACCTCCTCCACGGGCTCGACGGAACCATAATACTCCCCGACCATCTTCAAGATCTCTTTCCGGGAAAGAACCTTTTCCGCGGACCAGTCATTGGCTCCGCCTACATCCATATATTCGATAAAACGCACTTCTCCGTTGACCCGCTTGCCGTATTCAAGCAAGGGAATGACTTCATCTTCGTTGTATCCCTTCATGGCGACCGTGTCCAGCTTCAACCCTGTGAACCCGACCCGTCCCACTGAAGCAATGCCTTCCAACACTCTGTCCAATGTATCGCGTCGAGTCAGCGCTTTAAACCGCTCGGGCTTCAACGTATCCAGACTCACCGTGACCCGATGGAGCCCGGCGTCAAAAAGGGCCTGCGCCTGTTCACTCAACAACACCCCATTGGTGGTCATCGCAATATCATGAATGCGAGAGTTTTGACGAAGCATTTTGATGAGTTCCGCCACGTTATTGCGTAATAGAGGCTCGCCCCCGGTAATACGCACGCGATCAATTCCCCGATCGGAAAACACATTCGTCAGGAAAGCGATTTCTTCAAACGTCAACAGATTTTCCCGAGGAAGCCACACATAATTTTCCTCAGGCATACAGTACTGACACCGTAAATTGCATCGATCGGTCACGGACACCCGCAAGGATCGTAAAGGACGTCCCCAGACATCTTTGACCGCATCCGGCAGAGTCACGGCTCCCCCCCCATCCATTATGGGTGTTCCTCCACCCACACTTCGCCTTCCGGCGTCGTTTCCATTTTCCAGATTGGAGTTATTTTTTTGAGTTCATCAATACACCATTGGCAAGCCTTAAACGCATCGGCACGATGCTCAGCGCCAACAATGATCAGCACAATATTTTCACCAATTTCAATGGGACCATAGCGATGGAGGACCAATGCCTCAATGATGGCAAAATCACGAAGTGCCTGTTCTCGGATTTCTTTGAGTTTTTTCTGGGCCATCCCTTCGTAATGATCAAAACTCATGGAACTTACGTCTCGACCCTTGGAACGATCACGAGCCGTACCCAAAAACATAGCAATACCCCCGATTCGACGGGACCGGGACCTCACTCGATTCAATTCTTCATCAATTGAGAAATTTTCCAGTTGCACCCGAACCAGCATACTTTCTTCTAATTCAACAGCCATCGGATTGCCCTTTCTCCTGAGCTCATTATTCGCCTGATCCTCCCGCGAAAGGAGGCAATAATGCGACCTCATCAGCCGTATCCAGCACCGTGTCCCAATGAGCAATTTCCTGGTTCACCGACACCAGCACTTTTTTCTTTTCGAGCAATTCACCAACCTGAGGATACTCCCTCTGTATGGTATAAACCAGATCCTTGACCTGGTCACCTTCAGAAAAGGCCACGTCTAAATCCTTACTTCCAGGAATCATGGTCTTTAACATCCCGAATAATTTAATCTTCACAATTTACAATTCCCACGATCAAGCTGGAAGAATGAACATCATCTTTCCTATCTGTCTTTTTGCACACGGATATATGTTCCTGACTTTCCTCCGGATTTTGAAACCAGGGCTACCTCTCCAAACTCCATGCCTTTATCTACCGCCTTACACATATCGTAAATCGTCAGAGCTGCCACGGAAACAGCGGTCATGGCTTCCATTTCCACTCCGGTATTTCCGGTGGTTTTCACCGTTGCTACAATCGTAATGACACACCGTCCATCCGAATTAGGCAGAGAGTCTTCTTTGAAGTCAACATCCACTCCTGTGAGAAGTAAAGGATGGCACATCGGGATCAAATCCGGAGTCCGTTTGGCCCCCATCACGCCGGCCACTTGAGCCACGGCCAGCACATCACCCTTCGCAATCCGACCTGCATGAATTTTTTCAAGGGTTTCCGGCAGGACAAACACTTTTCCCTCTGCCACCGCTACACGCTCGGTCGGAGGCTTGTCCGTCACATCAACCATTCGAGCCCGTCCGGACTCATTAAAATGCGTAAGATTTTCCATCATCAAAAATAATCAGACATGAAAATTTCTCTTGAAAATCAGTAAATTATAAAGACAGAGGAAAAACGACGTCAAGCAAAACATCTCTCCTGAATATTCTCTTGACAGTCAAGCTCATTCCACCTATAAACAGTCGTAAAACCTTATTATTCGAGGGTTTCTCCCATGGACTCCACTACAATCATAGCCAATTCTACTCTCGCCAATAAAAAATTAGGCCTCCTGCTCTCTACCTCACCCGAACATCCCAATGCAGAGACAGTCTACCAACTCTCCAAAACCGCGTTAGCTAATAAAGTAGATACCTATTTGTATTTCATTGATGAGGGAGTCAGAAACCTAGAGGACCCGAGATTTCCGGAGTTGGCGAAGAACGGCCTAAAACTATTTGTGTGTGCCTATGGATGCCAACAACATCACATCTCCACCGACGGATATGGTAAGGAAGTGACCTTTTGCGGCTTGGTTATTCTCTCAAACATCATCGACGGTTGCGACCGTTTTCTGGCGTTTAATTAACTTCCTACCCCACTTTCTTCTCTGAGCTTCTGCCAATGATACAAAGTCCCCGAAATTCGAGGCAGTTATTTTGTGGACCAAAAGGATGCCAAGCTTCCTATTCCCATTGGCATGGTGAATGCCATTTTCATCAATTATTTGCGGCCCGACTTTAAACCAGCCCGGATCGTCCTCTCTTCATACCTAGTGTTTACAAACAAAAATTTTCGATTGAAACTAAACCAGCCAGACGGTACAGTAATAATCCACAGTAATAATCCATGCTAACTTCAACACGCTATTTGATCCTTGAGACCGCCATAGACCTGTTGGGACGAAACGGGGTCAGTGGTTTGACACTCGAGCATGTCGCTAGAGAAGCCGGTATCAGCAAAGGCGGCTTACTCTATCATTTTGAGGGTAAGGAACAGTTACTCGCGGGGCTCATAGAGTTACTCATACAGGATTTGGAACGCAAACAGGTTGGAGAATTTCTCACTAGCTCCATTCATGAGGAGCATCCCGGCATGGCTCTTGGCCATGAGATTGTCGACAATCCCGTCCATAATCGGTCCCTTCGAGGAGAAGAAATTGCCTCCATTCTCATGGCAGCTTTTTCCATCAACCCCCATCTACTCGAGCCCATTCGAGAGCGGTATCAAAATTGGCAGAGCATTTTTCTGGCCAATACCGTTGATCCGACTCGTTCCCTTCTAGGGCGGCTGGCTGTCGAAGGGCTCTGGTTCAGCGAGGCATTAGGATTAGCGCCTCCCACGCGCGAGCAACGAGCCACATTTGTTTTGGAGATCCAATCTCACACACAATCAGGAGAACCCATGAGAGACACGTCCGCAACCACCATACCCACACCGCCTAATGACGCCTTCGCGGAATTGGCTTCCTTTAAGTCACATGTGGAGGAACTCGAACGCCAAGCCTACCAACCCACCCAAACTTCTGCGCGTGCACTACTGGCGAAACAAAATCCGCGAGGGTTTTGGCAGGGCGATTTAACCGCCGACACCACATTGGAATCCGACTACGTATTACTTTTACTCTGGCTCTATCCACCAGAGAACGGTGTGTGGGAGCCAAGAATTCAGACCAAAGTCAAGGAAGCCATCCGCACCATCCTTGACCGGCAACTTTCAGATGGTGGATGGAACATTTATACGGAAGGACCGGCCGAAGTAAACGCCACGACCCGTGCATATGTGGCGCTTCGAGTTGGGGGCTATGATCCCGACCAACCGCTTATGCAACGTGCGCGTGAACGCATTCTTGCCCTTGGAGGTCTTCAAGCCACCAATAGCTACACGAAGAATAACCTGAGCATGTTTGGTCTCTTCCCAAGAAAGTACACACCGAGTGTTCCACCTGAACTCGTCCTTATCCCTGGAAATGTCTTGTATGAAATTTCATCGTGGAGTCGGGCCATCGTCGTCCCCCTCTCCATTCTTCAAGCGTCCGGAGTACAACACACAGTGCCAGGAAATTGGACCGTTGACGAACTCATGGTGCCCAATCGAAAACTGAGACTCCCCAAAAAAGATCCCTTTTCTCTCCTGTTTCATCAGGTAGACAAGATCTTGAAACTCTGGGAAAAGCGGGGCTTTAAGGATGTTCGGGCCAAAGCGATACGCGAAGCGGAGAAGTGGATGTTAGATCACATGCGGTTCACGGATGGATTGGGAGCGATTTTTCCAGGAATGATGTATGCCCTCATGGCGATGGATGCTCTGGGTTATGAGCGGGACCACCCGGACTTCATTGACACACTTGGCCAGCTTGAAGGGCTCATTCTTGAGAAGGAAGATGCTCTGCAGTTTCAGCCCAGCTTGTCCCCGGTATGGGATACCGCTATTTCAATGTTTGCATTAGGAGAACTCGGTGTCGGTGAACCGCAAGCCATGCAGCGGGCAGCCGATTGGTTATTGAGCAAAGAGATTCGCCGCAAAGGAGACTGGTCGGTCAAGCGACCGGATTTGCAGCCTGGAGGATGGCCTTTCCAATTTGCGAATGAACTCTACCCGGACATCGACGATACCGCCATGGTCTTGTTGGCCCTACAGCATGCCAAGGCCTCTGATCCCGACCGGCAGACCCGCGCCGAAGGTCGTGCCATCAACTGGTTATTAGGGATGCAATCCTCAGACGGGGGTTGGGCTGCCTTTGATGTGGATAATAATTGGGCCTTACTGAATAAGGTCCCATTCGCAGACCACAATGCCATGCTTGATCCCAGCTGCCCTGATATAACGGGGCGGGTGTTAGAGGCACTCTGTCGGCGTGATTACACATACCAACACCCGGCAATCGCGCGTGCCGTCCAATTTCTTTTGGGCCATCAACAACCCAACGGGAGTTGGGATGGACGCTGGGGCGTAAATTATACCTATGGGACATTCCTCGCCGTGCGTGGCCTTCGCGCAAGTGGCTCCCCGACTGCAAACGCCGCAATCCAGCGTGCTGCCACCTGGGTGCGCTCAATCCAAAATCAGGATGGCGGTTGGGGGGAAAGCTGTGCCAGCTATGAAAAGCAGGAATTCGTTCCAGCCTCAAGCACACCTTCACAAACAGCCTGGGCCTTACTTGCACTTGAAGCGGCTGGCGATCGAACCTCAAAACCCGTTCATCGTGGAATCGACTGGCTGCTCACCAATCAGAATCAGCAAGGAGAGTGGGACGAGGAACTCATGACAGGAACCGGATTCCCTAACGTTTTCTATTTGAAATACCATTTGTACTCCCACTACTTCCCATTATTGGCCCTTGCCACTTGGCAGGCAGGATTAAAGAACTCTTGACCATGCTCTGCGCTCAAATAAACGAATCCACCTTTGAAATTTTACAATAATCTTAGAAAATTCTGCTTCTCTAAGAAATAAAACAGGGAATCAAGGAAATTTTCCTGCGGTTATTTCTAAAAACAAAAGACAATGGGCAAGATAGTCCTGCCCGACTAACCTTTCGACTTTGCTCGAGGCAGGTTTTTCAAAATCCCCGCTACCGCTGGCTTTCAGGCTTCCAGCTCAGACCGATATTCAGGATTCGTTGAATTAGGGCTTCATAGGAAATACCGGCTCGTTCAGCCGACTCGGCGAGATCTTCGCCATAGGCCAGTTGGGCATTGGGATTGGCTTCCAATATATACAGCTGCTCTTGGGGATCCAACCGAAAATCCATTCGGGCATAGCCGTTTAATCCCAAAATATGAAAAACCCGTTTGGCCGTTTGTTGAATATGCCGCACCAGCTTGGGATGTAACCCCTCAACCTCACCCGATTGAATTCCATATTTTTTTTGATATTTCGTGCTCCATTTCACCCGGGCCGTGGCAATCGGCAAAGCATCAGGAGGAAGATTTTTCAAGTGCAGCTCCCAAACCGGCAGGGCTTGCAATCGTCGATTACCTAACACGCCCACATAGAGTTCCCGTCCTTCAATGTACCGCTCGACAATGACGCTCGTGCCCACACTCTGATGCACAAACTCAACACGTTCTTTGAGTTTGTCTTCGTCATGGACGATAGAGGCTTGAGAAATGCCGAGAGACGCTTCTTCACTAATGGATTTGACAATGACCGGAAAGGGAAACTCTTCTGCCCACTTGATCACTCGCCCCAGTGGATAGACCACAAACTCCGGGCATCGGATGCCATGGTAGGCCATGATTTTTTTTGACCAGCCTTTATCCCGAGTGAGCACGAGCCCCTTGGGATTACACCCGGTATAGGGAACTCCCAGGAGCTCCAAATAGGACACGACATTTTGATCGAACTCCGGATTGCCATTGAATTCTTCCAGCAAATTGAAAGCAATGTGGGGTTTCCAATCCGTTACCAGTTTGTCAATCACGCTTAAATCATCCCTGACACCGACAGCCATAACCTCATGGCCAAGATCCCGCAGCGTGGAGACCACATCAAATTCGGTTTTCCATTCAACCTCAGCCAAATCGGCATGCTCCACATCATCGGGGGGCACGAGATCCTGATGCATAAGGGCCATGACGCGAAGCTTCCTCATAACACCACCCGATGGCGTCCACCGTGCAAATAGTTCATCGTTTGCACCGTCAATAAAATCGTAAAATCCACTTTTGCCTGCTCTTCAGGAACAGCTAACCGCAAATTCCGTTCACGGCAATGTGCCATCATATCTTGTAAAACTTGATCAATGGTATATTGATACTCTCCCGTCCATGCCGCGACTTTCCGGCGAACTTCTTTTCTGAATTTCCTGATAAAATTCTCCGCGGACGGATTTGCCGATTGATCCGGATCTCCCGAAAAGAGACGCCGCAGGTCCCGGTCATAAAAGTTTGGGTAGTCCAGTCCATACCGTTCCCTCTTGTCCTGATAATGTTCCCGGAGCGTTTTGTGCAGGCGCTGTATAGGGTCCACCTGCTCCCTGGTTGTCACAATTGGCGCAACCCCCGCCAACTCCTTCATCAGGCCGTCCATATATTCCAATTTTTTAAGTGCCGGCCACCCGGCATAACGCTCACGCCAATGGGAGTGCGGGGTGAGCCAGACGGCAAAGGTTTCGGCAAAATCCTCGTCTGGATGACTCTGGGCATACCACATATCAAGATGCAACACAAAACTTTTACTATAGGGCTTTGGCAAATAACAATCGGGATACGGAACCGAAGTATGCCCGAACATTTGTTGCCGGCTACGCCGCCGCCGTAAGCGGTAGGCATTCTCAATCGCATGGCCCGTTTCGTGTCGAAGAATCCGCATACACCATTCGGGGGTCCCGCCCTCCACTTCCAACATTTGATTAAGTTCCAGCTTTGCTAACCGCGGATGCCCCATATAGAACGGCACGGCAAGACCCGGCGTGCCATCAGGCGAATACCAATCGTCGGACAACCAGACATGGGGGCGAAACACTAACCCGTGATCTTTCAATTCCCGGTATAACTGACGGATGCATTGACCCAATTCAGTTCCGGAAATGCGGATCTTCAAATCGGACAACCGGAGATTCAACAACTGTTCATCAGTCCAGGAAACCCATTCAGGCTCTGCGGGGACAGGGGGCTGAAAATCCGGCAAAAGATCCAAACTCACAACCTCCCATGCCAGCGTCGGTGTTGAATCATCATCAAAAATACTTTCGTGAGAATCAGACTATGCTCCCTTGACAGACTCTTCCGCATCAACCGCCAGATGATGCTCAAATCTTCACTCCATTTCCTCTCTAAGTCAAAACCTCGACCATGCCTCCCCTATTCTCATTTTCCACTTGAATTCCATAGCTTTTACCTTTTTGCCTATGGTAGATTGCCCCTCTTTTTTGGGATTCCTTCATTCAGGACCATGCAATTTTTTATTCACATTCCGAGTCAGCGCGTCTGAAGAATCAGTGCTCAAGGCTTTATTCATTTTTTGGTCCTCATTCATTTTCTCGGCCAAACGCCTGTACGCTCTTTTTCCCTGTTGATTCTGAAGACTCCTTAAAGCCTGACCGGTAGAACCACAGGAGATTCATCTATGTATCGCTGTGAAAAATGCCAAGGAACGATGTTGCTCGATCGGGAAGTCGACATGGAATCAGGAATGTCTCTTCTGGTGTTCTGGTGTATTAATTGTGGCCTACGGAAACAAGCCGAGCGGGCACCGATTCCTCTCATCGAAGTCTCGTAGCGCAAGCGTTTGATTCCTCAATCGTTCGACCCGAATTGGCAGATAACTCCTGAGCGTCCTACCTATTCGGGTCATTGATGAACATTTTCAGGGAATCGGGGAAAAAGAGACAGAGTAGGGATGCCTCAACTCATCGCGCACCATTCCTGCTCGGGTCCGGCAAGGCGTCGGATTCGCTTTATGTGAGAGCATGAAGTTCCGCTTTAGGCAGTCCGTCACCGGGGACCAAAGAACGATGGCCCCGGTGACAACCATCAGGAACCAGGAGAGCAAGAGAATCTAGGAATCCGCATCCAATTCCACATTCCAGTATAAATAATCCCGCCAACTTTCCGGAGCGTGGCGGATACCGATCATCAGTGTCAGCCGGGGGGTCCATTTAGGCTTGACGGGCTCCTTGAGTAATTTCATCCCTGCCTCATGGGGAACACGCCCGCTTTTCCGGTTATTACAACGCCAACATGCCGTCACAATGTTTTCCCAGGTTTTCTTCCCACCTTTGGCAATAGGCACCACATGATCAAATGTCAATTCTTCAGTGCGAAACCGTGCGTAGCAATATTGGCAGGTATACCGGTCACGGGTAAAAATATTGATACGAGAAAATTTTACCGCATGATGATTCGAACGAAGCTTGACCATGTTGAGAAGACGCATCACGGAAGGCAATTTAAAGGAAATGGACACCCCTCGAATATCCCGATCATAAAATTCAAGGACTTCGACTTTTCCTTGCCATAACAAATTGATGGCTTTTTGCCAATGCACAACTCGCAATGGCTCATAGGTAGCATTGAGTAGGAGGGTCATTTCCATACAAACGTACTCTAAAAACCTCGCCGGATTGGGAAACCCTGTTCCTATATCACCGACGAATCAAGAGAATCAAGAGAGACCATAGGGGTCTTGTTGCGCCAGGAAGAAGTTGATATATTAGGGGTTTTGGCCGCTTATAGATGACCATGCCCTTGAACTTCCATCCAGTCGCCAAGATTCAAGATCTCCCTCCAGGCACCTGCCAAAGTATTGAGCTCCAGGATCACGGTATTGCCTTATGTAATGTCGAAGGTGTGATCTATGCCCTTGATAATACCTGTCCCCATGCCGGAGGGCCACTGGGAGAGGGATTCGTAGAGGGAAACTTCGTCGAATGCCCCTGGCACGGATGGAAGTTTGATATTAAAACCGGGGTTTGCCAAAAAAACCCGAGCCCGAGCTGGAACGTGCCGTGTTATGAAGTACAGGTGGTTGATGGCATCATCCACGTCGCCACACCAACAGGTGAGAATAGGCAATTATAGAATACTAAAAACTCTGGAATGTGGAAAAGCCCATTCTACCAACACTTTCACTGCCCATTCACCACAACGCAGATCGCGGTAACTCCAAGACACCCAGGTAGATCCAGTAAGGTGTTTAAATGGTAAGAACGCCCCTAGCAGACTCTTCTTCGAACTGGCTCATAACAGGTAATTGCAGCCTCATGCCCGAAAGGGATGAAATTTGATCGCCATGGGGAAGGGGCGGCAAATTCTCAAACGGCATCAATTGTTGGGCGGCTAACGAGATCACTCGAATCGACTTTTCTTTGCTATCCACTCTCCAAGCATATTCCCGCTCGATCCATTCCACGGAACCCTTTTCCCGCACAATTTTACGTACCATATATTTATCCTCGCCCTGTGCGGCTACCTGCCAATCTCCTTCATGAAACGGAATACCTTTAGTTTTTAAATCATCCACCATTAATTGAACCGCTTCGTCCAGCGTATAGCCTTGCCGGGATCGGTGCTTTTTGACCAACTCTAACGCTTCCAACGCAAGCGGGTCATCTGGAAGGTGATACCCCGCCGGCTGAACATAGCGATACAGCAGAAAAAATCCTACGACCAGCAGAACAACGAGAAGATACCCGATGACCTTTTTAAATTGAGTCGACATGCCTGTTATCCATTGTGGTCTTTAAAAATTTCTTTTTTAACGAGAATGCATCATTCCGGATCCAGAAACATCCGATCATGTGACGACCGCCGTCCTCTTAGTGTTATAGCACACATGATTCCTATGTGCCTCCTGCGCTTGACTTTTCCCTGAAACATCCACCTGTTTGAACAATCCCATACAGCCAATCTTCCGTCTGCTGGTTCTTAATTTCAGCTGTCCCGTAATGTCTCTTTTAAGGCATGTATCACCCTATTATTATCACGTGGGTAGCGAATGGCAAGGCGAAGTGCCGGCTGAGTCATTCCGGAAAATGTTTGGCAATCCCGAACGAGGATTCCCTGTCGTGTCAGTCCTGAAACAAGATCGGCTGTCACACATTTCGAAGGTAATTCCACCATCACAAAATTCGCGGATGCCGGAATGATCCGCAGTCCAGGGACACCACGTAATCGCGTCATAAATCGTTGTCGTTCCTGTTGCATAAACTTCACACTTCGCAGCCGGTACTTGACGTCATCCAATGCCGCGACACCGGCCTCTTGGGCAAAATGGCTGACCGACCACGGAGGGAGGAGCCGACGGATAATGGTAACCGTCTCCGGCGCTCCTACCAAGTATCCGAGACGAATTCCTGGCATACCATAAAATTTCGTAAAACTTCTGAGAATAAGCAATCGTCGGGCGTTCGAAATTTCTTTAATGAGGGAATGGGAGGGGCAAAAATCAATAAAGGCTTCGTCAACCACCATCCAAAGCCCGGCTTGTTCAATTTGCCGATAAAGGGTTCGAAGAGATCGGGCCGAAACCACTCTTCCTGTTGGACTGTTCGGATTACAAATAAACACAGCCGTAAATGATTCCTCGTTCCTGAACGTGTGCTTTTGGATACCGTCCACCAGAAGCGAAAGCTGTCCCAGGGGAGGAGCATACTTTTCCCCCGACGTGGCCAGGACATACGTACAGCGCGCACCTGCGATATGAAGAGACGCCTCATACTCCATGAACGTCGGACCTGCCACATATCCCTGGCAAAGGGACAGAGCCCGGGGTAAGATCCGAATCAATTCAGACGACCCGTTACCCAACACAATGGAGTCCGATGAGACCCCATGCTCTTTGGCCAGGCGCGTGCGCAAATCTTCGGCAGTTGGATCGGGATAATGTCCGCAAGCAGGTAAAGCTTGCTGCATCGCATTCAACACTGAGGAGGGTGGACCAAACGGATTAATACTGGCACTGAAATCAATGAAGGAGTCCACCGGCCGGCCGAGCGCCTTTGCGATTTGATGAACCTGCCCCCCATGCACAACCGGCTGAGTCACCACATCACCCAAGCCATGATCCCCATAACCAGTATCCCATAGGCCATTCCCATGACTTGTAACGCCACAGGAATGAGCGCTATGGAACATGGTGCAATGGGATCACCTAACCTGGCGCGTGCTTCTAGCACCCCTCCATACATATTACTTCCACCGAGTTGAACACCAAGGGCACCAGCCATGGCCGCTTCGGGCCATCCACTATTCGGGCTGGGGTGACGCCGCGCATCCCGTCGACAGATTTGCCAGGCTGAGAGGCCGGAGCCCAATCGAATCGCCGCCGCGACACTCATAGCCACCGCTGTAAGCCGAGCAGGGACCCAATTGACGAGATCATCGGCTCGTGCGGATGCCCATCCAAAGTCACGATAACGATCGGTACGATAACCAACCATCGAGTCCAACGTACTGATTGCTTTATAGGCCATGGCACAGGCAGGTCCTCCAAACGCGAGATAGATCAGCGGCGCCACGATGCCATCGGAGGTATTCTCAGATACGGATTCCACTGTCGCCCGAACAATCCCTTCTTCTGAAAGGTCGGCGGTGTCCCGACCTACTAGCCGGCCGACCTCAACCCGAGCCGATACGAGTGACCCCATTCTCAATGCCCGATGGACCCGCATGGCGTGAACCCATAAATCCCGACCGGCAAGAGTGGTAGAGCCCAACACCACCCATATCACGATGCCGAATTGTTCATGGACCAGTTCAGCCCATTCCAAGATGCTCTGGGTCACAAAAAAGCATCCAAGGGGAAGCCCCACGGCCAATCCAAAACCGGCCGTTCTTTTTATCCATGGGCTTGAGATTCGCTCTAACGTCAGGCCTTCATATACTTGAATGATGAACCCCATCAGGCGAACGGGATGAGGCAACCAGCGAGGATCGCCTACCATCAGATCAAGGGCGCACACCGCCAGGAATTTGAACCCCGTCAGGTCATCCGCCACCGTTAACCCGGGAATTTTGAACCGGAAGGGGCAGAGATGTTTTCAGTCAATTCTGCAAGACAGGTCGGACACACGCAGTCATCATAACGTTTCGCGATGCTGTCATATTGGGCATCGCTCACGGGGACATCTTTACACCAACATCGGGAGAGTCCGCACTCAAAAGCTCGACCGCAACGTTCGCACTGTTTAGGATAGGTTCGTGTCATGATAAATCGGCCTCCCGTCCATGAATGGCCCTGTTAATTATTCCCCAAACTCTGAATACACGAGGAGGACCGGACCCAAGATCAGAAAGAGCACTTCGATCCCCTCATTCATCGCTCCCAGCACATCTCCCGTGATACCGCCAAACTTTTTGGAGATCCACCAGACTACAGATCGAATCACAAGGCACACGACTATCATCAGCATAGCCGCTGTGACCGCATCGAACATTCCCCACAACCCCAATCCCACAACCGTTGTAGCCGCCAGAACATCGCGCCACGTCACCGTCCGAATAAACTGCGCAGCCAACCCTTCCGATCGTGGATAGACAACACCCCAGCAACCGATCACCATCGCCCATCGCCCGATAGCCGGCATACAGAACAACATGCCCTCTCGAAAACCTACAGGCAGGGCCAGAAGTCCGGCATAGCGAAGCCCAAGAATCACCAGCAACCCTGTGGCCCCAAGGGCGCCGATTCGGGAATCCCGGAGAATCATCAACCGATGATCAGGATCCCTTCCCCCTGAAAGAGCATCAACCGTATCGGCCCACCCATCGAGATGGAGACCTCCCGTGACCAGCACGTAGAGAGTCAGCATCACCATATTCAAAAGTACGGGAGGAAAGACGCTCTCCAATAATCGATCGATCATGACAAGGCTCGCGCCAAGCAAAAATCCAATAAACGGAAACCAGCGAAGGGAAGCTCCAAACGTCTCTAATGGAATATTCGTACCCGAACCTCCTGGAAGAGGAATGGTTGTCAGAAGGTGCCACGCCAAAGAAAACGAAGCCCATAAACTCCTCATGCCATTTCCGGAAAGGGTCGTACGGCCTCATCCACGCCCGCACTTTCAAATGTAGCCATTTGCGTTAAACAGGCCAAACTCGATTGAAGCAATCCGATAGCCAAACAGGCTCCTGTGCCCTCCCCAAGCCGAAGATCCAAATCCAACAGCGGGCGAAACCCTAACGAGTCCATGGCCAAACGATGTCCGGGTTCCGCCGAGACATGGGAAGGGATCATGTAGGCATGGCAACGGGGTTCCAGGGCGACGGCCAGCAAGGCAGCAGCTCCGGTAATGAATCCATCCAGGACCACAGGCACGCGACATGCCGCCCCGCCCAAAAGAATTCCTACCAATCCGCCGATTTCAAATCCTCCCACCTTCGCCAGCACATCCAAAGGATCCTGACCGTCCGGTGCATTGTGTTGAATGCTCCGCTCAATCACCTGAATCTTTTTCGCCAATTGCAACGCATCAACTCCTGTGCCTTTCCCGGTCACGTCGGCCACAGGATGACGCGTCATGACTGCTGTAATGGCACTGCTGATGGTGGTATTCCCAATGCCCATTTCTCCGATTCCGATTAACCGGATCCCGTCAGCATAGGCTTCCTGGACAAGACGGATACCTTCTTCCACACTTTGGATGGCTTGTTCACGACTCATGGCAGGGCCTTCACACATATTGCGGGTTCCCAACCCGACCTTTCTCACCCACAAACCGGGTGGTGCACCCATGTCCTCTTGAACGCCCATATCCACCACGCGAACCTGGGTTCCAATCTGACGAGCTAGAACATTAATCGCGGCCCCGCCTTGCAAAAAATTCTTGACCATTTGTACCGTGACGGATGAGGGATACGCGCTCACCCCTTCTCCTGTCACACCATGATCGGCAGCCAGAACAAACATCATCGCATCCGGTTTGTTTACGGGAAGCGACAGGGTTATCGCCACGTATTGAGCCCCTAAGGACTCAAGCCGGCCAAGGCTGCCCTGAGGTTTCGTCAGTCGGTCCCATAACGCTTGGGCGCGACACAGACCTGCCTGTGAGACCGGTTGAATCGCCGAGAGAGTTTCCTGAATGAACGGAGAAGAATAGCTCATCGGTTACTTCAGTCTGAGGGGCAGCCCACTCACCAGAAAATAGACTTCATCAGCTTCAGCCGCAACCAGTTGATTCGTCCGGCCTGCCACATCTCGAAATGATCGGCTGATCGCATCCCCGGGCACCAACCCGAGACCCAACTCATTACTGACTACGACAATCTGACCGGGACAGGCGCGAGCCGCCCGAAGGAAGGCCCTGACATGCGTTGGGATTTGCGAAGGTCGCACCTTATCTCGCAAGAGATTATTCAGCCACAGTGTTAAACAATCCACAACTATACTGGGATAGCCTGATCCCTGCTCGGCCAACCATTCGGAAATCCTGGTAGGAATTTCAATGGTCACCCAACCACGGCCCCGCGACCGCTGATGTTTCTGAATTCGACCGGCCATTTCCAGGTCGAACGGCTCTCCCGTTGCAACGAATGCCCGAGGGGCTTTGACCTTTCCCTGTTGTAAGGCAAAAGAACTTTTCCCCGACCGCGCCCCTCCAAGGACAAAAATCAGCTTTGACGGCACATGAGTTTTTTTCTGGGCCAGGCGAGGACCGGAAACAGCTACCGGCGAAAAGAACGAATCTCTCGCCGAACGCTGATGTGGTTGACGGACGGAACGCATGAAATTTTTCCTCCTCGCATCAAACTATGCCATCATCCCGGCATATGCTCTATACACCGATACCCGAAAGGGGCCAACGTTACGTCTTTTGAGAGGTTGCCGGTTCCCGTTCCCACAGAAATTCAGCTTCTCCCTGCTTTTTCGAGACCCAACGCGCAAACACAAACAACGCGTCACTCAGCCGATTGAGAAAAATGACCAATTCCTTGTCAATTGATTCTTCCTTCGACAGGGTGACGCAAAGCCGTTCAGCACGACGACCGATTGTACGGGCCACATGCAGTAATGCGGCGAGTTGCCCTCCGCCAGGCAAAATAAATTCCTTCAATGGCGTCAGATCTTTTTGGCACTCATCGATAAGATGTTCCAAGTGGGCGACATCTTCCGATGTCACAGTCGGCATATTCGGAAACGATTCCCCCTGGGCTGTGGCGAGGATCCCACCCAAATCAAACAATTTATTTTGCACCCACTTTAAGATGGTGCCCATACGCTCAGACACCTCAACATTGGTTCCGGCTTGTCCATTCGCCACACGAGCCAAGCCAAGCATTGAATTCAATTCATCCACCGTGCCGTAGGCTTCCACCCGAACGGAATCTTTCCAGACCTCCTGCCCGCCGGCCAATCGAGTTTTCCCCGCATCACCTGTACGGGTATACACTTTAGATATCCTCATTGTAGAATTCTCCAGGAAAAAGTTGAATAATTCGCCTGGTCCCTAGTCCTGTAGGGGGAAAGAACAATGTTATCACCATCGGATGGTTAATAATTATACGACCTCAAGACCTCAGCCTTCCTGCTTTTCGCGATCCCTTCTGACACCGACGTATATACGGCACGAGCAATCATTTCCCCGAGAACCGTGTGAAGGCCACAATGATCTTCTTCAATTTCACCGCTGGCCCCTACCACGAGACAATCGGTACCTGTGAGGTCCGCAGGAAGATTGGACTTGCGACTGGTGACACCGCGATCTCGAAACGCTGCGGTTTTTGCTGAGGAGGCAATATGTATCGCCTCGATACGTCCGGCAATTGTGGGAAGGGCATTGGTCGCCACCACCACATTGACCGTCCCGGAAGAACGGGTTTGATGTCCCAGCTCAACATCGGCCTCGTCAAGGATGGAGCGGGCATTCGATAATCCGACAGTCACAAGGACATGCACCCAGGCCCCCGATGAATAGAGAAAACGGTTGGCAAATGCACCCACAGTCGCAGCAGTCATTAATCCGATGGTCTCTTCGGGAATAAGAGAGTGGGCTTTCAATAAAATCCCCAAATCTTCCGCCGGCGTGGCCGCCGGGGAAGATCCGTTACGGCCTACTTGAAAATTGGCGACCCCGGAAGCGGAAGCTTCCCCACCATTCCAGGGCGCCCAACTCAAACACGTGAACATCCCTGGAAACCGGGCAATCAGACAATTGGGTCGCAGATCGATCTGAAGTGGAGAGATCATCTCTTCACCGACTTATTTCCTCCCCGATTCCACGCATACGACAACCGTCTTATTCGGACTTGAGGTCGGGACCAGAAATGGCGGATTCATCACCACCCCGCTTTCCCCACCTTTCATAATGCACGAGTTCCTCAAGTGACATTCGTTTCCGCCATCCTGCTTTTTCAAGATCCGGTTGATGAGCAAAGCCCTTCACATATCCAACACACAAGTAGGCAACCACCCAAACAGCTGGAGGAATGCCTAAGACTTTCTTTAAAAGATCATAATCCAGAATGGACACCCAACCGACCCCAATACCTTCGGCTCGTGCCGCAAGCCAGAGGTTTTGAATGGCACAGCATGTACTATACAAATCGGTTTCGGGAGCCGTGGCACGACCTAACACGGATGGGCCACCCCGGTCCCGGGAACAGGTCACACAGATATTCACGGGAGCTTCCTGAATGCCCTCCAGCTTAAGTCCACGGTACAGATCGGCTTCCGGTCCTTCATATCGAAGAGCCGCCTCTTTATTCGCCTGAAGGAATAGATCTTTAACGGCTTGTTTGGTCTCGGGGCGACGAATGACCAGAAAATCCCATGGCTGCATAAATCCCACAGAACCCGCATGATGAGAGGCCAATAACAGCCGTTGAAGAATATGATCGGGAATCGAATCAGAAAGAAAATCCCGGCGAACATCCCGTCGTTCAAATATTGCACGATAGACGGCTTCTCGCTCTTCAGCGGAAAAGCCCCCCCCGTTTTGAGAGATACTCTGTTTCAAAATTCGACTCCTTTTTGAGCCTTGATGCCATTGCGAAAGGGATGCTTAATCATCTTCATTTCCGAAACCAGGTCGGCGGCTTCGATAAGCTCCGGTTTCGCACCCCGTCCGGTAATGACCACATGAAGTGTGGGAGGACGCTGAGTCACGGCCTTCAGCACTTGTTCAAGCGAAACATATTCATGATGGATGGCGATATTCAGTTCATCCAGAATGACCATGCCAAAGAATGGATCTTGAAGAATCGTTTCGACTTCTGCCCATGCCTTTTGAGCCACCTGTGCATCCCGTTCCCGATCCTGGGTTTCCCAGGTATACCCTTCACCCATTCGAAGAAATACCACCTGCTGGCCGAAGCTCTTCAGTATTCGTTCTTCCGCAGTATCTATGGCCCCTTTGATAAATTGCACGACCGCCACGTTCATGCCATGTCCGAGGCATCGGATGGCCATACCCAAAGCCGCGGTGGTTTTTCCTTTGCCTGCACCCGTGTGAACCATTAAGAGACCCTTTTCTTCCTGTGCCGCAGCAATTCGTCGATCCACAGAGGACTTCAACCGTTCCATGCGGGCCTGATGCACTTGATCGCTCATAGTTTACTCCCTCTCATCGCAGTTTCACCGCTTGCCGCTTCGATCAAAGCCGAAGGAACATGGGGGTGACTGGAAAAATGCAAATGGGTATACAGGGCGATGACATTCCCTACCGCAATACCATCTCCTCCCCGGTCCCGTCCCTGCGCGTCAGTAAGATGACCGAGAAATTTCAGATCTCCCTTGGGGTGAAGGGTCGAATAGTGAAACTCATGCCCACGAATCCGTACTCCTTGTTCTCCAAGAGGTCCTCCGCAAGCCACGGTCAACTCACGATACCCCAAAGTCATCTGGGTCCGGCTCATGGCCGTTTCAGCCGGGATCACTCCGACCATGTCGTACACCGTTCCATCAAAATCACTGAGGGTTTTTGCCAAATACATCAAACCGCCACATTCTGCATAGACCACTCCGCCCCTTGCCGCAAATGCCTGAATAGACTGACGCATGGCCATGTTCCGTTGTAACACGTCCGCGTAAATCTCCGGATAGCCTCCTCCCAGATACACCAGATCCACATCGGGAAGTGCCGCATCATGCATGGGAGAAAACCGGACCAACTCCCCACCTGCCGCTTGAAGGAGTTGAAGGTTCTCCGGATAGTAAAAGCAAAAAGCCGGATCAAAAGCCACTCCGACTCTTACAGATCGATTCACCGGCCTGGAGTTTTTAGCCGGCCTACCGGAATTTGTGACGGGCATGTCCGGACTGGCCTGAGCTAACCGTTCAACGCGAACCAGATCGATTGTTGCGGAAGCCAATTCACCGAGTTTGGAATACCATTCATTCCTGGAATTTTCCAATGCCGTCCGTAATCCCAAATGCCGATCACCTATAGTCACATCCGAATCAGTGCGAAGATACCCCACAACCGGAATACGGGTTTCTTGTTCTACGGCCTCTTTTAATAACAGGAAATGGCCTTCACTGTTAAGGCGGTTAAATATCACACCGGCCACCTGCAAGGAAGAATCGAACTTTGCATAGCCATAGACCATTGCGGCTGCCGAGCGGGCCATGGCACTCCCATCCACGACCAGGAGAATCGGCGCATTCAGTTGGTGAGCCAATTCAGCCGTGCTCCCCGTTTCCTTGACCGGAGAACTTCCATCAAAGAGACCCATCATGCCTTCAATGATCGAGAGGTCGGCTCCATGAGCCGCTTCTTGAAAAATCGTTCGGTTCAATACTGCCCCGAGCATCCACCCGTCCAGGTTCCGGGATTCCCGGCCACTGGCCAACTGATGATGCCCTGGATCCAGAAAATCCGGCCCGACTTTAAACGGTTGAACCGTGCGACCCAGAGCCCGAAAGGCAGCCAACAAGGCTAACGTCACCGTCGTTTTGCCGACGCCACTATGGGTGCCCGCAATGACGAGCCTCGGAAAGCTCATGAGTTTCCGCTCGCACTGGAAGGCTTTGAAACCGGTAGATCAAACGTCACTCGAACACCTCCGAACACCGACCGCACCGGAGTGCCGAAGTACAGCACTTCTTCATAATGCCGGTTCAGAATATTGTCTACACGGACATACCCTTGCAGGGAAGGCGTAATGTCATACGACACGGAGAAGTTGATGACATAAAAATCCGGGAGTGGCTGTTGATCGCCAGTTGTATTAAATCGAGAACCCACATAGCGGAAGGTTGTGGTCATCCTCAAGGGATTGATGGGTTGATAGGTCACCACAACGCTCCCTTGGTGAACCGGCCAACGAGGCAGCCGGGCTCCCGTCTCCAGGTCTCTCGTGATCGTATAGGTGTATTGTCCCTGAAGATCCAGCAACTTCATATAGGGAAGCCCTTCAGCCAGGACAAGTTTCGCGCTCCCCTCCCACCCCTGACTTTTCGCGGACCCGATGTTCTGTGCGCAAAACCCAAAAGGGCTGAGTGATGCACAGCCTGCAGGGTCAAACGCCGTAACAATAAGTTGCCGATAGCGGTTCCAGAAATATCCACCACTTATCGTAACTCGCTTGTCCCAAAATTGTTGATCGATTCCGATATCGAAGCTTTGACTTTTTTCCGGCTTGAGATTCGGGTTCCCGAAATTCGGGAAAAATAATTCATTTATCGATGGAGCTCGAAATCCGGTGGCATAACTGGTCCGAAGTTTCGTGCCGGTTTCTTTGAGAAGATACGCCCCTGTCACACGATAGGTCGTCGCATCGCCAAAGCTATTATAGGAATCCTGTCGGAATCCCCCGGTGGCAAAAAACCGGTCAAACAAATTCAATTGGAGCTGTGCAAATCCGGCATTACTTGAAAGCGTTTTTTCAGAAAACGTGCCTTTATTTTCTCCAATTTGTTCTCGGTATTGATAACCAACGGTCAAAAGGAGAGGCTTCCCGATTTTGAAATTACTCTGCCATTCAATCCGATTGCTTTTGGTTCGAATATCTGAATTATTAAACGCTCCAGGCGTACTCTCCAACCCGGTGGTAATGCTACGTTGGTTATCCCCGGCCTGAGTGATTAACCTTTCCTGGGCATGCGCGAAGGTAATCTTCTGGTCCCACCAGTCAGTGATCGGTTGATGATAACTCCCGCTATAAATAAATTGTTCATTCGCGGATTTCGCTTTGAATACATCGAAAGGACCGCCGAATGTACTGGGACTATCGAGATCGATGTCGTTGTTGATCCAGCGGAACGCCAATTCCAACCGCCCGTCCCACGGCCCCTTCACCCCTAACAACGAAGACGCCTGCCAATTACGAAACGCATCCCGTTCAGTTGCCCCACGCCGGTAATTCACCGAAGAAAATTTGGTCATATCCCACCGCGTCAACGTGGCAGAAAAGTCTACCAGTCCCATTTGTCCGGCAAAACTTCCTCCTTCTCGAATCGAATTATAGGACCCATACTCTGAAAAGATTCTGGCAACCGGCTCACCCGTACCTCGCTTGGTTCGAATGTCGACCACCCCACCGGCAGCATCAGAACCCCACAGCATGCTCTGCGCCCCGCGCAAGACGGTCACGGATTCGATGTTGTCCGTGGTCACGGTACCAAAATTAAACTCCCCGAGTGTCGCACTGTTCACAATGGCCCCATCAATCAGCACCAACGTTTGAGCGGAACTCCCTCCGCGAATCCTCACCGTATTGTTCGTGCCTGGTCCACCGGAGGAAAACGTCGACACACCCTGGCTCAAACTGATGGCATCCACAAGCGTTCGACTGTGTCGGCGTTGCATGCTCTCTTCTGTGATGACCTCAACTGCACTCGTGACCTGGCTAAGAGGAACTGGCGTCTTCGTAGCCGTCACCACCATGGGGTCTAATTCCGTGACAGGCTCAGAATGGTGAGAATCCGCTGCCGATACCATGATTGGAAAGAATAGATTTATGACGAACAATCCCAAACTTCGACAACAAACGACGAGAAAATATGAACGCGGAAACCCTGAAAACATGATCCACCTCCCTTTCGCACGAAGGGGTCTTATGGAAGTGACTGATTGTCGGGTATCCTGACTTGCGGATCATCGCGTTTCTGCGCCTTCTCATGGACACCATCTCCACAATGGACTCTTGCAGAATTACTCCCCGCTTACAGTGGCGGCACCGTGCTGGACTTACACCAGCTTCCCCGTCACAACCGTCGTTTTTCCTCTAAATACCCTACTCCTTTATTAAATGGTTAATACCGATACCCACACACAACACACGATAATGGTCCACTCGCTTACACCGGCAACGACACGCGGGGTAAACCTGATTGAGGATGACCATCGATAAGAACCGGGCACCCGTACACCGATTCCAACAGGTCAGGACGCAGGACTTCTAAAGGAGATCCAACCTTCACAATCTGTCCATGGTGTAACAACATCAGTCGATCACAGTATTGACTCGCCAGATTCAAATCATGAGACACCAGAATCACCGTGAGGGCACGCTCCCTATTGAGCCGCCGAAGAATTCGCGCAATATCCAACTGATGGTGCAAATCCAAAAAAGCGGTCGGCTCGTCCAAAAGCAAGATCTGAGGCTCCTGAGTAAGGGCACGGGCAATCACTGCCCGCTGACGTTCACCTCCCGACACATCCGTGACCAGCCTGGACCCCAGGTGCGTAACATCCAGGTCTTCCATAGCCTGATGCGCGATTTGCCAGTCATCCGAATCCTCCCAATGCCAGCCACCCCACCCCCGATGGTGAGGAAATCGTCCCATCAGCACCATTTCTGCGATGGTAAAGGGAAAAATCTGCATGGTCTCCTGCGGAACCAGGGCCACTTGCCTGGCTACCTCAGCCTGGGACAGAACTGAAATGGGATTCCCGAACAACTCAATCGTACCGGACCGGGGATGGAAAACTTTCGCGAGGAGCTTCAGTAACGTACTTTTTCCGGAACCATTGGGGCCAAGAATTCCAAGGATTTTTCCGGAATCGATCGAGCATGTGACGGCCTTCAATACCGGCTCCGAGTGATCGCGGAAACGGGTGCCATAGCCAAAGGTCACGTCTCGAAGAGCGTACGCCGGCCCAGGGAGTACATTTCCGGAGTCCATCATCACCTCCCCACCCGCAGGTTACGAGTGGTGAGTAGGTATAAAAACACCGGTCCCCCCACCAGTGCCGTCACCACACCGACAGGAAATTCACTTGGACTCAGGGCCGTCCGCGCCACAGTATCAGCCAACATCAGAAACATGCCTCCCACAAATCCCGCAGCCGGGAGTAAAAGACGATGATCGGCACTCAAAACCAGGCGGACGGCATGCGGCACGATCAGCCCCACAAACCCGATGATCCCGCTAAAACTCACCACCGCCCCGGTCAGAAGCGCCGCGGCAACAAACACCAGTTTTTTGACTCGCTCAACTTCCACCCCTAAGGATCGGGCCGTTTCCTCGCCAAGGGTCAGAAGATTCAACGATTGCGCTTGCGTCGCCAAAATCATCAAACCCATTCCAAGATATAACGCCAGGACACCAAGTGTGGGATAATCAGGACCGGTTAACGATCCCATCAACCAGGCATACATCCCGAACGCCCGATTGGGATCAGCCACACTGGTCAGAAACATGATGAACGCGGAAAAAATCGCATTCAGCACAACCCCGGCCAACAATAACGTATAAATCGAAAAGCCAAACCCCACGGATGAAATCCGATACATGATCACCAAAGACAGTAACGCCCCGGCAAAGGCACATACCGGCAAAGCCGACACACTCAAGACAGAAATTCCCACGCCAAACAACAGCGCAATCGCCGCCCCTAACGCCGCTCCGCTGGAGATCCCGATGATAAACGGATCGGCCAGGGGATTTCGCAACAAGGCCTGTAGTGCGACGCCGACCATCGCCAGACTACCCCCAACGAAAAAGGCCAATAGCAGCCGTGGCAAACGAACCTGAAGCAGAATGACCGTTGTCGGATCTGTCCCGGCACGACTGGACTCGGCCCCCGGCAGTGTCCCAACCAGAATGGACCAGATCCGTGAGAAGGGAATCGGCTCGGTCCCAAAACCCAGACAGAGGAGAAGTGCCAAGACAGCCAATACCAACGAGATACCCACAGACACGAGCCAGCCCCGGATCGTCAGGGTGGGCAATGATGATATCGCGAATGGCAAGGGCGGAGATTCCTGACCCCACTTACTCGACACCTTTGAAGATGGGGAAATGGTGAATGGCGGAACTTTTGCCATGGGTTTCACCACCAGGGTTTTCTTCCTTGAATCGCTAAACACGACTGCGTAATCGATTCAGAAGCGGAAATAGGATGACGTACTCCATTGCCGAATCATGATGATCCAGACGGGAGGTTTCAATTCGACATTTCATCCTGATAGACCTCCGGATGCAGGATCTTCACTAATTCCTTCAGCCCTTCAATAATTCGTGGGCCAGGACGATTCAGGAGGTCGCTGTCCACTTCAAACAACTTGCCGTGTTGGACTGCGGAAAGCGTTGTCCACCGTCGCCAGGCATCCTGCTCAGACTGAGGAATCCCTTCCTGCCGACCGGACGGAAAGAGGAGGATATCCGGATTTTGTCGCAAGACTTCTTCCATTGTCAGACGCGGATACGGTGCGCTCGCCTGATCCGCCGCATTTCTGCCACCCGCCAGTTCAATGAGGCGGTGAATAAAACTACCGGGGCCCACGGTGATCAAAGGTTCGGAATTCAAGACATACAACAATGAGGGGCGAGGCAGATCCGCCAATCGATTTGATAGGTTGCTTAATTGTTTCCGCATGAGGGCAGCCTGGGCATTGGCTTCTTCAGAATGACCGACCATGCGTCCTAACAACTGAATGTGGGCAAAAATGTCTTCAACCGTATGCGGGTCAAAAATAAAGGTGGGAATCTTCAATTGTTCCAATTTATTGAGAAGGTCCACACGCAGGAACGATCGAGGCGCCAAGACCAGTTGGGGTTGCAGACTCACAATACTCTCAAGATTGGGAGTGGCATAACCCACCTTCGGCTTGGTCAAGGCCTCGGGAGGGAAATCGCAGAATTCGGTCACCCCCACGACTTCCTCATTCAACCCGATGGCAAAAAGAATTTCCGTCACACTTGGGGCAAGGGAGACAATACGCTGAGGGATTTTGGCCAGATAGAGCTTTCGGCCAAGATCATCGACAAACGTGCGTGGAGCCACATTGGCCATGAAGGGCATACCCGTTAAAATACCCTGTTGGCGCCGTTTCATCGTCTCTCCCTCAAAGGCCAACACCACATCACTCGAAAACGCGCAGTGAAAAATCGCCCACCAGGCCACGAATCCCAAGACCATATGGCGAACACAGAGGCTCAAAATAAAAAATCCCCAAGGCTTACACAACCTTGAGGATTGCACCCGATTCTTCATCCTCACCACTTCCCCAGCCCACGAGGGAACATTGGTCTTGGAACGAATGAGGTATTCTGGCTCCTGAGTGAGTAACCTACTATCCGCGCCTTCCCATCCGAATATCACGACCAGATCCGGACAGTGGCTTTCGCGGGTTCGTCCTCAGTTACAGCGGCGGGACCGCGCGGGAATTGCACCTGCTTCCCATCATTCATTCCGCATATGTTTTGGGAGAATGTAGGAGGGACGGAGCCGCTTTGTCAAGAAATCGCATTTCAGGGATTGTCGGCCGGCGCGAGGTTGTCTGTTTTAACGATCCCCCCAAACCGGCCTTTGCAATCCCCCCCCACCTTAAACGAAGCTCCTGGACTTAACCGGCTCACGATTAGGGGATTCCATTCCAGCTCGGCAATAACGACGCCCCGCCCTGCGCATCATGATGCAAGCGGTGGTGGATGCAAAGATGCATAGACTTCCGGGTCAGTTTTCTGACGAAACAGATCCATCCATGGTGTCAGGACGTTTGAGGATGAAGTTAAGCTCTCCACCGATCAAAAGAGTCAGCCCACCGACATACAGCCACATCATCAGGATAATCACTCCCGTAATGGGTCCATAGACCGCGTTGTAATTAATAAAATTCTCCACATAAAATTTTAGCCCCAGGGATAGGATAATCCAGAGAAAAACCGCAAGCATGGAGCCCGGTTTCATCCACTGCCATTCCTGATCGCTGTTCGGCGCCCAATAATAGACCAGGTTAATAGCCATCAGCATAAGAAACACAATGATCGGCCACTGCAACAGGGGCCAACCTAGCGTTGACCACCACTCAAACCCCGTCACTGCTGTTACCCATTGACTTACTTCTTCACCGGCCAGAATCAGGATTAACGAGGTGATAAAAAACACCGCAGCCCCTAGCGTCAGCAAGACGGCAGTGATCCCGGCTTTCCAAATCGGTCGGGTTTCTTTTACCCCATAGACAGCATTTAAGGTATTGATAATCGCCATCATTCCCCAGGAAGCCGCCCACAGTGAACCGAGAAGACTCAGGGAAAACAGTCCTCCCCCACTGCCCTGAATCATCTGTTCGACATAGCGTTCAACAAGGACCAAGGATTCTGCGGGAAGTACTTCCCGGGCGTATGGCATGACATTGGGGACGACCACCTGTCTGGGTAACATGCCAATGAGCGACGTCACTCCCAACATGGCGGGAAATGCCGCTAACAAAAAATAAAATCCCAGTTGTGCCGCCCGTCCAAACACATCGTCTTCGCATGAGGCGGCCCACACCTCTTTCGCCAATGCCCACCAGCTCCCAGGCCTTCTGGGCCAAGCCGATTTATGATGCCCCGGCTCATCAAGTTTCCATAAAAATTTTTGATCGTACCTCATCGGTCTGTATTATACCCTCTACCCCGATAGGATCTGAGTAGGACAGGCTTCCCAAAAAATATATCCACACCTCTTCATTTCGATGTATGGGGCCGGTCTGGAGAAGAACCCTCTAACCCCAATGCTGAAAAAATGAGTTTCACATCAAGATGGGCCTCTAGATGGTCAGCCCAACGATTCAATGCCTGTGACATTCGCTGTGAAACCTCCTCTGAAATTTCCAAGCCAAGGGGCGCGAGACCCTTGCGAACCCGGACCCGATTCAACCATTGACGACGAAATTCCGGTTGGTCAAAGACCCCATGAATGTAGGTCCCCCAGACGCGCCCGTCCAGACTCATCGCTCCATCGACTCTTGATTCTGGCTCATCAACAGAACGTGGCACCTGACCCGTAAGAATCCGAAAGCAGGACGGAATGCGATGCACAGTCCTCGTGTTCCCCATATGAATTTCATACCCCTCAACCAGATATTCATGCCCCCAGGACTCCGGTACGGAGCGGGCACGGACTTGCACGGTTTTTTTGTGAGCAAGCAATTCAGTCTCGACTTCCAGCAACCCCAATCCTTTCGTCGAACCGCCGGTTTCCACATGCTGTGGATCCGTGATCTCTTTGCCTAGCATCTGAAATCCCCCACAGACACCCATCATCTCGTTTCCACGTTGAACATGCGCCATAAGCGCCTCTTCGAATCCACCCTTCCGCAGATATTCCAAATCGGCAATCGTCGTTTTGCTTCCCGGCAGAATAACGGCATCCGCCCCAAAAAGCTCCTGGGGTGACGCCACAAAGCGAAGCGCCACATCCGGTTCCGCAGCCACCTGATTAAAATCCGTAAAGTTGCTCATATGAGGCAGCAACACCACTGCGATATTGACGGTATCTGCCTCAAAAGACGTCTTTCGCAATCGATCAATATCTACGCTGTCCTCTTGATCCAATTCCAGATCTCGTAGATACGGCAATACGCCTAACACCGGGACGCCCGTGCGTTCTTCTATAATGGTGACACCATCTTTAAACAACGTCAGATCCCCCCGAAATTTATTAATGACAACCCCGATCACCCGCTGCCGTTCTTCCGACGCTAATAAATCCATCGTGCCGATGACCTGCGCAAACACGCCCCCCCGATCGATATCCGCCACTAACACCACTGCCGCATCGGCCATCTCGACTATCGGCCAGTTCACAATATCGCGATCCCGCAGATTCATTTCTGCGGCACTCCCCGCCCCTTCAATCACCATCACGTCATACTGCTTGGACAGCCGGTCATAACTCCCTTTCACAAATTCAACCAACTGGGATTTCCGCTCGAAATAATCCCGGGCATTCTGACTTCGCCACACTTGTCCTTGAACAATCACTTGAGATTTGGCGTCGGCCTCCGGCTTCAACAAAATCGGATTCATGTCCACATGCGGAGCCAACCCACAGGCCTGAGCCTGAAGCACTTGAGCCCTTCCCATCTCTCCTCCATCCGTCGTGACAAAGGAATTCAGCGACATATTTTGTGCTTTAAACGGGGCCACTCTGACTCCAGCCCGATGCAATAATCGACACAAGCCCGCCGTGACCAGACTTTTTCCCACATCGGAGCCCGTTCCCAATATAGCTAATGCCCGCTTCATCTATGCCCGCTTCCTCAAAACAGGTGCAATCACGTCCTTCAAGTGTGCCGCATTGTATAGAACAACGACCTCCGCTCGGGACACCGTTATCCAATCATCTTACTCAGTCAGTTTTTCCAGGACGTTCCGGGGTAAACGCCGCCGCCCAATTGTCCAAGCCAGGAGACGTCAGATAAGTCTTACCGCCGCCTTGGATATGTTGTTCGGGCCCCCATTCACCTGTGGCAATTTCGATCCAACGGACCACCAGCGGCTCTGTTGTGTTGGACAAATCGATGCCAACTCTACCGCCAACGGGCAGGTAGAGGGCGAAGGCATGGCTCCGGTCGGCAGCCAAATACGCGTGATTCGGCTTGGTGTTTATGAGCAGATCGTTGGCGGGTTCCAGGGTCCACAATGGTATTTGCGACTCCAGCTTTCTCGCCCCACGAATACTGGCCACGGCCTTGTCATTGAGTCCCAGTCCTGCCGTGGGACGATGGAAACGGATGGATGCGGCACCGGCCAACAGATTCCGCCAGAAGCGTTCGATCCCGTCCTGGTCGTTGCCGAATCGGTTACCGGTGGCACCATAGGTCTTGGTCGTATTAATGGGTCTCGGATGTTCGGCCAGGTAACGCCGCGTACGGAGAAATTGGTCCCAATGGTTTTGTCCGCTCTGGTGATTGTTCTGCGACACGTCGACGAAATCGTAAACCTCCGGATGATCGAACGTTCGCCGGTGGATTTCGGCGGTCACATCCTTATTCCCCCACATCTCGGTGACAAAAATCCTTTTGTCTTCCCTGTCCGCGCGTTGTTTAAGGTATGTCGCCCAGTAACGGCTCCATTCTTCCTCACCATTTGTTTCGTTGTCCATGCAATAGAGCACATGACCATATCGCAGGGTATAATCCAACATCTTATCGACAAATCGTTGCTGGTACCGCAAAACCATGCGGTTGTTTTGCTGCCTTGGCGTCGTAAAGAAAAACGGTTGTTTGTTAAGATAGGGGGGTTCGGGGTATCGTTCTGCCAATTCCGAATTTTCCATCGTGTAAGCGATATTATTACGTGGGTTATACGGCTGAATATGCCAGGTGTCGCCCATGTAGTCCCAAGGGTCCCAAACCTCGATCTGCACAACGATACCGCGCTTAGCCGTTTCCCGCAGCATCCGGTCGAAACGCGCCCAGTACTCGTCATTCCACTGCTCTAAATCATACTTTCCATCATTCAGCTGTTTAAACGGGAAGACTTCAAAACCCCGATCCTGTCGGCTGCTCATCGTGTTCCGGATGACATTGCCGCCAGCGGCCACCAACCGATCAAGCTGCACAAGAAGATCTTTCTCCGGCCATTGAAACAGACTGTCGTCATCACTCCCCCCCAACAGTAACACCGGTTCTCCGTGATCACTCCAATACCAGGGATTTTTGTTCCACGGTTGCAACACAGGCTCGGCTGATACGACATTGACCAAACAAAGTATTACCAACAAAAAAATCCAGCTCGTAAAGCCTTTAAATTTCATATGTCCCTCCCGCCATCATGACCCCTTCTGCTTTTGGTTACCATTCAACTGCAAACTGCTATCCACCTACTTTCAGGGATAGAAGCCCTATGGTACAGTGCCTTCTTTCACAAACGCGAACCACAACCATGGCGGTCATAATGCACACACACCAACGGTCTTGTCGCACTCTACTGAATTGTTTCGCAGCCGTCCTCTGCTGGTCCCTCATCATTCTGCCAACAGCCCGGGCGGAGTCCCCCCCCAAATCCTCATCAAGCCCATCTCCTGACAGCCAACCCGGCACCCTCCAACATGTGATTGAGAACAAGAAATTACGAGTGGGTGTCTCGTTGTTCCCCCCCTGGACCCTCAAAGACAGCAATGACCAATTAACGGGCTTTGAAATCGATATCGCCCGTCAATTAGCCAAAGACCTCGGAGTCCAAGCAGAGTTTCATGTCTTTGAATGGCAGAATATTGTGCCGGCTCTCCTGGATCGGAAAATCGATATTATTACGGCCGGCATGGTCATTACCCCGCAACGTGCACTAAAAGTCAACTTCAGCGACCCCTATGATTCTGCCGGGATCGGACTGGTCACCAATATTCCGTTAACGAAAACTTTTCGTGGTCCCCAGGACCTGAATCAACCGGAGGTTATCATCACCGCCGTGACCGGAACCGTGGCGGAAGATCTTGCCCGTCGCGTATTTCCCAAAGCCACAATTAAAACCTTTGCCTCCAGTCAGGATGCCATACAGGCCCTCACAAGCGGAAAGGTCCATGGCTACGTCGAACACGAGCCCATTACGACCTTTGTGGCGCTGGAACATCCCAAAACCGTGGATGAACCATTATCGAAACCGTTGCTCGAGACCAAGATGGGGTTTGCGGTCAACAAAGGAGACCCCGACTTCACTCACTTTCTCAACGCGTGGATTATCAGCCATAACGCCGATACCTGGTTGGACTCCGCTCACAAATACTGGTTCGAGGGAGTCGAGTGGAGAAAGGATGTGGGCACGAACCCATGACGAGCGCAGAACGGCTTTTTATTGAGGGACAACCCTCTTTCTCATTAGGGTTGATGGGCATGCTTCTCCTCCTTCCGGCACTGCTCGCAGCGGCTGCCCTTGAACAATCCGGCACCCAGCTGTCGCTCCCGGATGAAGACTCGTATCGATCTCCTCTCTCGGAAAACCTCCTCGAATCCAACCGATGGAGGATTCCACAAGAAGAGAAACGGGACTGGCGATTACCCCCTCCCCCTCCTCCCGTTGGCTGGCGAACGCCACAATCCGCGGAATCGAAAACATCCCCCTCCCGACGAACCATTGAGCTGTTCCCTCGATACCAGCCGGGGAAATCATCCGACTATGATATGATCGAACGAGAAGAAAAGCCGTTGATTAAGATGTTTGAATTCGGGTCAAAATAAGTTCTGCACCGCTGCCACCATTCACCTGTACAGTGTTTGCCTTCGGCGCCATGGAACAGGCAGAATGGATCCTATGAGGCATCGAAAACCCCTCAACATTCAACAAGGATACACCTCGGCCTCACCCCTTCCCACGCAGGTCGTCTCCAGCGAAGAATTTCTTCCGCCCCCACAGTCCATCAAACAAAGCCAGGTCGAGTGGCTGATCCACCAAAGCAGCAAACGGCTGAGCAGCCGCCTCGGCATGAACCGTCGGGATTTCCTGAAAACCACCGGGGGAATGGCACTGGCTTTTTTGGCCATGAATCAGGTGTTTGGAAAATTTTTCGATGTGCTTGACGTTGAAGCGGCGGAACCCCAAGCGGTTCAGGCACGCAAAGGGACCATCCCGTTCATCTTCGATGTGCAAACGCATTACGTCAGTTCCTCCTTCAATCAGCCGGGCTGGAAAGAGGGACTCCTGGGCCTGCGACGGCGGGCAAAAGAGATGGGCTTGAATCCCAAGCTCTCCGGCGATCGTGGAACGATGGAAGACCTGAGCCTGGAAAACTACATCAAAGAAGTCTTTCTGGACAGCGACACTTCTATCGGACTCATCAGCACCCCGCCTGGACCCTATCCATGGGAAGCCGTTGTCCCGCCCAAAGAAATGACCCATATCCGTGATGAAATTAATCGTCTCACCGCTTCCCAACGCATGCTCGCCCATGGGCTGGTCATGCCCCAGTTAGGCAAGGTCGACCTTGATTATATGGACCAGCAAGCGGAGACGTTCAAGGTCGATGCCTGGAAGTGTTATACCGGCTCGCCGCCGAAAGGCTTCGAGCATGGCTGGTGGCTGAGCGATGAAAAGATCGCCTACCCCATGCTGGAAAAAGCGCAGGCCCTCAACATCAGCAACATTTGCGCGCACAAAGGTCTGCCGCTCGGCCCGGTGCCCGATTACAACCATCCACGCGACATCCTGCAGGCCGCGAAAGATTTTCCCAAACTGAATTTCCTGATCTACCATTCCGGATTTCTAGGCACATCTCGTATCAATCTTGACGTAGCCAAAAAAGGTGAGGTTCCCTGGACCAGCGAATTTTGTCGTTTAAAACAGAAGCAACCGAAGCTCAATAATGTGTATATGGAACTGGGCTCCACCTTCGGGCAACTCGTTATCACCGAACCCATCGTCTGCGCCCACCTGCTCGGACAGATTCTTATGGCGTTCGGAGAAGATCATCTTCTCTGGGGAACGGATTCAATTTGGTATGGCACGCCCCAATGGCAGATCGAAGCCTTCCGGCGGTTTCAAATTCCAGAAGAACTCCAGGAAAAGTTCCACTACCCGGCCCTGACCAAGGATCTCAAAGCCAAAGTCTTTGGTCTGAATGCCGCCAAACTATTTAACATAAATGTCGAAGCCACACGGAAGGAAGTACCGAAGGATTATCTCAGCCACATCAAAATGGCCTATCTGGATGAAGGCCCCTTCCCCAGCCACCACGCCTACGGATGGGTGGCTACCTAATTCATATTCTTTAGTGTACTAATTCCTAATATCCAGCAACACAAATTAACTTTTAGTTATAAACTCTCCCCTTCTTGAATTAAAAACAAATTTTCAAATCTCCGCTGCTCATCGCCGGCAATATGTTGATTCCACAAAAATCCAGGAATCTCAATTTCAAATTTGGCCTTTAAATCAGTGAGAATTACCCTGCCTAACTGGTAACAAAACTCATGAAGGCCAGCTCAATTTACTGAGTCCCAAGCTATTTTTACCCTTTCTCCACCTCTTCATCCTTCAGACCGATGGTGACCACCACTTCATTCTATCCCCCCAGCAATCATGAGTGCTAGATTTAGGATGCCCTGGTTCTTGCGACCATCTCACATGGCAACTAAAAGCCAACGATAAAATTCCGGTATTTGTGAATCGTCTCTGCTTATGATTAAATTAAATAGTCGGAGATGTCATTCTTCCTCTCACCAGTGAGGTTACCCATGACGACACGACGCTTCTCACCATTTGCTGGTCTTCTTCCCTTGAGCTTTGCCGCATGCCTGGGATTGGGATTGACGGCTGTCACCGCTCAGGCACAGCTCGAAACTGAACCTCACCCCCTGGACACCTTTATAAAAGGGATCACCAATTTTTCTCAGCCCACGGGTATCCGGGGCACCGTCCGATATATCGAACAGGACCGGCAGACACTCTGGTTAAATTGGGAACAACGATCAGATGAAAGACCGTTGTTTGAATCAGGATGGAAGCTCGTCCCCGGGGATGCTACCTTGGCGGTCCAACCCCGGGATTCCGAGCAATGGGAAAAACTGTCAAATCTTTCGAAAGGGCTGCCTCTGGAACTGATCGTTCAGGACGACGGAAAAGGTCACCGCCATATTCTCTCCTTCGAAGATATTTCCGGTCCGCCAAAAATCCCGCTATAGATCTTTTGAGTTCCACACCTATCAGGCCCCTAATGCCCGCATAAAAATCTGTAGGGGTTGTTCGGCTACATCCGGCCTTCGTCGTGTTCGATGAGACTGAACCACGTGGTGATATGGGAAAGGGACTCTACCGGCACATCACGTTTTTTCGCCAGCCCGGCTTTATACTCGTCGAAGGCTTTCTGCGCCATTGGAGCTTTCGGGCCGAATGTCATCACCATGTCATTCCATTCCGCTTTTTCCGCATCGCTCAGGCTTTTCCCGTTAGATTTCACCCAGTCGGCAATCTCTGCGTCCGTCCCGCCTTGCAGCACGCGCTTTTCAAAATCCTCTCCTTTGATTTCCAATTTATCTAACAAATATTTATCGAAGCCAACGGTGAGATAATTGTAATCTTGAATCTGCCCGGCATTCCGCATCCGGACTTTGTCAATAAACCGTCCGAGATGGCAAAGCCCGCCGACTTGTTCTTTTGGACTGCGTGGATACTGTGCTGTGGTCATCGCTCCTACTCCTTTTGGTAAATGAATCTATAAAGACTTTATAGCTTAGATCATAATTTATAACCCGCGGGAGGCCTGAAAGAAAATGCCTGCCCAGGATGAACCCCGGTCCTACTCTTCTGGACATGAAAGCCATCTTGAGATGAATCCCGTCTAACAAGAGCTGGCAAACGCTAACATACACGCTGAATTCCCGATGAAAAGATATGGGAATGACCAAAGAGACTTCTTCCAGCTTATACCAATAGGAGGCCGACGGTTCTGGCTTTGTGGGCAGAAGCGGACTGCCACCACTTATCAAACCCCTTTGGTCCGCCAAACGGAAAGCCCGCCCGAACTTCTTTATAAATAGGATACCGATGTCCCCCGGCTTGGTGCACGGGCACGGCACGCTCGATCAGATTCAGAAACCATTCCCCTTGGCCTCGCTTCAGCCTCACTTCTTCATCTGTTGTTCGATTCGGCAAAATAATTTTGTATTGTTCGCCATTTCCTCGATCAACATCCGGCTGCCCGCCGATCCAGACGAATTTCCGCTCTAACCTGGAATGATCCTCCCGCTCTTCGCTCTCCAGGACCTGCTTGACCCAGGTGCGTTTAACCTTTGGTTTCGGGACCCGCTCCGGAAACCATTCACGGACATCCCGGGTCAATTCCAACCCTTCCTTGTAATGCCAAAGCGCCGCTCTCAGACCCTCCCCGATCCATTCCGGTATTGATGCCAGGTCATCCCCATGAACCAGATCATTTTCCGCGAACCCTCCGAATGCCGGTCCGATGAGGTGAATGCCATAGGCTTGAGGATGTAAGCCGATCGGACTATGGGCGGTGGTGGTAAACCGATGCCAGAAGGCTGATTGAATGAGGTCATGCGCAAATAATTGGCGAACCCGTTCGAGGCTTTCAATAGTTTCCCCTATCGTCTCACTGGGAATTCCATACATGAGATAGGCATGCACCAGAATCTCCGCGTCCCGGCAGGCCTGAACCACCCGAACCGTCTGATCAACGGTGATACCTTTTTTAACCAAGGCCAGCAGACGATCACACGCCGCTTCCAAACCGGCGCTCAAGGCAATGCAGCCGGAGGCGGCGAGCAGACGGCAGAGGTCCGGGGTAAACGCCGGTTCAAACCGGACGTTTCCCCACCAGGAAATGGTGACCTCCCGTTCGAGCAGAGATAGCGCCAGATTCTTTAATCCCGCCGGCGGAGCGGCCTCATCCACAAAGTGAAACCCGCATCGTCCCGTTTCGGCGATCAGGGCTTCGATCCGATCCACCAACATTTCGCCCGGTGAAACTTCATACCGGCCGATGTAATCCAGCCCCACATCGCAGAACGTACATTGCTTCCAGTAACACCCATGCGCCACCGTTAATTTATTCCAATGTCCATCAGACCAGAGCCGATGCATGGGATTCAGCGTATCCAACACGGAAATATACTGATTGAGAGGCAATCCATCGTACGTCGGGGTTCCCACTTCGACCTGTGAAACGTCCGGCTCATCGGCTCCGTTCTGCCAGACCACATTCTGACCTGAACGAAGAAAGGTCCGGCACAGATCGGGCTCTCTCCGTTTTCCTTCCAGGTATTCCAACAGACAGAGAAAGGGCCGCTCCCCATCATCAAGGGTCACGAAATCAACGACTTCAAATAATCGAGGGTCCCGCATCCGTCGCAACTCCGTATTGGGATATCCTCCCCCAAGCACGACTTTGATTTCCGGCCTTTTAACCCGCAATTGTTGACCCATACGAAGGGCGCCATACAGATTGCCTGGAAACGGCACCGAAAACCCGACGACACCGGGCTGATGCCGGTCCACATGCCGCCAGAGCGCGTCCACCATCCACTCGTCAGTGAGACTTAGGGGTTGGGCCAAGGCTTCCTCTAGACGGTCATAGGAATTCGCCTGCATGGCAATGGATTCGGCATAGCGGCTCAACGCAAAGTGGGGGGTAATGGTGGCCTGAACCAGGTCGGCAAGATCTTCAAGATACAAGGTTGCCAGATGCTTGGCCTGGTCGGCTTGATGGTATGCACGATGTTTCCCATCTTGATTTTCTGAACTTCCTAAGGAAAAGCGTGGACCTTGGGGAAGGAAGGTGCCCTGACAAATGCGCGAAGCCAAGGTGGGATTTCGACCCTGCAAAAAGCTAATCACCGGATTAATCGTCTCGACATACGCCCGCTCCAGACTCAGCATTTGCCGCGCCTCACCAGGCAGTTCGTCAATGGAAGCCTTCCGGAGTTCGGCAAAAACCCGGCTCAGGCCACCACGCGAGAAGAGGGCCAACACCATTTCAATGCCCACATCAGCCTGATGCGTGCGATACCCTTGTGACCGCAAAAACCCCGTCAAATAGGCCGTGGACGGATATGGCGTATTGAGTTGAGTCAGAGGAGGAATCACCAACAGGACAGATAAATCAGACATGGTATGGTGAGATTCTGGGGGAACAACACGAATACCAATGATTCGCTATTCACCTATGTATGAGAGTGGCAAGGCTTTGTAAAGGAAACGGAGAAAGCTTACCCCAGTTCGACCTGGACTACAACAGAGAACAGAAGAGGCTATCGGGAACTCAAGGGAGATTCGAGGTCCCCTCCCCAAGGGAAACCGCTTTTACACGGTTTGAGATTGAGTTTGGGATTGAGAAGCGGTGGAATAGCCACTCGTGCGGAAAAATGCCAGGGCGATCAGGTTCGAAAGCTGGTCAAAATGCTCAAGCACCTGGGTTAGAAAATGCGATAAGCCTGTGGAATAGACCTCTTGCAGACTGCCGAATTCCAGATCCGCCGCCAAGGCCCCACTTAATCTGATCGCCTGACGAGTTTCAGCCCTTCGACTGCTTCCCGCCAGCCGTTCCACGACTTTACTGATTTGCGCCGTCGTATACCGGACCGATCGAGGGAATTTACCATGAAAAAGGAGAAATTCAACGATTCGTTTCGGCACCAATTGTGTGGAATAAAATTTCCGATAGGCCTCGAAGGCACTGGCCGATTTCAACGCGGCTAAACACTGATGATATTCGGAAATTCTCCTGGGTTCCGTCGTGGGATCACTGAGGACAGGAATATCAATGAGTCGAGCGGTCCGTCCACCCCGTTCGATATTCAGTCCCAACCGGTAAAAGTTCCATCCTTCATCGTGGACCATCGTGCTCCCGACAACCCCGTCCAACGTGTAGCAGGTATTCCGCACATACCTGAGCAAATCGTGGGTATCCGACCATAGATCAAGTTCGGTCTTTCCCTTGAGGCTGAGATAAAAATCATTCATAAAATGCCAGACTTCGCTGGACAACTGATCCTGAATCCCGCGGGCGCTGTTTCTGGCGGCCGCAATAAGATTTGTCAGCGAATTCGGATTGTCCCGGCAAAGCGTGACAAATTCCATAACCGGCCTGGTCTGAACTTCCCCAAAAATTTTGGTATAGGCTTCCAGTTCACCGGTGTCTTCCAAATATCGAGTCCAAATATTGGCCTGGTCTTCCTGGGTCGCAATCTCCGTCAGCAAATGAAAATGCACATCCACGAACCTGGCCGTGTATTCGGCCCGCTCCACCGAGCGCCCGATCCAGAAAAACGATTCTGCCGTCCGGCTTAACATGGCTCATTCATCTCCATAGAGCACCCAGGTATCCTTGCTTCCCCCGCCCTGCGAAGAATTCACGACCAGGGAGCCTTCCTTTAAAGCGACACGGGTCAGGCCTCCCAACGACAAGGAAATCTCTTCCCCCCAGAGCACGAAGGGCCGAAGATCGACATGCCTCCCGACCAATCGCATATTCTCTTCTCCATCCACGACACACGGATGATGCGAGAGTGTCACCACCGGCTGGGCAATGTAGCTTCGCGGATCCGTTTCTATTTTCTTCCGAAATTCCTCCTGTTCGGCCTTGGTCGAGCTGGGTCCCATCAACATTCCATATCCGCCGGATTCCGCCACGGCTTTCACAACCAATGATTCCAGGTGTTCCAATACATACTTCCGATCTTCCGGGTTTCCGCACAAATACGTGGGGACATTTTGCAGAATGGGTTTCTCGCTTAAATAGTAGTCGATCATTTTCGGCACAAAGGTATAGACCGCTTTATCATCGGCGATCCCGTTCCCGATGCCATTGGCCAGGCCCACATTCCCTGCTCGATAGGCCCGGACCAGACCGGGAACGCCTAACACGGAATCCTTGCGAAACACTTCAGGATCGAGGAAGGTATCATCCACCCGGCGATAAATCACATCCACCTGTTGGAGACCTTGGGTCGTCTTCATATAGACCTTATCATCCGATTCCACCACCAGATCGCGGCCTTCCACCATTTGAATCCCCATTTGTAAGGATAAAAAGCAATGTTCAAAGTAGGCGGAGTTAAACACACCCGGAGTCAGGAGGACGACGGTCGGATTTTCTTTACTGAGGGGAGCCAGCCACTTGAGATTCTCCAGGAGTTGCGTCGGATATTGATCGACAGGCCGGACTTGCATGTCGGCAAACAGGTTGGGAAACAGTTGCTTCATGACCAGTCGGTTTTCCAGAACGTACGACACGCCTGATGGTGTCCGGAGATTATCCTCCAGGACATAGTATTGGCCTTCATGGTTCCGGACCAAATCAACTCCCGAGACATGGATGAAGACCTCTTTGGGAGGACAAAAGCCCACTAAATCTTTCTGGAAATGCTCGGAACTTTCTATGAGCTCACGAGGCACCACGTGATCGTTAAGGATCCGTTGCTCGCCATACAAGTCCACTAAAAACATATTCAGGGCCATGACGCGCTGGCGGATCCCCTCTTCAAGAACCCGCCATTCGAGATCCGGGATGATTCGTGGCATCAAATCAAATGGAAAAATCTTCTCCGTTTGCTGAAGATCGCCATAGACGGTAAAGGTAATCCCCTGCCGCAAAAACGCCTGATCGGCCTGACGCCGCTTCAATTCCAGATCCTTCGAAGAGAAATTCCGTAGTCGTTCGACGAGACGCCGGTAATGACGGCGTGGAACGCCGGTCGACTCGAACATTTCATCGAATCCCGGCTTCATTTGATAGCGGTCAAATAACGATTTCACAACCCTATCCTTTAATCAGTGGCCTCTGGGCCATAAGACGATCTCACCGAAAATGACGGTGTAGAGTGTAGCATAGGCGACCGACACAATAGCAATTTCAACAAGAGAACACGGACCATACAAAGCTTGTCCTGACGCGATGATTGGATCTTTTTGGAAATGGTTCAGGTGAAAGAGAATGGTGCAAAGAATACAGGAGAGTGCTAAGATCCGTTGATCCGTCATGTGAAGATGGTCATTTCATTTTTCCGCTTTTCTTTCACCAAGACAGGCATTTCATGGGCTATTGATTGTTCATGGCACTTCACGTCGCACTCAATCACCAAACGCATTATCACTACGATCGCCGGGTTCAGATGGGGCCTCACGTCATCCGGTTGCGGCCCGCTCCCCATAGCCGGACGCCCATTCTGAGTTACGCACTTAAGATTG
Organism: Candidatus Nitrospira allomarina; assembly: GCF_032050975.1. NCBI lineage: Bacteria > Pseudomonadati > Nitrospirota > Nitrospiria > Nitrospirales > Nitrospiraceae > Nitrospira > Candidatus Nitrospira allomarina. The sequence goes on along the minus strand of NZ_CP116967.1, from coordinate 2,712,723 downwards.
AGCCCAACGGTTATTTCCTGAACTGGCAACAGGATCCCCACGGCAACTATCTGGCACGAATTATTTATCCTGAAAAGGTTCAGGAATTTCATGTGGAAGTCGACCTTGTAGCCGACATGATCGTCTATAACCCCTTTGATTTTTTTCTGGAGCCGGACGCCGAGACACTTCCCTTCAACTATGATCCCCTGGTCAAAGAGGACCTGCTGCCGTATTTGGCCATGGAATCACCAGGCCCGCGACTGCAAGAATGGCTGCGACAGTTCACCGCGCCACACGATGATCCTACCGTTCCCTTTTTAATGGGTCTCAATCAGCAACTGAAGTCTCAAATCGACTATGTCGTCCGCATGGAACCCGGCGTGCAAACCCCTGATGAAACACTGGAACTGGGACGTGGATCGTGCCGGGACACCGGTTGGCTCCTCGTGCAGATCCTTCGCCACCTGGGTATTGCCAGTCGATTCGTCTCCGGCTATTTGATTCAACTTGTCGCCGACGTGAAATCGTTGGATGGTCCGTCTGGTACCGATCGGGACTTTACAGACCTTCACGCCTGGGTGGAGGCCTATCTGCCGGGGGCCGGGTGGGTGGGATTGGACGCCACGTCCGGCCTGCTGGCTGGAGAGGGGCATATCCCCCTGGCCTGCACACCTCATCCTCTGACCGCTGCGCCGATTAGTGGAGCGATGGAGATTTGTGAGACGACATTCTCTCATGAAATGTCGGTCACCCGTATTGTTGAAACGCCACGGGTTACCAAGCCATACACAGAGGAACAATGGCAGGCGATTGATCAATTTGGACAACGACTGGATCAGGAATTGGCAGCCAACGATGTCCGGCTCACAATCGGAGGAGAACCCACCTTTATCTCCATCGATCATCCCGATGCTCCTGAATGGAATACCGAAGCTGTCGGTGATACGAAGCGACCATTGGCGGCGAATCTCATCAAACGCTTACGGGAGCGTTTCGCCCCGGGAGGTCTTCTGCACTTTGGCCAAGGAAAATGGTATCCCGGCGAACCGTTGCCACGGTGGGCCTTTAGCCTCTATTGGCGGCAGGATGGAAAACCGATCTGGCAGGAGGACCAGTTCTTTGCCGAGGAAAATCACGTCTCAAACATTTCCGCTGATGATGCCAACCACTTTATTCAGGGAATCGCCAAACGGGTAGAAGTAGGCACCAAAACCATTCAACCCGTCTATGAAGATCCCTGGCATTTCATCGGTCAGGAACGAAAGCTGCCGGAAAATCTCGAACCGGCCACCAATAATCTCGACGACCCCATGGCTCGTGCCCGGCTCGCGAAAGTGTATGAACGCGGTCTAGGCAAACCGGCAGGGTATGTCCTGCCATTGCAACGGTGGAATGCCAAGGACGGACCTCGTCGCTGGGTCACCGCCGCATGGACCACACGCAGTCAGCACTTGTTTTTGGTCCCCGGTGACTCGCCAATCGGCTTTCGATTGCCCCTCCCGTCATTACCGGTTATTGATCCCAAAGACTACCCCTATATCATCCCGACTGACCCATTTGACATCCGTGGACCCTTGCCGGATCCGATCCGGGAATCCTCCCTTCAGGAACGCCGGCTTCAAAAGCTACGGGGAGAAGGGGAGCACCATGATCCGGCTCAAATGATCATGGGACAGCAGAGCGGGATCGGCGCAGGAGGTGTGGTTCGCGCATCTCTCACGGTGGAACCTCGTAATGGGCAACTCTGCGTGTTCATGCCGCCTCTGGAATCGGCTGAAGATTATCTTGATCTGGTTGCCGTCATTAAAGACACCGCTGCGGAATTAAACCAGCCAATTCACTTGGAAGGCTACACGCCCCCCTATGACCCCCGCATCAACGTTTTGAAAATTACTCCTGATCCTGGAGTGCTCGAGGTGAATATCCACCCCGCGAAAAATTGGGCGGACATGGTCGCGATTACCACGGCCATCTATGAAGAAGCGAGGCTCTGCCGATTAGGCACGGAAAAGTTCATGTTGGATGGACGACACACGGGAACCGGGGGAGGCAATCATGTGGTCATGGGAGGCAACACTCCTGCTGACAGTCCTTTTCTGCGTCGGCCCGATCTCCTGCGCAGCATGATCGCTTACTGGCAACGGCATCCTTCCCTCTCCTATGTCTTTTCCGGTCTCTTCATCGGCCCGACCAGTCAGGCTCCCCGCATTGATGAAGCCCGTCATGATTCCTTGTACGAACTGGAACTGGGATTTGCCCAAGTCCCCGCTCCCGACGTCGGGGCGCCACCACCGCCATGGTTGGTCGATCGGATCTTTCGAAATTTGCTCATTGATGTCACGGGGAATACGCATCGCACGGAGATTTGTATCGACAAACTCTATTCCCCGGATGGCCCGACCGGTCGACTTGGACTGGTGGAATTCCGTGCCTTCGAAATGCCGCCCCACGAACGCATGAGCCTGGCTCAACAGGTTCTGCTCCTGGCCCTCGTTGCGCGTTTCTGGAAAACTCCGGACCAGGGCAACCTCGTACGATGGGGAACCCAACTTCATGATCGTTTTATGCTGCCTCACTTTCTCGCTCAGGATCTCCATGAAGTTATCCAGGAAATGAATCGCGCCGGGTACGAACTGCAAGACGACTGGTTCGCACCTCACCTGGAGTTCCGTTTTCCTCACTTCGGTTCCATCAACTATGGCAGTCTGGTGATGGAAGTTCGACAGGCTCTGGAACCCTGGCATGTCATGGGAGAGCAAGGGGCACCTGGCGGCACCGTACGGTATGTGGATTCCTCGGTCGAACGCCTACAGATCAAGCTGTCCGGCTTAACTGAAAACCGGTATATTATTGCCTGCAATGGCAAACGGGTGCCCATGATACCAACGGGACGACAAGGAGAGGCGGTCGGCGGCGTGCGATATCGAGCCTGGCAGCCTCCCAACTGTTTACATCCGAAGATCGGAATTGACGCCCCGCTGACTTTTGACATTTATGATCAATGGGCCGGGCGGGCGGTTGCCGGATGTACCTACCATGTGGCCCACCCGGGCGGACGTAATTTTGAACATTTCCCGGTCAACGCCTATGAAGCCGAAAGCCGCCGGTTGGCCAGGTTTCATTCCTTTGGTCATACTGCGGGACCCTATACCGAACCACGAGATACCTCCCGCCCGGAATTTCCTTGCACGCTGGACCTCCGATGGCCTGGATAATCACCTGCAGTGGACAGGGTATCCAGGAAACGGTAAGGTAAATTTGACCATCCCTCAACGAGAAATATCCTGATACACTCCATGGCGTCCTTTCATTCTTCCGAACCTGCGGACTCCCATTTCCAACCCACCACGATGTACCCGCCTCAACAGGATACCTTTGATGAACTCGTGGCTTCTGACGGTTCTGTTCGTCCGCATTGGCAAAATCTGTTGAAACAATTCGAGAGCCTGGATGCTACCCAACGCCGCCTGGCTCACGAAACCGCCGCACGAATGTTGAAAGATGACGGCATGACCTATCTTGCCAGTCAAAGTGAACGACAACGGGACAGACCCTGGCAGCTTGACTTATTCCCACTGTTAATCAGCCAGGAGGAGTGGCAACATCTTGAAGCAGGCTTGATTCAACGGGCCCGTCTCCTCAACCATATTTTGAGTGATTTGTATGGCCCGCAACAATTGCTGAAAAACGGAACTTTACCCCCTGCTGTGGTG